>CAZUOQ010000052.1:0-1550 GCA_964622195.1 uncultured Methylotenera sp. | reverse complement strand
AAAAGATCAACTGAAACAACTGGCGTCTACTGTTAGTACTGCCGAGCAAAAAAAATTTTCGTGGTCAAGGTGGCAATCGCAAGGCTCAGCATCCAGAATTCGAACAAGAGCTTGCTGCATGGATAATCGAACAAAGAGAGCAACATTTACCTGTTTCTCGCTCCATGATCGCAAAAAAAGCATTGGCGCTTCGAATCAATGAACCAACATTTAAAGCAAGCAATGGCTGGATTGATAAATATCTGATCAAGTGGGGATTTTCACTGCGGCGTAGCACAACTGTAGGCCAGCAGCTGCCAGCCGACCTTTCGCTCAAAATAATCAACTTCGTAAAATTTTGCTCCAAACAACGCGCAAAATACGGTTTGCAGCTAAGCGCCATTGGTAATATGGATGAGACGGCGGTATGGATGGATATGCCCAGCAGTACAACTGTAGATCTGGTTGGTGCCAAATCCGTGCCCCTCAAAACGACCGGACACGAAAAGAACCGAGTTACTGTGTGCTTAGCTGCCATGGCGGACGGCAGAAAGTTGCAGCCAATGATCGTTTTTAAAGGCAAAAGAATGCCGAATGAGTTGAAGAATGTGACAGGTGCAGTTATCGCTTTAAGTGCAAACGGATGGATGAATGAGGATATGACAAATCTATGGATAGAGAAAGTTTGGGGAACGCTGGCATTTAATCAACGAATGTTAGCCTGGGACACTTTTCGATGTCATGTCAGCAACGCAGCTAAATTATCACTAGCAGCCAAGCGCACGATAATGGCAGCAATACCTGATGGTTGCACTAAAGTTCTCCAGCCAGCCGACGTTTCATGGAATGGGCCTTTTAAGCATGCTTACCGCCAGCTGTATGATGCATGGATGGCAGAAGGTGATCACGAGCGTACGGCTGCTGGAAACTTGAGAGCCCCTCCCCGAGACCTCATCGTTTCGTGGGTTAAACAGGCTTGGGCCACTGTAACACCTGAGGTGATACAACGCTCATTTGAAGCCTGCGGAATTACGACTGATGATGTTAACCTCATACATTGCACCAAGGAAGGAGGAGAAGCAACGGAAGCGAGAACTGCACTGGCGCAGTGGAAGGCAAACGGCGGCGGCGATGACGGCCCTTATGAAAATGCTGACAGCGCATCGGACGACGATGGCGACAACAATGAAGTGGACGAGCCGATAGCCGAGGACTTCATTGACTCTGATTAAATTAGGCCTATGAACTCAAAATATAATACCGTAGGTACAGTAACAGTACAACATTGTGATATACCTAATAAAAACACTACAATGGTTTCATTGATGTACATGTCAATCAGCAAAAGTGAATTAATGAAAGAAAGAAATTAAACAAATTTAATGGGCCCAGTTAACCTTAAATATGCGCCGTGTCTCCAAAGTTCAGAAAAAATAAGCGTAGTGGCGCTTATTAGAAGAAATATGGGGTAACTGTTCACTCGTCTCTAAAGTTTTCTTCACACTGTGCCTCTGTCACCGCACCGTCACGACCGACGCCAACGGCAACTTCACCGTGCCCGACCTGCGCCC
>CAZUOQ010000051.1:0-1571 GCA_964622195.1 uncultured Methylotenera sp. | reverse complement strand
TATGCAATATGTTTCTGCAACAGATGCTAAACAAAATATGGCGGCTTTAATTGATACGGCACAACGTGAGCCAGTGACGATTCGTCGCCAAAATCGCGATGTGGCGATTGTGCTTTCGCCCGCTGAATATCAACGCTTGCGCGGGTTGAATCTGGCTGAGTTTCAATCGTTTTGTGACCGAGTGGGGCAGCAGGCGGAAGCAAACGGCTTAACCGAGGACAAATTAGCCGAGTTGCTGACCAATGAGTGAGGCGTTACGGATCGTCTGTGACACCAATACTCTGATCAGTTATTTGCTGTTACCGAACAGCGTTTCATCAATTGCCGTGCGTAAAGCTTTTGAGCGAGGCGTATTGCTGGTGTCTGAATCTACGCTCAATGAACTGGCGGACGTATTATCTCGCCCAAAGTTTGACCGCTATATTTCACTGGAGGATAGGCAGGCTTTTTTTAGACTGTTTAGCCGCATGTATGAACGTGTGCATATTGTCTACCCTGTGAATGCCTGCCGTGATCCGAAAGACAATCAATTTCTAGAAGTCGCCGTGAATGGTGGTGCGTCCATCATTATTAGTGGTGATGCCGATTTGCTGGTGTTGCATCCTTTTCAAGGCATCTCTATTTTGACTGCCGCACAGTTTAATGCGCTTTGAATTAAGCAGGTCTCACATTCTTGTAAGCCAAGCCACATCTCCGCGTTTTTATTACCATAAAGACGCATGCGACGTGATCAGGTCGCTATTCTTTCATGCGGCTCCCAAGCAGGTTTGCAACTATATTTTTCTTGCTATACGCTAATGCTACATGCGTTTTGACGAGAGGGATGAACGATGGCTATAAGCACTGTGTTTATTAATAATCGCACGCAAGCTGTACGCCTGCCTGCTGAAATGCGCTTGCCAGAGGATGTGAAACTGGTGAACGTGCGTGCACTTGGTAACGAGCGCATTATCACGCCGATTGCTGAAACCTGGGATAGCTTTTTTAATGCTAACTTGACGGTGAGCGATGATTTTATGCCAACGCGGTAGGGCGGTCTCGCTTACAGACCACCGCATGGTTCATTTCATATACGGCGCGCCGTGAGCGGGTGCGCCCTACATAAAAACAATTGCCTTCTACATTCAACGCGCATTTTTCCTATAAACACGGAAAGACTCCACACTTAACTGCCTGATAATAGTTTTGATTTCCAATCTCTGCTTGTCTTTTTGATACTTGAATGTGCAGCCGTCAATTTCCATCGAGATACAATCGGTGACCTCTGTCATGCCCATGTTGTAGATTTCTTGTGCGTATAGACTAGCCCGATCAATCTTGGTGTTTTTGATTGGCGCCCAACCTTGATCAATCAGCGTTTGCTTGACCTCGTTGTATGACTTGCCTTCGGTAATAAAGCTTAAGTCATTGGCAGCAAAGGCAAGGCTGCTGCCGAGCATAAAAGAGGGTACTAATATTTTGATAAGGATGGTTTTCATCGCCTGATGAGTCAAAATTTTTAAGCAAACTGCGCCACAAACTGCTCAATCTCTTGGTGAATGTTATCGTGCGCGGTGAGGCCGGTGATCCAG
>CAZUOQ010000050.1:0-2143 GCA_964622195.1 uncultured Methylotenera sp. | reverse complement strand
GTATCAACAGCGGCCAAGGCAGGCGCTAAGCATGCAATTATGCTGATGGATCAAGCGGATAACACGCTTTGGGATGACGTATATCAAGCTGTGAAATCCAGAAAGATCCAACAGATGACGGCTCATTTCCCGGTAGTCAACCGTACACTGCAAGTATCGCTTACACCGTTAGACTGTTGGAGATTCTGGCGAAAACCTAATTCTTTCGAGTCAATTCTTAAAGCACTTTCACGCAGCTAACACACGAAACAACGCATGACCAAAATTATTAAAACACGCCATTATTCGACACAGCATGTGCAGACATTGCTTGACGCAGGAGTACACCCATTGCTGGCCAAATTATTGGCTGCGAGGGGAGTGCAATCGCTGGTATCAATCGAGAGCGCATTGAAGCATTTGATCCCACCAGATCTTTTAACTCAAAACACAGCGATGGCTAAACTTTTAGCGGATTTAATTGCGCAGCAACATAAGATACTTGTGGTAGGCGATTACGATGCCGACGGTGCTACTGCCACAGCTGTTGCAGTTAAAGGCCTACGGGCAATGGGTGCGCAGGTGGATTTTTTGGTGCCGAACCGATTTGAATATGGCTATGGCTTAACACCGGAAATCGTGCGGTTAGCGTATCAATCCAAACCGCATGCGATTTTGACGGTGGATAACGGCATTGCCAGTATTGATGGGGTAGCAGAAGCCAACGCACTAGGCATAAAAGTGTTGATTACCGACCATCATTTGCCTGCCGACGCCACGCCACAAGCCAGTTGTATCGTCAATCCCAATCAACGTGGATGTACTTTCCCCAGCAAGCACTTGGCAGGTGTGGGCGTGATATTTTATGTATTAATGGCGTTGCGTGCTGAGTTGATTGCGCAAGGACGTATGGATGCCGCCCAGCCTTACCCCTTGGCAGAGCTATTGGATTTGGTGGCGTTAGGCACCGTGGCTGATTTGGTGAAACTGGACGACAACAACCGTATTTTGGTCGAGCAAGGTTTACGGCGTATCCGTGCAGGTGCTTGCTGCGCGGGCATACGTGCCATTTTGCAATGTGCCGGGCGCGATAGCCGTAAAGTCACCGCCCAAGATTTAGGGTTTTATGTGGGGCCGCGTTTAAATGCTGCTGGACGTTTGGACGACATGACTTTGGGCATTCGCTGCTTGTTGGCCAATAACACACAAGAAGCCATGCCTTACGCGCAGCAACTGCAAGCGCTCAACGTAGAGCGTCGTCAAATTGAAGCAGAGATGCAGCAAGAGGCATTAGCTGATTTAGCAGAGGTGACTGTGACCGATGCATTTACGCTCAGCATCTATCAACCAGAGTGGCATCAAGGCGTGATTGGTATTTTGGCCTCGCGCATCAAAGAACAATATCATCGCCCGGTGATTGCGTTTGCGTCTGCGGGCGACGGTTTGTTAAAAGGCTCTGGCCGATCCATTCCAGGTTTGCATTTGCGCGATGCGCTGGATTATGTGACCAAGCAGCATCCGAGCCTGATTATTAAATTTGGCGGTCATGCCATGGCGGCTGGCTTAACCATCCGTGAAGCTGATTTTTCGTTATTTCAGCAGGCGTTTGAAACGGCGGTGCGCAGTTATATTACTGCGGACGATTTGCAAGAAGCGATTGAAACCGATGGAGCGTTGACGACAGATGACATGACGCTGGAAACCGCTATGTTGTTAGAGAAACAAGTATGGGGGCAAGGCTTTCCACCTCCCATGTTTTACGACGAGTTTCATGTAATCAGTCAGCGTGTTTTGGGCGAAAAGCATTTGAAGCTGCAACTGCAAAAAGATCAATGGCGCTATGAAGCGATTTATTTTAATCAAGCAGAACTATTACCTGAGCAAGTGCATGCGGTATATCAATTGCAAATCAACGATTATCAAGGGCAACAGCAAGTACAGCTGCAATTAAAGTATGCCCATGCGTAAGCCTTAACAAATAATCATAAGCATCTTAGTCATCTGCGGTAAAATTACACAATTCAAAGTAGAGTTCTGATATGGCACGCCCTTTTAAACAACAACGCGATACCGCCCGCAAAGCACCTCAGCCTGCACCAGTGGAGCTAGATGCCGATGGCGTAGCCATGCCACAACATACCCAGCGCTTACATAAATTGCTGGC
>CAZUOQ010000049.1:0-2288 GCA_964622195.1 uncultured Methylotenera sp. | reverse complement strand
ATGGCCTGGTGCAATTAACAGGCCATGCCAAGTCACGTGCTGAAGCAGATAAAGCCGTGATGTTGACCAAAAACGTCAAAGGCGTGACGGCGGTGAAAGACGATATTGTGGTAGCACAATAAGCTTGACCTAGCCTCTGCTTGCCCATAGGAATCTCCACGATTCCTATGGGCAGTGTTACTTTAACCTACCCTTACTCCCCTCGCTCTCCCCTTCGCAAACAGCCTATAATGAAACCTGGCTGTTATAGCAGCGCATGACGTTGCAATACCTGGAGAGCAGACATGCCTGATTACAAAACACCTGGCGTTTATATTGAAGAGATTGGCAACCTGCCTCCCAGCATCCCGACACTGGAAACTGCGTTACCCGTATTCATAGGTTACACCGAAAAAGCCGAGCAAGATGGCAGCCCGCTTGCGCTCACCCCCACCCGCATCACCTCCCTGAATGCATACGAAACATTATTTGGCGGCGCTCCCGCACGGACAGTAACCCTAAAGGTCACTGCCGACCAACAGCTGATTGAAGCGACGGTTGACCGGTCTTTTTACCTGTATGACAGTGTGCGCCTGTTTTTCGCCAATGGCGGTGGTCCCTGTCTGATCGTCTCTGTCGGTCATTATGCAGAGGAAGTCTCAGCTGCGCGGCTGGAAGATGGATTGAACGCCCTGTCGAGCTCCCCTCATCCGACACTGCTCGCCATGCCTGATCTTGTTCTGTGCAATGAGGCACATACCCTGGAGGCAATGGCCCTGGCACAGTGTGCCCAATTGCCAAACCGCTTTGCCATATTTGATCTGGGCTATGCTAAAGAGGCAGCAGCCTTTGCGATTGAAGCGGACCGCTTCAAGCAACGCCTGGGAACAGAGCACCTGAAATACGGTGCCGCCTACGGTCCCTGGCTGGTGGCCGATGTAACTGGCGTCCTCTTCCTCGGCCAACTGACATTTAAGCAGGAAGGGGCAACGGTCAGCCCGGAAAGCCTGACTCAGGATGAAAACATGCGTGCATTGATCACGCAAATACGGGCAGCTGAAGGGAACAGCGCCTCCTGCGCACAGTTAATGCAGCAGCTTTACAGCCAGCACCCGCAGGCAAGGCAGTGGATAGATGCCGCCAACAGCGCCTTGAATACCCTCCCAGCATGTGGCGCGGTGATGGGCGCATTTGCCCAGGTAGACAGCACCAGAGGCGTTTGGAAGGCGCCTGCCAATATCTCGCTAAACCAGGTCAGGCAACCGGTATTTCACTTCAATGATCAACAGCAGGATACTTACAATGTTGATGTAAACAGCGGCAAATCCATCAACCTGATCCGTGCATTCGACGGCAAAGGCACCTTGATATGGGGGGCCAGAACGCTGGCGGGTAACGATAATGAGTGGCGCTACATTAGCACAAGACGCTTTTGTAGCTGGGTAGAAGCTTCAGTGACGCAAGGTTTGCAGCCGTTCACGTTTGAACTCAATGACGCCAATACCTGGCGACGTGCACAAGGCATGATAGAAAATTTTTTAACCTTACTCTGGCGCCAAGGGGCCTTGCAAGGAAGCAAACCCGAACATGCATTTTTTGTTCATACTGGGTTGGGGAAAACCATGACGGAAAACGATTTGAACCAAGGTTTGATGCTCATTGAAATCGGGCTGGCCGTGGTACGACCAGCCGAATTTATTGTGTTGAGAATTTCGCACAAACAATCTGTTTCCTGAGTTATCAGGCAGGCTGCTCGTTGTTTTTGACGTCATTAAGCATACGCGGCTGCGCCCACTTTCAGACACTCTTCCGCACATCGGCGGCAGGCTTGTGCACACACCGTGCAATGCCCAAATCCATGCTGTTCGCACTCTGCGGCGCATGCGGTGCAAATTTCTGCGCAATCCTGGCAGACCAACTCCGTAAAGTCGCTACGGCGCGCAATAAATGAAGCGGTTAAGCGGCAAAAATCCGCGCAGTCCATATCGAGTTCAATACAAGTCCTGAGCATAGGATTGGCTTCCTTTTCACAGGCAATCGCACAAGCTTCGCAAGCATCTCCACATTTTTTACAGAGTTCCATACACATATTCAAGTCGTGATCCGTCATTTCCATTCTCCTCATCTATTCATTTACCAGCAGAAACAAACACTCCCCGGGTGGGGAGTGTTTAAGGATGGCTATGGCTGTTTCACACCTGTACCACCCTCATCCGGTTTTTGATGAAAGCGTTTGCTTTTCTCCATGTTGCCAGCTTTGGATGGCTTATTGGTGGAGTTCTGTTGCTGGGTATTGGCAGAGCCTTTGG
>CAZUOQ010000048.1:0-2742 GCA_964622195.1 uncultured Methylotenera sp. | reverse complement strand
CAGCGGATACTTTTCAAAGCGAGTATAAAAATCAGCAAAGACTTCTGCGCGTTGCAGCTGGCTGCTATCCGCCAGGCAGGCCAGCGCAGTCACGCGGTCTGTCATATTATCCGCGGCATCGTAATGCGCTTTTGCACGCGCGGCGCAACCGGTGCCATTGGTTACAGTGAGAATTTCCAGCACTGCATGCTGCAAGGCTCTGCGGCCCATCGCTTCCGGCGTGATAGAGAAGCTGCCTGTGTTGCCGTTCGCGTCGTATAACGCAGCCAGCGCGTCTTTATGCGCACTCTTAATTTGCTTAAGCACAGCCGTGCGTGCGGCATCGATTGCAGCCGGGTCAATCACCGGTAAATGCTGACCAATCACGCCTATCATCGGCAAACTCAGCGCACGCGCCAGTAAGGCTTTATCGCCCGCGCCTGTCAGGCCTTGTTGAATCAAGGTGCCCACATCTGCCACAAACTGCGAAATGTCCGCTGCCGGGTTTTCCATCACGCGCTGTATGGTCCGCAACGCCAAGGTCTGGCCCGCTTCCCACTTGTTAAAGCCGTCGGTGTCATGCACTTGCAACAGACGCAAATCATCGTCACTTAAATCCGTCTCCAGTTTCACCGGGGCTGAGAAACCACGCAAAATGGAAGGCACAGGCTTGGCGGTGATGCCATTAAAAGTGAACGTTTGCTCACGCGCAGTCACTTCCAGCACGCGGGTGGGCAGAATCTCTTGTCCGCTCGCGTCCAGCAACCCTAAAGCCACAGGGATATGCAGCGGCTGCTTGCCAGTTTGTCCCGGGGTATCCGGCTGAGATTGCTTGAAGGTGAGCGTATAACTTTGCTGCGCGGCATCGTAATGGCTGCTCACTTGCAGCGTGGGCGTACCCGCCTGTTTATACCAGCGGAAGAACTGCGACATGTCACGGCCAGACGCATCAGCCATACATTGCACAAAATCATCGCAGGTCACAGCATGGCCGTCATAGCGCTCAAAATACAAATCAGTGGCTTTGCGGAAAGTCTCCGCGCCTAGCAACGTATGCTGCATGCGGATCAGCTCAGCACCTTTGTCATAAATGGTCTTGGTGTAAAAGTTGCTGATCTCGATAAACTGGTCAGGCTGCACCGAGTGCGCCAACGGGCTGCCATCTTCGGGGAACTGCAAGCGGCGCAGGCCGTTCACATCATCAATGCGCAATACTGCGCGCGAGTTCAAGTCAGCGCTAAACTCCTGGTCGCGGAACACGGTAAACCCTTCTTTGAGTGAGAGCTGGAACCAATCACGGCAGGTCACGCGGTTACCAGTCCAGTTGTGGAAATACTCGTGCCCAATCACGCCTTCCACACTCATAAAATCGCTATCGGTCGCGGTTTCCTGATGCGCCAGCACCAGCGCAGTGTTAAACACATTGAGCGAGGTGTTTTCCATCGCGCCCATATTAAAGTCGCTCACCGCCACAATATTGAACAACTCCAGCTGATACTCGCGGCCATACACCTCTTCATCCCACTTCATAGCCTTTTTCAGGGACTCCATGGCATGACTGCATTGGCTCTCGTCTCCTGCCCGCACATAAATATGCAAATCCACCTTGCGGCCCGTCATGGTGGTAAACGTATCCGCCACGCGCTCTAAGTTACCCGCCACCAGCGCAAACAGGTAGCAAGGCTTAGGGAACGGATCATGCCAGACACGGTAATGCCTGCCATCTGGCAAACTCCCTTCATCCTGCAAATTGCCGTTCGACAACATCACCGGATAGGCCTTGGCATCCGCCTCAATGCGCACAGTAAACACGCTCAATACATCCGGCCTATCCTGGTAATAAGTAATGCGTCTAAAGCCTTCCGCCTCGCACTGCGTGCAATACGTGCCTTGTGATTGATACAAACCCTCCAGCGCCGTATTCGCCTCCGGGTTGATTTCACTGACAATCGTCAGCGTAAATTCATCACCAGGGTTGAGGATGGTCATTTGTCCATCCGCCACGGTGTAGCCATCAAACGGCTTACCATTTAAAGCAACGGAAACGATGGTTTGATCTTCACCATCCAGCACCAAATCATGCGAAGCACCCACAGGATTTTTCACATACTTCACTTCAGACGTGACAATGGTTTTTCCCGGCAACAGGTTAAAACTCAAATTCACCTGCTTCGCCAAGTAAGATGCTGGTGTGTAGTCTTTAAGGTAGATGGTTTTTGGTGCAACAGCGTTTTCGGTTCGCATGGATTTACCTGAGAGTGTTTAGAGTTAAGTGAGGATTATATTTGAGAGTTGCCATTGTGGAATTGGTTTAATCATTCTTTCACCACAAAGCCTTATCACATGTTAAATTAATTATGGAAATTAACGATATTGACATGCGTAACGCTACACACTACACTCATTAAAAATGATCAAATCATTTAAACACAAAGGTTTAAAACAGTTCTTTGAGACTGGCAGTAAAGCGGGCATTCAACCACATCATGCTCAAAGACTAAGTCGGCAACTGCTACGCCTTAATGTTGCGAAAAACGCTGACGACATGAATGTGCCCGGCTGGCGATTACATTCTTTGGAAGGAGAGCTTTCTCAACATTTTTCAATCGTAGTGAATGGCAATTGGAGAATGACCTTTACGTTTGAAGGCGAAGATGTGATTTTGGTCGATTATCAAGATTACCATTGAAAGAAAACTTATGAACCCAATGCATAATCCACCCCATCCGGGTGAAACACTACGTGACGATATATTGCCCGCAC
>CAZUOQ010000047.1:0-2922 GCA_964622195.1 uncultured Methylotenera sp. | reverse complement strand
TCCAAAATATAATTATACCGATTTCGTTTTGCCTTGACAAAGCGTTTTGCATTTTCTCCTGTCACTGTTGAGTGGTCTGGCATGGTTTATGCATGGTGTTTTTTGAATGAGCGTGTGGATAAATTTGATGAAAATGACTTTAAAACTGATGGTGGTGTGGGGGCTGTGTTTCTGTCTGCCAGCAGGTGCTGAAATTTACAAATGGCGGGATGAAAAAGGGGTGATGAATTATTCTGATGTGCCTCCTAAAGTGAGTGGTGCCAACACACAAAAAATCAAGGCGGCGACCGTGCCGAATGATGTTCCCCTAACGCGTTCAGATGCTTACCACCCTGAAGAGGCCTTAGTGCCTGCGAATAAGAACGCGGTTGAAAATCGGGAGGCTGGGAATCAGTCGCCTGAGGCTGAGGCATTGAAGCTGATGCAAGAACGATTGAAATCACAAAACTGTGCGGCAGCGCGCAGAAATTACCGTAATTATGCGGTTGGCGGGCGTATGCAAAACGTCAATGAGAATGGTGAGAGAGAGTATCTGAGCGATGATCAGATCAGGGAAGGCATGGCGCGGGCACAGCAGGAAATTGACGAAAATTGTCCGCCCGAATAAGCAAAAAGCGTCAATCCCTGAGATTATTTTGAGTGAATCTTCCCATTTTTGGCAGCGGCGCGCTGCCGTCTTGCTTCTTTTGGGTTAGCCAGGAGGGCGCGGTAAATTTCCACACGGTCGCCTGGCTGCACCACTGTATCGTGGGTGACTTTCTTGCCAAAAATACCTAAGGTAATTTTGTTTACGGAAATATCTGTATAGATTTGCAGGATCCCTGATTGCATAATGGCTTGCAGTGCAGTGGTTCCTTTTAAGACCTTAAACGGGATGATGCTCTGCCTGTGTGGCAAGGCGTAGGCCACTTCTATCATGATCATTTCCGTCTGGGCTTGCTGCATGGTTTACTTTAAGTTCAGTTTATCCGCCTGCTTTACAAAACTGTCGACAAAGGTATTAGCAATATGGCTGAATACCGGCGCAATGATGCGTTCGACCAGGCTGTTGGCAAACACATACTCCAGTTTGAATTCAATTTTGCAGGCGTCTTCACGCAGAGCAGTGAAGTTCCAATGACCGGTTAGTTGCTTGAAAGGGCCGTCTACCAGGCTGATATCCATGCGGTTAGGAAACTGCTTGTGGTTGCGGGTCGTAAATTGCTGTTGCAAGCCGTGATAGCGGATATGGATGGTCGCCTGGGTAATTTCTTCCGTGCGCTCAATCAGGTCACTGCCGCCACACCACGGCAAAAAGGTGGGGTAGTCTTCAACAGCGTCCACCAGTTGAAACATGGCTGCGCATGAATGCATGACTAAAACGGTTTTTTCTACTTGCGCCATAGGCTTTGAGGTTGTGCCGGAATGAAATGGGGTTTTGAGTTAAAATGCTATTTTAAGTGATTTAAGCCTGCACACCAGCGTTATGACCATCGCGCAAAACAAAAAAGCGTTTTTTGACTACTTTATCGAAGAAAAATACGAAGCCGGTATTGTGCTCGAAGGATGGGAAGTCAAAGCCATTCGCGATAACCGCATTAACTTGAAAGAAGCCTATGTGGTGATCATGCGCGGCGAAATTTACCTGATCGGCTGCCACGTCACGCCTCTGGGTTCCGCGTCTACCCATGTTCGCCCCGACGCCATTCGGACTCGCAAGTTACTGTTGCATAATGAAGAAATTGCCAAGCTGATTGGTAAGGTGGAGCGCTCTGGCTATACAATCGTACCGCTCGATATGCATTTTATGCGCGGCCGTATCAAGGTGCAGATTGGCCTGGCCAAGGGTAAAAAACAGCATGATAAACGTGACGTTGAGCGTGAAAAAGACTGGAAGCGCGAGCAAAGCCAGTTGCTCAAAAACAAGGCGCGCGAGCGATAAGGCGGCTTTACGGCATCAACTGCTCTAGCACTGCCGGGATATATTCCGGAATATCCTCCGCAATCAGTCCAATCCCGAACATTCTGGCGGCTTCGCTATGAATCCAGCAGCCTGCAGCAGCCGCTTCCAGAGCAGGTAGGCCTTGCGCAAGCAGGCTGGTAATGATCCCGGCCAATACATCCCCAGCGCCAGCAGTTGCCAAGGTGGCGGGCGCATCTTGATTGACAATCACACGGCCATTGGGGGCAGCAATCAGTGTTTGCGCGCCTTTAAGTAACACAACTGCGCCCGTTTCTGTGGCTGCCCGCAAGGTTTGTTCGATACGCTCATGAAGCTGCTTGCCGGGCGCGATACCAAACAGGCGTTCAAACTCGCCATCGTGCGGCGTCAGAATGCAGGGCGCAGCTATGGAGGTCTTGAGAGTCACGGCTTGTTTTGCAAATACGGTCAATGCATCTGCATCGATCACCACAGGTTTTCCCGTGCGTAATATCGCGATGGTGCTATGACGGGTTTCTTCTGACACACCTGCGCCTGGGCCAATCAGAAAAGCGCCCACTCTTTCATCTCTTATTAGTAGTTCTAATTGCGGTGTCGTTAAGTATGGCTTGGCCATGATACTCAGTAGTTGGCTGGCGTAAATGGCTAAAGCGATTTCAGGCACGGCGATGGCTGTGATCCCTGCACCGGTTCTCGCCGCTGCATACGCGGCCAGCCTTGCTGCCCCAGTCGTAGGATAGCCACCGTATATCAATACGTAACCGCGGCTATATTTATGGCTGCTTGCGTCTGGTTTTGGCAATAGCGGCTGCCACAGGGATGGGGCATTGGATTCATAGGTGCTCATGCCTGAATTGTATGCCCGGCAGGAAAGATTGGCGAGTTGTCCGCACAAATTCTCCGTTGCGTTCATTGTGGGCGAGGGGGCTTTACGGTAAAATGTTCTCCCGTCTGTAACAATCTCAAAGTACCTTATCCATGACCAAATATGTATTCGTAAC
>CAZUOQ010000046.1:0-4269 GCA_964622195.1 uncultured Methylotenera sp. | reverse complement strand
GAATAATTTTTGCCAGCTTGACGCGGGTATCCACTAACGCCTGTTCTGATCCTTCTTGGCGCAATGCTTGTGCATATGCTTTTAACGGCCAATTTTCCGAGGTATCAAACTTTTCTGTTTCCAGACTATCGGTGAGCATTTTCAGCGACACCAGGTCAGGCTTCCAATCAACAGGAGGCACCTCAAAACCGGGATTTTTATTGAGTGCAGCAATCGCCTTGATATCTTTCAGCCAAAACGGGTAAAACTCGCGTGCAGCAGTAAGATTCTCATGCCAGCTATCGGCAGGCACTGACTCCATAATGTTTTCGATCGCAACTCGATATTCAGCACCATCTAGCGCTAAATCCCCGAGGCTGGCGCTTAGTTTATCCAAAAACAAAGCACGCTTATGCAACAGAGAACTGCTTGCCCCTTTTGACTGCAGCAATTTCAAATAAGCATTAATTGCTTCTTTTTCGCGGATCATGTTCATTGATTATTATTTCGATTAGAAAACCAGAAAGCCTTACCTGAACCGATAGTTGGTTTGTACTTGTAACTGGTTTGCATTTGCAATTTATTATAGAAATTTATTTTATTGCATTATCAGTTTTTTGAGGACTGAGCTTATATTTATTACAGCCTATTATATAGAAAAATCATGTGCTGGTTTTATAAATACAACACATAAATTTACGATTTTACAAAAAAAAATTCTGGTAAATTTCATGCTTACCTTTTTAAGTGTTTACCAGTAAGATGCCGCCAACCAAGTAAAGTTAAATTAGGTAAAATTAAACAAATACAATATTAAGCCGATAGTTGGCACTCTAAGGTTTTTATGGAAATAGCATTAATTGTAATATTGCTTGCACTGGCATGGTTCTGGATTGACAGCCTTGACAAGCGCGAAAGAGCAATTCTATTGGGCAGGGAACTCGCCTCCCGGTTTAACCTGCAACTGCTGGATGAGTCAGTCGTCTGCAGCCGCATCTGGCTAGGCCGCAATCGCAAAGGCCATGCGCAGCTATTGCGTACTTATGAATTTGACGTAAGCGCCAGCGGTGATGACCGTCTGCATTGCCATCTGATGCTGCTAGGTAATCATTTGAGTTCATGGCATATTCCACCGTATTTGCAACCCGACTTGCAACCGATAAACTAATCCTCGGATCTATGTATATCGGTCGCTTTGCCCCCTCGCCTACCGGCCCACTGCACTTTGGCTCGCTGGTGGCAGCGGTTGCCAGCTATTGCGATGCAAGAAAAAACCATGGCAAATGGCTGCTGCGAATGGAAGACCTGGACAAGCCACGCACAGTCAAAGGCGCGGCAGATACGATTCTGCACCAGCTGGAAAGCTTTGGCTTTGGGTGGGACGGGCCAGTGCTCTATCAAAGCCAGCGCGACAGTTTTTACAGTGAAGCACTCGAAATATTAAAAGCCAGGCAACTCATTTATCCCTGCACCTGCACCCGAAAGGAAATCGCCGATTCCAGTACCGATATCGGTATTGAAGGAGTGATTTACCCGGGAACCTGCTTGCAGCACCCAATCAAACCCAACGCTGCGATGGCCTGGCGCATTAAAACAGATAATGTCAGTATCAGTTTTAACGATGCAATTCAGGGCAACATCAGCCAAAACCTGAATACCGATATCGGTGATTTTATTTTAAAGCGTGCCGATGGCTTGTTTGCCTACCAACTTGCCGTAGTAGTCGATGATGCCGCACAAGGCATCACCCATATCGTGCGCGGTGCCGACCTGCTCGATTCCACCCCGCGCCAGATTTATCTGCAAAAACAACTAGGGTACCAACATCCACAATACGCGCATATTCCAGTTGCAAGTAATTCAGCTGGTGAAAAACTCAGCAAACAGACGCTGGCTAGACCAATCGCAGACAACAATGCTACACAGCTGCTTTATGAGGCTTTGCTATTTCTCGGACAGTGCCCGCCTTTAGCAATAAAAAACGCCACATTAAATGAAATGTGGCGTTGGGCATGTTCTAACTGGCAACTGGCTAGCGTCCCTAAACTACGGCACATTCCAGTTACGGCTTAATCCTGCATTAGAACTTATAAGTAGCACCCACTTCGAAGTTACGCTCAGCGCCTGGGAAAATACCATCCGGATTTCGACTTGTGATGTATTTTCTATCAGCTAGGTTTCGCACTGAACCGAACAATGAAAGGTGCTTATCAACATCGTAGTACATATTTAAGTTAAACGTTGTATAACCTGAAATCTCACCCTTGGTGCCATCATCACTTTCAATCTTGGTGTTTGCCGGATCGACATACTGACTTGAAACATAATAGGCACCTAAACTTGTCCTGAAGTTGCCTAACTTGTAGCCTAGATTCACGTTGCTGGTAAATTCAGGCGCATACGGCAGACGGTTGCCTTTAGGGCCCAGATCACTGTTTCTAAACTCGGCTGTTGGCACATAGGTGACATTACCATCGACTTTCCAGCCAGAGCCAATTTCATAACCTAATGCAAATTCCAAACCCTGGTTCAATGTTTTACCGCCATTGGCCTTATCCACACCACCAGATAAGCTCTGGTTCACGATTTGGTTTTCAAAATCCATGTGGAAAACCGTCGCTTCATAAACCAAGCGGTTAATGGCACCGCGCACACCGATTTCATAATTGGTCGAGCGTTCCGCATCCAGTTTCTGATCCACGCCATTAGTGCTGATTGCAGTCGCTGTCATTGCTGGTGAGAACCCTTTAAAAGCGCCGGCAAAAACCTGCGCCTGCGGCACCACTTGCCACGTTGCGCCAATACCTGGCATTACTTCTGTGTTACTTGTATTACCTTTAATACCGTTTAACTCATTTTTCAGTTTCTGATCGTAATTTTCCACACGCAAACCAGGGGTTACTGCCACTTTATCAGTGAACGCAAATCTGTTCTGAGCATACAAAGCGATGCCATCAGCACGTTCTGTAACATCACCGGTTAATATACCTGAACGCGCATCAGGATCAGTTTTGGAGCGAACAGTTTTATTACTTAAATGATCACTATGCAAACGGATACCGATTTCTGTTTCATTTTTAATACCGAAGCTGTTATGCGAGATAAACATGCGTGAATCTATACCCATCATTTCAAATTCACGATTGCGGCCAGTCATGCAATATTGGCTTGGCGTTAGAGTTGCATCACAATTTCTGAATGTTGTTCCGTTAGCATTTTTTGACTGGATATCTCGTCTCCAGAAATCACGATTTAACTGACTCCAGTACACCAGAGTATTGAGCTTCACATTGCTGTTGATATCCCATTCGTGGTTAATATCAAAGGATTTACGATCAGTAATGAAATAATCATTTTTTGCCGGATTTTTGTCAGGGTCATTTTTGTACTCATTTTTTCTTAATCCGACATACGATGTATTTACTTCATTATCGTAGTAAGTAAATTTGGCACTTAACCACTGATTATCATTAATCTGCATACCGCCTTTTAATACAACGTCGGTCAAATCAAAGTCGTTATGACGGAAACCATCACCACGCGAAGTAATGACGCTGATACCGCCAACAGCATCACCTGATTCAGTCGCAGCACCGGCGTCCAAACCTAGCAGGCGATAACCATGTGAACCGGTCCGCGCAGTCAGCTTAACGCCATCTTCCGGGGCTTTGGTTTTATAATTAATTACACCGCCAATCGTCGTTGGGCCGTAACGCAAACCTGCCGCGCCTTTCAGCACCTCGATACTTTCCATTCTCTCAATTCTTGGGCTGTAATAGGACTCATTAGCCAGAAACAAACCTGGCGCTACCGGAACTCCATCTTCCAGCACCAGCAGTTTTTGACTGCGGTTCGGGTTCAAACCACGCATACCAATATTAGGAATAAAACCGTAGCCCTCTTCTTCCCGAATCACCACCCCAGGCACTGCTTTAAGCGCATCCTGCGTAGAAAGGGGTTGCTTAAGCTCGAGCTCTTCTTTCTTGATAACAGCGACAGAACCAGGTTGCTTGGCAATCGCCTGTTCACCTTCTCCGATTACATCAATGCGTGGCAACTCAATTTCAGTTGCCATGGCTGATACGTTTAAAAAGAGAGCAGAAGAGATTGCCAGCGCAAGTTTGCTTGGCTTGAATACAGCGCCAGTTTTTTTCATAACATTGATCTTGAATAATTAATAAAAGGTATTAATGCAATTCTACATAAGAATCATTATCATTTGCAATATATATTTGGCTATTTGTTAATGAACATCCAATGTTAAAATGCTGCCATGAATAAAAATCTAGA
>CAZUOQ010000045.1:0-5228 GCA_964622195.1 uncultured Methylotenera sp. | reverse complement strand
ATTATTTGTTCATTACGTACATTGTTACTTCAAAGCCAAAACGCATTTCTGTAGCAGCTGGTTTAGTCCACATAATAAAACTCCTTAAAAAATTAATTATTAGTTAGATTTCCGCTACAACTAATTCGCTGTAACGTGAGAAGCATTCTGCGCTTTGTAAGAAAGATGCAACACTGAGAAGATACGGAATAAGTACTAAGTAAATTCATGATGCCTAGACCATAAAATCATGACTGACGGGCGGCTTATACCATAAGCCGCCACACAGCTTTACGTCTTGTTTCTGGCTTCTGTCACAATTTCTTCTAATGCAGACAAGAACTTAGCGTTCTCAGAGAATAAACCAACACTCACCCTGAGATACTCAGGCATTTCGTAATTGGCAACAGGACGCACGATAATGCCTTTTTGCAGCAGTTTCTGGTTATAGCTTGCCGCGTCACCCACTTTAACACTGATAAAGTTGGCATAGGACGGAATGTACTCCAAACCTAATTTATCAAAGCCCTGTTTCAGTTGCGCCATGCCCGCCTGATTGAGCGCGTAGGTGCGTTCTACAAAGTCATCGTCTGCCAGCGAAGCAACCGCCGCGGCCTGTGCAATGCTGTTCACATTAAATGGCTGGCGCACGCGGTTCATCATGTCGGCAATGTCTGGATGACATAAACCGAAACCAATACGTAACCCTGCTAATCCGTAAGCCTTGGATAAAGTGCGTGAAATAATTAAGTTATGAAACTCCGGCAACCATTTAATTGCTTCGGATTTTAGATCAGCCGGCAGATATTCATCATAAGCCTCATCCAGCACAACCAGTATATTTTTAGGCACCTGTTTCAGGAAAGCATAGAGTTCGTCCTTGCCCAATAAGGTACCTGTCGGGTTATTAGGGTTCGCGATAAAAATCATGTGCGTATTAGCGGAAATCGCCTTCAGCATCGCATCCAGATCATGGCCATAATTCTTTGCGGGTACAACCACGCCAGTTGCGCCCATAGCCTGTGTAACCAGCGGATACACAGCAAATGCATGCTGCGAATGAATGGTTTCACTATCGTTGGTCAGGTAAGCACGCGCTGCCAATTCCAGAATATCGTTAGAGCCGTTGCCGAATACGATTTGATTGTGTGCCACATTGAATTTCTTGCTGACTGCATCGCGCAGCAAAAAGCTGTTGCCATCAGGGTAGCGCGCAATATCCAGAATCGCTTCCTGTATCGCGTACTCGGCTTTAGGGCTGATGCCTAAAGGGTTCTCGTTGGAGGCTAGCTTGACGATATCTTCTACCTGCAGCCCCATTTCACGGGCAAGTTCGGTGATTGGTTTACCGCCTTGATACGGCGCGATCTGACGAATATAGGCTGGGGCTTGAATAGTCATTTTTAGAGTAATGTGAGATTAATTGTCAGGTTTAAACTGCATTAAAAGTTTTATACGACTGCGACAGGATAAGAGCCCAAATGTTTCAGGTACGAAGCACGGCCTTCAATTTCCTTGATGGCTGCGGCCACATGTGCGCTGTGCGCATGGCCTTCAATATCGACGTAAAACACATACTCCCACATGCCAACCTTTGATGGGCGCGACTCGAGCTTGGTCATGCTCACACCATGCTCGGCCAAAGGGGTCAGCAACCCAAGAATCGCACCGGGCTGGTTCTTGGTTGCCATAACCAGTGAGGTCTTATCCTGACCTGATGGCGCGACATCGTGGTTTGATATCACTAAAAAACGCGTTGTATTTTTAGGGTCGTCTTCAATATTCTCTGCAAGCACATTCAAATTAAACAGCTCTGCGGCACGCTTGCTGGCAATTGCCGCTACCGGTGTATTCTCGGTGGTCACCAGATCGTGCGCCATCTGTGCAGCAAGCGCATTGCTCACGACAGCCTCACGCGTTACATTCGGCATAACGCGGTTAAGCCACTCATGGCACTGCGATAGCGACTGCGCATGAGAGAAAATATGCTTGATTTTACTGATGTCAGACTGTGCAGAAAGCAGGCAATGATGCACCGGGATCGTCACTTCACCGCAAATTTTTAACGGGCTGCTCAGCAGCAGATCCAGCGTCAAACCTACGGCGCCTTCATTAGAGTTTTCTACCGGAACGATACCGTAATCTGCCTGCCCTGACTCTACAGTGCGAAATACTTCATCAATTGAACCGCATACAGCAGCACTTCTGCCTTGGCCAAACTGTTTAAGTGCAGCCTCTTCGCTGTAAGTCCCTAGTGGCCCAAGAAATGCAACCGTCAGCTCTTTCTCCAGCGCCCGGCAATTAGACATGATGCTACGGAAAATATTGGTCACCGCCTCAGCTGGTAACGGGCCATGATTGTGCTCGACCAAACGCCTGAGCACCTGCGCTTCGCGTTCCGGACGATAAATCACGCCATCATCTTTAAGCTCACCAATGTGGCGTGCATGACTGGCACGGTCATTGACGAGCTTCAGTATCTGTTCATCAATCGCATCAATTTGATCGCGGTGCTGCTTTAATTTATTTGATGGCGGGATGTCTGTCATATCTAGTGTGCGCTTTCAAAGGCTTTCATATAGCTGATCAAGGCTTGCACGCCCTCAATCGGCATCGCATTATAAATAGACGCGCGCATGCCGCCCACCATACGGTGACCTTTCAGCTGCAGCAGGCCATTCGCTTCTGCACCCTTCAGGAACGCATCGTTCAATGACTCATCTTTCAGAAAAAACGGAATATTCATGCGTGAACGGTTGTTAACCGCAACATTATTCAGGTAAAAATCGGTGCTATCGATATAGTCATAGAGCAAATTCGCCTTGGCTATATTTACTTTCTCAATCGCAGCCACACCGCCCTGCTCCAGCAGCCACTCAAATACCAGTCCAGCAATGTAGATACTGTAAGTCGGCGGCGTATTGATCATAGACTGGTTTTCAGCCTGGGTTTTCCAGTTAAATACCGCCGGGGTCAAAGGTGAGGCTCTACCCAGCAGATCTTCACGCACAATCACGAGACACAAACCTGCCGGGCCGATATTCTTTTGCGCACCGCCATAAATCACACCATACTGACTTACATCAATCGGTCTGGACAGGATGTGTGATGACATATCAGCCACAATCGGGACATCGCCGGCATCCGGCAAACCATCAAACTCAACGCCGTTGATGGTTTCATTGGTACAGATATGCAGATACTGTGCGTTCTTGTTTAATTTCCAGCTATCAAATGCGGGCACGTGCGTAAATTTATCAGCCTCACTGCTTGCTATTACATTAATCTTGCCATAAGCGTTTGCATCTTCGACACTGCGTTTAGACCATGAGCCGGTAACTACATAATCCGCCTCACCGCCATTAAGCAGATTCATCGGAATCACTGCATTCTCGGCAATCGCACCACCTTGCAAGAAAAGCACTTTGTAATTTTTCGGAATATTCAGCAAAGTACGTAAATCCGCCTCAGTCTTAGCCAGGATACTGGTAAATTCCTTACCGCGGTGTGACATTTCCATCACACTCATACCTGAGCCATGCCAATCCAGCATCTCCGCCTGTGCACGTTGGAGCACCGGCTTTGGCAATACGGCAGGGCCTGCCGAGAAATTATAAATTTGTGTCATTTATTACTTGAACCTTATTTTTTAATCACAGATAACTCAAGAAGCCAACAATCAAAACTTTTAAAAATTACTTATTCCTCTTGCTGTCCAGTGCCATCTTCAACAGCTTCTCCGGCAGCTTCTGAAACAACATCTTCCGCACTTTCATCATCGTCCGTTTCTACAATTTTTTCGATACCGGAAAGTTTTTCACCTTCACCCAGATTGATCAGCGTTACACCCTGTGTTGCGCGGCCTAGCTCACGGATTTCTTTTACACGGGTGCGAATCAACACACCACCAGTAGTAATCAGCATGATTTCATCTTCATCATTTACGAGTTTAGCCGCTACTACCAAGCCATTGCGCTCACTTACCGCAATCGCTTTAACGCCTTGCGTACCACGGCCGGAGTGGCGGAAATCTGCTAGTACGGTACGTTTACCGTAACCGTTCTCTGTTGCCACTAGCACAGTTTGCTGATCATTTTCTGCAATCAGCAATGACAGGACCTGCTGGTCAGCTGCCAGCTTCATGCCACGCACGCCGCGTGTTGCGCGACCCATTTCACGGACTTCTTCTTCGTCGAACCAGACCGCTTTACCGCCGTTAGAAACCAGGATAATGTCATCGCTGCCGTTAGTAATTTCCGCGCCGATCAGGTAGTCGCCTTCATCCAGATTAATCGCAATAATGCCGGATTTACGCGGATTGGCAAATTCTGTGAGCGCAGTTTTCTTAACGGTACCTAATGAAGTCGCCATAAAGATAAAGCGATTTTCATCAAACTCTTTCACAGAAAGAATAGCGTTGATTTTCTCGCCTTCTTCCAGCGGGAACAGGTTAATGATAGGTTTACCGCGACTGGTGCGGCTACCCTGCGGCACTTCGTACACTTTAAGCCAGTACACGCGGCCACGGCTGGAGAAGCACAGGATGTAATCATGGGTATTCGCCACGAACATCTTGTCGATAAAGTCATCTTCCTTGGTTGCTGCCGCCTGCTTGCCACGACCACCACGTTTCTGCGCACGATACTCATCCAGCGGCTGTGATTTGATGTAACCAGTATGTGACAGCGTTACGACTACGTCTTGTGGTGTAATCAGGTCTTCCAGTGACAGATCCTGTGCATTCGCCACGATTTCACTGCGGCGCTTATCACCGAACTGCTTTCTGATTTCAGTCAATTCATCACTGATAATCGCAGTCACACGTGATGCATTTGCTAAAATGTCCAGCAAATCAGCAATCACATCCATGACTTCTTTATATTCATTAACGATTTTATCCTGCTCAAGACCAGTCAGGCGTTGCAAGCGCATTTGCAGAATTTCCTGCGCCTGTACATCGCTCAGCCTGTAACCGTTTGGCGTCAAGCCAAAATCAATACTCAAACCATCCGGGCGCGCAGCTTCCATCGCCGCACGTTTCAGCATCTCTTCCACAACTGGTGAATGCCAAGCCTTGTCCATCAGGTCTTTCTTCGCTTCTGGCGGTGTTGGCGCAGCTTTGATGATTGCAATCATCTCATCGACGTTTGCCAATGCAACTGCCAAACCTTCCAGCACATGGCCACGCTCGCGTGCTTTACGCAGTTCAAATACGGTACGGCGCGTAACAACTTCACGGCGATGACGCA
>CAZUOQ010000044.1:0-5791 GCA_964622195.1 uncultured Methylotenera sp. | reverse complement strand
CAGAAATGCGTTTTGGCTTTGAAGTAACAATGTACGTAATGAACAAATAATTAGCGTATACGTTAATTAAAAAAAGGCTGCCGCAAGACAGCCTTTTTTTCTAGAAAGCTGTCTTAAAGATTAATAAGTTAAGCTTTTTTTATAAAAAACTAATTGATTCTGTAGTTGGTTTTTTATAAAAAATAAAATGATAAATAACTGTTTTTAAAGAATTGTAGATTGATATGCATATACATGTATTAGGCGCAGGTGCCGGCGGTGGTTTTCCGCAATGGAACTGTAATTGTTTTAACTGTGATGGTTTGCGCAAAGGTACGATCAAGGCGACTAAACGCACACAGTCATCAATCTGCGTAAGCAGCGATGGCGTTAACTGGGTCTTGTTCAACGCATCACCTGATGTACTGCAGCAGATACAGGACTTTGCGCCATTACAGCCGGGCCGTGCAGTGCGTGATACCGGTATTCAGGCAGTTGTTCTGATTGATGCGCAGATTGACCACACCACAGGTTTGTTTATGCTGCGTGAGGGTACGGTAAAGCGTGAAATCTACTGTACTGATGCTGTGTATGGGGATTTAACCAGCGGTAATCAAATCCTGAATATATTGGGACATTACTGTGGTATCAACCACCATAATGTGCCAATTGATGGTAAAACCAGCTTTACGATTCCGAATGTACCTAATCTTAAATTTACGACTGTTGCGTTGAAAAGTGCCGCGCCGCCGTATTCACCGCATCGCAATAATCCCCAGCCGGGCGATACCATCGGTGTATTGATTGAAGAAATCAGTACCGGTAAAAAATGCTGGTATTCACCAGGTTTGGCTGAAATTGAGCCGCATCTTCCGGAGCTCATGAATCAAGCTGATTGCATTATGGTGGATGGTACATTCTGGACTGATACCGAGATGCTGGATTTAGGTCTGATGACAAAGACTGCACGCAGTATTGGTCATAACCCGCAATCTGGTCCAAAAGGCATGATTGAAGACCTGGATAAATTCGGTGATGTGCGTAAAGTTTTGATACACATCAACAATACCAACCCTATTTTGCGTGAAGATTCTGCCGAACGTGCAATTTTGAATGAACACAAAATTGAAGTTGCATACGATGGTATGGACATTATCTTATAAGGACTATAAAAAATGGCAAATAAAGAATTGGCTCCATGGAGCAAAGAAGAGTTTGAAGCGAAATTACGTGAAAAAGGTAAGGGCTACCACATTTACCATCCGATTCACGTGCTGATGTATGAAGGTAAATTATCACAGCAGCAAATGCAGGCTTGGGTAGCCAACCGTTATTACTACCAGATTGCGATTCCGATGAAGGATGCAGCCATTCTTTCCAATTGCCCAGATCGTGAATTGCGTCGCGGCTGGATTCAACGTATTTTCGACCACGATGGCAGCGGCCATATTAACGAAGGCGGTGAGGGCGGTATCGAAGCATGGATCCATTTAGGCCACGCCGTTGGTTTGACACGCGAAGAAGTGATGTCACTGAAGCTGGTTGCTCCTGGTACCAGATTTGCGGTGGATGCATACATCAATTTTGCAAAACAGCGTCCTTGGCAGGAGTCTGTATGCTCCAGCCTGACAGAGCTGTTCGCGCCGCATATCCATCAGCAGCGTATCGATTCATGGCCTGATATGTACCCATGGATTAATCCTGAAGGCATGCAATACTTCAAAAACCGTCTGACACAAGCACGCCGTGACGTAGAGCAAGGTTTGCAGGTAACTTTAGATTATTTCGGCCAAAGCCGTGCTTTACAGGAGCGCGCATTGGAAATCCTGCAATTCAAACTGGATGTACTGTGGGTAATGGCGGATGCGATCATGCTGCAATGCACTGATATCAAGGTTGAAGGCCGTGATTATCTGCGCCAACCGGTTATGAATGTGAGCTAAGAAAAGTCATGATGGATATTCAAATACAACATGCCGATGTTTACGCACTTTCTCATCACCACCGCTTTCAGTGGGAAGAGGCACAGAATAGCTATGTGATACTTTTCCCGGAAGGCATGGTCAAATTACATGGAGGTGCCGGTGAAGTATTAAAGCGTGTAGACGGCAAAGCAACAGTAGGGGATATTGTGGCGGATTTAAAAGCTACATTTCCGGATGCCGATGATATCGAAAGTGACATTATTGGCATGTTTGAACTTGCAGTCAGCAAAGGCTGGCTACGTAAGGTTTAGAGTAATAAATAGGGCTTACAGCCTGTGAGTTTAGGAGTAACAAAATGACACAAGCCTCTTTAGGTGAATCAGTAGTACAAAAAACTGTGCATGCGGCTACCAATAACGGTGTTGCTGCCAGTGCTACACAAACACAGCCTTTGTGGTTGCTGGCGGAGGTGACCTATCGCTGCCCGCTGCATTGTGCATTTTGTTACAACCCTACTGATTACGATAAACATACGCAAAATGAGCTGACTACCGAGCAATGGATACAGGCATTGCGTGATGCACGCAAACTGGGTGCGATTCAGTTGGGCATTTCAGGCGGCGAACCGCTGCTGCGTGACGATATTGAAGATATCGTGATTGAAGCCAAGAAGCTCGGTTATTACAGCAATCTGATTACTTCCGGTGTCGGTTTAACCGAAAAACGTATTCAGGCATTTAAAGAGGGCGGCTTGGACCATATTCAGCTTTCAATGCACGATATTACTGAAGAGATCAATAATTTTATCACCAATACCAAGACCTTCGAGCTGAAGAAGAAAGTCGCGGCTATGATTAAAGGCCATGGCTACCCGATGGTGCTGAATGTGGTGATACACCGCTATAACATCGGCCACATGAAAGAAATTCTGGAAATGGCTGATGCACTCGGTGCCGAATATATCGAGTTGGCAAATACACAGTATTACGGCTGGTCATTAGTGAATCGCAGCCAGTTAATGCCAACCCGGGAGCAGGTTGAAGAGGCTGAACGCATCACCAACGAGTTCCGGGAAAAGTCCGGCAGCAAGATGAAGATCTTCTTTGTAGTACCGGATTACTTCTCGGACCGTCCAAAAAAATGCATGAATGGCTGGGGCGAAGTGTTCATGATCGTAACAGCAAACGGTGATGTATTACCATGTCACTCAGCCCGTGTGCTGCCTAACATGAAGTTCCCGAATGTAAAAGATACAGACCTGGGCTGGAGCTGGAAAGACTCACCTGCATTCAACAAATATCGCGGCGATAGCTGGATGAAAGAGCCATGCCGCAGTTGCAGCGAAAAAGAAAAAGATCTGGGCGGCTGTCGCTGCCAGTCATTCCTGCTGACGGGCGATGCCGAAGCAGCTGATCCGGTATGCAGTAAATCACCGCATCACCACCTGATTGAAAAAGCGATTGAGGATGCGAAAAACCCGGTCATTGCGGCACAGCCTATTTTGTTCCGTAACGATAAAAACTCAAAGAAAATTATTTCCGGCGAGTTGAAAGAGTTAACGGATGAGTTCCACGCACTGCCATAAATTATTACTTAGATTAACCATGCTTGAATAAGTTATGGTTAAATTGAACGCGCTGCCGATAGTTCTGCAGCGCGTTTTTTATTTGAGAAAATATTTTGAAAAACCAACCATCACCATTATTTTTATCAGTAGTCCTGGCGAGCCTGGCTGCATTGGCACCGTTTGCCATTGATACCTATTTGCCGGCTTTTGCAGTGCTGGAAAATGATTTTCAGGCAACATCATTGCAGTTGCAGCAAAGCCTCACGTTTTATCTATTGCCTTATGCACTCATGACGCTTTGGCATGGCGCCATTTCCGATTCAATTGGGCGTATTGCCGCCATCAAGTGGGGCTTGGGTGTTTTTGTCATTGCGTCGATTGGTTGTGCATTTGCCACCAATATTGAAACGTTATGGTTCTTTCGCGCATTGCAGGGCTTGTCTGGCGGTGCCGGCAATGTTGTGGCGCGTGCAATGGTGCGCGATCTGTTTTCCGGCCCGCAGGCGCAGCGTGTGATGGCAACAGTGCAGATGCTGTTTGGTATTGCACCGGCTGTAGCGCCCATCATCGGTGGCTTATTGCTGGGTATTCACTGGCAGGCGATTTTTATATTCCTTGCCTTGTATTCAGGTGTCAGCCTGCTGGCAGCCATGCGTTATCTGCCCGAGACGATGCCGGCAGGGAAGCGTGTACCGCTATCAGCCAAACAGGTGATGAAAGATTACCGTATTATTTTCAGTGATAAAGAATTCAATTTTGTAGTGTTTGCGCTAGGTGCCAACTTTGCCGGATTTTTTGTGTATGTGCTGGCGAGCCCGGTATTCCTCATCAAACATTTGGGGCTGGGAGATCATCAGTTTGGCTGGATGTTCATCCCGACTGTGTGCGGCATGGTGCTCGGTTCATATATGGCCAAGCGTGCAGCCGGCAAATATGCGCAAAGTAAGGTCGTTAAAGCAGCTTATTGGTGGATGTTTGCGATGGTGATGCTCAATCTTCTAGTTTGCTTTTTGCTGCCAACAAAGCCTGTTTATAATATCGCTCCCATTGCATTGTTCAATGTGGGGATGGCGCTGGCGATGCCGATATTATCGCTGGCCGCGCTGGATCGCCATCCTAAAATTCGCGGTACGGCTGCTTCGGGGCAGGCTTTTATACAAATGCTGCTGTCTACGGTATCGGCTGGCCTGATCGTGCCGCTGGTCTGGTATGCGCCATCAGGCCTGGCAATTGCGATGGCTGCTTATCTCGCGCTCGGCTGGCTTATGATACGTAAAAGCAAGCTTTGGTCTAGCCCGTAGTAATTTTGTTATTACTTTTCCAAAACAGGTAAACTCGGCAGTCAAATTCATACTGGTGGTAGTTGGGCTCCATATACTGGCATAACTGGTAGAATGCCTTGTCATGGTTACGTTCTTTCAGGTGTGCCAGTTCATGTACGACGATCATGCGTAGAAATTCGGCCGGCGTTTCCTTGAAAAAGGAAGAAATGCGGATTTCTTTTTTGGCTTTTAATTTGCCACCCTGTACCCGCGAGATCGCAGTGTTAAGTCCCAGTGCATGATGCTCAATACTTAATCTGTTGTCGTAATGTACCTTGTCCAGCAGCGGCGCATTACGCAGATAGGCCTGTTTTATTTCAGCACTGTATTCGTATAGCGCTTTATCCGTCTGAATGCTGTGTGACTGCGGATAGCGTTGCGCAATATAGTCGCCAAGCTGATTCTGTGCATGCAGTTGACGTATTTTATCCTGTAGCGTCGCAGAATAATGCTGTAGATATTTAAGCGGGGCGGTCATGTTTTGTAAAAGTACAAGATCAAAAAATTAAAGGAGGCAAAAGCCTCCTTTGGGTGTTTGATCTTGCTTATATATTACTCGATCAGTAAATCGCGTTTTTCTGGAACGCCATTCATCGCGTCTGCATCTTCCAGTGCTTCTTTACGCGAGGTAATCACTGGCCATACTTTTGACAGACGCGCGTTCAATGCAATAAAGTCCTGCTGATCTTCCGGCACGTCATCTTCTGCAAAAATCGCTTCTGCCGGGCATTCTGCAACACATAACGTACAATCGATACACTCGTCCGGGTTAATTGCCAGAAAGTTTGGGCCTTCTACAAAGCAATCAACAGGGCATACATCAACGCAATCAGTGTATTTACATTGAATGCAATTTTCGGTGACGACATAGGTCATTTTTAATCCTTTACAGCTTTAATAGCCAAAATGTTATTTTATAAGAAATTTCAGAATAAAGCACACTGACTTTGTTGCGCTCGCACGCCTTGTCATTGTGCTTTTTTACATAGTTAATCCAT
>CAZUOQ010000043.1:0-7107 GCA_964622195.1 uncultured Methylotenera sp. | reverse complement strand
ACCTACAGGTGCAGCAACATCATCGATCTGGTAAACAAGATCATCAACCATTGCTGATGCAGTCGCAATGCTGATCAATTCGTCGACTTTGATGACCCCTGTGGCAAAACCCGCAATATCAGACACGGTTGCTTTACCATCTGCTTTGCTCCTATTAAAAAAAGCCGGGGTCAAAACAAGCACACCGATACGGTCCTGCTGCTCCTGAACCAGCTTGATCGGTGCCGTAATCGCAGTTTCTCCCGAGCGCAATACCTGCTTGATCGCATCATGCCTGGTTGCATCCGAATTGATATCAAAACCTATGGCTTGCTGGTTACCGGCGAGTGGCGCAATAAAACCAACCGGCACATATATGTCACGTTTAGCTGCATCTACAAACCCGGATTGTTGATTGCGCTCCTTGATCCTGAAATCTGATGTCGCGCCCACTTTGGACATGTGTGCTTCAAGCGCTGTGCGCTGCTCAAAACGCACGTAAGGGTTGTAACTGAGCGCAAAAAGATCAGGATGATCTTTAAGCGTAATGCGTGTGAAATACTCAAATTGATCAAAGGTCATCTCCGGCATCACTTCAATCAGCCTGGCTAATGCAGTAATGGCTTCCTTATGTGCAATATACCGCTGCGCAATCAGCCTTTCAAAAGCCTCACCGTGTTTTTTGATTTCATCTTTTCTAAAGCTCTGTTCCCAATTGCTGGCTAAGGCAACGACACCCGCTACCGCAAACAACACCAGCATCATGGGGATGCCCACGGTTTTTAAACGGTTATGCCATGAAGGATGCCTGCGGTAGAGTATGCTAAGCGTAAGCGGCATTGCAATCAGCACGCCCAGCGTATCGCCCACCCACCAGCTCCACCATGAGTTGACATAAGCCGTAGCAGTGATGATGCCGGCAAAATAAAGTACCGAAACACCGATGCTGGCAGATACGACACAGCCAATCACGCCGGCAAGCAGCAGGCTACGGACAATGTCGGATTCCAGCTCCATCTCCTGCCAGGACTTACCTACTTGCCAGGTTACCAGATAAGAAGCGAGCCGCGCCTGCAATGTTGCGCCACTGGCAATACCAAATGCGACACCAGCACTTAGCAGACTCAAGTCTGCATTCAGCCAGCTGACACTGAGATTCAGTATAAATGATCCTGCCCATATCCCGGGCCAGGCACGATTACCAGACCATAACATTAAAGCGACAGCAAGACCCGCAGCCGGAAATATCGGGCTTGCATAACCCGGTGGAATGGCCAGGCTGAGGCCCATGCCTCCAAAAACAAAATAAGCCATCGCCACGACTGCAAGTGTATGGATTTTTAATGTTTTAGCCGGATTATTTTGATCTGCAGTCATGACTTTTTTGTTACTCAGCATTTAGTGCCCAGTTTCTGGTGCTAAATCGGCCACCTCAACCGGCAGCCACAAGGTGACGGTTGTACCTGTACCATATTGACTTGCAATATCAATATAACCGTTGTGCAGTTCAATAATTTCTTTAACAATACTCATCCCCAGGCCCGTGCCTGGCACCGCGCCTGAGGTATCGGCACGATAAAAACGCTCACAGACGCGCGCCAATTGCTCAGGCTTCATTCCCATGCCGTGATCTTTGATTTTAATGCCGACAAAACTCATATCGTCATTTTTCCCTATTTCAACGACCACATCCCCACCGTTGGGTGAATATTTATAAGCATTAGACAACACATTGTTAATGACCTGCATCATTTTGCTGCGATCAGCCTTAACAAAACAACCACCTGCAGACAATAAAACTGCAGGCGCAGCCCGGCCTTCAGGTGCTTTAAACATTGATACTGTTTCACTGATTAATTGGCCGACATCCAGTTTGGCAAACTCAAAATCCTTGCCGCGCCGACTTTCAATACGCTGCAAATCCAGCAGTTCATTCAGTATTTCCGATACCAGAATCGCCTGTTTGTGTATGACCTCATGGATATTGCGTTGCTGCGCTTCACTGAACTGTCGCGACAGCAACAGCTCAGAGTAGCCAAAAATACTCGACATAGGGGTTCTGAGCTCATGGGCAGCCGTTGATAAGAACTCACTCTTGATACGTGAAACTTCCACCTCATAAGTCACATCACGCACATAAAGAATTTCTGAGACCGTTGGCGCTCTGGAGGTACGAAGTCCCACCTCCAGCAGCCGATTACCTGCTCCTGTAAGCTCAATAATCTGTCCGTCTACATCCTCACGCGTCCTTACCCTATCTTTTGCATCATGCTTGGCAGCGATAGCCAGCTTTGCCCTTAACGCACTTATACCGATAAAGCGCGCGTTATCTTTACATTGCATTGCAAGCGAATGACTGAACTCTTCCTCGCTGACCCCAGCCAGCTTGGAAGCTTCAAAACCCGTCAACTGATAAAAAGCCGGATTGGCATATTTGAAATGGTGATTCTGATCAAACGAAACAAAACCATCAGGGCTCAGGGCGAAAATAGCATCCAGTTGCTGCGTCCTGTCCAGAATAATGTCGTCTGCAATTTTTTTCTCGCTGATATCAGTATGTGACCCTGAAATGCGGATCGGTTTACCGCTCTCGTCAAATAGCGCCTTGCCGCGTGTCAGCACCCACTTATAAGTACCGTCCTTGCACTTTAATCTATGCTCGCCAGAATAGAACGCTGAGTTTCCTTGCAGATGTTCATGAACTAATTCGAGCATACGTTCATAATCGTCGGGATGAATACGTGATTTCCATTCATCAGGTGAATCCGAAATCTCATCCGGTGCATAACCCAGCATTGTTTTCCAGCGCTCGGAGTAAAAGACTTTATCTGTTTTCAGATTCCAGTCCCAAATACCATCATTGGCACCGCGCACGGCCATTGACCAGCGTAGTTCAGCCTCAGCCAATGCCAGTTCAATACGCTTACGATCGCTGATGTCGCGTGCAAAGCCTACAGTTCCCACCACTTTGCCATCGCGGCTCATTACCGGTTTTTTGTAAGTTTCAACCCAGGTGGTACCGTAACTGGCATCCATTGGCTCTTCAACATGTTTTTCCTGCATACTGCCCATCACTTCCAAGTCATCTGCAACATATTGTGCCGCCAACGCTTGAGGCCAAACATCGTAATCCGTTTTACCTGCGGCATCCTCTGGCTGTGCAAGACCACAGGCATCAGAAAACGCCTTATTAACCGCCAGAAAGCGGTTATCTTTATCTTTAAGCCAGAACAGGAATGGCAGATTATCCAGGGTAGCGCGCAGATAAAGCTCACGCTGCATTAAAGCATCCGTTATGTTTTTAAGCTCTGTAATTTCAATGCGAGTTCCAATGACATACCCGCTAGGGCTTTTTATTTCTTGCGCCATAAACCAGCGGCCATCAGTGCGTTTAAGTTCAAACGGTTTTGCATCTGCGTTTAGATGATGCACCATTCGTGTTTTTACCCACTCAGCCTCGCCACCAGCTGTTATATCAAAAGTTTTTTCGGCTGCAACCTTAATCAATATCTCTTCATACGCTCTACCAACTTCGATAAAGTCACCTAGTGTCGTATATTCTTTATAAGCCTCATTAAAAATAAGCAGATTGTCTTGCTGGTCAAAAATACAAACGCCATGCGTGACACTTGATACGGCTTCTTGCAATAAACTTCTTGCACTTTCTGATTCACTGGTGCGAATTTTGACGTGCTGATCAAGATCTTCATACACTTCATCGAGACGCGCACGTGCACTTGATTTTGCAAAAAGCAGCAAAACAGCAATCTTAATCAGGGTAAAACTGATCTTGCCGCGCAAGCTGAAGCCAAGATATTTGGCCAGCAATTGCTCATGAATTTTCTGAAATACATTCATATCAGTAACCAGTCTGGCTAATCAAGCGTCCGCGTCTAACTGTGCGATCTGCTCATCAATGGCATCCAGCAACTGAAGCGGGCTGAATGGCTTTACAAAATAGGCATTTGCACCCGTCTGCATCCCCAACTCATAATCACTCACTTGCCCTTTTGCTGAAACCATAATCACTCGCGTATGTTTTAACTGCTCATCATTCCTGACCGCCGCCAGTACCTGCAAGCCATCCATTTCTCCGGGCATCATGACATCAAGCAAAACGACATCCGGCCGATGCTGTTTAATCATCGCTAATGCGGTAACCCCATCCTCGGCTTCCAGCAGATCAAAATCCCCGCTTAATGCAATCATCATCATGCGGCGTATATCGGCCTGGTCATCTACGATAAGTACTTTGCGCATTTCCATACACCTTCAAAAACAAATTGATTTTTACTCATACACTTAACAAACTACCCACACTGGGTTAAATACTGTCCTAACCAATACTGATTAACCTAGTCAAGACTTGTTCTCATAGGCAAGATTAAAGTAACCGTAGTGCCTGTATTCAGCTCACTCTCGACAAACACCCTGCCGCCATGCGCCTCCATGATATCTTTCACCAGCACCATGCCGAGACCGGTCCCCGGTATATGACCGGATTTATCAGCGCGATAAAACTTCTCGAAAATGCGCGAAAGCTGTTCCGGATTCATACCAATACCGTTATCCTGAATCTCGATTGCCAGCTCAGGGACTGTTGATTCAGTCAGATAGAGTCGCATTTTTACCACACCATCTGCCGGAGAAAACTTGTAAGCATTAGTGAGGCAATTATTGATCGCACGCTCAAACCTTTGTGCATCAAAATAAAAGTCTGCAACATCGGGAATTTCATCAAGAATAATGCGATTATGATTACCCGGGAAAATGAATGTTTCCGTAATGGATTTTATAAACGGTACTAGCGCATGCAGTTCAAGTTTCAATGTTTTTTCAGCGCGATATTCAATCACCGCTACATCCAGCAGATCATCCAGCAAAGACGCAACCAATTCTGATTTAGCATGTATCGCCTCAATCATTTCGGCTTGCACATCTCTAGCAAAATCTTTCCTGTTCAGCAATTCTGCATATCCCAGAATAACGGCCATCGGCGTTCTTAGCTCATGTGCTGCTGTTGTAATGAATTCACTTTTCATGTTTTCGACAATTGCGCGCTGCGTCACATCCTTAAAATAAATGACGCGTGAGATTCTTTTCTGGTTCGTCTCGATGCAGGAGCGCTCCAGAGTACGCTGCACGGGATATTTTAATTGGAGCTTGAACTCACTATGCATGGTGCCATCGGCGTATCTGAACTTAACATCCGGCCTATCAGCGATCTGTGCAAACTCATTCACAGATTTATATTCTTTCGGATCCGCACACAGGCCAGCCAGAAACGCATCAAGATCAGCCTCTTTATGCCCCAGCAGACGATTGCTCTGCAAGCCTGTCATGGTTAAAAAAGCCGCATTGACATGCGAGACCCGATCGTCAGAATCCAGAACCAAAATACCATCCGGACTCAGTGAGAACAACGCATCCATATCTTCCTGGTCATTCTCGATCGTTTTAATATAATTGACCTGTTTTGTGATATCGGTTTGTATCGCAATAAAACGACGCTCTCCATACGCGTTTACAATGGCAGATATTTTCAGCCTGACCCAGTATTTCTCGCCATTTTTTCTGTAATTAATCAGCTCGGTTTCTATATCTGAGAAACGCTCAACCGCCTCACGCAGCGATTGAATCGCTTGCGCTGATGTCTCTTCACCTTGCAGCAAGTCACCGGGTTTTTTACCCAATACCTCTTCCAACGTATAACCCGTTAACTTGGTAAAAGCCTGATTTGCCCATAGCGTCTTACCATCGGCATCAGTGATAACTACAGAATCCGTGGTGTGTTTAGCCACCATCGCCAGTCGCTCCAGATCTTTTGAATAACGCCGGATCGTTTCTTCTGCCTGCTCTGCCTGCTCTTTGGACTCGATTAATGATTTCTCAAGTACAACTCTCTGCCTGACTTCCTTCTTAAGCCTTCTATTCGAAATAAACAGAATACTGAGCACAATCACAGACACGGCAAGTATGGAAATAATGAGTCCATAATTGACCTTGCTGAAATAGTTAACCTTGGTCCACCTGTCAAGAATTTCCGCATGCTCTTGCTCAGAAATGGCGTTCAGGCCTTTTTCCAGAATAGTTTTAAGTACTGGCCAGTCACTGCGTACTGCCATATAAAACTCGGCATGGTAAGGTGTATTGGTATTGAATACGATAGATTCATTTTCATTGGTTTTAAGCACATATTGAATAACTACCGTGTTGCCGATATAAGCATCTACCTTACCGGTAATCACCGCGTCCAAAGCCTCTTCAGCAATATCCACCAGATACAGACTGATTTCAGGATGGTCTTCAGCAAGACGTTTCGCAACAAAACTGGTTTTAAAAACCGCGACTTTCTTACCGTGCAAATCATGAATACCATCAAGCTTGTGGGCATATTTTTTAGTAAATATGCCTATTGAAGAGGTTAGAAATGGAGTATTTAAAGCAGAGAATTTTGTTGCTTCCAGCGAGTGAATATTCGTTACTGAAGAAAGCATGTCGGTATCATTTTCGGCCAGCTCCTGGCTAGCCATTCTTTTATTAAACTTAATACCAAGCAATAGCTCAAGCTTTTTTAAATAATCAACAGAAATACCTCGAAACTCCTCCAGCTCAAAAATAAATTCAATCGGGGAGTAACCATGCCTGACTGCAATAGTGATTTCCGGATGTGAACTCAGCCATTGCTGCTCTTCTGCAGTCAGGTGTACTTTATTGTCGGCCGCAGATTTATAAGTTTGTGCCTGGACTTCTTCGCAGAAGGATAAAGAATGAAAACAAAGCCCAAAAAGCAATGAAACCGAAAGAATAAAATTATGAAAATTTAATCTCATCTAGCGGCCAGTATTTTTTTCATTTTTATAAAATAGACTATAAAAATATACGCATTTTTTAAGCATCCCTCTTGATAATATACTCCAAATCATTAGAAAGTACTTTGAAAAAATTGAAAACTTAATAGAAAAAAAGAAGGTAGCCGAAGCTACCTTTGAGTGGGGCCTCGCGGGGGCGAGGATTCTACAGCCTATGACCAGACTATAAAATTCTTTGCTTAATAATTTTTCTTTATGTTTAAATCCTATCTCAACAAGTATTTAGTAAGAATTAGAAATGGTCTAAAAATCTGAA
>CAZUOQ010000042.1:0-7319 GCA_964622195.1 uncultured Methylotenera sp. | reverse complement strand
ACAGCACCAACGGATTATGAGTCCGCTGCTCTAACCAAGCATGAGCTAGGGGGCCAAAACTTTCAAGCTCGCTATTTTAAACTAAAATAGCTGGTATTGGCCTTTCTAAAACAACTAATCTTGGCCTGTTTCCAGGAAGCTTCTCAATCGTTCTGAGCGGGTTGGATGACGCAACTTGCGTAAAGCCTTGGCTTCAATCTGACGAATACGCTCACGCGTTACATCAAATTGTTTACCTACTTCTTCCAACGTGTGGTCAGTATTCATTTCAATACCAAAGCGCATACGCAAAACTTTTGCTTCACGCGGCGTCAATGATTCAAGCACTTCACTGGTTGCATCACGCAGACTTGCGTAAACGGCGGCATCTACTGGTGCCAGCGTTGTGCTGTCTTCAATGAAGTCGCCCAAATGTGAATCTTCATCATCTCCAATCGGTGTTTCCATGGAGATTGGCTCTTTGCTGATTTTCAGGATCTTGCGGATCTTGTCTTCAGGCATTTCCATTTTTTCTGCCAATAAAGCCGGGTCCGGCTCCACACCGGTTTCCTGCAGAATCTGACGGCTGATACGATTCATTTTATTGATCGTTTCAATCATATGCACCGGAATACGGATGGTGCGGGCCTGGTCAGCAATCGAACGTGTAATTGCCTGACGAATCCACCATGTTGCATAGGTAGAGAATTTGAAACCGCGACGATATTCGAATTTATCAACGGCTTTCATCAAACCAATATTACCTTCCTGAATCAGATCCAGGAATTGCAAACCGCGGTTGGTGTATTTTTTAGCAATAGAAATCACCAGACGCAGGTTGGCTTCGATCATTTCACGCTTGGCGCGGCGGGCGCGTGCCTCACCGGTCGTCATTTGCTTGTTGATTTCTTTGAGCTCTTTGGTCGAAATACCGACTTTGGCTTCCAGATCAATAATACGCTGCTGCTGATCAAGCACTGAGTGATTAAAACGTGCCAGTTTTTCTACATAAGGTTTATCCGCTTGCAGCTCTTCAGCCAGCCAGTTCAGGTTGCTTTCATTGCCAGGGAAAGACTTGATGAAGTGCGCCCTTGGCATGCCGGCTTTTTCAACACAAAAATCAAGCACTTTACGTTCGTGGCCGCGCACGGTTTCCACCAGATCACGCACTTGGTCACAGAGCGTTTCAACCTGCTTCGGTGAAAAACGGAATGCGGTGAGTTCTTCCAGGATTTCTGACAGTAATGTCAGATACTCGGGGTCTTGCGAACCCCTTACCGGCAGGATCTCCATCATTTTCTGGTGTGCAGCACGCACTACAGTAAAACGCTTCAGCAATTCTTCCTTAAGTTTCGCCAACGCTTCAGCAGAGATTGCCGCGGCTTTGGCGCCATCGGAATCCTCATCTTCGTCTTCATCCTCATCTTCAGGCTCAACTTCTTCATCTGCCTCGGCAGTCATACCATCATCAAGGCCAATGTCGGAGTCGATCAAACCATCCACCAGGTCATCAACGCTAAGTTCGTCTTTTTCTACTTTATCCACCAGCTCCAGCAAGGCGCCAACAGTAGTTGGACAGGCAGCAATCGCCTGCACCATATGTTTCAAGCCATCTTCAATGCGGCGAGCGATTTCAATTTCGCTTTCACGCGTCAGCAGGTCAACCGTACCCATCTCGCGCATGTACATACGCACCGGGTCTGTGGTACGGCCAAAATCTGAATCTACAGTCGCCAACGCCTGCTCAGCTTCCTCTACCGCATCTTCATCGGTCACAGCCGGCGGCGCGTCAGACATTAATAGCACTTCGGCATCAGGCGCTTCTTCGTATACCTGAATACCCATATCATTGATCATGCCGATAATGCCATCGATCTGCTCAGAACCCTGCACATCATCAGGCAAGTGATCGTTAATTTCGGCATAAGTGAGGTAACCACGCTCTTTGCCTAAAACGATTAAGCTTTTAAGACGGGTGCGGCGCTCTTCCGCGCTAACCTCTTGCATATCCGTACTAATAAACTCTTCTGTTTCTTTTTCAGCTGTTTGATCGCTCTTTTTTGGTCTTGCCATGACTTACCTCTAAAATTAGCTTCTGCCACGCACTTAAATTAGCTGCATAGCAATTAGATTACCGAACCGTGTATTATACCAGAATTAAGCCCTATTTTGGCTGGGTTTATTGCCCACAGCTTTCAATAAAGCTTTCTCTTCTTCCGTCAGTGCACTTAAAGGTTTTTCACCGACTCGCGCCAATAAATTCGATGACTGCCTATGTGAATAAGCATCCTGCAACTGCTGCCTGGTGCCTGTCAGCTCTCGCTCGAGATCCAGCGTTTCATCCAGCAGCGACAATTCACGCTCCAACTCACGTAAAGCTTTGGCTTCAACTTTGCCTTCAAGTTCACGCATCAATACTGCTGGTTTAGAATTGGGGTGACGCAAACAAGTTTCAATAGTCTGTTTGAGTAAAATGTCCTGATCCGCCTGACCATCAACCCAGGATAAATCCGACTCGGTAGCGAGTTCAGGCCGCATCAGTAGCATCAGGCAAAAACGCTTCTGTAATGATACTGTCGTCCGCGTTAATTTAGGTCTCGCCTGCGCAGCAGGCTTATTCACATTCGGCAGCTTGAGCAGGCTCTGCATTTCCTCGGCTGACAATTGTGCAAGCTCAGCGACCTTTTTGCGCAGGTACATTGCACTGCGCGGGGCATTAATCTGCTGCAAAATCGGCTCTGCCTCGTTCAGAAAGCGCACGCGGTCTTCCTGACTTTGCAACGGATTGTTTTCACTCAGGTGCTGCAGAATATATTGCGAAAGTGGCATGGCCGCTTTGACTTCAGCCTCAAATTTTTCTTTGCCAAACTCGCGCACATAAGAATCCGGGTCATGCTCTTTTGGCAAGAACAGAAAAGTAAGCTTGAGGCCGTCCGTCAGCGCCGGCAAAGCATTCATGGCAGCACGCCAGGCAGCAGTACGCCCCGCATTATCACCATCAAAACAAAATACAATTTCGTCTGCCTGCCGCATCAACTTGGCAATGTGATAAGGCGTAGTTGCCGTACCCAATGCTGCCACCGCATATTCAATGCCATATTGCGCCAGTGCCACAACATCCATGTAGCCTTCAACCACCAGCGCACGGCCTGCATCGCGAATTGCACGACGCGCAATGAACAAGCCATAAAGTTCATGACCTTTCTGAAACAATGGCGTTTCAGGCGAGTTATAGTATTTAGGTGTATCTTCCGGATTAATCACACGCCCGCCAAAACCGATTACCTGGCCTTTCTGGTCGTGAATCGGAAACATAATGCGGTCACGAAAACGGTCATAACGCCGACCCTGGTCATTTTCAACCACCAAGCCTGCCGTCGTTAGCGCTTCACTTTCATAGTGAGGAAAAACACTTTGCAGATTTTGCCAGCCTGCTGGCGCATAACCGATCTGGAACTTGGCGGCTATTTGGCCACTCAGGCCACGGCTTTTTAGGTAATCAATCGCGCGCTGTGATTTTTTAAGTTCGGCTTTATAAAAATTCGCAGCTTGCTGCAAAGATTCCTGCAAACCGACTACCACCTTTTGCGCAGGCCGATCTGCATCCCGCGTTTCCTGCGGTACTACCAAACCCACATTTTTGGCTAGATCCTGCACCGCCTCAACAAAACTAACCCCTTGATACTCCATCAAAAAACCAATGGCAGTACCATGCGCACCGCAGCCAAAGCAATGATAAAACTGCTTGGTGGGGCTTACGGTAAAACTGGGGGATTTTTCATTATGGAACGGGCAGCAGGCAGAATAATTGGCACCGGCTTTCTTGAGCGGCACGCTTCTATCCACCACATCGACGATATCAACGCGGTTCAGGAGTTCTTGAATAAAGCTTTCCGGGATCAAATTTATCTGCTTTTACCAAAAATAACGACGTTGATTTAATTACGGACTGGTAATTCTAGCGCAAGATTACAACCCAAGTAAGCGTAAAGCAACAAAGCAGGCAAAAACAAAAAAGGAGCTTACGCTCCTTATGATGTTTGCTTGATGCTGTTTGCTTGTCTACGGCTCGACTGCTTAACCTAAACGGGTTTTGATCAACCCGGATATTTTACCCATATCGGCACGGCCAGCTACCAGCGGTTTAATTGCCGCCATGACCTTACTCATATCTTTAATACCAGCAGCACCTGTTTCCGCTACAACCTTTTCGAGGATGTCTTTAATCTCATCTTCAGTCAGTTGTTGCGGCAGATAGGTTTGCAGCACGCTGACTTCAAACTTCTCTACATCAGCCAAGTCATTTCGGCCTGCCGATTCATACGCTGCAATAGAATCGCGACGCTGTTTCAGCATTTTCTCAATCACAGCAATCACATTGCTGTCATCAAGCTCAATGCGCTCGTCAACCTCGCGCTGCTTGATCGCAGCTTGCAGCAAACGAATCGTGCCTAAACGCGCGCTATCTTTTGCGCGCATGGCAGTTTTCATATCCTCAGATATCTGAGCCTTCAATGACATAACTGACAACTTTACTAATTTCTTAGTAAAGTTTTGCTGGCAATGTTTGTTTCATCAAGCGGCGATATTGACGCTTAACAGCAGCAGCAGCTTTGCGTTTACGTTCCCAGGTTGGCTTCTCGTAAAACTCGCGTGCGCGAAGGTCATTCAACAAACCAGTTTTTTCAATCAAACGTTTAAAACGGCGTAAAGCAACGTCAAACGGCTCATTCTCTTTTACACGTACACTAGACATTCGGTCTCTCTTATCTGCAACAATTCAATTATAAGGTCATGCTCAAGTTTCGCCTTGCAGGCATAAACATGAGAAAAGTCCGCCATTTTAATCGTATAATTGGTTTTGTTCAATTACTTTCTATGTAATTGTGTTGTAAATGTTCTTTTTAGGCAAAGTTGGATACAAAAAATGTTAGTGCTTGGTGTTGAATCTTCGTGTGATGAAACCGGTATCGCCTTATATGATACCAATAACGGCCTGTTGGCGCATGCCCTGCACTCCCAAGTGGAGATGCACGCCGAATATGGCGGTGTAGTGCCAGAACTTGCCTCGCGCGACCATATTCGCCGCGTGCTGCCGCTGACGGAAGCTACGCTCAAACAAGCTAACAAAACATTGCAGGATATTGACGCCATTGCCTACACACAAGGCCCCGGCCTATCCGGCGCGCTGCTGGTGGGTACCAGCTTTGCAGAGGCACTGGCTTACAGCTTGCAAGTGCCCACTATCAACGTGCACCACCTTGAAGGCCACTTACTGGCACCATTACTTGAAGATAATCCGCCGCAATTCCCGTTTGTTGCTTTGCTGGTATCCGGCGGTCACAGCCAGCTCATGCGCGTGGATGGCATCGGCGAATACGAGCTGCTTGGCGACACACTCGATGATGCTGCCGGCGAGGCATTCGACAAAACCGCAAAGTTATTAAACTTGGGTTACCCGGGTGGCCCGGCTTTATCCAAGCTAGCACAAAGCGGAAAACCTAACTTCAAGCTGCCGCGGCCATTGCTTAATAGCGGCGATCTTAATTTCAGCTTCAGCGGACTCAAAACCTCGGTGTTAACACTGGTTAACCAGCAGCAGCCTTTAGATGAAGCTACCAAGGCTGACATTGCTTTTGAGTTTCAGGAAGCCGTTACCGAAGTGTTAACCACCAAATGCATGCATGCATTACGTGATACCGGGCTGGATAATTTAATCGTGTCAGGCGGTGTTGGCGCCAATGCCAAGCTGCGTGAAAAACTGAATGCTGCCACCAAACGCAGAGGCTGCAAAGTCAGTTATCCGCGCCTTGAGTTCTGCACTGATAACGGCGCAATGATTGCCTTTGCCGGCGCCATGCGATTGGCCGCAATGCAGGATGTTCAACCCAAAAATTACAGCTTCAGCGTCAAGCCGCGCTGGAACCTGAACGAACTGCAGACACCGTAGCCTACAATGCCTGCTTGCTGATTATTTCTTTTTGCCAAAACCGGACTCAGTACCGGCCAGCAATTTCTGGATATTGGTTCGGTGACGCCATATCAGCCATACTGACATCACCAGCACTGTCAGCACGTAATCCTGATAAGGCAGCAAATACCAGGCAAATACTGGCGCTAGTGCCGCAGCTACAATCGCACCCAATGACGAATAGCGTGATGCTGAAAAAACCACAAGCCAAGTTGCCAGTGTCGCCAACCCCAACCATGGTGATATTGCCAGCATGACTCCCAGCGCCGTCGCCACGCCTTTACCACCTTTAAAACCATGGTAAATCGGGTACAGATGCCCAAAAAACACTGCCAGCGCAACACCGCTGACCACCCACATCAACATGCCGGACTGCAAAGCCAGCCACACCGGAAACCAGCCTTTGAAAGCATCGCCCAGCAGCGTTAACGCTGCTGCTGATTTTTTACCACTACGTGCAACATTAGTTGCGCCAATGTTGCCGCTACCGACCGAGCGCGGGTCCGGCAGGCCATAAAGCTTGCTGATTAAAATACCAAACGCAATCGAACCCAGCAGATAAGCTGCCACAATCCAGACTACTGGAACCAGGGTTACGGGAATAAAACCTAACTCATTCATAATAAGATGCTCTAAAATCTGACTAATCACATTCTAAACTATACAAAAATACTGGGCATCATAATTTTATGGACACAATATTCTTAAGCGAAGTCAAAGTACAAACCAAACTCGGCGTACCCGAGTGGGAACGCATGGTTGAGCAGACCATCATTCTCGACATTGAGATTGGCTACGATTTAAGCAAAGCATGCCAAAGCGATAATGTTGCCGACACCATAGACTATGGCGCAGTGGTAGAGCGTGTGCGTGCAACGCTTAAAGAAAACAGCTTTCAACTGGTAGAAGCTTTAGCCGAGCATATCTGCCAATTAATTTTGAAAGAATTTAACGCGTTGAATGTAAAAGTAAAAGTGGCTAAGCCTGCGATATTGCCGGGGTTAAAAGCGCTAGGGGTTATAGTTCAACGCAATAAATAACATGTGGATTGCAGCTGGAATCGTAATAGTGCTTTTCGGCTTTCAATATTAATTAACAATTGACTCATTCACCCCCCTTTCAACATGCCAAGCAACGCAGACATAAAGGGGGCTTTCAGCAATCGGCTGTTTGAGCCTAGCGAGTTTTCACGTCAGAACAATTGCTTCAGCAATTCGTGATGAAAGGGAAGACCCTTGCGGTCTCCGATTGCCGCCCTTTATGACGAGTAGCGCAGGGAAAGCGTAGCCCGTGGTGTGGGGTGCCGTTTTCTTTGGTTACTTTCTTTTCAGGCAGTTAAAAGAAAGTAACTAGCTGTCGGGCTACCCCC
>CAZUOQ010000041.1:0-9058 GCA_964622195.1 uncultured Methylotenera sp. | reverse complement strand
GCTTTACGCAGTTCAAATACGGTACGGCGCGTAACAACTTCACGGCGATGACGCAGGAACGCCTCCAGCATCTGCTTGAGGTTAAGCAGGCGCGGCTGACCATCAAGCAAGGCCACCATATTCATACCGAACGTATCTTGCAGCTGGGTCTGTTTATACAGGTTATTCAGTACAACTTCCGGCACTTCACCACGCTTGAGCTCAATCACCACGCGCATGCCTGATTTATCAGACTCGTCGCGCAGGTCAGAAATACCTTCGATTTTCTTCTCGTTAACCAGTTCGGCGATTTTCTCAATCAGCGTCTTCTTGTTTACCTGGTATGGAAGCTCGTCAATAATAATGGACTGACGACCGCCCTTATCCATATCCTCAAAGTGGGTGCGGCCACGCATTACCACACGGCCACGGCCAGTACGATAACCTTCTTTAACCCCTACGGTGCCGTAAATAATACCCGCAGTCGGGAAATCAGGTGCCGGCACCAGATCAATCAGTTCATCAACTGTAGTTTCAGGATTTTTAAGCAGCGCAAAACAGGCATCCAGCACTTCGTTCAGATTATGTGGCGGGATATTGGTCGCCATCCCTACGGCAATACCCGAGCTGCCGTTAATGAGCAGGTTAGGAATACGTGCCGGCATGATGAGCGGCTCGTTTTCGGAACCGTCGTAGTTAGGGCCAAAATCAACAGTTTCTTTATCGATATCGGCTAATAATTCATGTGCGATTTTCGCCATACGGATTTCGGTATAACGCATCGCAGCAGCATTATCGCCATCCACCGAACCGAAGTTACCCTGGCCATCTACCAGCATATAACGCAGTGAGAAGTCCTGCGCCATGCGCACAATCGTATCGTAAACCGCAATATCACCGTGTGGATGATATTTACCGATTACGTCACCAACAATACGGGCGGATTTTTTGTAAGGCTTGTTGTAATCGTTTGATAACTCATGCATCGCATACAAAACACGGCGATGTACCGGTTTCAAACCATCGCGCACATCAGGTAATGCACGGCCAACAATTACGCTCATCGCATAATCAAGGTAAGACCGACGCATTTCATCTTCTAAACTAATCGGCAGGGTTTCTTTAGCGAATTGATCCATATTTCGACTGACTTTTAATAGTTTTTATATGACGCAAATTTTAGCATGATTAGCGCGTAAATTAACGGTTTTGACCATACTTTTAGCATTGTTTATGGCGTAAAAAAATCAGGGTAAAGTTACCCTGATTTTTTAATGTAATACATCACTAACAAGCAGCAAATTAAGACATCATTTACAGATCTAAATCAACATTAAACTGCCTATTGAGTAAGCAGCGCCAAGTCAGCTTTTAAGTCTTCAATATGCTCCAGGCCAACTGCAATTCTCACCAGGCCATCGGTAATACCTGCAATTGCTCGCGCCTCAGCTGTTACACGGCTATGCGTTGTCGTTGCCGGATGAGTAATCGTGCTTTTCGCGTCGCCCAGATTAGCCGTAATTGAAATCAATTGCGTCGCATCAATCAGCGCCCAGGCAGCTTCTTGCGCCGTCTGTCCTGATTGGGCCTTTACCTCAAAAGTCACAATGCCGCCACCGCTGCTTTGCTGGCGCATTGCCAGCGCATGCTGCGGATGCGATGCCAGGCCTGGGTAATGCACGCGGGCCACCTGCGGCTGCGCCTCCAGCCAGGTCGCCAGTGCAAGTGCATTTTTAGAATGAGCCTCCATGCGCACATGCAGCGTTTCAAGACCTTTTAAAAACACCCAGGCATTAAATGCACTCATAGTCACGCCGGCAGTGCGCAAGAAACCATAAACCGGCTCCATCAAAGTTTTAGGGCCCAATACAGCACCACCCAGGCAGCGTCCTTGCCCGTCAATATACTTGGTCGCAGAGTGGATAGCGATATCGGCCCCCAACGCCAAAGGCCGCTGGATTGCCGGTGTGCAGAAACAATTATCAACCACCAGATAAGCACCAGCCAGATGTGCAATATCTGCCAACACCTGAATGTCACAAACTTCGGTCATCGGGTTGGATGGCGTTTCTACAAAAAACAGTTTTGTTTTTGGTGTTACTGCCGCTTGCCATTCATTAGGGTCAGTCAGTGAAACAAAAGTCACATCCAGACCCCAGCGCTTCAGAATATTGCCGAACAACTGCACGCTGGTGCCAAAAATACTGCGTGATGCCACCACATGATCGCCGGCAGAGCACAAGCCCATGACACAGGCCAGAATCGCAGACATACCGCTGGAGGTGGCAACACACTGTTCCGCGCCTTCCAGCGCAGCCAGTTTATTTTGGAACATGGTCACTGTCGGGTTGGTAAAACGGGAATAAATATTGCCCGGCTCACTACCACCAAAGCGCGCAGCAGCCTGTGCGGCACTCTTGAATCTGAAACTGGAGTTCATGAAAAGTGCTTCGGAATTTTCGCCAAACTCTGTCATTTCGCTACCGGCACGCACACTCAACGTCTCAGGATGGTATTGTATTTTGCTCATATCCTTACTCTCAATCTGTCTGAATAATAAAAAACCCGTTAAAGCACTAAGCTAAAACGGGTCTTTTTTTACTCGCTTTAGCTGTATTTATAATGCGCCCGCAAGCTGAGTGTGGCCTTGATTAATGTTGGCAAACTCAAATCAGCGCAACTTCATGTTAGTACTCTGCCCAAGCAGAGTCAAGCATTACTGGCTTAAATCATTAATAATATTTAAGCCCCCTCCTCCACTTGCAGGTCGTTCGTGTTGATCAGGTTCAAATCCAGCTGCGTTATGGAATTTGCCGGCTTCTGGCCTTTTTTGCCATCAGCACGGGCAGATTCGATTTTTGCCAAATAAGCCTCAGTAATGTCACCGGTTACATATTTACCGTCAAAGCATGAACAATCAAAATTCTTTATTTTTGGATTTCTGAATTTAACATCCGCAATCAAAGCATCAAGGTCTTGATAAATAAGCGCGTCAGCACCGATTTCCTGACAGATTTCTTCATCGCTGCGGCCGGTTGCCAGCAGCTCATCGCGGCTAGGCATATCAATGCCATACACGTTAGGAAAACGCACCGGAGGTGCCGCAGACGCGAAGTAAACCTTATTGGCACCTGCATCACGCGCCATCTGCACAATTTGCTGTGAAGTCGTACCGCGTACGATAGAATCATCCACCAGCAATACATTTTTACCCTTGAATTCAATACCGATAGGATTCAGTTTCTGACGTACGGATTTTTTTCTTAACGCCTGTCCCGGCATAATAAAGGTACGGCCAATGTAACGGTTTTTGATAAAGCCTTCACGATAATCCAGGCCCAAAGCCAGGCCAACCTGCAATGCGCTTGGGCGGCTGGTATCCGGAATCGGTATCACAACGTCGATTTGTTTATCTGACCACTCGCGCTTGATTTTGTCAGCAAGGCTTTTACCCATATCCAGGCGTGTCTGGTATACGGATACACCGTCAATCACAGAATCCGGACGCGCCAGATACACATATTCAAAAATACATGGATTCAGTTTCGCATCTTCTGCACATTGACGGGAAAAGAAATTTCCTTCCATATCAATGAATACCGCCTCACCCGGCTCTACGTCACGTACAATCTGGAAACCAAGCACATCCAGTGCCACGCTTTCTGATGCAACGATATACTCCGTACCTTTATCAGTCTCGCTTTTGCCAATCACCAATGGGCGTATACCGTTAGGGTCACGGAACGCCAGCAACCCAAAGTTGGCAATCATGGCCACTACGCCATAAGCGCCTTTGCAACGCTTGTGCACGCCAGCAACTGCATCAAACACCATATCCGTGTTCAGCACAGCATTGCGCGACGTTTTTTCAATTTCATGTGCCAGCACGTTAAGCAAAACTTCGGAATCAGAACTGGTATTGATGTGACGCAGATCCTGACGGAACATTTCGGATTTCAGCTGCTCAGAATTGGTCAGGTTACCGTTATGTCCCAGCACAATACCAAATGGCGAGTTGACATAGAAAGGCTGCGCTTCTGCGGCATTGGAAGAACCTGCAGTCGGGTAGCGCACATGGGCAATACCGGCGTTGCCTATCAAGTTACGCATGTGGCGGGTTTGAAATACATCCTTCACCAAGCCATTGTTTTTATGCATAAAAAACGTATTGCCATCACAGGTGACGATGCCTGCGGCATCCTGCCCCCTGTGCTGCAGCACCAGCAAACCATCATACAGCAACTGATTAACTGGATTTTTACCAACGATGCCTATAATTCCACACATGTATTAAACCTTAACTGATAAATTGCGTATTTAAAATAATAAATTCTTTAAGGTGCTGCCCTTTAGTCGTACTTAACATGCTTGGCGATCCCTTCGGGCAGCCAAGGCAGCATACTGATGACCAGCGCCTCGATGGGTGAACTGAACATCGCATTTTTCCATCTTGCATCCTTTGGCAACTCGGTAAGCCCAGCCAGGAACACCAGGATGCATATTATTAACAAGCCCCTGAACATGCCAAAGAAAGCGCCCAGCAAACGGTCGAGCCATCCTAAACCGATTTTTTTAAAAACAGTAGAAATCGCGATAGCCAGCAAAGTCGAAAGCAAAAGTGTTGCTAAAAAAAGTACTAAAAATGCAGCCAGTATACGCAACGACTCCGAAGGAATATCTGCCGGCATCATTGGCAGCAATTGACTGGTATAAGTCCTGCCTACATAAAATGCAGCTACCCAGCCAAGAATTGACAATACTTCCTTGATCATACCGCGCATCACGCTGAATATGACTGACAATCCTACAATTGTGAGTACTGCATAATCAAAAGCCGTCATTATTACTTATCCCAACTGCCATTTACCAGACCGGGCTAATGGCAACACCAAAATCCTACGCATCAAGACTTTACTCATTTCCAATCACGATACCGGACAACCCTATTGCCTTAATCTTGCCCAAGGCAGCAACAGCATCCTCACGTGATTTAAAACTACCTGCTTTAAGACGCAAACTGTCACCTTTGGGCATTTTGACTTTCTCGGTATGGGTACTAAAGCCGGCTTGCTTTAACTGCTCTTGCAATCGCTTTACATTCTCAGCGTCGGAATAGACGCCAACCTGAACGCTAAATGTCTCTTGGGACTTGATAGGTGCTGGTAACGCGGGCTTGCTGGCTTCAGGCACTTTTACAGCAACCTTGGTTTCAGTTTCCTGAACAGGTTTATTCTCGGCTTTTTTGGCTGCAACCGGCTCGGGCTCAACTACTGGCGCATTCAAATCTGCAGCTTTCTTTTCGGAAGCAATTTCAACTGGACTTTCAGGACTGGCAGCCGCGGCAGCTTCCGGCTCAGGCTGCTGACTATCCGCGCCAGAAACCACCGGATTATTTACTACCGCCTCAGCAGGAACATTCACAAGCTCTGGCATCGTAATTTTGATAGGCTCTTGCTGCGCCAGAAGCGCGCGATCCTGCAGCACCTGTGGCAGAATAATGACCATCAACAGCACAAGCGCTATTGCGCCAACCAGACGGCGACGCGCCCTTTTCTTAAGTATCAGCTCCTGCTCATTAGGTAAATCAGGTGGCATTACTGCTTCCTTCAAAAATGGGTATCTGTATCATCGTTCAGGTACTGCATTACGCTCGAAACGGTAAAGAAAGAACCAAACACGACTATTTTATCATTTTCGTTTCTATCAATACAGACCTCTATATCAATACGCGCTTGCTTGCAGGCACTCGCTGCAGAATCGAATCTCTTGATTTTAGCCTGCGGCACAGCATCGAGAACCGCTTCAACCAACGCATCTACAGGCGCGCTGCGACTATGATCAATACCCGCTATATACCAGAAATCAATCTCATCTTTTACCGCATCCACAACACCATGAATATCTTTATCGGCAAGCATTGCAAATACAGCAATCGTTTTACCGGGCTTTGCAGCCGTTTGATTGTGAGATTGCACTCGATTTGCTTTTAAGTTTTTTGCCAGCGCATGTGCTGCGTGTGGATTATGTGCCACGTCCAGAATCAACCAAGGATATTTTGAAACTGTTTGAAAACGGCCGGCTAGCTTAACTTGAGTCATTGCATTGGCAATTGCCTCGCTGCTGACAGGCAAACTCGACTGCAACGATTCCACTGCAGTGATCGCACACGAAGCATTCATGAGTTGGTAGCCGCCTTCGAGCGCCGGTAATGGCAAGCTATACCTAACTGTCTGATCAACCAGATACTGCCAGCCGGAAGCAGTCGCTTCAAAATCAAACGCATGCTTAATCAACTGCAAGACCGCGCCGACTTTATGTGCATAAGCAATCAGGCTCGCAGGGGGGGCCAAATCACCACAGATAGCTGTCACAGCAGGCCGGTACACCCCGGCTTTCTCCGCACCGATACTTTCGCGCGTATCTCCCAAAAACTCCTGGTGGTCGATATCAACGCTGGTCACCACAGCACAATCCGGCTCAAACGCGTTAACGGCATCCAGTCGCCCGCCTAGACCAATTTCCAGTACCGCGATATCGATTCCGGCTTGGGCAAAGTGCCATACTGCAGCAAGTGTACCTACTTCAAAATAGGTCAGCGCAATTTCTTCATCAGCATGCTGCCCCAACCTGGCATGTTCGACTGCCGCAAACGCTGCACACAGATCTTGATCACTGGCCTCAATACCATTGATGCGCACTCTCTCGTTATACCGCAGCAAATGGGGAGAGGTATAACAGCCGACCTGATAACCAGCCTGCTTGTATATCTCCGCCAGCATCGCGCAGGTTGAGCCTTTGCCATTGGTACCGGCAACTGTAATGATTTTGAAGTTTGGTTTTAATGCCAGACGCTGGATAACCAGCTTGACACGCTCCAGCCCCATTGCAATCGCTTTGGGGTGAAGCTGCTCGATGTGACTTAACCATGCAGCCAAGTTTTTTGGTGCCATGTTTGATGCCAAATCTCTAGTCATGCAAGACTATCTCAGTCGCCGGAGGCACTTCCGGCTGATGCAAATCAATAACCAATTTGACTGGCAGCATGCGGTATTTTAATTAAGCCGCTGCTGGCAGACGCATCAAACCAGACAATAGAGACGCGAGCCTGTTACGCATTTCACGACGATCGATAATCAAATCAATAGCGCCATGCTCCAACAGGAATTCAGCACGCTGAAAACCATCCGGCAAAGTTTCGCGGACGGTCTGCTCAATCACACGCGGGCCGGCAAAGCCAATCAAAGCCTGCGGTTCAGCCACAATCACATCACCCAGCATGGCAAAACTTGCTGATACACCGCCCATGGTTGGGTCGGTCAATACTGAAATATAAGGCAAACCCGCATTGCTTAATTGGGTAAGCGCCGCACTGGTTTTCGCCATCTGCATCAGGGACAGCAAACCTTCCTGCATACGTGCGCCGCCACTGGCCGAGATACACACAAAGGCCATTTTGTTATCAATCGCTGTCTGCACGCCGCGTACAAAACGCTCGCCAACCACTGAGCCCATTGAACCGCCCATATACTTGAATTCAAATGCTGCAGCAACGACAGGAACGCCTTTGATAGCCCCCTGCATCACAATCAATGCATCTTTTTCATTGACTGCTTTTTGTGATTCTTTGATACGCTCGGCATAGCTTTTGCTGTCTTTGAATTTCAGCGGATCAATTGGCTGCACATTCGCGCCAATTTCAAATTGACCTTCAGCATCCAGCAACTGAACCAAACGTGCACGGGCACCGATACGATTGTGGTGACTGCAGTTTGGACATACTTCAGCATTATCTTCGAGGTCTTTACGATAAAGCACTGACTGGCATGATGGACACTTGATCCACAAACCTTCAGGAACTGTTTTCTTATCGCTACCAACAACACGCTTAATCTTTTGCGGTAATTTATTTAACCAGCCCATTGTGTATCCTTTATCTTTAAGCAGCATCAACTGCTGTTTTTAATTCAGTCATGAGATTAGCAACATTATCAAGCAGATTATCGTCATTAGACGCTTCTATCGCCTGCACCATGCGGCTGCCCACAACTACAGCATCGGCAATGGCAGCCGTTGCTTTTGCAGTTGCAGCATCACGGATACCAAAACCTACGCCAACCGGCAAATTAGTTTGCTTGCGAATTGAAGCAACACGCTCTGAAACTTCTTCAATATTCAAATTGGCAGCGCCTGTTACACCTTTGAGTGACACATAGTAAACAAAGCCGCTCGCCTGATTCACGATCAGCTCAACGCGCTGCGGTTCCGTTGTCGGAGACAACAAAAACACCGGATCAATATCGCGTGCACGCAGCTCTTTAACAAAACCGCCGCATTCTTCAGGCGGATAATCAACAGTAATGACACCGTCCACATCTGCCGCTTTAGCGCGATCAGCGAATACCGTTGCGCCGATTGCCTCAATCGGGTTTGCATAACCCATCAGAATAATCGGTGTTTTCTGATCGGTTTGACGAAACGTTTTAACCATATCCAGCACCGCAGTTAAGCCGACTTTATGCACCAATGCACGCTCGCTGGCACGCTGAATCACCGGGCCGTCGGCCATCGGATCTGAAAAAGGCACACCCAGCTCAATCATATCTGCACCGTGCTTAACCAGTGTGTGCATTAAATTGACGGTATGTTTCGGGTGCGGATCACCGGCTGTTATGTAAGGAATTAAAGCGGTTTTACCTTGCTGCTTTAAGGTAGCAAAAGTTGATTGAATACGTGACATAGTTAATTTTTTATATCGTTATAATTTTATAATGTAATGTTGGCAAGCTTGGCTACGGTATTGATATCTTTATCACCACGGCCTGATAAGTTAACCAGAACAATTTGATCCTTGTTCATGGTTTTAGCCAGTTTTTCAGCATAAGCCAGAGCATGGCTGGATTCCAGCGCAGGGATAATGCCCTCAGTACGGCAAAGATTATGGAACGCCGCCATGGCTTCATCATCTGTGATTGCCACATATTCGGCACGTTTGATATCTTTCAACCACGCATGCTCAGGACCTACACCAGGGTAATCCAGACCGGCAGAAACAGAGTGCGTTTCAATAATCTGACCATCA
>CAZUOQ010000040.1:0-10406 GCA_964622195.1 uncultured Methylotenera sp. | reverse complement strand
CTTTTGATGGCATTACTTTACGACCACGGTAGTAGCCGTTAGGGCTCACGTGGTGACGCAAATGTGTTTCGCCAGTTGTTGGCTCAACTGCTAATGGTGGATTTGTCAAAAAGTCATGTGAACGGTGCATGCCACGTTTTGAAGGTGTCTTTTTGTTTTGCTGAACTGCCATAATAAAACTCCAATAAAATGATTAAAACATCATCTCAATTACTTACAAACCGATGCAGTTAAATGAATAGCGCATCACTAATTTAAGATTACAAAAATAACTAATCCGCAATAATAATATAAAACAAAGCTTTTGTCAGCCTAAATTAAAGCTTTTTATGATTTGATTAAACCTTTCAGCACCGCAAACGGGTTGGGTTTCTCTCCGCTTTGCATGGTGCCCTTGGCGCAATCTCCGTCATGCGTCGGGGCTATTGGTAATGCCATGATGATTTCATCTTCTACAAGCCGCAGCAAATCCATAGCCTGACTAGGTTCCTGCAAGTCATATTCATCCTCTTCCTCGACATAGGCAACATCGGAGTCATCCGCATCTATCTCGCCAATCAAATAATCAAAACTCAGGTTAAGATTAAGCGGCATTTGCTCCAGGCAGCGCTGACAATAAGCATTCAGCATCGCATCCAGTGACAGATGCAGAAAATGCTGTCCGGCAGCATTTGTTTCACCATTGATAGTGAAATTAATGATATCGCCACCTTGTGAATCGCTATTGCCAGTGAAAGATGCACTTGAATTATCGGCTTGAGACGCAAGCAGCTCAGCCAGCCTTGGGCAATCTGCAAGGGTAAGTGAGCCTGCAAGACGCTCACCCCTTTTTGCAAATGCAACGTTATCAATTAATAATGGTTGAGTACTCATTTAAATATTCACTGTAAATTAAAATATTATAAATTATGGCGCTTAAATTTAGCCTTGGGGATTTGGCTATCAGCCAGCACATGCTACAATTATGCGGTTTTTGTATTAAATTTTCTAAGGTTTACTACGTGTTCAAAAAAATTCTAGTTGCTAACCGCGGTGAAATCGCAGTGCGTATTGTACGCGCTTGCTCAGAAATGGGTATCAAGTCCGTTGCAATTTATTCAGATGCGGATCGACAGGCTTTGCATGTAAAGAAAGCAGATGAGGCTTATCACATCGGCACAGATCCTGTATCGGGCTATCTAAATGCACACAATATTGTAAACCTCGCAGTGGCGACAGGTTGCGATGCATTACATCCCGGTTATGGCTTTCTATCCGAAAATCCGGAGCTTGCTGAAATTTGCGAGCGCCGTGGCATCAAATTCATTGGCCCGAATGCTGATGTTATTCGTCAGATGGGTGATAAAATTCAAGCCCGTAACGCGATGACCAATGCTGGCATCCCATGTACGCCAGGCAGTAACGGCAATCTGGAAAATCTGGACGAGGCGGTAGCGCTCGCGAACAAAATTGGTTACCCGGTAATGCTTAAAGCGACCAACGGTGGCGGTGGTCGCGGTATTCGTCGCTGTGATAGTGAAAAAGAGCTGTTAAGCAATTATGACCGGGTGATCAGCGAAGCAAGCAAAGCTTTCGGCAAACCTGAAGTGTTTTTAGAGAAGTGCGTGATCTCGCCGCGCCATATTGAAGTGCAGGTGCTGGCAGATTCACAAGGTAATGCGATTCATCTGTTTGAACGCGACTGCTCTATTCAGCGCCGCAATCAGAAATTGATTGAGATTGCACCATCCCCCCAATTAAGTCAGGCGCAGCGTGACTATATCGGCGGCTTGGCAGTTAAAGCAGCAAAAGCAGTTGGTTACGAGAATGCAGGTACGGTCGAGTTCTTGTTAGACTCAGACAATACTTTCTACTTCATGGAAATGAACACGCGCCTGCAAGTGGAACATACCGTGACGGAAACGATTACCGGCATTGATATTGTGCAAGAGCAAATTCGTGTTGCTTATGGCCTGCCATTGCAATACAAACAAAGCGATGTGCAATTCCGCGGCTATGCCATGGAATTCCGTATCAATGCGGAAGACCCGAAAAATGGCTTCTTGCCAAGTTTTGGTAAAATAACGCGCTACTATGCACCAGGCGGTCCTGGCGTGCGCATGGATGCTGCGATTTATAGTGGTTATGTGATTCCGCCTTATTACGATTCAATGTGTGCAAAACTCACAGTTTGGGCGCTGGATTGGGAAAGCGTTATTGAGCGTGGCCGCCGCGCTTTGGACGACATGTTGATTTATGGTGTAAAAACTACCATTCCTTATTATCAACAGATTTTGAAACATCAGGACTTCAAAAATGCAGAGTTCAACACCAGTTTTGTGGAGTCGCATCCTGAACTGGCAAACTATGCTAATGAACCTCCTCCTGAGCTGATTGCAGCTGCGATTTCCGCAGCCATTGCAGCGCACGAAGGTATTTAAATACTTTCATTGAATATTAAAGATTAACTTAAACCTTACAGCGATAGATTAAAAAATGGCAAAAGTACATGTTACCGAATTAGTTTTACGTGATGGTCATCAATCACTGATTGCTACGCGCCTGCGTACCGATGATATGCTTCCCATCTGTTCAAAGCTTGATTCCATCGGTTTTTGGTCGCTCGAGGCATGGGGCGGCGCGACATTTGATGCCTGTGTGCGTTTTCTGAAAGAAGATCCGTGGGAGCGTCTGGCAAGACTGCGTAAAGCTTTGCCAAATAGCCGCATTCAAATGCTGCTGCGTGGTCAGAACCTGTTGGGCTACCGCCACTACTCTGATGATGTAGTGCGTGCATTCGTGCAAAAATCCGCAGATAACGGCGTTGATGTATTCCGTATCTTTGATGCGATGAATGACGTGCGCAATCTCAGAACTTCCATTGAGGCAGTTAAAAAAGTAGGCAAGCATGCCGAAGGCACCATCAGTTACACTACGAGCCCTGTTCATAATGTCGATTACTTTGTCGGCTTGGCGAAAGAGCTGGAAGCTATGGGCTCAGACACCATTGCGATCAAGGATATGGCTGGCCTGCTAACACCACAGGCGACCAATGACCTGGTGAAGGCGCTGCGCGCAGCTGTCAGTCTGCCTATCCACTTGCATAGCCATGCCACGTCAGGCCTGTCAGCCATGTGCCTGCTGAAAGGCGTTGAAGCAGGAGCATCCATCATTGATACCTGTAACTCTTCTTTCGGCGAAGGTGCAAGCCATTCATCCACCGAAAGCATTGTGGCTGCCTTGCAAGGTACTGAATATGATACTGGCCTGGATCTACAGGCGCTGCAGGAAATTACCGCTTATTTCCGTGACGTGCGTAAGAAATACTGGCAGTTTGAGAGTGAATTCACCGGTGTAGATACGCGCGTGCTGGTAAATCAGGTGCCAGGCGGCATGATTTCCAATTTATCCAATCAGTTAAAAGAACAAGGTGCGCTTAATCGCATGGATGAAGTGCTGGCCGAGATCCCACGCGTACGTAAAGACTTGGGCTACCCTCCTTTGGTAACGCCAACTTCACAAATTGTGGGCACTCAGGCTGTGCTCAATGTGATGACCGGTGATCGTTATAAATCCATCACCAATGAAGTGAAAAATTATTTCCGTGGCCATTATGGTAAATCTCCGGCTGCAGTTGATGACAATATCAAGCAAATAGCTGTTGGTGATGATGAGATTATTACCTGCCGCCCGGCTGATTTACTTGAGCCTGAGATGGAAAAGCTCACCGCAGAAGCCGAGCTTTTTGCAAAATCGCAAGAAGACGTACTGACTTATGCAATGTTCCCGGACATCGGTAAAACGTATCTGCAAGAGCGCAATGCAGGCTCTGCTGTACCTGAAGCGCTGCTGGAAAAATCAGCAGTGCAATCCAGTGCGTCCCGCTTTGCGCCTAACGAGTTCAAAGTGACATTACATGGTGAGACATTCCATATCAATCTGACCGGCAGCGGCCATGCCGGCCAAGAGCAACGTCCATATTATGTGTCCATTGACGGCATTGCAGAAGAAGTCATTGTAGAAACCTTAAGCGAAATCGAAGTTTCCGGTAGCGGTGTTGCCTCTGGCGGCAGCAAGAAAAAGGCTGCCAGCAATACAGCAAGCGGTCGTCCACGTGCAACACATGCCGGTCATGTCACCACATCCATGCCAGGTACCATTGTCGCCGTTAAAGTAAACGTTGGCGATAAAGTAAAGGCTGGTGATGGTGTGCTCGTGATTGAAGCGATGAAAATGGAGAACGAAATTCAGGCAGCAACTACAGGTGTTGTGGTCGCAGTGAATGTAAACAAAGGCGATGCAGTAACACCTGACGAAGCTTTAATTGAAATTCAACCTGAATAAACTATTTGTCTTTTAACGTTAAAGCCGACAGAATCTAACTGTCGGCTTTTTTATTACCAGCCAAAAACTACGAATTATCACCATGAACAACAATCTGATTCTTGCTTCTTCTTCCCCATTTCGGCGTGAACTTCTTACGCGTCTACAGGTGCCATTTTCATGGTTATCACCAGATGTGGACGAGACACCCTTAGCGAATGAACTGCCTCAGGAAACGGCATTAAGGCTAGCACAGGTCAAGGCAAGAAAAATTGGCGAGTCCCACGCTGACGCACTGATTATCGGCTGTGATCAGGTAGCAACTATAGATAATCAGCAACTAGGCAAACCATTAACCCATGAAAACGCGACCAGACAACTTCGCTTGATGCGTGGCAGAGAAGTCGTTTTTCACAGTGCGCTTTGTCTTTACAATGCCGCCTCAAAAAACATGCAGGCAGAAGTTGTACCCTACATTGTCAAGTTCAGGAACCTGAGCGATGATCAAATCGAAAACTATTTGAATAAAGAACAGCCATACCATTGTGCCGGCAGTGCAAAATCCGAGGGCTTAGGCATTGCGATTATAGAAAGAATGGCCGGTGACGACCCTAATGCATTGATTGGGCTGCCACTGATTGCGCTGATCAATATGTTACAGAATGAAGGTTTCGCAGTAATATAAAAAATCTTTTTGGTATAAGGTCTGACCAAAGCAGTATGCAGTAACTCATTCAATTCAAAGGAATAAGATATGTCTGCTCGATACGCATTAATTACATCTGCGATTGTTTCAATGTTTTCTGCTGTTGCGGTTTCAGCGGAGTTAAATGAAATACGCAGCACACTCGATGATCAGCAAAGTGTTGCAGTCACTATTTACAATAACAATCTGGCTTTAGTAAAAGATCAGCGTAAGGTTAACTTGAACAGTGGCCTGAGCAATCTTGCATTACGTGATGTCAGTGCGCAAATAAGACCTGAAACCGCCCTGCTCCGCAGCTTGAGCAATGCTGGAAGCTTCACTACACTGGAGCAGAATTTCGACTTTGATTTGCTTACACCACAGAAACTGCTTGAAAAGTACGTAGGCAAAAATGTCACTGTAGCCAGAGTCAACCCAGCTACAGGTACCGAGACGACAGAACAAGCCACTGTGCTGTCAGCAAATAACGGCGTGGTAATGCGCATCGGTAATCGCATCGAAACCGGCATACCTGGGCGCATTATTTACGATGATGTTCCCAGCAACCTGCGCGACCGCCCTACACTAGTGACCAAACTTAGCAATAAAACAGCTTCCACGCAAACGGTAGAACTGAGCTATTTAACCAGCGGTTTGGGCTGGAAAGCGGATTATGTGGCCGAACTAAGCCCCAAAGAAGACAGTATCGATCTATCAGGCTGGGTTACGCTGACCAATACCAGCGGCACTAGCTATCACAACGCTAAGCTGCAACTGGTTGCCGGCGACGTCAATACGGTGCAGGAACATTATGCGCGTCCGATGGCTGTGCGCAAGAACATGGCTCTGGCAGCCGAAGACAGTGCCGGCATGGCCGAAGAATCTCTGCTTGAATATCACCTTTACTCACTGGATCGCCCTACCACGATTGCAGAAAATCAAACCAAACAGGTTGCATTACTGTCTGCATATAATATTCCGGCACGTAAGGAATTAGTGCTGCGTGGTGCTGATTACTATTACGGCTCCAGCTATGGTGACCTCGGCCAGAAAATGAAAGTCGGTGCTTTTATAGAATTTGACAATAAAGAGGCTGCAAAACTTGGCATGCCTTTGCCCAAAGGTATTATGCGTGTGTATAAAAAAGACAGTCAGGCTAACGCCCAGTTTGTCGGTGAAGATAAAATCGACCATACACCAAAAAATGAAACGGTACGGCTGAAACTGGGCGATTCTTTTGATATTACTGCCGATAAAAAACAAACAGACTTCAAGGCATTGCCACGCCCGGCAAAAGGCAACAGCTTGTTTGAAAGCGCGTATGAAATCGTACTTAAAAATGCAAAAAAAGAACGTGTAACCGTCACGGTTCAAGAACCTATCCCTGGTGACTGGAAAATACTTAAAGAGAACCATGTCAGCCAAAAAGCTACCAGCAATACCGCCGTGTGGAAAATCGAAATACCGGCTGAAGGTAAAACCACATTAAACTACCGTGTACAAGTAAAGTATTAATCCATGACAACTGCTACAAAACCGGGCACGCTCTATTTCATTCCTGTAACCCTTGGCGACGACAATCTTGAGCGGGCATTGCCGCCGGATGTCATCCGTATCGCGCAGAGCCTGGAAGTGTTTGTAGTAGAAAATGAAAAAACAGCCCGACATTTTTTAGGGCTGATGAAAACCGCAAAACCAGTGCGCGAACTCACCCTGCTGACTTTAAACGAACATACTGAAGACAAAGCGATTCCCGCTTTGCTTGCACCATTACTGGCGGGTAAGGATGTGGGCATGATGAGCGAGGCAGGCTGCCCCGGCATTGCAGACCCCGGAGCAAAACTAGCTGCGCTGGCACACCAAAAAGGTATACGCGTTACACCGTTGGTAGGACCCAGCTCTATTTTATTAAGCCTGATGGCTTCCGGCTTTAATGGCCAGCGCTTTACGTTTCTAGGCTACTTGCCTGCTGACAAGGCCGCGCGTGTACAGCGACTGAAAGAAATCGAGAAACTCTCGCAGAAACACAGCGAAACACAGATTTTCATTGAAACGCCCTATCGCAACCAGCATTTGCTGACAGATATTCTGGCGCATTGCCATCCTGAAACAAAACTCTGTGTTGCCTGCAATATCAGTTTAGAGGATGAATTGATTATTAGCCGCAGCATTAAGGTATGGAAGCAACAGCCGTTACCTGACCTGCATAAAAAACCAACAGTTTTCCTGATACTGGCTTAAGTATTGTTGAGCAACACTCTTACCGGGGCATAACTGCGCCGGTGCACGTCAGATACACCATACATGCTTAGCATTTCCAAATGGTAAGGTGTCGGGTATCCCTTATGTTTTGCAAAGCCATATTGCGGATATTGGATATCAAGCGCGTAAAGTTCGGCATCACGCGCAGTTTTGGCAAGGATAGATGCCGCAGAGATTTCCTGTATCTTGCTATCGCCTTTAACGATTGCTTCACATGGCAATTTGATTTTTGGACACTTATTACCATCCACCTGCACCAGGTCAGGCAACACCTGCAGCATTTCAATGGCGCGTTTCATGGCCAGTAGGCTCGCTTGCAGAATGTTGATTTCATCAATTTCTTCTGCACTGCAGCTGGCGATTGCCCAGGCAATGGATTTATTTTTAATTTCACCAGCTAAATAATCACGCTTCTTTTCTGAAAGCTTCTTTGAGTCAGCTAGACCTATTATTGGCTGGCTAGGATCCAGAATGACAGCTGCTGCATATACACTGCCAGCCAGAGGACCACGGCCTGCTTCATCTACGCCACAGATCAGCATAAGGGCACTATTATAAATACATATTTTGGGCGCATTACTGCGTTGCGCGGTACTCGTAACCTCGCTGTATAACACATACTATCTCGGCTCCTGCGTTCCGTGCGCCTTGTACTGCATCCCAAACTCTATATTTATAGCAGCGCCCATAGGTATGTCATTTCAAATGAGCCAGCACGGCAGCAGCGGCTTTTTCAGCCGTGTTTTGACGTAAGGTATGATGAATCCGGGTAAATTCTTCCTGAATTTCAAGCAGATTGTCTTTATCACTGACCAGTTTCAAGGCTGCAGCTGCCAGTTTTTCCGGTGTTGCTTCATCCTGTAACAGTTCTGGCACTACAAATTTTCCAGCCAATACGTTAGGTAAGCCGACATAAGGCTGCAAGCGCATACGCTTTAATAACTGCCAGCTCAGTTTTGGCATGCGGTAAGTGATGACCATGGGCTTTTTAAGCAGCGCAGCTTCCAGGGTTGCGGTACCTGAAGCAACGATTACGACATCTGACGCTTCCATTGCATCATGTGCATGTCCGAACAATAACTCTATCGGAAGTTTTTCAGGTTCATTAAAAATAACCCGCTCAAAAATCTGACGTGTTTCACGCGTAATGAGCGGCACAAGAAATTTGGCATTCGGACGTTCAGCATAGATGCGCTTTGCCGTCTGTACAAACAGATCTGCATGCTGCTGTACTTCACTTTGGCGGCTGCCTGGCAGCATGGCAACGATCAGTGCTGAAGCTTCAAGCCTTAGCGTTTGTCGCGCACTGGTAACATCCGGTACCAACGGCAGCATATCGGCCAATGGATGACCAACATAACTAACTGGAATACCTTCATTTTGATAGAGCTCGGGTTCGAAAGGAAATAATGCGAGTATTTCAGTAACCGCGTGTTTGATTTTCTTGATGCGATTTTTACGCCATGCCCAAATGGATGGACTGACATAATGGACGGTTTTAATACCTTTGTTTTTTAATTTTCTTTCCAGCCAGAAATTAAAATCAGGCGCATCTATGCCAATAAATAAATCGAGGCGATTTTCCAGAAAATGATTTAGTAGCTGACGTCTGAGCTTGAGTAAACCCCAAAGGTGCTTGATCACTTCCAGGTAACCACGTACGGATAAGCGTTCAATAGGAAACAGCGATAAAGCCCCCTCGCCCATCATTTTAGGCCCGGCAATACCGATAAATTCAATATCAGGACGCTGCTGCTTCAGCGCACGAATAAGATGGCTGCCAAGCAAATCGCCTGAAGCCTCTCCCGCTACAATACCAATTCTAGTCATACAATATTACTAACGGACGATGCCGCGTGTAGAAGCATTCAGAAAATCTGTAAGTAATGCGATTTCCGGTGTTTGTGACTGCATGGCCTGGAGTTCAGTTTTTGCTTCATCCAAGGTCAAACTTTTGCGATACAAGGTTTTGTAGGCACGTTTGATCTGCAGGATGCTTTCTGCAGAAAAACCGCGTCGCTTCAGGCCCTCGGCATTAATGCCATGCGGTTTGGCGTCATACCCGGCAGCAGTAACGTATGGCGGAATATCCTTAAAAACGACCGAGCCTACCGCCGTAATGACATGGGAACCGATTTTGCAGAACTGGTGTATCAGTGTAAAACCACCCAGAATTGCATAATCATAAACATCTACATGGCCAGCAAGGGACGAATTGTTTGCGAATATTGTGTTATTGCCAACCTGGCAATCATGGGCGATATGGACGTAAGCCATGATCCAGTTATCATTACCGATTTTTGTCGTGCCTTTATCCTGAACGGTGCCGCGGTTAAAGGTACAAAATTCCCGAATGGTGTTGTTATCACCGATTTCCAGCAAGGTTGGCTCGTTTCTGTATTTCTTGTCCTGTGGCACTTCGCCTAGCGAAGAAAATTGAAAAATCTGATTATTTTTACCTATAGTGGTGAAGCCATTAATAGACACATGGCTTGCAATACGAGTACCTGCATCAATTTTGACATTTGGCCCGATAATAGAATAAGCACCAACCTCTACACTTGAATCTAACTGTGCTGAAGGGTCTATGATTGCGGTTGGATGGATTTTTGTAGTCTGCATTATTGCTTCAATTAATTTTTATTAACTATTACTGCTTGTCTGGATCACTATTATTTTTCAATCGCTTTTAATATACACATCATTTGTGCTTCAGCTACAACAGTGCCATCTACACTTGCAACACCAGAATACTTCCAAATTCCCTTCAGAATTCGGTCAATCTTAACGTTAAGAACGATTTGATCACCAGGCGAAACCGGTTTTTTAAAACGCGCACTATCAATTCCGGCAAAATAATAAACAGAATCATCGCTAGGCTTGGTGTCCATCGTTTTAAATGACAGTATAGCCGCAGCCTGAGCCATTGCCTCAACAATCAACACCCCTGGCATTACCGGATGATATGGAAAGTGTCCAGGGAAATATGGCTCATTCACACTGACATTTTTGATAGCCACAATTTCTTTACCCAACTCAAGAGACACTACACGATCAACCAGCACAAATGGATAGCGATGTGGTAAATGTTCCAGAATTTCATGGATATCCATGCCGGTAGTGTCTACTGTATTTGTCATGATAATTTCAGCCTGCT
>CAZUOQ010000039.1:0-10930 GCA_964622195.1 uncultured Methylotenera sp. | reverse complement strand
CCATTGGGGTTTTGCTTAAGTAGCCACTTAGATCCTTTTCCATCTTTTGGGTATCTGGTCATAATCAATCTCAAAGGCTTATACAAAGGCTTATACAAAATGTTGAGATTTAATGATACATTAAGAAACGCAGTGAGTTATACCTACAATTGTTATATTATGTAAATTATTGAAAAATATATAAATTTTAGGATTACACCGTCTCATGAAATTTCTTATGCCTATTAATTTAAGTTGCTACGAACCAAGGGGTAAGGAGTTCGAATCTCTTCGGGCGCACCATACAAACAAAGGCTTACAGTTTAACGACTGTAAGCCTTTTGTCTTTTATATTTCACATGACTAAATAACTACCGCCAACATGGCAATTTGCCTTTAAGAAACCCATGCGTCTGAATATCATCCACCTGAAAATATAATCATCAAAACCAGAAAACTTTACATACAAGTTGTAGTAAAAACATAGTTATATCTAATTAACTGGTAAATATCGGTTATTGGGGAATCTGGATTGAGCAACTATAATGGCTTTGTCACCGTAGCACGGCTGATGAAATGAATGCAGGCGGAATTAATTTTAAAAAATTTAATTCAAAAATTTCAATTATCTACAATCCACAGTATTTACCATACAAAAATTGTCTGACGACATGCATACCAATAACATCGCTCATGAGTTCAGTCGCGGTCCGATGTTACCGTTAAAACCGAATCTGCCACACCGCAGATTTGAGGAGCATGTCAAAAAAACACCTGATGCGATTGCTGTTTTCCATGATGCAGGTCAGCTCACTTATTCACAACTTAACACGCGCGCTAACCATTTCGGTCATATACTCAAAGCTTATGGCATAGGGCCAGATGTCATCGTTGCCTTGTATATGGAGCGCTGCCCAGAGTTGGTAATTGGTACTATTGCTATTCATAAAGCCGGTGGCGCATGTGCTTTTATCGAACCGGCAGCTCCGGCCAAGCGGCTGCAAGCCATGCTTGCCGAAATAAATCCGCGTGTAATTCTTACCACGCAGAGATATCGTAACAAACTGGAGAATACTCAAGCACGCCTGATTGTGATGGATGAGTATGAGCATTTTGAGGTATGTGAAAGTATTTCCCTGCCGGCAGAAGAAGTAACTTCAGAAAATCTAGGTTGCATATTTTTTACATCAGGCAGCTCTGGCAAGCCAAAAGCTGTCATGTTTCCGTATGGGTTCTACTGTGAACAGCCCATAACTGATAGCGGAATTGAGCGGCATATGCTCAAAACCGACTCTGGCACAACATTTACCAGGGCAGAGATACTGCGCCCGCTTGTCAGCGGACAGCAGCTATTTATTGCACCGCCCGGATTAGAAAAAGACTTCCAGGAACTGGCGCAATATATCCATCAGCATCGCATTACGCATTTAATTTCAACACCAACGGCACTCAGGGTACTGCTGGATTTAGACAATATATCGCTCTGCCATTCACTAAAGTCCGTAACATGCTCGGGTGAGAACATTCCGGTCCAGCTTAAAAAGGATTTTCTATCACGCCTTGATGCGGAGCTGAATCTGATATACGGCTGTACCGAGGTTCCAGGTGCCACCTCAATGAAACTAAGCCGGAACACTCAGCACGCGCTTCTGGCCACAGGCCGCCCTGCACCCATGATGGAAGTGCATGTGCTCGATGATGCAATGCAGGCAGTACCGATTGGCAGCGAGGGCGAAATTTATCTCGGCGGACTGATGGCAAAGGGCTATTTCAACGCCCCGGATCTTACTGCAGAAAAATTTATACCGCACCCATTCTCTGATGCGCACGGGCAACGCTTATTCAAAAGCGGAGATAGAGGCCGCTGGCTGCCAGATGGCTACTTGCAGGTGTCAGGCCGCTCAGATAATCAAATCAAAATCCGGGGCTTCAGGATTGAGCTGGGGGAGATTGAAGCTGCCCTGTCAGCGCTGCCGGATGTGCAGCAAGCAGCTGTCATTGCACTAGAGGATGCTGCTGATCATAAATTTTTGGCGGCATACCTTGTGCCACGTAACACCAGTCTTAATCTTGACGAACTTAAATTGGCACTCAAGCAGTCATTACCTGAATATATGATTCCGCGTCATTTTGTATTGCTGCCCGAGCTGCCATTAACCGCCAGCGGCAAGATTGACCGCAGGTCACTGCCACGCCCCGAGTCGGCACAGACATCACCTGCCGGAAAATCGAAATCTTATGATGCCTTTGAACGCCACCTCATCTCTATCTGGGAGAACCTGCTGAACACGTCCCCGATTGGCATCCATGACAACTTTTTTGACCTGGGCGGACATTCACTCCTCGCCGCACAGATGATTGACCAGATTGAAAAAGTATTCCACAAGAAACTCCCATTGGACTTTCTATGGTTTCACGGCGGCAACATTGCTTCTATTGCCAGCGCATTACGCAACCAGTATCAATTTGGCGCCAATCCGGAGTTGGTGACGATTAAGGCGGGCTCGCGCCAGCCGCTGTTTGCCGTGCACATCAAGGGTGGCCATCTACTCGACTATTATGTACTAGCACGCTACCTTGACCCTGATCAGGCGGTCTATGGTTTACAGGCACGCGGCGTTTTCGGTAACGAGACTCCCGATTGCAGCATTCAAGAAATTGCGGCCCATTGCATCAAATCCATGCGCAAGATTCAACCCCAGGGGCCATATCTGATTGCGGGATATTCCAGCGGCGGTGTTGTGGCCTATGAAATGGCACAGCAGCTGAATCAATGCGGTGAAACTGTTGCAACACTGATCCTGCTCGACACTTACTGCCCATGGGTATATCAATCTCATCGTTGGCTCAACGCACTGAAACGCCTGATGCGCGGCAAAACCCACCGTTTGCGTAATCTGATTTATGCGGCCATGCTCACCACATTTAGACTGGATAGATTACTTAAATTTTCAGATATTTATAAAGCGCATAAGTATGCGCACCTGGCATATCGACCCCGCAAGTCTACGCAGAGAATTGACTTCTTAATTGCGGAAGAATCCACGAAACATACTGCACACAAGCTGCTGGGCTGGTCAAGGTGGTTCAAAGGCAAGATAAAGGTTTACCGTTTTCCAACAAGCCATAGTGACCTGGTGAGATTACCGGCAGCTGAAAATGTAGCCAGAACAATACAGGCGTGTATTAATCAATCCTTTTCAGACTAAAAATGCTACCGCCCGCTCTGGATAAAAATCAGGTACAGGTCTGGACAATTAGCCTTGAGACAGAGGCAACCAAAGTCAGGCACTGCGAATCACTGCTGGCAAACGAAGAGCTTGCCAGAGCCAGCCGATTTTCCAGTCTGGATCACAGACAACGTTTCATCATGGCCAGAGCCTCTTTGCGCAAGATTTTATCTTTTTACGCCAATAGCAATGCAGCCATACTGGACTTCGAGTACGGGCCAAAGGGCAAACCATCTCTTAGCGGCAACACCGGCATTCATTTCAATTTATCTTATAGCCGGAATATGGCGATGGTGGCGGTATCAATGCAGCGCGAACTAGGTATCGACATACAGGCCATTACACAGGTCACTGAACCAGAGTCCGTGGCTCGACTTGTGTTTTCGCCTGTTGAGCTATCTTACCTGTTATCGCTGGATGTGCATGAAAGGCAACTGGCTTTTGCTCACATCTGGGTACGTAAAGAGGCGTACATCAAGGCATTGGGGGCTGGATTTTCGCAGCCTATGCATAGCTTTTCCGTCTCACCCGCACTCGGCAACACCGATGCCTTACTTCAAGATCACGACCGTTGCCAGGCCACGGCTGAATGGCGATTAATCGAAATAAAAGCGCCAATGGGCTACTGTGCCGCCTTGGCAGCCGCGGGTAGAGATTGGCACTATATTAAAATTGAATCTGTATTAGATTTCTGAGTTAGTTGATATCGGGTAAACAGAGGCTACATATTTACTAGATCTCTTGAGTTTTATGTGGTGACCACTGATACAGCTCAAATGGACAAATCTCTTCAAAACCTAAGCGGACACATGTTGAATAAGAACTGTCCCGTGAAGACTGGATTAGAAACTTTTCTATGCCTACGCTACGCGCATCAATGAGTCGCTGCCTAAACAGCTCTGCATATGCACCTTTGCGGCGATGTTCTGGTACGACAGCAGCGCCCCTAAACACAACATAAGCGTTATCTATATAAAAACAGCTTGCATATCCTATTGGCTCTTCAGTATCAGCCAAGAAAGCCAAATACATTCTGGAATAAACATTATCCCCATAATAATTTGATGGATTGTATATATACCGGAGGTACTCAGTAGTGGAGCCTCCATAAGCCCTTGTAATAATTCCGATATTTTCAATAATTTCATCACCTGTTATTTCACGGACCATGATATCCGGACTTTTATCCTGAGACACAACAGGATACTCAAGATACATGCCTGCAACTTTATGAAATCCAGAAGCGGTGAATCCATGATTCAATAATTTTTCAGGCAGACGCGCATCGATATCAGCAGATCTAACGACCCACGTAAATCCACTATTTACATTCTCAAAAAAATCGATAGCTTCTTCAATGATTTTTTCTACGTTATCACTATCACCATTCAATGCTATGCGATTTGCATGAGCATGTGTAAAAGGAGATACATAGCCACGCATTCCGTGAATATCTATTAACGCAATATCATGCCTCTTTTCAGGAAGAAATAAACTATCAACTATAATTTTTTCAATGTCACGCTTATCCATTCGATTAACTTAATTTTCTTTTTTAGTTATTCAAAAAATTATGATATTAATTATTGCGAAGATGTTAACTTCTCTACAACAAAGCCTCAAACTCGTGTTGAGGCACCGGCTTGCTGAACAGGTATCCTTGATAATGGTCACATCCATGCTCTTTTAGGAAATCGAACTGCTGCTGCGTTTCCACCCCCTCCGCAATCACTTCCAGCCCCAAGCTATGCGCCATGGTAATGATTGTCAGCACCAGCGTTCTGTCATTGCTATCAATCGCAATATCCCGTACAAATGACTGGTCTATTTTCAGCTGGCTCAACGGCAGTTTTTTCAGGTATTGCAGCGATGAATAGCCGGTACCAAAATCATCCAGCTCGAAGCTGATGCCGATATTTCTTAATGCATTCATGATGGAAATCATGCTATTCATATCTTTAAACAACATGGTTTCTGTTAATTCTAGCTTCAGTAATGATGGATCGATTGCATAGTGATTGATTAAAGACTGTACTTGCTCTACAAAATCTGCCTGCCTGAACTGCTTGGCACTGACATTAACGGAAAGTGTCAGGTCTTTGGTATAGGTATTTGCCTGCCATGCATTCAGCTGTTCACATGCAGCATTCAGCACCCATTCGCCAATCGGCAGAATTAAACCGGTATCTTCGGCGAGATCGATAAAATGTCCTGGGAACACCAAGCCAAGCTTTGGGTGACGCCACCTGAGCAGCACCTCGGCTCCCAGTATAGTACCCGCGCGATCTACCTGCGGCTGAAAGTGAAGCTGGAACTGTTTTTGTATAATAGCCACGCGCAGCTGATGCTCTAGATTAGCACGGGCAATCACTGCATCCTGCATATTCTGATCGAAGAAACGTATTGCATTGCGCCCTGCATCTTTGGCCTGATACATCGCAATGTCAGCCTGTTTTAATATCGCATCAACACCGGCTTGTTGCTGATTAACAAATAACGTGGCACCAATACTGCCGGTACTATGATGTTCATGAGAGCCAATCGTAAATGGCCGGCCAAGCGCGGCCTGGATTTTAGTAGCGATAATTTCAGTCTGTGCTGCCGCTTCTATCGGCTTGCTGCTCAGATTTTCCAGCAGCACCACGAATTCATCGCCGCCAAGGCGCGCCACAGTATCCACTTTACGCACGCATGCGGTGAGCCTTTCCGCTACCTGTTTCAGCAGTTTATCCCCCATGTCATGCCCAAGCGTATCATTTAATGTTTTGAAATGATCCAGGTCCAGAAACAATAATGCGCCATACCTGCCGCTGCGCGCAGTAACCGCTAATGCTTGCCTGAGTCGATCCAGCAGCAGCCTGCGGTTTGGCAGTTGTGTCAACGGGTCATAAAACGCCAGGTTGTGAATTTCTTCAGAAGCTTGTTTGCTGCTGGTGATATCAGTCATGGTGGCCACATAATTGGTCACCTTGCCGTATTCATTTTTAACGGCAGTGATAATCAGCCGCTCCAGATACGCCTCACCATTTTTACGGCGGTTCCAGACTTCACCTTCCCAGGTTCCGACCTGGTTAATCGTTTCCCACATGTCGTCGTAAAACACGGCATCATGCATACCGGAGCTAAGCAGTTTAGGTTTGCTGCCGATCACTTCATCCGCACTGTATCCGGTGATGCGGGTAAAAGCATTATTCACGCGCAAAATCACACTGTCAGCATCGGCAACGATCATGCCCTCTTGCGACTCGAACACAGCGGCAGCAATGCGCAGGTTATCTTCGGCCAGCTTCCTCGCGGTAATATCAACCTTGACGGCTACATAATGACTGACAACACCATTAATATCCTTAACGGGGGATATATAGGCCTCTTCAAAATAAATCTCGCCATTTTTACGCTTATTGATCAGTTCGCCCACCCAGGTACGACCATCCGTCAGCGTTTTCCACATGTCGCGGTAAACCAATCCGTCTGTGAGACCTGATTGCAGCACACGCGGATTTTTACCAACCGCCTCTGCCAGGCTATAGCCGGTCGCTTCTGTAAAACATGGGTTCACATATTCTATGATGGCATCAAGATTTGTAATTACTACAGAAGTCGGACTTTGTTCAATAGCAGTCGAAAGCATGCGCAGCCGGCTCTCAGCCGCCCGGTGATCGGACACATCGGAAAGCGTGCCGATCACGCGTACCGGCTTATTCGCTGCGTCACGGTTGACCACCAGGCCATGATCAAGCATGGTCTTGTAACTGCCATCCTTGCACAAGAGACGATATTCGCTGGCAAATGCCGGTGATTTGCCATCAAGATGTTCCTGCAGTTGGGCCAGCACTTTCGCCCGATCGGCCTCATGAATACGAGATTCCCATTCGCTGAAATCGCCATCAATCTCGCTCTCTGAATACCCGAGCAGCTTTTTCCAGATATTAGAGAAAAATACTCGTCCGGATCTGACATCCCAGTCCCAGAGACCATTGCCGGAACCTTCAATAGCAAACTTCCAGCGAAACTCACTATCTCGAAGGGCATCCTTGCGCTGCCCCAGCATTTCCAGCAGTGCATTAAAACTGCGCACTAGATCACCGATTTCATTCTGGCTATCAATCTGCAATGGGCGTAACTGCTGTCCCTCAGCAGTCAGCGCTGTCAGTTGTTTGACTGTAGAAAACAGCGGCGACAGCTCACGCCTTAACATCCACCAGGTCAACCCACCCGCGGCAATCATCAGCAGTATCGTTACGAACAGAATGCGCCGCTCCATGCTATAAATAGGCGCAAAAGCCTCTGCTGTTGGCAGTGATGCAACAACCAGCCAGTCTGCCGCAGCAATACGCCTTGCTGAAGACAGCGCTTCCTGCCCGAATTGATTAACAACAATCAGCGCCTGTTCTCCACCTAGTAATCTAGGGTCGATACCATCGGCAGCGTGCTGCATGACCTGACGTTTATCCGTACTGGTAATGACTAAATTGGTTTTTATTTCCCTTAATTCGAAATAGCCAGTCTTACCATAACGATTCTCGGTAATTTTATCCAGAAAGCTAGGCCTGCCCAAATCAATCACCCCTGCCAGAACACCTGTCACCTTACCTTGCGCATCCTTGATCGGCATACCGATACCCACCACAGGAGAAGCCAGCACCTTCCCCGACACAGGCTGGCCGATATATGGCACGTCCTTTTGCAGTGGAATAGCGATATAGTCTCTATCAATATAATTAATGCCGATCCGCTTGATCGAAGTTGGCAACGAGGCAATCGCCGTACCGTCTTGCCTGGTCACATAAACACCAGCATTAAAATCTCTGAGAAAAAGCGGACGGTTTTCCAACATATGCTGTATTGCATCTGCATTGCTCAAATTGTCGCCACTCAGGCTATCAGCAACAATTTTAAGCGCTGTTAGGCGTTCATTGAGTGCATCTTCAATCTGAGCTGCGAGTAATGATGTCGCGGCAAGCTGCTGGCGCCCTAACTGCTTAGTAATGTCATCACGCAGCATACGGTCTGCATAAACCGAAAGCAACCAGATACCGGCAACAAAGATTGCCAGGGTAAATAAAGTTACCCTGGTCTTGAGTGACCGTAATTGAAATATATTGAGTTTAATGATGATTACAACCGAAATTATTATTACTAATTAGCACTTTACTGCAATTTCTCTGTCCCAACCATATTATCCGCCCTGATCGCGCTGGTGCTTGCGCTATATCAAAACCCATAACTACTAAGCCAGGATATATTACAAAACGTTAGATTATTCGACATCACAAACCGCTTCTTTGCATTGGTTTTTTGTTTAACAATCAATCTGGTTATTATCAGCCTATCAATGGCTGCCATCAACCTAATATGTAATTTTTATGTAAATTAATCAATCACATATACTTATTTTGTTAAAATTACAGAAACAAGGTTCATATGTAGCGTTACGTATTGCAATACATGTTCAGCAAGTTATTACATTAATTCAAATAGGAGATTAATATGTTTCGTTTATCTATCGGCGCCGCTGTGATAGCAACCGCATTTTTTGCAAATACAGCCATGGCTGACCATGACACGATAAAACCCAAAGCTTACGATAGCCTGGGTAAATGCGTCAAAGCTGCTTTAACTAAGCATGAAGGCAAAATTGTTAAAACAGAGTTTAAGTCCGAGAACAAAAAAGGCGTCTACGAATTTGATATTGAATCAGCGGATGGTAGCGCATGGGATATTGAATGTGATGCAAAGTCCGGCAAGATTATTGAAATTGAGCAAGAAGTAAAAGCGGATGACGCTAAATTCAAAGCTGCTGCCAAAGTGAGTGAAGCTGATGCTAAAGCCACTGCATTAGCAGCCCATCCTGGCACTGTAGTAGAAACCGAATATGAACTGGAAGCCGACGGTAAAGCCTCCTATGAATTTGATATTCTTGAAGCAGATAAAGAAGAAATCAAAGTTGAAGTAGATGCGACTACTGGCAAAATTGTGGAAGTCAGCTACGAAGAATATCAAATCGGTAAAGAGTAAACTTTATCGAAATAAGCCCGTTTAATGGCGGCATCAAAATTGGTAGCTATCAGGAGTGATAGCTACCAATTTTTTAGCTGTATAGTTTGAAACATTACTGAATTTAATCAAACGCCAGGTATAGCATCACCATGCAGCTGTCATTCATAACCTTTCTCCCTGAAAAGGCGTAAGCAGCTATCGACAACAACTGCATCATAAATCGTGCCGCGACCACGCTCAATTTCTGCAAGCGCTCTCTCAAGCCCCAAACTGGGACGGTAGGGACGATGTGACGACATTGACTCTACAACGTCTGCCACGGCAATAATACGCGCCTCCAGTGATATCTCATCGCCCTTTAAACCATTTGGGTAGCCAGAGCCGTCTATGCGCTCATGATGCTGCAATGCAATGATATCAACAGGCCATGGAAAACCAACGTCTTTCAAAACGTCATAACCCGCCTGCGGATGCTGCTTAATCAATTCGAACTCAAAAGGCGTCAGGTGTGTCGGCTTGGATAGAATCTCTACCGGAATCGACATTTTGCCCAAATCATGTAAATGACCGCCGACTTTCAGCCCTTCCAGACGATGTTCATCCAGTCCCATTTCTTTGCCGATAGCGACAGAAATCTTGGCCACCCGCTCTTCATGGCCCGCGGTATAAGGATCTCGCATCTCGCTCAAAGTAGTCGCCAGCCGCACCATTTTCATGAATGAGGCTTCCAACGTCTGCGCATACTGTTTGATTTTCTCTTCCTGCTCGGTTCTATACTTAAGCTCACGCATCAGGCTTAATGTATTCACGGATAAGCTGTCATAAATTGAAAGAATCAGGTCGATCAAAATCTTGGTATCACCGCCCAGGCGCTCCCTGGCCTGAGTTTTTGCATCCTCCATCGCGGCGCCGGACTGCAAGTTAATCACGATAGCAGCAAGAAATCTGTCATTTTCCAGAATATGCGTCGCGAGCCAGCGCGTAAGGAAAGAAAGCAGCTCTTCAATGATGATATTTTCAGAGGTAGTCCTGATCTTTGCCTTGGTAACGGCAATCGTCTCTACAAAAACTTGATGAATTCTCTTGTGCTCAAGTTCAACAGCTTCATCAGGCAGGTATTGATGCCAGATACGCTCTTCCTCCTGAAAGTGATAAATCGCATAATCCGCCAGCTCATCAAAGATCTGCTCAAGGTCGGGAAGACCATCATGAAAAGCGACATAACTGGCAAGGCGGTTTAGCAATTGCACCAGCTTTTTATGCTGTTCATCAATTTGGGGAATTCCGGTATTAAAATTCTCGTTCCATGGAAAAATATCGATTGAATTCAAGATTGAGTCCAGCTTTACCAATAATTAAGAATGAAAAATAAAAAATTGCGTTCACAGAAACTTATGCGTTAAGCAATGTGGTCCGCAATATGTCTTCAGCAAATTGAAAATGATTATAGTACATATGCTGCCATCAACACTGGCAAAAATAGCATATGCCCGCAGGCGCGAGGATTGAATGTTCAAAGCAGATTTGAACATTAAAGTGAAATTGATGACACAAACATCAAAGGCGACATAAACAAGCCGCAGAAAAGCAAAAAGCCCCAATCATGGGGCTTTGCTTTAGAGCACTATCCAATTAGGATAATCCCAATCAGGATAATCTCGGAATAGTTGGCGGAGTGGACGGGACTCGAACCCGCGACCCCCGGCGTGACAGGCCGGTAT
>CAZUOQ010000038.1:0-15583 GCA_964622195.1 uncultured Methylotenera sp. | reverse complement strand
TGGGGGCTGATAGAACCGTTGCGCTCTTGGGTCCAATCTGGCAGACCTACATGGGGAATTTGCGCAGGTATGATTCTGCTGGCAGAGAGAATAGAAGATCAGAAACAAGGGGGGCAACCATCTATTGGAGGAATGGACATAGAAGTAAATCGAAACTATTTTGGGCGACAAATCAATAGTTTTGAGACTATGTTAAATATTGCTGATTTTTATGAGTCTGAAAAACCATATCAAGCAGTTTTTATTCGAGCTCCCATCATTACTGAAGTGAGCGATGGGGTGAAGATACTGGCTAGTCTCATGAACGGTTTAGAAGGTAAGCTTATTGTTGCGGCACGGCAGAAATTAATAATGGTTACTGCATTTCATCCTGAACTTACAGGTGATTTACGCTGGCATCAGTTATTTCTCAATATGGTACATGAGTCTCATGCTACTTAATCACGCTATGTAATAGATAAGAATTTTGAGTCTGAGGAGCGCTATATGAGCCGTTACAATTATCCTAAAAAGTCTTCACATTTTAAACAACATGCTCACTTGTTGAGTGAAGCAAAAAATATGCTTTAACGTTTGAGTGTTCATGGCGATACCCCACAATTAGATACAATCAAGAATTGGCTTTTTAAGCATATCGAATATCCAGACAAACCATTAGCTGAATACTTACTGCAGCATGAGGTGAATTGAGCTAATTGAGTAAATGAAAAATTAACTGTTTGCTCTTGAATTATTTGAAATCCTGTAATCCCGATACATTGTTAATTACAATATCTTTACCATTAACTGTAATAAGCTCCGCATTTTGTAGCTTTTGCATGACACGTGAAAAAGTTTCTGGGGAAACGTTAAGTATAGATGCAATTATTGTTTTATTAGTTGGCAGTCTGAAACAATCTGAACCTCTGAAGGTTCTGCTAATTTGTAATAAATAATCTGTTATTCTCTTTGTGCTATTCTGCAAGCAAATAGATTTTATATCCTTTACCAGTTGGTAATTTCGTGTAGAGAATACTGACAACATACGACCTGCAAGTTTTACATCTGTATCTATAATATCCAGAATTGCTTCCTTGGAAATTAACAAAGCCTGTGAGTCTTTCACTGTATATGCATACATTGAAAAAGTATGATCAGAAAATATAGACTCTTCGCCAAAGCTTTGTCCTGATTGAATTAATCTGATTACTTTCTCAGATCCATCTAAAGATGCTACCCCTAGCTTAACTTGTCCTTTAAGCAGCAAGTAGAATCCATGCGCTTGTTTGTTCTGATTAAACAGAATAGCATCACGCGAAACATCTAAAAATTTAGTCTTGTTTGTCAATAAAGCAATTTGTGTGGGGAAAAGATCAGAAAATAAGTGAAACTCTGTTAACCGCTCAGCCATCTGTGTCTTAGTCATTGAAACATCCTTATCTTAGCTTTCTTTAGCCCAGATTTGATCTTTATCTTTGCTGGAATTGGATATATAAAATATAACCAAAAAGCTAAATTAATTGATATTAACTGTTGATAGTTTAGATACATTTTTTAAACTGATCTTAAAGTCTTTGGTTGCATAAGGATGTGCGTCAACGGCGCTTCCTGCTGTAGCAAATCCGCCAAGGTATACTTATCTAGCACAGTAAATAGTGCAACCTGCGCTTCTCGCAAAATCCCCATTAATTTGCAATTAGGTCGTATACAACAGCTTTCCTCATTATCCATACATGGTAACAACGCTGTGTTACCTTCAGAATATCGAATCATTTCACCAATATTCACCGTATTTGGTTTTCGTACCAGACGTAAACCGCCGCCCTTACCGCGAACAGTTTCTATATATCCGCGCTGTGCCAATTGATGCACTACTTTGGTTAAGTGGTTTTCAGAAATTTCATATGCCTTTGCTATATCAGAAATAGTCGCCAACTTAGATTTCTGGAGACCTAAGTAAATCATTACTCGAATTGAGTAATCAGAGAAATTTGTAAGGTGCATAATTTCAGTCCGTTAATAAGATGTATTAATAATATTGCTTATGAATAAATATCATGGTAAATTAAAGATGTATTTTACATACACCTTATAGAATGTCCATTAAAACTTACAACTAGCTGCTTTTTTCAAATGAATAGATGTATTGAAAGGTTATTTTGCAAGTGATTGATAAGCCCATAGCGAGCAATATTTTTATGTGAATTCAATTGATGATGAACATCATTATTAGAACTTTTGCGCAGACGTTGCGCTTATTCCTTGAAAGGTAAACACATGTCACAGCCACATCTTCATCTACTTCCAGATCAGATTTATCCATTCGATGCGCGCGGCATAGCCAAGCGATTTCGACATGCTGCTATCTTCGGTGCGTTAGACTCGTTGCATAGCGGTGAAATTATGCGTTTCGTCAATGATCACGACCCATTGCCGCTACTGAACCAGCTTGAGCAGCGATATGGTGCAACTGTCAGTATTGTTTATAAGCAACGTGAACCTGGGACGATTGTGATTGATTTCGTTCGCACATAAGCACTAGGAATCAACTTTGCTGCAATTTCAAGTAGCAATTACTCTACTGGCGTTTATCGCTGCATCTACCTTTGTTTTGTCAAAGAGCGGTGCGGCGATTGTCAGTTACCACATTATTTTCGCTATAGGCATCGTACCTTTGATATTAGGAGCGATGGTGCATTTCTTACCTGTGTTATCGCGCAGTAAAAATCCAGGTAAATTTATTAGGTTGTTGCCTGTTATAGCACTGTTCGGAGGTTTCTTAGTCACCAGTTATTTTGCTTATCCACAAGTATTGTCAGCTGGTCGCTATGTCGGTGCTACTACTATCATTATTGCAGTGTCAATTCTTGGGATTTGGGCATATCGCCTAAAAGTAAATGCGATTGGTAAACCACACCCTTGTCTTGATTGGTATCTGGCAGCCATGTTATGCCTATTTATAGCAGTTGGTTGCATAATCATGGGATATTTTATTCCCGAACAGCGCACTGCATTGCGTATGCTGCACACCCACTTCAACACCTTGGGATTTATTGGCATCACAGCACTCGGCACACTGCAAGTGCTGCTGCCCACAGCCACGCAACGCTCTGATCCTGAAGTGGCTGCACGCATGCGTAAACATCTGAAATGGGTAGTCGCCGGAATTGTGATCACGGCCTGTGGTTCCGCATGGCACCGCAATTTTGCATGGATTGGACTGATATTGCTGGCTATCCCGTTATTCGATATATTAAAAGCATGGCTAAAACTTTATTCGAATGCCATATTCAAGGTACATGGCGCTGTCCCATTACTTGTAGCAGCCCTGTGTGGATATTCAATAACCTTAATTATCGGATTAACTCACGCCTATCATCAACAAAGCTTTAGCCCGGTTGCGACTTTCATTGTCGCCTTTCTAATGCCGCTCGTGACGGGTGCTGTCAGTTATTTGCTGCCATTATGGATGCGTCCAGGGCAACAAACGGCCTGGCATCAGGCAGCCAGGAAGCGATTGGGATTTGGGGGTGGTATACGAGCATTGTTGTTATTGACAGGAGGGGTAATGGCTGGATTTGGCTATGAAATTGGCTGGTATTTGGCAGTGTTTACTACAGGTGTATTTGTTGTTCAGACATTTTCTTTATTTTTACAGCATACTAAGATTCCTGAGTAACAGTCTTAATACTTGTTCAAGCCTTAAAGTAATCACCTCTGTGTTATTTGCCATATGACACAAAAAGCAAGTTGCAGTGCATGGTGACGTTACATTCACAATAATCCATCCAACAACTAATCCCTGCGCATCAAAAAGTAATTTCTAAAAGTCACTAAGCCATTAATGCAGCATTTAATGGGTGTTTGGAACAGTTATTCCTAGTTCTAAGCACCATTGCTCGCACAAACACCTTGACCAAAATCAAATTGTTCGGATTAACAGAAAATGACAGAAAATCATGACATGTTTTTAATCATATTAAGCATGCAATGACCAGTAATTTGAGCAAGCCCTTCTGTTATCCATAACGTATATTCAGTGTCGCATTGTAACTATTACATATGCAACGCTAATTGCAATGGTGGTTTTAATTTTAGCTTCTCCCATCGCTTGCGGCACCAACTTCAACTAACGTTTTAGGAGATAAAAATGCAATGGATCGAACCAGATTTTTGTGATCTACGTCTTGGCTTTGAAGTAACCGCCTACGTGTACGTGCGCTAGGTAGAACAGGGCGCGGCATTTTGCCGCGTCCATAATTAAAATAAGGAAGTCTTTATATGTCTGAGCATTTTCATTTTCAGCCAGAAGACCGCCCGCGACTGGATTCCAAGTATCTACTGCGTTGGGAGAAGTCACAGGATGCCTATGTACTGCTCTACCCTGAGGGCGTTATCAAGCTCAATACTACAGCTGCGGAAATCCTTAAGCGCTGCACGGGCGAAGCTACGGCCGCTAATATCGCTACCGAACTCAAGGCGCTATTTGTCTATAACGCTGATATAGAAAACAGTATTTATAAATTTTTGGAGATAACACATGGCAAAGGATGGATCCGCAGTTAGTCTGGATGGGCAAGGTAAGCCAATGTGGCTTGTACTAGAACTTACCTACCGTTGCCCGCTCAAGTGTGTGTGGTGTAATAATCCACTGGATTTTGACCAGTATGGTAAGAAAGAATTGAGTACCGAGGAGTGGAAGCGGGTACTTCGTGAAGGGCGCGAACTCGGTGCCCTGCAACTTGGGTTTTCTGGTGGCGAACCCATGTTACGCGATGATATCGAAGAGTTGGTGGCAGAGGCGGAGCGCCTAGGCTATTACACTAATCTGATTACTTCCGGTGTTGGGCTCACACCTGAACGACTCAAAGCACTGAAACAAGCAGGTCTCAAGCAGATTCAATTGAGCTTGCAATCTGCAAATCGTGACTTAACCGATGAGCTGGTAGGAGCGAGGGCGCATGATCTGAAAGTTCACGTAGCGCGCATGATCAAAGCCGAAGGGTTCCCGATGGTACTCAATGTGCCGATATTCAGGCAGAACATTGACCAGGTGGATGAAATCCTGGCATTAGCTGAAGACATCGGCGTAGATTACCTTGAACTTGCCAATATTCAGTATTACAACTGGGCGCTGCTCAATCGAGATGAGCTGCTGCCGACGCGTGAGCAGATTGAGCGTGCCGAAGCTGCTGTTAACGCTGCGCGTCAACGGTCAGGGCAGAAGATGACCATTTATTTTGTTATTCCGGATTATTACGAAACACGCCCTAAGGCATGCATGAATGGCTGGGGCACCATTCATCTCACCATTGCACCAGACGGTGCTGCTTTGCCTTGCCAGGAAGTTCGTGTAATCGAAGGGCTGGAATTTCCTACTGTGCGTGAGCATAGTCTGGACTGGTTGTGGAATGACTCACCACTGTTCAAGAAATTCCGAGGTGATGAGTGGATGAAGGAGCCTTGCCGCACCTGTGACGAAAAAGAAAAAGACTTTGGTGGCTGTCGCTGCCAGGCATTTCTGCTGACCGGCGATGCAACGAATACCGATCCTGCATGCGCCAAATCACCACATCACCATGTGATTGAAATGGCAATCAGCAAGACACGACAGAAACATCACGAGCCGCGCCCCCTAGTCAGGCGGCAAATTGGAGCAGTCACTACGATGTTTATGGCGCAGAAATGAAAACACCTTACGATACTGCAACCGGTACTATCGCGCTCGGTCTGTTGCTAACACTGGGATTATTCCTCATCGTCCGCTGGTTAGTGTTGGGAGGTTGATGCACGATGGATCAGATTGTAGACTTTTTACTTCGCTGGATACATCTTTTTGCCGGCATAATTTGGGTTGGGCATAACTATGCCAGCGTGATTCAGCGACCAAACTTCCGACCACCTGGGAAAGAAGATTTGGGCGACGAGCAAAGCTCAGTTTACATGGCTTTGCTCGGACGTGAACACGGTACTTTCAGATACGCGGCTATCGTAACTTGGTTGGCTGGTGTTGGTATGTTGTGGCAACGTGGACTGCTGATTGATGCAATAACGATGAAAGGCTATCTTGCCGTTATCGGCATGGGGTTTTGGCTAGGCACGCTGATGCTGGCTAACCTATGGTTTATATTATGGCCAAACCAGAAGAAAGTGCTTGGTTTCATTTATGCACCGCTGGACGAGCGTGTGCGTTGTGCTCGAATTACATTTCTTTCTTCTCGTACCAATACCATGCTCTCCATCCCATTGTTGTTTTTCATGGCAGCCAGCCAGCATGGAGTAGCGCTGTTTGCCTGAGTTTTTTAATTTCTCTGCGGGCCCAGCCGTTATGCCAGTTACTGTGCTGGCGCAAGCGCAGCAGGAGTTTTTGAACTGGAACGGCAGTGGTTTTTCTATGTTAGAGACGCCTTTTACCGGTGATGCTTACAAGAAAATACATAATCATGTGCGCGACAATCTTCGATTACTGCTAAATATTCCAGACAATTATCATATTTTATTTATGCATGGCGGTGCGTCGGCACAATTCTCGCTGGTACCACTCAATTTATTGGGTAGGGCAGGGCGAGCTGATTATGTGGAGACTGGCTACTGGTCATGCAAAACTATGCGCGAAGCCAGACGCTACTGTAATGTCAATGTTGCAGCCAGTAGTTGTGCCACCGGATTCGACCGAATGCCCGAAGCATGGCACCTAGACTCGAGCGCGGCCTATTGCCACATTACCAGCAATGAAACCGCCAACGGCGTGCAATTCTTTGACATTCCGGATACCGGTGATTTGCCACTAGTGGCAGATATGACATCTGACTTTCTCAGCCGGCCGATTGGTGTGCAGCGCTATGGTGTAATTTACGCAGGAGCGCAAAAAAACATCGGTCCAACTGGTCTTACCATTGTCATTGTGCGCGATGACCTGCTGGGGCGGGCCCATCCAGCAACGCCAGCGGTATTCAATTATAAGAATCAGGCTGAAGCAGGTTCTATGCTTAATACGCCGTTGACCTTTTCTATCTATTTAACTGGATTGGTACTACGCTGGATTACCGACATGGGTGGTGTCGTGGCTATGGCGAAAAACAGTGCGCAGCGAAGCGCGCAATTGTATCAAGTCATTGATGCCAGCAAAGGTTTTTATCAATGTTCAGTGCAACCAGCCCACCGATCATGTATGAATGTTTGCTTTACGCTCGCTAATGATGCGCTCACGCCATTGTTTCTGTCCTTAGCCGCTGAAGAAGGATTGTTGAATCTGAAGGGTCATCCCATGGCTGGTGGCATTCGCGCCAGCATCTATAATGCAATGCCAAACGCTGGTGTAATAGCACTCATCAGCTTTATGCAGCATTTTGCAGATATGCATTGGCATCATGTATAAGTGTCTATTTTCAGTCGCATCTAAATTGGGTATGCCAAACGCTCGCAAACTGGCTGCACATTCAATTTGGCTAACCGCGATCTCCTCTAGAGTAGAAACGCCGCAAACCTTGCGGCGAAATGTCATGGGATTATCTTTCCCAGGTCCACTTGGGCTGGCAGCGGGATTTGATAAACATGGCACGCTCTTTAGCTGCTTAGCACCGCTTGGTTTTGGTTTTGCAGAAATTGGTTCGGTTATTCCGCTGCCAGAGCAGCAGCGTAGCCTGGGACTTGATAGTGTAGTTTCCCATTTATCTAAAAATATCAGACCGCATTCAATTCCACTTGGGGTGAGCATCAGCATGAACCGCACAACCCAGCCTGAAAAGATGGTCAACGATTATATGATATGCATGGAAAAACTCTGGGCATTTGCTGACTACATAACTCTTAATTTAGGTGTGCGAGCCGGACCCGATCTTCATCAACCAGAGTTTCGTGCCACATTGTTGACCTTACTGGCAGCGGCCAAGGATAAGCAAGTACTGATGGCGGCTGAGAGTGGTCGGGTTTGTCCTGTTGTTGTAAAAATTGATCAGAATCGTGGAGATACAAATAATCTATTATCCTGTGTGCGTGATTATGCATTTAATGGATTGATTCTGAGTGGTGATGAGCATATCCATGATAAAAAAGAAGTGCTTGCCAATCTGCAACGCGTGTTAAATATGATGCGTGACAGCATGCCAGTTATTTCAGTGGGAGGAATTCGTACCCCGCAGGATGTTGTTGACCGATTATCAACTGGTGTCTCACTTGTGCAGATTTATAGTGGACTCGTCGAGGCAGGGCCTTTATTGCCAAGGCGAATTAATGCTTACTTGTCAAATTTTGGAGTTATTAATCAGATTTAACAGCATCTAAATTCCATCCCTCGTGCTGAAAATACTTACCGTAATTGCGTAAAGACTGTAACACGCCTAGTGCTCCAACTCGTTGCGCTTGAATGTTCTTAGATGTTCGCATTAGCGTCACACCATCTAGCAAATCGACCAAGACAACCCTATGAAACGCACTATCTGCATCTTTAGCCAATTTGCAATTTCTCACAATCTCAGCAGCATTTCTCTCTATCACAATTGCTATTCGATGATAGTCATTAGCGCTAAGGCGTCCCTTAATAATGTCATCTTGTCTGGCAGATATAGCTTGGCGAATATTGTCCATTCCTAGCTTCACCACTTCATCGGTTTTCCATTTTTCACCTGGTTTCAAAACGTGCATAGATGGCTCTGCGTTTGATTGACTTTGATGTTTGTGTTGGTGTTCATCCGCATAGGCAGGTGTGGTAACCAATATCAGACATAGAGCGCTTAATAAGTTAATGCCTCTCCATAAAAAAGCTGCAGTCAGCATATACAATTTATCCTTTTAAATAGTACTTACATTTACTCATAATTATTACTAAAACAACTTAAAGTATTCTTAAAATATATATGCTAGGTATTAAGAATGATCAAAACCCGAGTGATTTCCAGATCTCGTCAACTTTAGTTTTCACTTCGGCGGGCATAGTAATTGGGCTACCCCATTCACGGTTTGTTTCGCCAGGCCATTTATTGGTTGCATCTATGCCCATTTTACTGCCGAGACCACTCACTGGCGAAGCAAAATCAAGATAGTCAATCGGGGTGTTATTTACCAACAAGGTGTCACGTATAGGATCGACACGAGTCGTGATAGCCCAAATCACCTCCTGCCAGTTACGGATATTCACATCATCGTCCACTACTACGATGAATTTAGTGTACGTGAACTGGCGTAGAAAGCTCCAGATGCCAAACATGACAGGTTTAGCATGACCAGGGTAAGATTTTTTAATCTGCACCACCGCCATACGGTAGCTGCAAGCCTCAGGAGGAAGATAAAAGTCGGTGATTTCTGGAAACTGTTTTTGTAGTAACGGAACGAATAATTCATTAAGGGCTAATCCCAAAATGGCAGGCTCATCAGGCGGTTTTCCAGTATAGGTAGAGTGGTAAATCGGGTTATGTCGCATAGTAATGCGATCAATAGTAAAAACTGGAAACCAGTCTTGTTCGTTGTAATAACCAGTATGGTCACCGAATGGCCCCTCTAGTGAATGCTCATAACCAGTTGCGTGTGATTCATCTGGGTAGATATGCCCTTCAAGCACAATTTCGGCTGAAGCAGGAACAAGCAAGTCGCTACCTATAGCCTTGATCAGTTCAGTGCGGCTTCCACGCAATAAGCCAGCAAATTGATATTCAGAAAGGCTATCGGGAACTGGTGTAACTGCTCCAAGTATGGTTGCAGGATCAGCGCCCAAAGCAACAGCCACCGGATAGGGACGGCCTCGGTTGCGCTCACAATGATCACGAAAATCGAGGGCACCGCCACGCTGAGCTAACCATCGCATGATCACTTTATTACGCTTCAGCACTTGCTGGCGATAGACTCCAAGATTCTGACGCTCTTTATTTGGCCCTTTTGTGATTACCAGCCCCCAGGTGATCAGAGGTGCAATATCTCCCGGCCAGCAATGCTGAATTGGCAGTCTTGCCAAATCGACATCATTGCCTTCCCACACGATATCCTGACACGGTGCAGAGCGTAATACCTTGGGACTCATGTTCCATAATGATTTGACCTGCGAGCGCAGACCTAGCATATCCCTGAACCCGTTAGGCGGCTCAGGGTCTTTCAGCATGGCCAACACATGACCATAGTTGCGTAGCTCGCTTACATCCGCAGCACCCATGCCTAGCGCAACGCGTCGCGGAGTACCAAAAAGGTTAGCAAGCACGGGTATGCTGTGGCCTACTGGGTTTTCAAACAACAGAGCAGGGCCACCAGCACGCAGGGTACGGTCACACAGCTCAGTCATCTCTAAATATGTTGAGACTGGTGATTTAATACGCTTAAGCTCACCCATTTGTTCCAGTTGGATTATGAAATCACGCAAATCACGGTAGGCCAAATCAGCTACTCCAAGTTGTTAGGGGTGGCTGCATTTAGACCTTCCCAGCGAGGTGCCAGCGTATGTGGTATGCCTAGCAAATCGATAACTCGGCTGACAGTTTGGTCAATTATGTCGATTATAGTTTGTGGACGATGGTAAAAGCAGGGCAACGGCGGGTAGATGATGCCACCCATTTCGGTGACACTGGTCATGTTGCGTAAATGAGCAAGATTGAAGGGGGTTTCACGTACCATTAAAATCAATCGGCGACGCTCCTTAAGTATGACATCGGCAGCCCGCGTAATTAAATTATCCGATAAGCCATGCGCCACTGCAGCTAATGTTCTCATTGAGCACGGCGCCACCACCATACCATCAGACTGAAATGAGCCGCTGGCAATAGTTGCACCAATATTGTTGATATGATGCGTCACTTCTACTAAAGCTTCAAGCTGCGTGAGACTCATATCAAGCTCGTGCTGTATATTAAGTAGCCCGGATTCTGACACCACCAGATGTGTTTCAATCTCCGGTATATTGCTGAGTACTTGCAGCAGACGTACGCCATAAGTAGCCCCAGAGGCGCCTGTAATGGCAACGATCAGTCGTTTGGGTTTAGTGAGCATGGGGTTGAGGGTAGAGCAGGCAATTCTTCATCCATTTTTGCAATTACAAGCTCAAGTACAGCTTGCGCCATATCGGAATCGAAGCCCGTATGATAGATTTTTTTCACACCATACTGGTTCAGCAGATGGTAGCTATCAGGTTCTATGTCATGTTGAGCCAGACAAGCTTTAGTGCAAGCGAGGGGGCAACCGTCAAGTGCAATAATAGGGCGGCCAGAATGTGCAATTTTCACCAAGTGAGGCACGTTTCCACCTACTCCTGCAATGCAGGACATTTCTGCTAAACCCCGTTTGTCGAGTTCTAACGCAATATAATTTGCCATTTGCGCTACACTGGAACAGCCGGAACAGGAATATACTATAGGCAAATTTACATTTTTTTTGCTCATACGAATAGCTCCTTTCATCTAACTAGGTCAAAACTAAAGTGCATGGTCGCGATTATATCCACAGTCTTTTTTTCATCGTTTTCAATAAGTGTAATGGGGATACGCATTCAAGCTTGAGTATGGGATACTCAATGGCATCCAGCGTATTCTTAGCGATCAATCCCAGTTCTGTGTCGCCTTCCACAACCAGTCGTCGATTAAAAAACAGGGTGTCAGGATCCTCCTTGCGCATAGCCAGCAGATAAAAATCATAGGCACTAGCACTAATTATGAGGTCTGGAATCACATTGCCCTTAGCGGCTGAAAAGCCACTGTTCAGCACAGTGAAATGCAAACGCAATCCGGCATCTGTAACGTGTATTGCAATCCGTTTTCCATACAGCGCTTGCAGGTCACCTCGACGGATAACTTGACCTAGCGCCAGGTCAAGCACACAGGCAAAGGTAAAAGATGAAGGCCATGTTGGCAGATGTTCAATTAATCTACTTAGCTGAGGTGGTAATGTGTAGGTTTTTTGGCTCATGACAGCATCTTAATTGATTGTTCAATACCAGATCGTCCATGCCAATACCCATCACATGGATCATCAAACAGGAATGATGCAAGCGCAGTCTGCGCTTCGCTGCTGCTCACTACATTATCAATCGCAGCCCTGAATGCTGCGACTACTTCACCAGTATGCTCCGGTTGCGGGCTGATACGCACAACGTCGACTCCCAATTGACGCATGTCGTCGATCTCGCTGATCAAATTATGAATGCTGGCAGATTGAGTCTGCGTTCCATTTAATGCCAAAAATGACTGACCCTCACGTGTTTTTAGTGTCATGCCGCAAGGATGCTCCAGACACTTAAAATGACAATCATCTTTTGGCAGATTATGTCGCCTGGCAGTAAAGCAACGTGAAGAGAAAGCCAATGGCAAACGACCATAAGCAAAGACTTCAGTCTCCATACCTTGAGGTTTTTTCACTAATAGCTCAGCCAGCATATAACGCGACAATTCTACTGGCATGATCCAGCGGGTTGCTCCTTGCTCTGCAAGTATTGCGAGTGTCTCGCCGTTGTAAGTGTTAATGTGGGTTCCAACGACAAAGGGCTTGCCCGTGCATAGGCGAACAGCCCCCATATCGTTTGCTTCTATGCTGAACAGGCCATTACCAGTAAGGCGACGTAACATTTTAAGGTCAGATTCGGACTCTAGCAGCGCTTGTGTGGACAAGACCACTTCTTTACCAGCGGCAGACAATTTACTGGCCACGTCTAACCAGTCATCGAAGCGCATCTCATGGCGACGTGAACAAACCACCTCACCTAAGTAGACAATATCTACTGGCCAACTGACAACCTGCTCGTAGAAATCCAGCACGCTTTGACGAGTCCAGTAATACAGAATAGGGCCCAGTGAGATTTTCATAATATTATTTCCATGGACGATAATAGGCGCCAAGCGTATGCTGCTGCCCCTCCGAAAGTTTGCCGAGCTGTGTCATCCAGTCTTCTTTAGCTACATAATGCGCTGCATCTTGCTCCGCGGCATCAATAGCTGCTCGCCATACACGCGTCACTTGTTCAACATAGACGGGGCTACGCTGACGACCTTCAATCTTGATGGCGCTGATTCCCATGCGCAACATGTCTGGAATCAATTCCAGTGTGTTCAGGCTGGTTGGTTCTTCCAAAGCATAATATATTTCATCTTCAACTTCGAAACGACCTTTGCACAAGGTTGGATAGCCTGCATTCTCATTAGTACTGTATTGATCCAATAACACGCCATTCAAGCGTGATTCCAGTCCTTTAGGCGTCTGTTGCCAGCGTACGGCTTTAGCTGGAGAGCATACCCCTGCTGTGTTAGGCGATTCGCCAGTGGCATAGGACGATAGTATGCAGCGACCCTCAACCATCACGCATAATCCGCCGAAGCCGAACAACTCAATTTCAACCGACGTGTTTTTTACGACGTTCTCGACCTGTGCCAGCGATAGCACACGTGGCAGTACAGCGCGTTGAATGCCAAAATGCTCGTAGTAGAAATTGATCGCCTCGTAATTAGTCGCAGAGCCTTGTACTGAGAGATGCAATCGCAAATCAGGATAAGTGCGGCTGGCATAGCGCATCAGGCCAAGATCAGCCAAAATCAATGCGTCAATACCTAGTTCAGCCGCATCATCCACCGCCTGCTTCCATATATGAGATTGTGCAGTTTGCGGATAGGTATTAAGTGCCAGTAGTACTTTGCAGCTACGTTCATGAGCGTAGCGAATCCCTTGTTTGGCGGTTTCGTTATCAAAATTCAAACCGGCAAAGGCGCGTGCGTTGGTGCTGTTACGAAAACCCATGTAAACACAGTTGGCCCCGTTGTCCACAGCCGCCTTGAGTGCTGGCAGATTACCTGCCGGGCAAACCAGTTCAAGAGACATATTGCATATCCTTTATTATGTGATCTACTCCGGCGCGACTACTCTGATGGGTACCGCGTTGGCGCAACTCTTTCTCAATACCATTTAATATGTTCCATTTCTGTGAACACCATTCAGGTGCCAGTAAAATATCTTTCGATGCTGTTGCAGTCACACGGTGGAAAATGATGTGTTGAGGGGTGCGCTCAATCAGATCCGCGGCGATGCGTATATAGTCAACTTGACTAAGTGGCTCATAACCGCCACGACGCCACTGATAAGCCAATATAGTGCGCTTAACCACGTGCAGGGGATGGAGCTTAAGTCCATCCACACCGATTTCCAGCACGGTATCGAGCGTAGAATGATAATGGCGTTCATTTTCACCTGGCAGACCTATAATCAAATGAGTGCATAGCGGAATGCCTCGGGCACGCGTTGCCAATGCAGTCTCACGATATTCTGCTAATGTATGGCCACGGTTGACCCTAGCCAGCGTATCATCGAACGCCGATTGCAACCCAAGCTCCAGCCATACTTCCAGTCCTTCATCACGTAGAGTCTCCAGCAGGTCAAGTACCGCTGGTGATACACAGTCTGGTCGGGTGCCAACTGAAATTCCAATCACATCTGGTTGCGCCAAAGCTTCGCGATAGAGAGTTTCAAGTTCCGCGATGTCTGCATAAGTGTTAGTGTATGCCTGAAAATAAGCGATAAACTGACGAGCCCGCGTACGTTTAGCTATTGCGGCTCTTGCCTTGGCAATTTGACCTGGGACATCAAGACGAGATCCAGTAGCCGGACTGAACGAAACATTATTACAGAACGTACACCCTCCAGTGCCTTTGGTACCATCACGATTTGGACAAGTAAAACCTGCATCAAGCGCCACTTTATGGATACGTTGGCCATAGCGTTTTAATAAAAACTGGCCATAAGTATTTACTCTGTTAGATAGAATCATGCATGACTCCATGCAAAAAGCATATCTGCGACTAAGTACCTTGTACCGTAGACTGGTATGCAGCGTATGCTGTTTCTTTGAGAAATCTGCAAATACTCTTTCATTTAAGATCCAATTTTTTCTTGCGCTTTAAGTTTAACCAGCTAGACAACTCTGATAACCGAAGATTAGAGGGAAGTAAATGACGAAATTATGTAAATCAATGCTGGTATATATAACGTCAAAGACATGACTAGTCTGTTTTCAATTTGAAAACTTTAGTATGTATTTACTTGATATACCTTGATCTGGCTCAAGAATGAAAAATTAACTTTTAGCATTCATCTGAGGCTAAAAAATTACCATCATTTTGCGTAAATTCTGCTCTTGCTGCTTTGGGTACGACTATAAGTGAAGCAAGGAAATCAAAAGGTCTTTTTCAAGAAGCTTGAGCTGAGATAGTGAGCATTGAGTGTACATTTATGGCAGAGGCTGAGAGAGTGGAGCAAAACATCGAAATTCTGAATCTGCTGTAAATCGCAGATGTAATTGAGACAATACCTTCATCGTTAATGGAAGATGTATCTGCCAAAAAAGTAAATAACCAACTGATATTAGAGAAAGATTAATATTTTTAGCATATTGATACATATCAATTAAATATTGAGTGCATATGAATATACTTTGCTCAGCCGTTAATGAATGTGAAGATACATACTTTCAATCTAAATGTTTTATTAAGTTAATATACTCTAAATGTTAATTTAAATTTTCTAATAGGAATCAGTTAACGCCATGTTGGAACCACCTCAAGATCAATCCTCCACAACTTCCGGCTGTTTAGACTGTTTGTAACCATCCCTTAAAATCGGTGCATTCATAATTAGAGTTCTCCGTCGTAAA
>CAZUOQ010000037.1:0-19518 GCA_964622195.1 uncultured Methylotenera sp. | reverse complement strand
TTACTAAAGCTGCTGCTGCTGCTGGCGCACACATCATTGGCGTGCACACTGGTTTGGACCAACAAGCTGCTGGTCAAACACCATTCGCTGACTTGGCTTTAGTTGCTGGTTTGAACTTAGGCGTTGAAATCTCAGTTGCTGGTGGCGTTAAAGCTGCTACAGCTAAACAAGTTGTTGACGCTGGCGCAACTATCGTTGTTGCTGGTGCTGCTATCTACGGCGCTGCTGATCCAGCTGCTGCAGCTGCAGAAATCACAGCTATCGTTCACGGTTAATTCAACCTCTTTTCAATAAGTCATTATTGAAATGAACGAATAAAGAATCCTGACTCAGTAATGGGTCGGGATTTTTTTTATAAGATTTTTTGATTTAAAAAGTTAAACTAAATATAAGAGAAGGACACATCATGAGCAGTCAAGATTTGATTTTGGGTAGACTAACTACTATTTTGTCAGAAACAGATAACAGCAAAGCAGCAACTTTGTTGAAAATGGTTGAAGAAGCTGGCCGTACATTTATTGGCGGTGCTGGTCGTTCTCTGCTCGTATCTCGCTTCTTTGCAATGCGTTTAGTGCACGCTGGCTACAACGTTAACATGATTGGTGAAGTTGTGACTCCAGCAATCAAGGCTGGTGACCTGTTGGTTCTGGTTTCTGGTTCAGGCGGGACAGAAACATTATTGCCATTTGTTAAAAAAGCAAAATCTGTGGGTGCTAAACTGGTTGTGATTTCTATGAAGAAATCTTCTGCAATGGCAGATGTTGCTGATCTGGTGATCCAAATCGGTAATGACAACAGTTTCCCATTAACACAAGGCATGCCAATGGGCAGCCAGTTTGAGCTTTCAACCTTGATTTTCCTGGAAGCAGCAATTGCTGACCTGATCTTTGCTAAAGGCTTGACTGAAGAAGGCATGCGCGCAATTCACGCCAACCTGGAATAACAGTTACCCAGAGTAAAGATTGAATTGAAAGCCCGGTTTACCGGGCTTTTTTTATTCATCTGAACTTGTAATTTCATCTGCTGAAATTTGCTTGTTGTGCAAGGCACTTGCAATTAAAGCGCCATGAATACCTGCTGCCTTTAATACATTTAAATCATCAATATTACGCACGCCGCCAGCTGAATAAAGGTTAAATTTTTCCGAGTACATTTTGAATCTGGCTAGCAACTCTAAATTTGGCCCCTGGTTTGCGCCTACTTGTACCAGTGACATTACAATCACATTTTCAGGCCAGTAATTTGCATTTTCAATAAGTGCTGATGGGCCGCAGTAGCCATCCGGCATGAAGTCCAGTGATAAAACGAAGTTTGAACCAAGATGATTTTTGATTTCTAAAAATTTATCCAGATCAGAAAAGTTTTCACTGCCTAAAATCACGTTAAAATTGCGATGAGTCCAGCAAGCAAGTTCGGTAGTATTGCCTACGCCGGCATCGATCCAGAGTTTAAGTGCAGGATAACGTTGCGCGATACTCTGAATGACTTCCAAATTGTGATTGCCGATTTTTTGTATGGCATTCAGGTCAGCAATATAAAGTTGCTGAAAAGGATAGTATTCAAGCACTGCGGCTACTACCTTCAGAGGATTGCTGGAATCAGTGATTAATGATTGAATGGGCTGATAGTTTTTGCGGTCGCCTTTTTTTGCGTGTACGACCGTGCCGTTTAATAAATCAATTACCGGGATTAATTGCATAGGGTAGCGATATCATCGAACATATAATCGAACAGAAAAAAAAGATATTAGTGTGTGAGTTTATCACTGGCGGCGGGCTTTCAGCAGAAGCTTTGCCGGAATCTTTAGCAAATGAAGGCACGTTTATGCGCGATGCCCTGCTCAGGGATTTGGCTGAACTGGATCAGTATGAGCTTGTCACGCTGCATGATTTTAGACTTGCAGCACCAATACAGGCTAAACACAGTATCGCTGTTTCTCCGGGCAAATTTAAGGAACAGTTCACGCACGTGCTTGGTCAGGTTGATATGGTATGGCTGATTGCCCCTGAGTCCAAAGGTACTCTGCTGGAATTAAGCGAGTTATGTTACGAGGCCGAGAAGGCTGAAAATGGGCCGGTATTTATCGGCTCCGGCTTTGATACCATGTTGACTGGCACCAGCAAAACCTTATGCTATGAGGCGCTGCATGCAGCCAGAATTTATACTTTGCCGGTACACGCTGGAGAAGACCTGATTCAGGAGCCTTATTATGAAAGTTTGCAGCATCAGCATCTGGAGAAATGGGTGGTGAAACCGGAAGATGGGGCTGGCTGTGAAGGTATTCGTGTATTTGAATCACTCCATGATTTAAAGGGCTGGATTGCGCAGGATGAGCGTTATCAGCATTTTCTGGCGCAACCTTATCAGCAGGGTATAGCAGCCAGTTTTTCCATGCTGTGCCGTAATGGCAAAGCGTGGCTGTTAAGCTGTAATCAACAACACATTGAATTACATAACAGTGCGTTTAAATTGACCGGTGTCACTGTGAACGGCATGCTGCCTTATTGGCAGCGCTTTGAAACAATTGCCAGAAAGATTGCCCAGATGCTGCCGGATGCGCTGGGTTACATTGGCGTGGATGTGATTGTCGCGCCTGAAACTGACAAGATTTATGTACTGGAAATCAACCCGCGCCTAACCACAAGCTATGTGGGCTTGCATGATGCATTGAATGCAAACCCGGCCAAGCTGATTCTGGATTGTGTACTCAATGATCGATTTGAAATGCCGAATTTTACAAAAAACAGCCTGATGCAGAATCAGGTAGAAGTGCAGCTATGACAGAAACAACGATGACCGAAAATTGTATAGGCTGGGATGTAGGCGGAGCACATTTAAAAGCAGTTCTGTTAAATCAAGATGGTCAGGTGCTTGCTGCAACGCAGGTTTATTGTCCATTATGGCGCGGCTTGCGTGAGCTTGAGTTCGCGATTGATAATATTCTGCTGGAACTTAATGCTGATCAGCATGCGGTGACCATGACCGGTGAGCTTGTAGATATTTTCCCCAATCGACGCGAAGGGGTGATGCAGATTGCCGCTAAAATGTCTTCAAAATTACATGGCAAGGTGCGTTATTACGCTGGTCGGCATGGCTTTGTGAGTTACCATGCGGTAGAGCAGCATTGGGCAGATATCGCGTCAATGAACTGGTTTGCAAGTGTAGAGTATGTTGCAAAGAATGTGCGCAAGGCGCTGTTTATTGATATAGGCAGCACAACGACTGATATTGCCTTGATTGAGAATGGGCTGCCCCATACCATTGGCTTTACGGATGTGACTCGTATGCAATGCGATGAGCTGGTATATACCGGTGCAGTGCGCACACCGCTGATGGCAATGGCACAAAAGATCCCGTTTGCAGGTCAAATGACCAATGTTGCTGCCGAATATTTTGCTACTGCTGCTGATGTGTATACATTAACAGGTGATGCGAACCCGGCTGACAATATGGCGGAAACCGCAGACGGTGCAGATAAAAGTATTCAGGCCTGTGCCTGCCGCATTGCACGCATGATAGGCTGTGATGCGGATGATGCGCCCATTTCAGCTTGGGTAGATTTGGCGCAATCTTTCAAAAAGGTACAGCTGGAACAAATCAGGCAGGCGCTGTTAAAGCAGGTAACTCGATTGCAAGATCATTCAGGTTTGCAATTAATAGGGGCGGGTACAGGTACGTTTTTGGCGGCTGAGCTCGCAAATCAGCTCAACCTGGAGTATCACGCGGTTTCCGAATTTATGACTGGCGCTGACAATGATGCCACAGATATGGCAGCAGTATGTTTCCCGGCCTTCACGGTTGCATTTTTGGCGAATAAAGACGCTGGAGTTTTTGCTTGAGTTTACTTAAATATAATCTGACTTATCATCATGATAGTGCACGTTTATTTGCACGTATTGCAGATAAGCCATGGGCCGTATTTCTCGATAGCGGCCAGATGCTTGATGCCGCAAGTGGTCACCCCGGCAGTCAATATGGTCGTTACGATATCCTGGTGGCTGATCCTTTTATCACATTGATCAGCGATGAATCACAGACAGAAGTAAGTGAACGCGGGCAAACCTATGTTTCTACTGATAATCCATTTGAATTGCTGAAACAGGCATTGCAGCCTTATGTCGCAGCACAAAGTGATTTGCCGTTTACAGGCGGCGCCGTAGGTTATTTTGGCTATGATCTGGCGCGACTTCTGGAAAAGCTGGCGAGTATTGCATCAAACAGCGACGCTATTCCCGCCATGCAGGTTGGCATCTATGATTGGGCAGTGGTGGTTGACCACCGTAATAAAACTTCCTGTCTGGTATCCAACGGTTTTGATGTTAAAACGCGTGAAAGCTGGGATGCTTTATGTGCGTTTTTCGATAAGCCTTTTCACGATTTCAGGCCCAGCACAGAGCCTTTTGCTGTATCGAGTCCAGTTCAGGCGAATATGGATAAACCTGCCTATGCGCGCGCTTTTGCTGCGATTAAAAATTATATTCATGAAGGTGATTGTTACCAGGTTAATCTGGCACAAAGATTTTCTGCTAAAGCAAATGGTGATGGCTGGTCGGCCTATCAAAAACTGAGGGAGATCAGCCCCGCGCCATTCATGGCTTATATGAATTTTGGTCGTATCCAGGTGCTATCTGGCTCTCCGGAGCGGTTTTTGCAGGTTGTAGATAAACATGTCGAAACGCGCCCGATAAAGGGTACCAGGCCGCGTTCTGACGATACGGCACTTGATGCACAATATGCAGCAGAGCTGCAATCCAGCCTTAAGGATAAAGCCGAAAACCTGATGATTGTTGATTTGTTGCGTAACGATATCGGCAAAAATTGTGAGACGGGTTCAGTGAAAGCTGATAAATTATTTCAGTTGCAAAGTTTTGCCAATGTGCACCATCTGGTGAGTATCGTTACGGGTAAATTGCAGGCAGCAAAAACCGCCATTGATTTATTGCGAGGGTGTTTCCCTGGGGGGTCTATTACTGGCGCGCCTAAACTCAGGGCGATGGAAATTATTGAAGAGCTGGAGCCGCATCGGCGCGGTGTATATTGCGGCGCAATCGGTTATATCGGGTTTGATAGCAATATGGACACCAATATCGCGATTCGCACCGCTGTTTATATTCATGATGGCAATGGCACAGGTGAAATCAGTTTTTATGCCGGAGGCGGCATTGTGGCAGACTCTGAGTTGGAAAAAGAATATACAGAAACACTGGATAAGGCTTCCAGTATGCTCAAAGTCATGCAGTTTTTTAGCAAGTAATCAATGTTTTAATTATTTGGAGCTAGACGATGTGGGTAGTTAAATTAGGCGGCAGTTTACTTGGCTCACCGGAACTTCCCCGTTGGCTTGATACACTGGTTAAAATCAGTGACGGCAAAGTGCTGATCGTTCCCGGCGGCGGCATGTTTGCCGATGCTGTGCGTCAGGCACAGGATGCCTCGCTGATTAATGATGCGGTAGCGCATCATCTGGCGCTGCTGGCTATGGATCAGTTCGGGCTGCTTCTTGCCGGCATGAATCCAGGATTGGTGACGGCAAGTAGTGAGCTTGAAATTGCCGAGCGCGGCTGGCAGCATCGTGGCATTGTCTGGCTGCCAAGCCGTATGGTGCTGGCTGATGAAAATATACCTAAAAACTGGCATGTAACATCTGACAGTTTGAGTGCCTGGGTTGCTAATAAAATTGGTTCTGAGCAATTGATATTAGTGAAGTCCAAGGATTTGACCGACTATGCGAAAGCATCGTCCGTTACCATGCAAACATTGATTGCTGATGGGCTCATCGATAACGCGTTTGCCGAGTTTGGTGCGAAGTCGAATGCGCAGATATGGGTGTTGAATAAGTCTGATTACAATGTTTTTGCACAAGGCCTGAATCTTGGCAAGCTTAAAGAACAAGCATTGACTGTCAGCAAAGTCTAAACGAAGCACGACTCATTGGAGGCTATGATGTCAACCGATAAAACCTACACAGATCAGGAAATTGAAGCAAGATTGAAAGCAGAATTGCCGCATTGGTTTCTGGAAAACGGCTGGATACGCCGTAAGTATAAAACCAGCGGCTGGAAAGCAACTTTAATGGTGGTCAATACCGTTGGACATTTGGCTGAAGCTGCCTGGCATCATCCGGATCTAACCGTTTCCTATGCGTTTGTGATTGTTAAGTTATGTACGCATGATGCTAAAGGCATTACCGATAAAGACTTTGAACTGGCAGCCAAGATCGAAGCTGTTGTCGGCTGGCAGCCAGCTAAAGAGGGTGGTGCTTTGACTGGCACGCCTAATGACGATGCCAGATTCAAATACATTAAATACGACGCTTAATTAAGCACAGTATCGTTTCTGGTTATACCATTTTCTGCAGTTCAAGTCTGCCGCCGCTCGAATCTACCAAAGTGCAGCATGATGGTTGGCAGTATCAGTAAATTCAAAATGGTAGATGTGACGAGGCCGCCGACAATAATGGTTGCCATCGGGCCTTCAATTTCGCGTCCGGGCTGACCGCTGGCGGCAGCTAAAGGTAACAACCCAAGCGCTGTGACCAATGCCGTCATCAAAATCGATGGCAGCCGTTCTGAAGCACCGCGGATGCAGGTGTCTATTCCCCATACGCAGTTTTCTTCATCTATCAGGTGCTGGTAGTGCGATATCATCATGATGGAGTTGCGCAAGGTAATGCCGAACAGCGTTACAAAGCCGACCAGTGAGCCGAGTGAAATCCAGCCGCCGGTAAACATTACGGCGAGCACGCCGCCAATCAAGGCAAAAGGCAGGTTGGCAAAGGTAAGCAGTAAATTACGCAGACGACCAAACGCAATATACAGCATCAGAAACACCGTGACACCAGCCAGCAGCGATTGCAGGATGAGTGCTTCCCTTGATTTTGCGTTGGCTTCAGCGGCGCCGGTGAACTCTAAATAAGCACCTGGCGAAAGCACAAGATCAGTTTTCAATCTGGCCTTAAGTTCATCAGTAAAGGAGCTGATATCACGTTCTACCACATTTGCGGTTACGGTCTGGATGCGTTTGGCACCTGCATGCAGTATTTTTGAGCGTCCATTTTCCTGCACGATATCGGCAACATCACGCAGCCTGATCAATTTGCCATCAGCATTGAACAATGGCAGGTTACCTGCCTCCTGAATATCATCACGCGCCTCCTGCGCGAGTAACACGCTGACGCCGATGACGCGGTTGCCTTCATAAACCTGCGTCACCGGAACGCCTTCATAGGCAGCGCGAATGCTATCCAGCACATCGGTTGGATGCAGGCCCAGTCTGGCCATTTTTTCAGGGCGCAGACGCATCACCAGTTGCGGCGTACCTGGCGGTGACTGTACCAGTACGTCCGTGGCAGCTGGTATGTTATTCAATATAGCGGCAATAGCATTGGCGTCCCTATCCAGAGCATCCAGGTCCTGACCATAGATATTGATCACGGTAGATGCCGCATAGCCGGATATGGTCTCTTCAATACGCTCGGTTAAAAAAGTATTGATGGCAAAGTTGACACCAACAAAACCCGCCTCTGCCTCGCCATCACCGTCATCATCTGCTGACTCGCCGCCGAGTTTTTCGCGAATTTCGTCAAGAATACGACGCTGCTCTGTACCTGAGATAGCACCAATTTCAATTTCAAACTCGCTGTAGTGCGTACCGAAGGTATCTGCACCGTTAGGTGCACGGCCCACCCATTGTGTGACAGATTTTACACCGTCAATGCTGCGGATAGCAGCGGATACTTTTTTACCGATACGCAGGGATTCCTGTTCGGAAGTGCCGGGGACTGCCGTCATATGCATGATGTAATGTCCTTCATGCAGGGCAGGGATGAACTGGTTTTTGAATAAGGGCAGGATACCCAAGCCTATGGCCATCAGCATAAAGCTTATGGCCAGGATATATTTGTAATGTGCTTCAATTTTGATCAGTATGCTTACGTACCATTTCTTGATGATACGTATCATAGGCGGGTCTTCTGCTTCAAGTTTGGCGTTGCCGAGCAATAAGTAGCATAGTGCCGGCGTCAGTGTTAATGCGACCAATAATGAAGCCATGATGGCTGCAATATAAGCGATGCCAAGCGGCGCGAATAGCTTGCCGGCTACGCCGCCCAAGGTTAGCAGCGGCATAAACACCAGGGCAACGATAATCGTAGCGTAGACGACTGAGCTGCGTACTTCCATTGATGCATTAAATACGACGCGATAGGTAGGCAGCGGCTCTGCTAACAGGCGATTCTCACGCAGGCGCCTGAAGATGTTTTCTGTATCGATAATAGCGTCATCTACCACCTCACCAAGCGCGATGGCCAGGCCGCCCAATACCATGATGTTAAGCCCGATATTGTAATAACTCATGACCACAATCGCAGTGAGCAGGGAGAGCGGGATTGCCGTCGCTGAAATGAACGCTGTGCGTACATTGAATAGAAACAGGAAAAGTACTGTAATTACCAGCACTGAACCAATCAGGATGTCAGTACGTACGCCTTTGATGGCTACTTCAATAAAGTTGGCCGGTCTGAACAATCCCTCATGCAGCGTTACATTTTCAGCCTGCAGCGTAGGTTTAAGCTCTTGTAGCGCCTTTTCAATCGCAAGTGTCACCCCATGCGTGTTAGCGCCTAGCTGACCTTGCACCGACAGGTATACGCCGGTTTCTTCATTAATGGCAGCGGCGCTGATAGATGGCACGGCGCCTTCAACAACCTTGCCGATATCACCCAGTCGGATGGTTTGGCCATTTTTGTGCAGCAGCGCAACCATTGCCAGTTTTTCAGGTGTCGTAGCTTGACCTTCTGTATTGATCACAATGCGCTGGTTTTTGTTTTCAATAAAACCATTGCCACGCACACCGGTAGCTTTCTTTACCGCTTCTTCTACCTGCTGTAAGGAGATGCCGTATTTGATCATTTTTTCAGGTTCGACCTGTACCTGAAGCTGGCGCACCTTACCGCCAAATACGTTGACGTCGGCCACACCCGGGATTGCCATCAGATGCGGTACGATGGTCCAGTCTACCAGCGTTCTTAATTCGCTCAGGCTGCGGCTTTTTGAAGTCACGCCAAAACCGAGCACCGTGCTGGCAGAGGAGGTGAGCGGTGTGATATTTGGCGTAATGCCTTGCGGTAGTTTATTGGTGAGTGTAGATAAACGTTCGGCAATCACCTGGCGGTTGCGGTAAACGTCAGTTTTTTCATCAAATATGATTGTCACAATCGACAAGCCGGGGATGGATTGCGAGCGCATGCTGGCAATGCCTACTGTACCGGCGATACTGGTTTCAATGCGCTGGGTGACCAGGCTTTCAACCAGTTCGGCTGATAGGCCCGGTGACTCGGTCTGGATCACGATCTGCGTCGGCGCAAACTCTGGAAATACGTCCAGATTGCTGCGGGTCAGGCTATAAAAGCCATATAAAACAACCAGCGTAGCAAGGCCGATAATGACACCGCTAAAACGGATAGAGAAACGTACTAAAGCCGACATCATAACTAGCTGGTCTCCACTGCAGCGATGGTTTTATTCTTAAAATTCGTTAACGACATAGCTCCGACATAACATAGCTTCGCTATATTAGTCTGTACTGAAACTCTGGCTAAATTTAGCAATTTAGTCATCGTTTTCATTAGTGATCTGTGATTTGAATTCTTCAGACAGCAGCAGTTGTGCGCCGCTGGTGACTACTTGGTCATCAGCTTTCAGCTTGCCCTGATAGAACCAGCCGTTGCCGATTTCAATGTCGGTGTCTACCGGAATGCGGCTGAATTTGTCATCTGCGGTTTTTTTGTAAACCCAGGATTTGCCCGCGTACCAGATAATCGCTGAATTAGGAATAATCACGCCGTCACTCATTTTGCTGGAGGTGGCACTTAGAGCATTCACTTGCATGCCTGCGCGTAATTCTTTCGTTTTGGCATGGTAAAAATAAGTTTTACCCTGAATTGTCGAACTGCTTGCCGGAGCGCGTGACAGGTGCAGTGCGCGAATCGATTGCCCCGGTGCTGCAGTCGGCGCAATCATGATGCTGCTGTTTTGTGCCGGTTCTGCGGCATCGAACGGAAGCGTGATTTGTATCAGCACTTCCTGATTGGAAATCAGGTTTTGCAGTAATTCACTTTTTTCGAGGTTGGTAGCATGCTGGGTGAGCGTGTCGCCCCACATCTGACGCATACTGTCTGTAATACTCTTGGCACTGGATTCTGCAGCCGCTATTTTCGCTTCATCTGCTTTGATATTTGACCTGGCAGTTGCCACAGCCTTATCCGAAATGTTTTTGTCATCCTGATTGAGTGCTTGTAACCGGGCAAATTCACTTTTGTTATAGGACAGTGCGGTACGCAGCACTTCAATGTCAGCCTTGGCTGCCAGGTAGCGTGAGCGCAGGTCTATGAGGTTATCAATACTCACCACGCTGCCATAACTGCTGACACTGGATTGATGTTTGCCTGACTTTAACGGGCTGGTAGTAATTTCACTTTGCATCTGGGTAGCAGCGCTGATATTGATGATAGTCGAGCCTGCTTCCGTCACAACGCGGCTAGGGGTTTCGATTTCCTCTTCTGTCTGCTGTGTCATGGCTTCAAATTCATCTTTGCCGTAAAACACGAGCACCCAGAATAACACCACGATTAAAAATGCCTGTAAGCCAATGATGATGGTCAGTTTACGATTCATTTTTATTTTATTTCCATTGAACTTAAAAAGTGACGCCTGGCGTCTGCGGTTGAAATCATTATTTTTTATACACACCTGTTTCTTATAGTGCTGATTATTAAAGTGCTGATTATTTTATGTTTATTTTGTAAAAGTCAGGTTTTCAATCTTTTCATTAGTGATATTGCTGTCAGTTAATGGTGCCTGTATGGCATTTTCCAGTTCATTGGTGATGGAAGCCAATTGAAAGCTGGCTAGTGCAATATGCTGTTCAGCCAGTACTTCTTCCAGTTTTGCATAGGTGAACTCCAGCCTGTCACTTTCACCGGCACGTAGCCTGTTTTCCATGCGTCTGGTATTGGCCTGCTGCTGCTGATAAAGGTTTTTATTGTTGTTCAGCAGTTGCATCGCCTGTGTCAACTTGGCATTCGCAACATTGACTTCAGAGATAACATTAGCCTGCAGCGCTTCAAATTGTTTAGCCTCGACTTCGCGTAACTGGGTGGCTTCAGCAATCGCCAATTTGTTTTTGGTCAGAATGGTCATCAGCCCGGATAACCCCAGCGACCAAATTTTGTCGCCAAATTCGTATGCATAGCCAGGACCCAAAACAATATCAGGATATTGTTTTGCAATTTCCAGTTTTAATTTGGCTTCTGCAACTGCGTATCGCTCAAGGGCGATGCGAATATCCAGGCGGTTCAATAATGCGCGGGTCTGTAAATCAGTCGAAGCTGTTGTAAGCAGGGATTTTGTATCGATGGTGTCAGCAATCGGCATTTGCTCAACCTGGGTTAAAGACAACCCCAGATTGTTTGCCAGTCTGGAAAGCAGTACCAGATGGTTACGCTGTTTTGACTCTAGTTCGGTATTCAGTGTTTGTAGCTGAAGTTTAGCCCTGCTTAGCTCTATATTAGAAGATTCCCCGAGATCGATGCGCTTTTGGTAAATGGCTACGATATCTTTTCGATAGGCCAGCTCTTGTGACATGAGTTTGATCTGCTGTCGATTGACCTGATATTCGTTGAAAGTTTTTGTGACATCGTTGCGCAATTGCCAGGCGGCTTGTGCAATTCTTAATTTGGCTGCCTCTGAGAGATGTTGAGCGCTTTCAATGCGAATGTTACGTTTGTTTGCCGTTTCAATCGGTATGTCGATGCTTAGGCCATAAGCATGCGGGCTGATTTCTTCACTGGCATTATTGCTTTTTGAATATTGACCGCCTATTGTCGGCAGTCGCATTTCTGCGGCTGTGAGTTTTGCTGCTTCAGCGCTGCGCCATTGTGCACGCGCGATATCCAAGCTCGGGTTGAAGAACAGGGCGCAATGAATCAAGTCATCCAGTTTCCATTGCTGAATCGGCAACTGTGCAGATGGATAACCGTTATTGATCAGGTATTGGTGAAATTGATCATTATCAGCGCGTCTGCTGGTGATTTTTTGTGTAAGTGCTGCGGTATCTATAGGTTTCGCGATATATTCCTGAAAGCCGCAGGCACTTATGCCAAGACATAGCAGCGAAAGCAGGGCAATATTGGGCGCTGCCTTTGAATTTGAATAGTCAGAATTGCTCAAGATATTAATCAGGCTTGCTGGTGATTTTGGATATTTTTACTTACTCAACGATTTCGGCACGCACTGCATGTAATGCATCTTGCAATGTTTCTTCGCTGAGGCTGTTGATGGATGTCGCCAGCAAGTCTGCCGCTTCCACAGTGGAAATCGGCAGTTCATGGCTATCCATTTCTGCAATCAGTCCGGCAGCTACGCCAGCAATTTTGAGTAAAGCCTGTCTTTCACGCATCAGCAGTTCTAATTCTGCACGCAGCATATTGATTTCATTTTGGTTGATAGTATTTGGCATGATGATCAGCTTTTAATTTTCAATTTAAGTCTATAGGATTCAGCGTTATTCTCGCACAATCATTGGTGGCACTGCTAGATTTTCAGCAATCTATAATGATTCACAGCACAAGCCGATTGAATAATACGCTCGCAATGAATAATTTCCAGCTTTTTTATTTTATGTCTTTTCTGAATGTGAAAACTTAAGATACAATAGCGAATTATCTGAACGGCTGATGTTTTGTAAGCCGTACACTACCTGCGAAAGTGGCGGAATTGGTAGACGCACTGGATTTAGGTTCCAGCGCCGCAAGGCGTGAGAGTTCGAGTCTCTCCTTTCGCACCAACTTTACTTTAAAATAGCACGTCATAAAGATGGCTTTGCTCTGGAAGATGGCTTTTTCAGTTGCATCTGTTCATGACGCGCAGTTAAAAATTTTAGGAATTACAGCATGGCTCTGAATGTTGAAACCCTCGGCAACCTGGAACGTAGAATCACTATTAGCGTTCCACTTCAGCCACTTGAGGCACAGATCAAACAACGATTAAACCAAATTTCACGTACGGCTAAATTCGCTGGTTTCAGACCAGGTAAAGCGCCAATCGGTTTGGTTAATCAACATTACGGCAATCAGGTGCGTGACGAGGTTTACTCAGGCGCGGTTGAGAAAAGCTTTGGCGATGCAGTTGAAGAAAACAAGTTGCGTGTAGCAGGTTTCCCAAACATCGAGCACAAGCCATTTGATGCGGCCTCTGAAGTTTTAGAGTACACAGCTACATTTGAAATTTTCCCTGAAGTTACTATCGGTGACTTGTCTAAAGTGAAAATCGAGCGCCCGGTGACTGAAATCTCTGATGCTGATGTTAAAAAAACATTGGATGTGCTGGTTAAACAGCGCGTCAGTTATGAGCCAGTTAAACGTGCAGCTAAAAAAGGCGACCGTGTAAACGTGACCTTAAAAGCATTTATGGATGGCCAGGAAGTCGAGTCAACCGGTGATGACGGTATTGATCTGGTGATTGGTGAAGGCGGTCGTGTTGCGACGTTTGATGACGAGTTGATCGGCGGTAAAACCGGTGCGACGAAAAAATTTGATATTACCTATCCAGAAGACTTTGAATCCGCACAAACAGCGGGCAAAACAATCGGCTACGAAGTAACATTCAACAGCGTATCAGCGCCTAAGTATCCTGAAATCGACGCTGACTTTGCTAAGAGCCTGGGCATTGAAGACGGTGATGTAGAAAAAATGAAGGCTGAAATCGCTGAAAGCCTGAAACAGGAAGTTGCCAAACGTGTTAGCGCTAAACTGAAAGAGCAAGTTTTCCAGGCGCTGGTTGATAATTCGGAGTTCGACATTCCTCGCGCAATTCTGGAAGTTGAAATTAACCGTATGATGCAAACTACTGAGCAAAATCTGAAACAACGTGGTGCAGACCTGTCTAACATTAGACTTGAGCCATCTATGTTTGAAGACCAGGCTAAGCGCAGCAGCAAATTGCGTTTGCTGCTCGGTGAGCTAATCAATAAAAACGGCTTGCATGCAAATGCTGAGCAGGTGCGTGCAATGGTTGATGTATTCTCACAAAGTTTTGAGCGTCCAGCGGATGTAGTGACTTGGTACTATGCTGATCCTAAACGTCTGGATGAGCCAGCAGCTTTGGCTACTGAAGAGAATGCAGTGAGCTGGGTGCTTACACAAGCTAAAGTAGCTGATAAAAAAGTTAAGTTTGACGATTTAATGGGAACTGCCTAATGAACAAAATGCCGCAACCGCAATCTCAGTTTGATCAAGTGCCCAGCGGGTTGGGTTACATCCCAATGGTGGTTGAGCAGAGTGGTCGCGGCGAGCGTTCATATGATATCTACTCGCGCTTGCTCAAAGAGCGCGTAGTGTTTCTGGTTGGCCCGGTCAATGACATGTCAGCAAACCTTGTGGTTGCGCAGCTGTTGTTTCTGGAAGCTGAAAACCCTGACAAAGATATATATTTGTATATCAATTCTCCAGGCGGTTCTGTGACAGCCGGTATGTCAATCTACGATACCATGCAGTTTATTAAACCTGATGTAAGCACATTGTGTATTGGCCAGGCAGCCAGTATGGGTGCTTTCCTGCTGGCAGCTGGTGCAAAAGACAAGCGTTTTAGTTTGCCTAATTCACGCATCATGATTCACCAGCCATCCGGCGGCTTCCAAGGGCAATCTTCTGACATTGAAATTCACGCAAAAGAAATTCTTTACTTGCGTTCAAAACTAAACGATATCTTGGCCTATCATACTGGTAGAACAGCTGAAGAAATTGATCGTGACACCGAACGCGATAACTTCATGAGCGCAGAGCAATCTGTTGCTTACGGCATGATTGATAAGGTTATCGGTAGCCGCGCCGAAGCTGCATAATTGCATATATTGCTATATTAATAGTATAGTAATTGCATCAAATTTGTAGGGAAGCCTGGCTCAGGTCAGGTTTACCGGCGCAAAATACTTAATAGGACTAAATTCATGGCCACTAAAGCCGACGACGATAAATTACTTTATTGCTCTTTCTGTGGCAAAAGCCAACACGAAGTAAAAAAACTCATTGCTGGGCCTTCCGTATTCATATGTAATGAATGTGTCGATTTATGCAACGACATCATCAAGGAAGAAGTGCAGAACTCAGACGGCTTGAAATCTGCTGAAGCCAATCTGCCTACACCTCAGGAAATCTGTAAGATTCTGGATCAATATGTAATCGGCCAGACGCAAGCCAAGAAAAATCTGGCTGTAGCGGTTTATAACCACTATAAACGCTTGGGCCATAACAACTTGTCCAACGGCGGTCAAAAAGATGAAGTTGAAATCGCAAAAAGCAATATTCTGCTGATAGGTCCAACCGGTTCAGGTAAAACCTTGCTGGCACAAACCCTGGCCAGATTGCTCGACGTGCCATTTGTGATGGCGGATGCAACTACATTGACTGAAGCGGGTTATGTGGGTGAAGACGTTGAAAACATTATGCAGAAGCTGCTGCAGAAGTGTGATTACGATATTGAGAAAGCACAGCGCGGCATTGTTTATATCGATGAAGTCGATAAAATCTCACGCAAATCAGATAATCCTTCCATTACCCGTGATGTGTCTGGCGAAGGCGTGCAGCAAGCTTTGCTGAAACTGATTGAAGGTACTGTAGCATCAATTCCACCGCAGGGCGGCCGTAAGCACCCTAACCAGGAATTTGTGCAGCTTGATACCACCAATATCCTGTTTATCTGTGGCGGCGCATTTGATGGCTTGGAAAAAGTCATTCGCCTGCGTTCAGAAAAAGGCGGTATTGGTTTTGGTGCTGAAGTGAAAAGCAAGGTCGATGCGCGCGAAGTAGGTGTCGTGCTGAAAGACGTTGAGCCTGAAGACTTGATCAAATTCGGCTTGATTCCTGAGTTCATTGGGCGTCTGCCGGTGGTCGCTACGCTGGAGTCACTGGATGAAGCGGCATTGATGACAATTCTGACTGAACCTAAAAATGCACTGACTAAGCAGTATATCAAGCTGTTTAAAATGGAAGGTGTTGATCTGGAGTTCAGGGAATCTGCGTTACTGTTGATTGCGAAAAAAGCTTTAGAGCGCAAAACCGGGGCGCGTGGCTTGCGGTCCATCATGGAACACTCCTTACTGGAAATCATGTATGAGTTGCCATCATTGAAAAACCTGAGTAAGGTGGTGATTGATGAAGGTGTTATCCGTGGGGACACGCCGCCTATTTTGATTTATGAAGACAAGGCAGAGGAAGCCGCAGGTTAAACTTGTTTTTTATTCTGTAAGGTAGGCGACATTCAATGTCAAAAATTGGCCCAGCAAACATTTAGTTTAGCTGGGCTAATCTTTTGTAGCCTAATGCCATTGCAGTACCAATCAGCCGGTTCTTGCCAGTCTATTTTTTCCTTTCCCACAGAAATCTCGTATTTTTTCTTATAAATATATTTTTAAGACACTAAATTGGTGCTTAAATATCAACTAGCACTTGAACTCATAAGAATTAACCCCATCAACAGCTATATAAGTGTTTATTGCTTATTTTTAGCTTAATTTTGGAAGTCTACACATGGCACAATTATTACCTTCATATAGTCCAGATAGCGGTTTGTTGCCGCTTTTGCCGTTGCGCGATGTTGTTGTATATCCGCATCTGGTTATTCCTCTCTTTGTTGGACGCACAAAATCTGTCAAGGCGCTTGAACTTGCGTCAGAAGGCAATAAGCAAATTTTATTGGTTGCACAGAAGTCTGCCAGCAAAGATGATCCGGAAGCGAGCGATTTGCATGAAGTGGGCACCATAGCAACCGTGCTGCAAATGCTGAAATTGCCGGATGGCACCGTTAAAGTGCTGGTTGAGGGCGTACAGCGCGCAAAAATCAGTGAATTTACCGAAACGGAAGAGTGCTTTGCTGCAAAGCCTGAGTTAGTGGCTGAATCTGAAACGGATGTAGAAATACAGGCGTTAATGCGTACAGTGTTTGCGCAGTTCGATCAGTACGTCAAACTGAATAAAAAAATACCACCTGAAATTCTGACTTCGCTGGCGACGATAGATGAAGCTGGCCGTCTTGCTGATACCATCGCCGCGCATTTAACGCTCAAGCTTGAAGAAAAACAAAAGATTCTTGAGATGTTTGATGTTGCGGAGCGTCTGGAGCACCTGTTACGCCTGATGGAAGGCGAGATTGATATCCTGCAGGTTGAAAAACGTATCCGTGGCCGCGTAAAACGCCAGATGGAAAAAACGCAGCGCGAGTATTATCTGAATGAGCAAGTAAAGGCGATCCAGAAAGAGCTTGGCGAGCATGACGAAAACGCCGAGATGGATGAGCTTGAGAAACGTATTGAAGAAGCCAAGCTACCTAAAGATGCGCTGGCTAAAGTCAGTAGTGAGCTGAAAAAATTGAAACTGATGTCACCGATGTCAGCAGAGGCTTCAGTGGTGCGTAATTATATCGATACCCTGATCAGCCTGCCGTGGAATAAAAAGACCAGAATCAGCAAGAATCTGGCTAAAGCTGAAGCTGTTCTGGATGATGATCATTATGGCCTGGAAAAAGTTAAAGAGCGTATTGTTGAGTACCTTGCGGTACAACAGCGCGTGGATAAGATCAAAGCACCTATCTTGTGCCTGGTAGGCCCTCCCGGCGTAGGTAAAACTTCGCTTGGTCAAAGTATTGCGAAAGCTGTGAATCGTAAATTTGTGCGCATGGCCTTGGGTGGCGTGCGTGACGAGTCAGAAATTCGCGGTCATCGCCGTACTTACATTGGTTCAATGCCAGGCAAAATTCTACAGAGCATGACTAAAGTCGGCGTCAAGAATCCATTATTTTTACTGGATGAAGTGGATAAGCTTGGTCAGGACTTTAGAGGTGACCCTTCGTCCGCATTGCTGGAAGTCTTGGACCCGGAACAGAATCATACCTTTGTAGACCACTATGTAGAGGTAGAGTATGACCTGTCTGATGTGATGTTCGTGGCAACCGCCAACTCAATGAATATTCCTGCGCCTTTGCTGGACCGTATGGAAATTATCAATCTGTCTGGTTATACAGAAGATGAAAAAGTAAATATCGCAATGCGCTATCTGTTGCCTAAGCAGTTGAAGTCACATGGCTTGAAGGACGATGAGTTGCATGTGTCTGAAGCTGCCGTGCGCGATATCGTGCGTTATTACACCCGTGAAGCCGGTGTGCGTAGGCTGGAGCAGGAAGTAGCCAAGGTTTGTAGGAAAGTTGTGAAAGAATTGCTGACTGCAAAAGCGAAAAAAGCTGCGACAGCACCTAAGAAGATCAATGTAACGCCGAAGAATCTTGATAAATATTTAGGTGTACAGCGCTATGATTTTGGTGTTGCTGCAAAAGAAAATCAAGTTGGCCAGGTCACTGGCCTTGCTTGGACCTCAGTTGGCGGCGAGTTGTTGACGATTGAAGCGGTACTGCTGCCAGGTAAGGGTAAAACCACAACGACCGGCAAGCTGGGCGATGTCATGAAAGAGTCTACACAGGCAGCGATGAGTGTGGTCAGAAGCCGTGCCCAGCGTTTAGGCATTGCCAATAACTTCTATGAAGAGAACGATATTCATATTCACTTCCCGGAAGGGGCTACGCCTAAGGATGGCCCGAGTGCAGGCATAGCCATTACTACCGCGCTGGTTTCCATTCTGACCGGTATTCCGGTACGTGCAGATGTTGCAATGACAGGGGAAATCACCTTAAGGGGTGAAGTGCTACCTATCGGCGGTTTGAAAGAAAAACTGCTGGCAGCACACCGTGGCGGTATTAAAACCGTATTGATTCCTCAGCAAAACGTCAAGGATCTGACAGATGTGCCGGAGAACATTAAAAACCACCTGGATATTCACCCGGTAAAATGGATTGATGATGTGTTGGCACTAGCGCTGGCATCAGCACCAGTGCCTTTGCCGGAAACAGCTGAAGTTAATGAGAATCCTGCAAAAGATGCTCAACTTGCTGATAATTCTCAGGAATCCAATTCAGCATCATTGGATGCTGTAAAGCATTAAGAAAATAAGTACTGATATCGGTCTATAAAGGCTTGACACGGCCTTTGTAGGCTTGATATAAATGCAGTGCGAGGGTCATACCTCATGGAAATTACCGTTGTTTTTCTTTAATAAACCTTAAAAGGGGATTACACGTGAATAAATCAGAACTCATCGATCAAGTTGCAAGTGCTGCAGGTATTTCTAAAGCTGCTGCGGGTCGTGCATTGGATGCAACAACTGCTGCAGTGACAAAAGCGTTAAAAAAGGGTGATTTGGTAACATTAATCGGCTTTGGTACATTTTACGTGGGTAAACGTGAGGCTCGTAATGGTCGCAATCCTCGCACAGGTGCAACAATTAAGATTGCCGCTGCAAATTCTCCTAAATTTAGGGCTGGTAAAGCGCTCAAAGATGCTGTAAACTAGCGTTTTCGTTGGTTAGGCAGGGTGCTTAGCTCAGTTGGTAGAGCGTCGCCCTTACAAGGCGAATGTCAG
>CAZUOQ010000036.1:0-20299 GCA_964622195.1 uncultured Methylotenera sp. | reverse complement strand
GCAAAACTGACGGAAAACTCTAATTCAGCATGCCACTAAAATGGGGATGTTTACACCTTAATCAGCCGCAGGGTTTATAAGCAGCCTATGCCGCATGCTGATGCTGTCAAAATCATGCTTGAAGGTAAGGGTCAGCATTTCGACCCTGATATGATTGATGCGTTTATCGAATGTCAGGATCAGTTTAAGCAAATTGGCGAGAAATATGTCGATAGTGAAACTGATTTAATCAAGAAAGCCCAGATTACAGGATAGTGGGTATTTATTGGTAGCTATCTGGCGTCCAGAAAGCTTCGCAACCTTACCAATCAAGCAGTTCATCATAGCTGAAATTCTTTTTGCCATCGTTGACGGGAGGAACAATGAACATTTCCCTGGATTCCAGTGAACGAACGAGCGCATCAAGTTTTTCTGGTGAGAATGGTTTTTCCAGATAAACAGCCACGCCTAAGTTTCTTGCTTTCTCAATCAGTTCTGTAGATCTTGCCCCGCTGATGATCACTACTCTGGTTTTTCTAAATCGAATATCCGCTGCAATTTTTTCATAGAGCGATAAGCCGTCTATCGATCCTTTCAGATGAATATCAAGCAGAATGATTTCCGGGCTTTCTGATTCAAGCAATTCCAGTGCTTCATCTGCGTTGCTTGCTTCCTGTATCTGACGATAATCTTGCGTTAAAGCAAATCGAATGACTTTTCTCGTGTCTTGATCATCTTCAATAATCAGAATATTTATTTGACGATTCATGTTTAACTCGCATTTCCAGGGCTTTGATTCAGTAAATTTTTGAATTACTGTCAGTTTTGGCTTGGAAGTAATGAATTCATTACCTTGTTAAAATTAACAAATTTTTCATATTTATCAGTAATGATATGATAAATAAATAAAAAATGATACTTTTATGCGATGAAATCTGATCTTGGGATTTTAAATCGTGCGGATTATTGCTAATGCACTATAATGCTCTGAGCAGGGCAGGTGGTACCTGCAATCAAGTTTGGTGAGATTAGGTTTTTAGTTAGTGCAAATAAATACAGCACATGTATTACATCAGAGTCACTTGAAACCCTATAGAACTAAGGGTTTGATGGTGCCCAAAAGAGGACTCGAACCTCCACATCTTTCGATACTAGTACCTGAAACTAGCGCGTCTACCAATTCCGCCATCTGGGCTTTTGTCTGCAAAATAACTATACTGCAGAAAAGAGACGCAATTTTATATTAAAGGCAGACTTTGTCAATGACAAAACACAAAAATAAAAGTAAAAGAAGTAATGATCCACATGCAGCACGTGAAGCTAGCCGCTATGAAACGCCGTTGCCAAGCCGTGAATTGATTTTAACCACGATGGCGGACCAGGGTGTTCCGCTCAGTGTAGAGCAGTTATATCTATTGCTGGACATCAGTGACCACGAGCGTGAGGTTTTCAATCGACGCCTGAACGCCATGGAGCGTGAAGGCCAGATCATAAGAAACAGAAAAGGTGCATTGTGCATCACAGACAAGCTGGATCTGATTGCTGGTGTAGTGCAGGGCCACCCGGATGGTTTCGGTTTTTTAATTCCGGATGATAAAACTAAAACCAACGGGGAAGATTTGTTCCTGAGCCCTAAGGAAATGTCGCAGGTTATGCATGGCGACCGCGCTATGGTACGTATGAGCGGCCTGGACAGAAGAGGGCGCCCGGAAGGCAAGATTGTTGAAGTGCTGGAGCGCCGCACGCAGAAACTGGTAGGCCGCGTGATTCAGTCCAGCGGTGTGACTATTGTTGCAGCAGAAGACAAACGCGTTAATCAGGATATTCTGATTCCATACCACTTGGATATGGGCGCTAAATCCGGCCAGGTCGTAATGGTGGAGTTGACCGAGCAGCCATCCGCCCACGCACAGCCGATGGGCAAGATTATCGAAATTTTAGGCAATTATGCTGACAGCGGCATGGAGATTGAAATCGCCTTACGTAAACATAATCTGCCGCACGAATTCAGCGCTGAGGCGATAAGAATTGCCGAGTCGTATCCTAAACTGGTGCAGGAGGCTGATTTCAAGGGGCGTATTGATTGCCGCGAAATGCCATTGATTACGATTGATGGTGAAACCGCGCGCGATTTTGATGATGCTGTATATGCGGAGCCGCAGGGCAAGGGCTGGCGATTGGTTGTGGCAATTGCCGATGTAAGTTTTTACGTGAAGCCAAAAGACGCTTTGGATAAAGAAGCTTTTGATCGCGGTAATTCGGTGTATTTTCCGCGCCGTGTAATTCCAATGCTACCGGAAGCATTGTCGAATGGCCTGTGTTCGCTGAACCCTGATGTTGAACGCTTGTGCATGATTTGCGATATGCAGGTTGACGGTCATGGCATCGTGAAACAGTACAAGTTTTATCCGTCTGTCATGCGCTCTAAAGCACGTATGACTTACACCAAGGTCTATGACATTCTGCAAAACCCGCAGGGTGAACTGGCGCAGGAATATGCGTGGCTCAATCCGCATTTGCAGAACTTATATAGTGTGTATCAATTACTGCTCAAACAGCGCGAAAAACGTGGCGCCATCGAATTTGAATCATCAGAAACCATCATGGTATTTAATGACCAAGGCAAGATAGAGCGCATTGAACCGAGCTTGCGCAATGAAGCACATCGGTTGATTGAGGAGTGCATGCTAGCTGCTAACGTGTGTGCGTCTGAATTCCTGAAAAAACATGAGCATCCGGCTTTATATCGTATCCATGAAGGCCCTACGCCTGAAAAACTTGAACTGCTGCGTACCTTTATGGCTGAATTTGGCTTTGGTGTAGGCGGCGGTGATTCCCCGCAAGCCAAAGACTATTGCAAGTTATTAGACCGTATCAAAGATCGCCCTGATGCGCAATTGCTGCAGACTGTATTGCTGCGCTCCATGCAGCAGGCTGTTTACAGCCCTGATAATGTTGGCCATTTTGGCCTCGCTTATGAGGCCTATGCGCACTTTACCTCACCGATACGACGCTATCCGGACTTGCTGATTCATCGTGCGATTAAAGCCGTGTTAAATGGCGATAAATATAAAGCCGGTGATTGGAATGCGCTGGGTGAGCATTGCTCAATGACTGAGCGCCGTGCCGATGATGCAACGCGTGACGTAACCAACTGGCTCAAGTGCTTCTACATGCAGGATAGAATCGGTGAGGAATTTGAAGGTACCGTGGCTGGCGTTACCAGTTTTGGCTTGTTTGTCGCATTGGATGGCGTGTACGTTGAGGGGCTGCTGCATGTAACAGAGTTGGGTAATGATTACTTCCATTATGATAAAGCGCGCCATGAAATGGCCGGCGAACGTACTGGTGTCCGTTACCGTTTAGGTGACAGGTTGAGCGTGAAATTAGTGCGCGTTGATCTGGAAACTACAAAGATCGATTTTACTTTAGTAAATAAAAACAATGAATTGGAACAAAAATCTAAGGTGGATTCTGGTAAAGATACCGCGCCAGTTAAAGCGAGCGTTAAACGCCAAACTGCGGTAAAATCCACGCCTCAATTTGAAGCTGGTAAATCTGAAGCCGCATTTGGCAGAAAACCTGCAAGCAGGTCTGCAAAAGGTCCTGCAGGAACAGCTTCAACAAAACCCAAGTCTGCAATTAAATCAGGTTCTGCCAATAAATCAGGATCTGCTACTAAACCAGTTAAATCTAAAAAAGTGGTGAAGAAAACCACAAAACGTAAGGTGAAAAAATGAGTGATGCACGTATCCTGTTTGGCTTTCATGCTGTATTGAGCCGTTTACGCCAACATAGCGCAAGTGTGCAGGAGATTCTGATAGATCGCGACCGCGTAGATGCGCGTATGAAAGACCTGCTCAGCATGGCTGAATCAGCAGGTGTACGCACCATGCAGGTAGAGCGCTCCCGCCTGGATGGCATGGCCGGCATGAATGGCCGCCATCAAGGGGTGATTGCACGTGTGGTGGACACACCTATTCCGTACAAGGATATTCACGATATTCTGGAATCTGACCTCAAAGAGCCCGCGTTTTTTCTGATTCTGGATGGTGTTGAAGACCCGCATAACTTGGGTGCATGCCTGCGTGTAGCTGATGCGATGGGTGTGCATGCTGTGATCGCGCCCAAGGACAGGGCGGCAGGCCTCAATGCCACCGTGCGTAAAGTGGCCTGTGGCGCAGCAGAAACCGTGCCATTTATTGCCGTGACCAATCTGGCCAGAACCATACGCGAGCTGAAAGAGGCCGGTGTGTTTGTGGTGGGTACGACAATGGACGCCCCAGGCACACTCCATAATACCAAGCTGGAGGGCCCGATAGCGCTAGTTTTGGGTGCTGAAGGAGATGGTATGCGCCGTTTAACGCAGGAGACCTGTGATGCGCTGATTACCATACCGATGTATGGTTCGGTGCAAAGTCTGAATGTAAGCGTTGCCAGTGGTATTTGTTTGTATGAAATTCGCCGTCAGCGCGAGTTAAAATAGCTGATGCACGAATCAGGCAGTTAAAAATAGATTTTATCTGCCTGGTTTCGTCTGCTTGGTTAATGCGCGTAGATGTTTATCGCGATGAATTAACTGTAGGCGGGCTGAAAACGTAAAGCAAGTTGGGTTCACTGATGATGTAGATCTTTTTATTTGGCCCGATTGCAATGCCTTCGGCTTGTGGCACCGCCCTGGACAAGCCATGAAAACCTTTCCAAAGCAGCATGGCGCTTGCAGCTTGTCCGTCACGGTTATACTCTTTAATCAGCTTCGATTCTTCACTTAATAACACAAGATGGCCGGTTTCATCATGAAAGGTGATGGAGGCTAAATCGCGCATGGAATGTAGAAAAGGGTAGATATGCGTCAGGTCCTGTATGCTGACATTCTGATTCTGGGCATTGCCATTAGCATTCACAAAGCCTTTGATTTCCAGCAACTGTTTAGGATTTTTTTCCTTGACGACCAGAATTCGATTGTTGGATTCATCCCAGGAAATGCCTTCGAAATTCTTATTGCGATCAGTCAGATCGATACTCAGGGTGAGCTGTGGTTGTTTCGAAACATCAATTGTTTTCTGATTTTTGTCTAGATCAACCAGTATCAGCCGGTTTTTACTTTCTTCAACAATAATAAATTGATTGCCGTGCACGTGAGTGATGCCTTCCATGTCTTTGACGCCAGTGACTTCGATCGTGTTGAGTATTTCACCATCGGTGCTGAGCTGAACGATTTTAGGCTCCTGATTCAGGACCGTAAACAGTGTATTGGATGGGGTGTGGTAAGTTAAGCCTGAGGCATCATCAAGGCCGGGCAGCGGTTTTGCATTGACGCTGGCAGTGTAATCAGCCAGATGAAATTTTGATAGTTTTGTGTTCGGGCTGATATGGTTATGCCATAAATACCAGCCTACTGACTCCAGCCGCAATAAATAGACAGTTAATAAAATACCGGTTAATACGAAAGCAAAAAGATAGGTTGTTATTTTTTTCATCAAGAATCATCTGTGGCGAGAAAGCTCGCATTGGTCATTTTCAGCCAATAAGATTGTGCTGTAATAAAATGGTTCTTATCAACTTACAGAAAGTAGATGAATTAAAGCTGAAAAACCATGCCATGCTGGCCGAACTGGAACTGTGATTACACCTGATGATGTAATCACAGTTAATCAGGTTCTTGAATCTATATTCAGTGTTTTCAATGTACGATCACGCACCTGTTTTAACAGACTTGCATCATCAATCAATGACTCGCCGTAGCTAGGCACCAGGGCTTTAAGCTTCTGCTGCCATTCAGTATTTTTCAGTTCAGCATTAAAGCAGCGCTCAATCACGTTGATCATGGCCTGTACCGATACCGAGGCGCCGGGAGAGGCGCCAAGCAGCGCTGCAATGCTGCCGTCTGCCGAACTGACGATTTCAGTGCCAAATTCAAGTTTGCCGCCTTTGTTATCGCAGGTTTTGATAATCTGCACACGTTTACCGGCATTCTGCAGTTGCCAGTCGCCATCGATCGCTTGCGGGTAAAATTTGCGCAAAGTCTGCATGCGTGATTTATGCGATTGCAGTGCTTCGCCTATCAGGTAACGTGTCAGGTCAAAGTTATGCCTGGCTACGCTCAGTAAAGGTTTCAGGTTATTAGGCCTGATGGATTTAAATAAATCCAGATATGAACCCTGCTTGAGGAATTTGGTAGTAAATCCGGCATATGGGCCAAACAATAGCGCTGGCTTGCCATTGATGATGCGTGTGTCCAGATGCGGCACTGACATTGGTGGCGCGCCCAGAGGGGCTTTACCGTAGACTTTACTGTGATGCTGCTTGATTACTTCAGGGTCGCGGCAGACCAGCCATTGTCCGCTGACCGGAAACCCCCCGTAGCCATGGCTTTCTTCGATACCGGATTTCTGCAGCAGTTTTAATGCACCGCCACCCGCGCCAAGAAAAACAAACGCTGCATCAATGCTTGTTGTGATGCCATCGTTTATATTTTTTAATTCAACCTGCCAGCGTCCATTATTGGTTTTCTGTAATATAGCCACCTCGGTATTAAGGTTTAATGTAAAGTTGTTCCTGGCTTGCAGAGATGCAAGCAGGCTGCGGGTCAGGGCACCAAAGTTCACATCGCTGCCATAGGCTACACGCGTTGCTGCAACCGGCTGCTGTTTCTCTCTTTGCTGCATCACCAGCGGCATCCATTCCCGCAGTGTTGCTTCATTGTCGCTATACACCATGTCCTGGAATAAATGGTGTGCCTTAAGTGCAGCATAACGTTTACGTAAAAAAGCAACATCATCATCGCCCCACACAAAACTGAGATGGGGTACGGCATTAATGAAGTTTTTCGGAGCGGGTAATACACCTTTTTCAACCAATGAAGACCAGAACTGCAAAGAAACCTCAAACGAGGCATTAATGGCGAGGGCACGGCTGATATCTACGTTGCCGGCTGCATCTGCAGGGGTGTAGTTCAATTCGCAGTAACCGGCATGACCGGTACCGGCATTATTCCAAGCATCAGTGCTTTCAGCTGCTGCTTCAGGCAGGCGCTCGATCATCATGATGTTTAATGAGGCATCCAGTTCGGATAGCAGGGCAGCGAGTGTGGTACTCATTACACCACTGCCGACTAATAGTACATCTACTTTTTTTTCATTCATATTGTGATTGCCATGCAAGATTACTGATTGGGTTGTTTTGCTACGGATAACAGGACATCAACATCCTTGTCATCAAGTTTAGCGGTTGGATTAAGTCCACTGGCATAATGCGAATGGTGGAAGTTGTGACAAGACATGCAATTGCTTGCGATACGTTTATGTTTGGGCTTGTTACCGGAGTGGCATTGCAGGCAGGATTGGCGATCCGGAATTGCGACATCTGCGCTGCTTTCAGACTCTTCAACTTTATGACAGCTTATGCATTGCTGGGTACGGTGGGCGCCATGATTAAACTGTGCTTTGCTGAACCAGTCCTGATTGATATTCAGCGGCGCTACTCGCCATGGCATGGCATCGCCATCTTTTGATTCTGTGATATCGTGGCAATAGGCACAGCCGTTTTTCTTCAAATTATCAGAGTAACTTGAGAACTGCTTAGGTGCGTATAACTTCAGCATATCAAACACGATTTGTTCATTACCGTGCGGTACGGTTAATTTGAGTTCCTTGGGACCTAATTCCAGTTCTTTTGCATGGCAGGATACGCAGTTGTTTTTGAAAGTAAGCGGTTTAAAGCGCATTTCCTTGCCTTCTGGCGTGTGGCAATTGGTGCAGGAAAGCTCACGTACATCCCAGATGCCGTTTGGCCCCTGTACCTTGCCCGTATGCTGGTAATGCGGAAATTTAAGGCCAGACTTTTCAACCAGGCGTGCTTTGTCTGATTGCGGGATCCTTGCAATATCTGCTGCATCAGGGCCAGTTTTGAAAGTCAGCTTGAATTCGGGGTGGTCGCCGTCAAAGTCATGTACATTTGACAGTGTTGTATTCGGATGTATGGCTTTGATATTGCCATGACATTTTACGCACATGCCGTTATCCTGTTTAGCCAGAGGATGCGGTGCTTTGTGTTCTTCATGACATTCGGCGCAGCGCGTGGTGCCGACAAAGCGGTGTTTTGAATTGAATACTTTTTTATGCAGTGCCGGGTCAGCTAAATGGGGGCCGATATCCTGGTGGCAGCTCATACAGGCTTTGTCAGATACTTTCTGTAATGGCACCTGATGGCAATTGAAGCATTGTGAGCCGAAATGCATGTGCGAAGGGGAGATTCGCCCCGGACTCCATAGCCGGTCGAAACCAAACGGCAATTCTGCCATCGCTTTATGCACAGGCGGCATCAGGTTTTGTGCCAGAGGCAACACCAGCGCAAATAAGGCAATCAATCCGGCCAGAAAGAAAGATAAGCGTCTTTTGAATGATGATGCCCCTGCTAGCGGCTGGTGGGTACGTGCTTTAAGATCCTGAAAATCATCCGGCAGGCGATGTGCCAATACCAATGAAATAGCCAGATTGACATCCGGCGGTGCAGGTTCCATTTTAAGCTCATAAGGTCCGACCATGAGTCTGGTGCCATAACTGAGCTCGGCCCCGGGTATCAGCGCCCCATCATCTTCGAGTTCACCGTTCAATGCCTGTATAACAAAGTGGCCTTCTTCATTTTGCTTGATAACTGCATGATGCATGGACAGGCGCGGATCCGGCAAATGCACGTTGCACTCGGCACCACGGCCCAGCATCAGCTCGTGCGCGGCGATGGTGCGGTAGCTCCTGACCGGCAAGCCTCGCGAGTTGTATGTGATTTTTATTAGAAGACAATTAAACATAGGGTAACTTTAGTGAATGTATTCTCTTACCAATAAACAAATACGGCAACAATATGCGCCGTCATCGCCACCAGCAGCGCGATAGTAAAAGGAACGTGCAGATAAAGCCAGATGCCTAATCTTGCGCGATACATCAGATCCTGTCGTGCACGTTTCACCAGTGATAGACGGCGCACCATAATCGTATACAGTTCCCGGTGCAGCTTGCGCTGTTCCGGCGTGAGTGCGCTGGCCATGACGGTAAGGTCTTCAACTGCCTGAGCAGAAGGGCAGTTGGGTTGATAACCACGCAGCTGATCAATCAGACCCAAGCCAATAGAGGTTTCGCGGCAGGCGCGTGAAACGGTATTGTTAATGTCATCAGGCATGACCAATGCAATCTGTCGTGCAAGCTTGTCAGCCTCGGCAATACGCAGCAACAAGCTGTCCAGGCTATCTTCACCCATATTTTCGCTCATCTGGCGCGGGTAAATCATGTAGGTATAGTTGCCAAAAAATCCGCTGGCGACAACAACCAGCAGCAATCCATAAGCGAGCGTGTGAATATTCATGCCATAATGAAATCCGCTGTGCAGCGTTACCAGCGCGGTCATGGCGGTGCCCAGGTAAATATGTGCGGAAAGCCAGCCTTGTGTTGAGCCGCTGCTGCGGTAGCGTCTTTTACGCACACCATACCAGGCCATCCACAGTACCATCAGTGCAGAAATCGTGCCCAGGCCGTAACCTAAAACGCTGCCGCCATAATGGCCAACCGCAGGCTCAAATATCAGATAGGCCGCAAACGCTATCAGGATAATCACTACCGCGATTTTAAAATACAGGTAATTTTTGTAATCAAAAATATTACTGCGCTGCATCAGTTGTACTTTCCAGGGGCTATAAAGATTATTGCGTCAATATTCATCTGGCTATGCCTCATCAGCGCCAAGTAAATTCACTTCACCAGAGGTGCCGCTTGCATAGCCTAGCAGCCCTTCCGGATTTACGCGCAGCGCAGCGCCAACCGGGCACGCACGCACGCATACCGGACCTTCTTTGATGTCTTTGCACATGTCACATTTCACTGCGACTTTCGTACCTTCCTTGTCATCCGGTATTTTTGGCTCAATGCCAAGCAGCATCTGCCACAGGCTGCGCTCTTGCTGTTCATGAATGACTGCCATCTGAATCACATCGTAAGGGCAGTTCTGCTGGCAGTTGCCACAGCCGATACAGCTATCATCAATGTAAACTTCACCGTGCGGTGCGCGATGAATCGCATCCGGCGGGCAGTCTTTCATGCAATGCGGGTGTTCGCAGTGACGGCACGAGGTCGGTACCCGAATGTTGGCAAAAATCGGTCCGGTATCACGATCCAGCCGTGATGCGCCACCGTGAGTATTGGCGCAGGCATCCTCACAAAGGTTGCAGCGCACACACAGTGATTCGTCGATCAGCAGCACATCGGTCGCTTCTCCCACCCCTTGCTGAATCAGGAAAGAAATGAGATTCGACTGTGTAGACTGACTGGTTAATGAGCCGCCACCGCTTGGAGCTGCTTCCAGCTGCTCCCGTTTTTCCTGATCCTGCAAATGCTGAAGATAGCGAGCATCCAGCGCACTGCGAATTTCAGGGTTACGCGCAATAATCTCGCGCATGCGGTCCGCTTTAATCATGACCGCATCGGTAGCCACTGCAGCGCGTACAGTCGCGTAACGCGGCTCTCCAGAAATCAGCGACATTTCGCCTACATAATTACCGGCAGCTACATAAAATAGTACCACTTCGCGCCCGGCGATCATGCGTGATACAGTGACCGAGCCGCTTTGGATCAAATAAAGACCGTCCGCTTCATCACCTTCATGGAACAGCTCTTCACCTGCCTCGAAGCTTTTCAATATTGCATGACTGGCGACATCATTCAGCTCTTCTTCGTCTAACGAAAGGCCAATACATATCTGTACAACGCTCTTGATTGCAACCTCATTCAACACACGGCGCATTGACTGCACCGAGTTGATGAGCTTTTGCATGAGTCGTCGCGGCGTTTCGATCAATACACATTTTGTACGTGCACGCACAGTTCCTGGTCTGCGGCGGCCAGAAACCAAGGCCATTTCACCAAAAAACTCGCCGGTTTTAAGGTGGTCATCAGGATGTTCGTCATCATCAATCAGTACATCCAGCTCACCTTCAACGATAAAAAAGAAAGTGGTGCTGTAATCATTGCGTTTGAAAATATAATCGCCGGGCTCACTCAGCAGTATGTTGCTTTCGAGAACCAGTTCACGTAACTGCAGTGTACTGAGCATTGCCAGCAAAGGCACATTCTTCTGTATTTTTACCAGCACATCATCAACACCACGATCGTTACAGAAGCTTGAAAACTTTTCTCGTAACAGTTCGTTGTCTGCTGATTCTACCGGGTTGCCGAGTATATGCTCAATCACCTCATAACCCTGATTGATGCCTTGTTTAATCAGTGGGTAACCGGCAAGGGCGCCAATAATATAGAGTCCCGGCACATTAGATTCGTAGCTTGCCGAAAGTGAAGGCAGGGCGCCTGCATCTGCGGTTGGAAAGGCGATGCCGAAATTCTCCAGGACCGGGCGTGAAGGCAGGGCGCCAAGGCGTGCGATAACTCGATGGCAAGGAATACGTTCAATGCCATTAGGTGTACTTGCGAACAGCGTAATAGGAAAGTCACCGCTGCTGTTTCTTTCAATCGATTGCGGTTTGGTTTGTAGTAACCAGTCTATGGCGCCTTTTTGTCTGGCTTCCGTCAAGTGATTAAGGTTGCTGTCTTTAAGGTTGCTAAAGTCCTCAGCCCGGTTAAGTATAATCACCTGATTACGACCAGTAAGCGCAAGCGCGTTTTCTACACCGGTATCACCGCCGCCGACGACAACAATCGTTTCGTTTTGATAGGCATCTGGGTCATCGAGGTGATATTGGACTTCTGGCGCGTCACCGCCCGGAATTTCCAGTTTACGCAAGTTACCCTGAATGCCAAATGCCAGAATCACATGGTCAGCGGTAAGATTTTCACCCTCTTCGAGTTGAACCTTAAGGTGTTTGGCTGTGCGCGAAATACCGGTAACCTTGCTGTGATAGCGTATATTGATTTTGCAATCCGCTATGGTTTTTTCCCAGGTTTCCAGTACGTTTTCACGCAGAGATGCGCTGAAGGGAAGGGGGCTGCGCAGCGGCAAGGCACGCGGTTCTGCCATGACCAGCTTGCGGCGCTGGTAATGGCGGATAGTGTTTGCCGGTGCAGATTCGGCTTCAAGCAGCAGGTAATCTGCAGCCTGTTCAGCAGCTCTGGTAGCAGCAGATAAGCCGCTAGGGCCCGCGCCGATAATGATAATATTGTAGTGTTTACGCATTTAACCCAATTATACTTTTATACTGTGATGAAGTGGTGTCATATGCGCAGTTTTATGATGGCTAAATGTTGTTGCTGTCAGCATTGATGTTGTTCGTGCAATTGAAAATGATCATGGATTGTGGAGAAATTTATGGATGAATTCATGCAGGCGGCCATTGAAGAAGCGCGCATCGGCCTGGCTGAAGGTGGCATACCTATAGGCTCGGTCATTGTGCATGCGGGCAGCATTATTGGCCGCGGCCATAATCAGCGTATACAGCGTGGCAGTGCTATTCTGCACGGAGAAATGGCGGCCTTTGAAAATGCAGGCCGCCAGCCCGCAAGCGTTTATCAGGATTCTGTTCTTTATACTACGCTGTCGCCTTGTGCGATGTGTACCGGGGCAATTTTGCTGTATGGCATCCCTAAAGTGATTATCGGTGAAAATCGCACCTTCATGGGGGAAGAGGCCTTGCTTAAATCCAGAGGTGTTGAGGTGATCGTCGTTCAGGATGAAACTTGTATAGCATTAATGCGAAATTTTATCGCCAATAAGCCTCAGCTCTGGAATGAAGATATTGGTGTGGTTTAGAGTGCCTTGGATGTTTGGATGGGAGTGTGAATGAGTCGGATCTATGAATGGTTAAATCTGCGGCGATTTGGATTTATCGTCATTTTTACAGTGTTATTTATTTCGATAGTACTGTCTGATCCTGATTACTTCTGGCACCTCAGTGCCGGTCAATATATTTGGGAAAATAAAGCGCTACCGTCAGCTGACATATTTTCTTACACTTTTGCAGATAAGCCCTGGGTACTGCATGAGTGGTTGTTTGAGATCATACTCTTCGGCATATATAGCCTGTCGGGTGGGGTTGGTGTGAAACTGTTCACTGCTGCATTTGCCACAGTCACGGTGCTGGTAGCTTACGCTATTGCAAAACGTCTGTTAGGAAAACCTTATTGGGCATTTTTTCTTGCGCTTATTTTCTTTTTTCAAATTGTTCCCAATATTTCGCCGCGGCCGCAATTATTCACATTTTTAATGTTTGCAATTTATTTGCGGGTTTTGCTCGATTTTAAGTACTTTTCTGAAGTACAAAGACTTTGGCTACTGCCTGTGCTGATGGTGATATGGGTGAACTCACATGGCGGCTATGTTGCCGGTTTGGTGCTGTTGCTGATGTTTGCAGCCTGTGAGTGGCTAATTTATCTGCTGCAGCCGAATAAAGACCTTGCACAGCAGTTACGCTTGAAGAAATTGACCACCATCGCTGCAATAACGATTGCAGCGACATTGCTGAATCCTTATTTTGTAGACCATTTAATTTATCCGTTTACCGTCATGAATATGGAAGCTTCACAGAATCTTATTACGGAATGGCGTAGCCCGGATTTTCATACCTTTCGCTGGAAGCTCTTTTTATTAATGGTTTTTGGCGCGCTGACAGCGGCCATATATAGTGAAAAGCGCCCTGATTTTACAGAACTGGTCCTGTCTGTATTTTTTATTTCAGCGGCTTTTATTTCGGTGCGTCATGCGCCGATTTCTGCATTGGGTATCCTGTTTTTGAGTTCTGCCACATTGCAATATGTACCATTTTCCAGAATTTTTTCATGTATAAAACTGGATCAGTTCGTGGTTTGTTACCGCCGCCTTGTCGGCAAAGGTAACGATTTGGGAAAAACGGAATTTCTATTCAACTGGCTATTGCTGGTTATCACGTTAATCGGCTGCCTGCTTTACTACCCGATTTTTCACAGTAAAGACGTCGATAAAATGAATAAAACTGTACCGGTTAAAGCTGTTCAGTTTATATTAGATACGGGAATTAAAGGCCGTAGCTTCAGTGTTTACCATTATGGCGGTTATCTGATTAACCGGTTTTATCCTGAGCAGCTAGTATTTATTGATGGCCGCGCCGATCTGTATGGGGATAAGTTCATACAGGAATATCTAGAGATTGCAGGGGCAAATTCAGGCTGGAAGGAAAAGCTCGAAAAACACCGGATTGATTATGCCATTATCGAGCGCAAGTCTGCCTTGGTAGAGCTTTTGCAGACCAGTGCTGATTTTAAGCTGGTTTATGAAGATGAAATAAATTCTGTTTTGGTTAAGAATGATGCCAGATATGCAGAAATTATTTCCAAATATGGCAAGACTGGCGTGCAAAAGCTGCAATAAATCTATCAGATAGGCTTTATGCAATTAAATTTTATGCAATTGAGCTTTACGACAGTGATATCACGCCTTTGTGCAGTAGCAATTCAAAGTCTTTAGCCGGCAAAGGCTGGCTAAACAGGTAACCTTGAATCTGATCACAATGATTGTGGCGCAAAAACTCCAGTTGTGACCGGGTTTCGACGCCTTCCGCGATTGTTTTGAAGTGAAGTCCTCTAGCCATGCCGATAATCGCTGTGATAATTGCAGCATCTTCGGGATGGCGCTCCATGTCACGTATAAATGACTGGTCTATTTTAAGTTTGTCGATTTTAAATTGTTTTAAATAATTAAGTGACGAATAGCCGGTGCCAAAGTCATCAATTGAGAGGCTGACACCAAGTGCACTAAGCTGATTCAGTACGCGGATAGTGCGCGCAAAATCTTCCATAGCGACACTCTCGGTCATTTCCAGCTCTAGCATAGCCGGATCCAGCTTGGTTAAACGCAATGCGTTGCAGACAGATTCATAGAGCGAATCTTGACGGAATTGCACGATGGAAAGATTGACCGCAACAGGTACGATGTTGATGCCTGCGTCCTGCCAATCAGCCAACTGCTGTAACGCTGTCATGAGCACCCAGTTACCAATCTCATTAATAAGGCTGCTTTCCTCGGCGATTGGAATAAAGCTTGAGGGCATGACCAGGCCTTTTTGGGGGTGCCGCCATCGTATCAGCGCTTCTGCGCCAATAATACTTGCACTAGCAGCGTCAACTTGGGGTTGGTAATATAATTCAAATTCATTCCGCTCCAATGCCTGTCGTAGTTCATTTTCGATTTGCAGCACTTTGTAAGCCTGCTCATGCATTTGTTGCGTGAAAAATTGAAAATTATTGCGTCCCGCCTGTTTTGCCCGATAAAGTGCTGCATCTGCTGACTGAGCAAGCTGTTCAAAGTTATCGCCGTCCTGCGGAAATTCGGCAATACCAATGCTCGAGGTCAGGATAATACGCTGTTCTGCGAGAGTGAATGGTTTTGAAACGATATCCAGCAGTTTTTTCGCCACATGCGCCGCACCTTCAGCGTCGGTTTCCGGTAGCAGCATAATAAATTCATCACCGCCTTGGCGGCTTATCGTATCTTCGGGGCGCAGGCTGTTCAACAAGCGCTTTGCAAGTTCTTTGAGCAGGGCATCGCCAACACTTGGCCCCAGTGATTCATTGACAATTTTAAAGCGGTCCAGGTCAAGGTAAATCACTGCTGTAGATGTTTTGCTGCGTTTGGCTGCAGCCAATATCAGCTTTGCGCGGTCACTGAGCAAGTTGCGATTAGGCAGCTGTGTCAGTGGGTCAAAGTTACTCAGAAACTCAATACGCTGCTCTGCTAATTTGTGCTCAGTCAGGTCGCTGATAATACCAATGTGCTGGGTGATCTTGCCGTCCTGGTCGCGCACGGTACTGATGGAAAGACGTTCCGAGAAAAATTCTCCGTCTTTACGCCGGTTGAGCACTTCGCCTTGCCAGTAGCCTTTATCAACAATCTGCTGCCACATGCTTTTGTAAAAAGCCTTGTTTGTTGTGCCAGATGCCAGAATGCGCGGGTTTTTACCAATCACTTCCTCAGCCTTATAACCGGTGATTTCTGTAAATGCTTTGTTGACCGTGAGAATTTTGTTATCAGCATCAGTAGTGATAATACCTTCACGGCTAAATTCAAACACCTGTGCGTTGACGCGTAGAAGCTCTTCTGCAATCTTGTCATCAGTAATATCCAGCCATGCACCGACTGCTTCTGTCGGCTTTCCGGAGCTGTCTCGGATAAGCATGAGCTGATCATCAATCCATAGGATGCTGCCATCGGCATGCATGAATCGATATTGGTGACTCAGTGAGCCATCTTCAATCAGTTTTTGCTGTGCCTGCAGAACGGTCGCTCTGTCATCAGGGTGCACATGGTTCAGCCAGAATTGCGGGGCATACCAATCTTCAGTGGCATAGCCAGTCAATTTCTGGATATTGTCTCCAATAAAATCGACAATAAAATCGTCATGTCCCGGCTGGACTTTTAATGCGTAGATAATTGCAGGACTCACATTCAGGATATGATTGATACGGTCATAGGCGTTTTTTAAATCATGGGTCAGATGAAGTCGCTGCGCTTCATGATCAAAGTTATCCAGTGCAAAACTGACATCCGTAGTTATTTCTTTCAGTAAATCAGTTGCTTCTTCATCAAAGCCATGAGGCTGTGTGTGGTAAACATTGAGCACGGCAAAGGGTTTACCGCCACGCTGAATAGGGAAGGTGGCTGCTGATCCCCAGCCAAAACCTGCCGCACGCTTATGCCAGTGTTTTGTAATTGGATCTGATAAATAATCATTAATGATGATGATTTTGTTCTCTCTTAAAGCTTTACCTGTCGGGCCTTGCCCATCCGGTGAGCTTTCCAGGGCTGAAAATGTTAAGTCCTCAATGTATTCAACACCGCTGCCATATGCAGCAACCGGCAATATTTGTGATGTGTTCTTATCCAGCATACCTATCCAGGCCATTTTCATGCCGCCGAAATCAACAGCACACTGACACACCAGTGGAAATAAATCGCTTTTATTATCCATGCGCACAATCGCCTGATTGATCTGGCTCAGTGCCTGGTAAAGTCTGGTTAGCTGATTAATGCGTTCTTCGGTTTTTTTTCTTTCTGTTAAGTCACGCACATTCAGGAAATAACTGTCTGTTTCCAGCCTTTGGCAGCTGACTTCTACCAGAAACTCTTCGCCATTACTGCGTGTGAATGCACATTCCTCATGTAAGGATTTGCCCGCCATTATTTTTTTGACGCTAGGCGCCAGGCGCGGAAGTTCACGCGCGGCCAGAATGTCATGCATGCGCATATTGAGAAGTACGTCGCGCTCATAGCCAAGCATGTGTAATGCAGCATTGTTGGCCTCTAAAAAAACATGTTCACAGTTCAACACCAGAACGCCGTCACCGGCCTGATCAAATAGTTTCTGATAGCGCGCATCTGCGCTTTGACGGCCTCTGATAAGAAACCAGGTCAAGAGTGCAGAAAGCAGCGTCAGTGCAGCCCCTGTCAGGGCAACAAATATTGATTTATCGGTAGTCAAAATACGTGCCTTAAAGGCAGGCGTAGTGCTGGATAATATGGTCCAGTGACTGCCGGCAATATCCAGAACGCGGATGGTCTGCAAACTGCCTTTAGCATGTCTTTGCTCATGTGTAATCTGGTCCGATTGATACAGGCGCGATTCATCGGTTAATTTATCGCTGTCATGGATTTCAATATCGATATCCGGGTCAATCTCGCCACTTAATCCGGCGATCAGGTCATTCAGGCGAAATGGCACATCTACCCAGCCGATAATCGCTGCGCGTCTTTGGCTGACGGTATTAAGTACAGCGCCTTTTTTATAGATAGGCAGATACATGACAAAGGCATGTACATTTGCTTTTCCTTTGTCCTGCACTAAAGTGAAGTGGGAGGTAATTCTGATATCGTTATCATCCCTTGAACGTGCCATTGCCATTTGTGCTGGAGGGGCAGTTAAGGTGTCAAAACCTAAGGCTTTAGAGTTCTCGCTATCGAACGGTTCGATTGCAATAATAGGGGTGTAGAGGTCGCGCTTGCCTTCAGGGTGAATTTTGTAATTCGGGAAGCCCTGTTTACGATTTTCTGCAATATGATTTTCTTTTTCAGCGTGTGTGACCAGTTTCACCAAAGCAACGCCTTTTAAACCAATGTGCGTGTTAAGCTGTAATGATTGGATGTAATTGTGAAACTCGTCGGAAGTGACGTGATCAGAGCCGTCAATATGCCCCTTTACACCACGCATCATGACCTGAAAAGCATTCAAGCGGCTAAGGAGGTTGTTCGCTGTCACATCTGCTGAATATTCCAGCGTTGAGCGCAGCTTTCTATTGTCATCTTGCTGTGCATTAAGCCACAAGCTATAGGTAATAAGTAACCCAATAAGCATGACTATGCCAGACAGCAGCCAAGGCATCACCCTCATGCTGAACAATCTGGCAACATGTTTTTTAAGTGTTGATAACAGGCGCATCTGATATCCGTTTTTTTATTGCTATTATTAGAATCAAAGTTTACACCTAATTAAATTCAAGTTTGTATTAAATCTCTTATATATGAGTATAGGAGGGTGGAATCTTTTTCGCATATTCATGCCATATTAATAATATAGCCATTTATAGCGCTGGTTAATTGTCGCGCTTGCACATGGCTGCTGCCAGATGATCTGTAATCAAGTCTTAACTTAATTAGAAAAATTAAAGGTTTACCATGAAAAAGAATTTTGCCATTATGATTGCTACCTTGATGGTGGCGCTGGCTTTATGGGGCTTGTTTTTTGAAAACAGCACAACCATGATTGTGATCAATGGTCAGCACATAGAAGGGCCATTAAAAGGCATGCTGGGAGCGGGCGGTTTGGTCGTGGTTTTGATTGCTTTAATTAGCCTGGCCATTCTGATGGCATTAGCATTTGCCGGTACCGGCATTATTATTGTTGGTTGTATTATTGTCAGCGCAGGAATTTTTACCGCCTTTGCATTTCCTTTTTTATTCCCGATATTGATCCCGTTAGCTTTGGTTTGGGCTTTTATTGCGTTTATGCGCAAGAAATAATATTCCAAATCAGAATACTAATGTATCTGCTGCTGACGCTGATATTCATCGCGCTTCATCGATAGATATTCATTAAGGTCAACCTCATGCAATTGACGCGAGTATTCTTCGGTCGAGCGAAACCAGGATTGCAATCTTTGCTCCAGTTGCTGATTGGCGGGGACAGCCAGCGCGGCAAGGTAAGCGTCAATAGCCAGATAATAGCGCATGGTATTTCTTTCAACGACGCCCCTGACGCCTTTGATATAACGGCTATCCCCATCAGTCAACTTTTCAACCACAGTAAATCCTATCTTGTCACGCCCTGCGGTAGCCAGATAACCCTGCATGGCAAGGCTGCCTGCCAAACCGAAGGCGTAAGCATATGAGAAATGCAGAAACGTTCTACCGCCTTTGATAGGGGTGGCTTCAACCCAGATATGATAATCGCGCGTATTTAAGGGGCCATTCTCAGCATTCAGTTCCAATGCAAGATAATCCGGCGTTATGATGTTCTCAACATAATTAAAATCGATACGGTAAGTATCAGCTAGTGGTTGTGGACTTTTCTTACCAAGATTGACGGAGAGGGTTGTGCCGCTCTTGTTTTTATCAGTGTGACAGTGCTTGACATTAATATGCAAAATCAACACATCACACCAATGCTCAGGTTTGTTAAGCGCCTGATTGACTGTTGTAAACGGGAAATCAATCACTGCATAGATTTCGCCTTTTAAATCGTGCGAGGACTCCATGGAGTTCAGATAAAGCGCACGTTTAAACTGGTTGTTATTCAGTTGTTCTGACAGTTCTGTGAACTTGGTGAGTAGCTGTGTATTTGATGCAGCCTGAGCAGTGGCATAAGCATTAGTACACAAAAAACTGGAAATAAGTATTAGTAACGATATCAAGCGCATATATTCTAAAACCTGATTTCAAAAGAATAAGCCGTGAATGCTAATACAAATCACACACAAAAATTGTGTATTCGTTCATTATTATATTGAAAATGGCCGTGACAGATAAAATGTGTAAATTAGACTGATCTGCTGGATAAATATGGATGAAATACGCTGATGATACCGTGCTGAGCACAATCAAGATAATTGGCTGCAGATAAACTGGCGTCCCCACGGGGATTCGAACCCCGGTCGCCTCCGTGAAAGGGAGGTGTCCTAGGCCTCTAGACGATGGGGACCTAAGAATTTTTTACTGTGTACTAAAAAATAGGATGTCATTTTAAATCTGCCACCCGTTATTTTTAGCCTTGCTGGAAATTGTTATTAATGACAATTTACGCGATATCTGGCGTCCCCACGGGGATTCGAACCCCGGTCGCCTCCGTGAAAGGGAGGTGTCC
>CAZUOQ010000035.1:0-20589 GCA_964622195.1 uncultured Methylotenera sp. | reverse complement strand
CCGACATCCTGCTCCCAAAGCAGGCGCGCTACCAGGCTACGCTACACGCCGAAGAAGTAGAAATATACCCGAAACTAGGAATGTGGTCAATTCCAATATGTTAAAATCCTGCTTTATTTAGTTAATTGTAAGAATTTTTAAATTCAAACACATCAAATGACCGCTCAAATTATCAATGGCAAAGCGATTGCCGAAAATTTATTAAATTCCATCAAAAATCGTATTGATGCACGCCTGCAAGCAGGCAAACGTGCACCCGGACTCGCTGTCATTCTTATCGGTGGAGACCCGGCCTCTTCAATTTACGTGCGCAATAAACGCCTGGCATGTGAAAAAACCGGTATCCGCTCCGTGGCTTACGACTTACCTGCCACGACAACTGAAGCCGAACTACTGTCACTGATCGCTCAACTCAACAATGACGATACTATCGACGGCATTCTGGTGCAGGCTCCACTGCCGCCACAAATCAAAGATGAACACGTCATTGAAGCCATTAGCCCAAATAAGGATGTGGACGGTTTCCATCCCTACAACATCGGTAGACTGGCTGTACGTGAGCCGACACTGCGTTCATGCACGCCATTTGGCGTGATCAAGATGCTGCAGGCAACCAATGTGAACCTGATGGGTATGGATGCCGTTGTTGTTGGCGTGTCTAACCATGTAGGCCGCCCTATGGGCCTAGAGTTATTACTGGCGGGCTGCACCGTCACCAGCTGTCATCGCCACACCAAAAATTTAGGGCAAATCGTCGCCAATGCAGATCTGGTGATTGCAGCGGCAGGTAAGCCTGGGCTAATTAAAGGTGAATGGATCAAACCGGGCGCGATTGTGATTGATATTGGTATTAACCGCCTGGCTGACGGCACACTTGCTGGCGATGTGGATTTTGCCACAGCAAAAGAGCGCGCGGGCTGGATTACCCCTGTACCCGGCGGCGTTGGTCCGATGACAGTTGCCACTTTGATGGAAAACACCTTATTATCATTGGAACTACGCGAAAAACAGCCTGCTTAATTATAAAATTCAAATGATTACGCTAATTTGGCCATGATTTTGCATCAAAGCTTTATTCAGTGTACACTCATGCGCTAATTTTAAAACCGGCTACCTTAAGTAGCTTTATTCGTTAATAGCTTTATTTTTTAGTATTTGGGTCCAAATTATGGCAGATGTTATTACTAAGCACTTCACGCCTTATCAGCCGAAACCTGATGAAGAATACATGAGCAAAGAACAGCTCGATCATTTCCGCAAGATTCTGAATGATTGGAAAACAGAACTAAGTGACGAAATTGATCGCACCGTGCATACGATGCAGGATGAAGTCACGATGTTCGCCGACCCTAATGACAGAGCTAGCCAGGAATCTGATATGACGTTGGAGCTGCGTAACCGTGACCGCGAGCGCAAGCTGATCAAAAAAATTGATGAAACCTTGCGCAACATCGACCATGAAGAATATGGCTATTGCGAAGGCTGCGGCGTAGAAATCGGTTTAAAACGCCTTGAAGCACGCCCGACAGCAACATTGTGTATTGACTGCAAAACGCTGGATGAACTCAGAGAGCGCCAAGTAGCGAAGTAATAAATCTCATTAATAAAGGTAAGTGACTAACTTGCCTTTATTAAAACAAAAAGCCCGCTTGCGCGGGCTTTTTTATGCAGCTGACTTTGTTATTACTCGTCAGCTTCTGTTTCTGCTTTTGCTTCTGCTGCAGGTGGATCAATCAAAGCCTTCATGCTTAAACGCACGCGACCTTTTTCGTCAGCTTCAACCACTTTAACCTTCACTACATCGCCTTCTTTCAGGAAATCACCCACCGCATTGACGCGCTGATGTGCAATTTGTGAAATGTGCAGCAAACCATCTTTACCTGGAAGCAAAGTAACAATCGCACCAAAATCCAGCAACTTGATTACTGTGCCTTCATAGGTCTGACCCACTTCAACTTCAGCCGTGATTTCTGCGATACGGCGCTGCGCTTCAGCTCCTTGCTCAGAGCTGGTGCATGCAATTTTCACGGTACCGTCATCTTCAATATCAATCGTTGTGCCGGTTTCTTCAGTCAGCGCACGAATGACAGCGCCGCCTTTACCGATCACATCACGAATCTTCTCTGGATTGATCTTCATGGTGATGATACGTGGTGCAAATTGTGACATTTCTGTATTTGCGCCGCTTACTGCCTGCTTCATGATACCCAGGATATGTGCACGGCCTTCTTTAGCCTGCGCCAAAGCCACTTGCATGATCTGCGCGGTAATACCGGTGATTTTGATGTCCATTTGCAAAGCAGTGATACCATCTTCTGTACCTGCCACTTTAAAGTCCATATCGCCCAGGTGGTCTTCGTCACCCAGAATGTCAGTCAGAACGGCAACGCGGTTGCCTTCTTTGATCAAGCCCATTGCGATACCTGCAACGTGGTTTTTCATCGGCACGCCAGCATCCATCAATGCCAGACAGCCGCCACAAACAGAAGCCATTGAGCTTGAACCGTTAGATTCTGTAATTTCAGAAACTACGCGCATCGTGTAATCAAAATCTTCTTTTGCTGGCAATGCTGCGACCAATGCACGTTTAGCCAAACGGCCATGGCCGATTTCGCGGCGTTTTGGCGTACCTACGCGGCCGGTTTCACCGGTTGCGTATGGAGGCATGTTGTAATGCAGCATGAAACGGTCATTGTATTCACCTTGCAATGCATCAATAATTTGCTCATCGCGGCCTGTGCCCAATGTTGCAACAACCAATGCCTGCGTTTCACCGCGTGTGAACAACGCTGAACCATGCGTACGTGGCAATACACCAGTACGGATGCTGATAGGACGCACGGTACGTGTATCACGACCATCAATACGTGGCTCGCCATTCAGAATCTGGCTGCGAACTGTTTTGGCTTCCAGATTAAAGATTTCATTTTTAATCTTGTTCGCTTCTTCAGTTGAAGTCTCTTCGGTGATCAACTCGCCCAATACGCGGTTTGTAATTTCTTCCAGCTTAGCTGAACGCGCACCTTTTGCTTTAATCTGGAATGCTGCGTTGATATCTGCAGCAGCCAAAGCAGCTACTTTTTCAATCAATGCAGTATCTGGCTCTGGCGCAACCCAGTCCCACGCATCTTTACCTGCTTCAGCAGTCAACTCGTTAATCATTTTGATAACGGCTTGCATTTGCTCGTGACCGTAAACCACAGCACCCAGCATGACTTCTTCAGACAGCTCTTTCGCTTCTGATTCAACCATCATTACCGCGGTTTCAGTTGCTGCAACCACCAGGTCCAACTCAGTTTCTTCAAGCTGCGCTTTAGTTGGGTTCAGTACATATTCGTCATTGATGTAGCCAACACGTGCTGCACCTAACGGACCATAGAATGGAATGCCTGAGATTGCCATTGCTGCTGAGGCACCAATGATTGCAGGAATATCCGCATCAATTTCAGGATCTGATGACAACACAGTCGCCACGACCTGCACTTCATTGTAGAACGCTTCCGGGAACAGTGGGCGCAATGGACGGTCGATCAAACGACTGGTCAGTGTTTCTTTCTCTGATGGGCGGCCTTCACGTTTGAAGAAACCACCTGGAATCTTGCCTGCTGCGTAGGTTTTTTCCATGTAATCTACTGTCAGCGGGAAAAAGTCCTGACCTGCCTTAACTTCACGTTTGCTGGTAACAGCTACCAGCACTACCGTGTCACCATAGCTCACCATCACGGCAGCATCTGCCTGACGTGAGATTTCACCTGTTTCAAGGGTGAGCGTATGCGCACCGTATTGAATACTCTTAGTCACTTTATTAAACATTTATTTTCCTTTTTTCTACGACAGCTATTCACTACCCAATAGCCATCTAACAATAAAAAAAGCCGATGCAGTTTTATGCTATCGGCTTTTTACAGCATTTATAAAAGTGCGCCCAAAATATGCAGGCTATACTTTGCGAACTTTAGGCTTTGCAAACTTGGGACACTTTTATAAAAGTTATTTACGCAGATTCAAGCGTTGAATCAATGTTTGATAACGGCTTGCATCTTTGCGTTTCAGATAGTCTAACAGGCTACGACGTTGACTTACCAGAGCCAGCAAACCACGACGTGAGTGGTTGTCTTTTTTGTTAGATTTGAAGTGTTCTGTCAAATAAGCGATACGGTTTGTCAAAAGTGCTACTTGTACTTCCGGGCTCGCTGTATCGTTAGCTGAACGTTGATATTCTGCGATGATTTTCGCGTTTTCTTGTGCTGTAGTTGCCATAACTTAATCCTAGATTTAGAGGTTTTGCGTCAATGTAAAAGCAGCCCGATAAATTTATATAAATTTTATCCGAACCGCCAGAACAATCATTTACATGAACCGCGCATTATAGTGACTTGTTTCACGCTTCACAAGTGAAATTTTCAATATCTTTCAATTATTTACTTGCTTCATCAAGCGCTTAGGCGCGATTTTTCCATCATCCTGCAGTTCGCCCAAGCCCAGAAACACCTGCTGTTCGTTATATAGCCGTAGCAAACCGGATGGAATCGTTCCGCTGCGCCATACCGCCTGTCCCTGCAGTAAGTAAAATGCGCCATCATCATCGAGGGTAATTGCCGGCAAATAATGCACCGCACTATCCGGTGGCGCTAATGCAGCTAGCCGCTCATCATCGCTCATGGCCTCGAACTGCTCCAGCGTGATGGCCTGCGCGATCTGATAATTGGCAGTAGCGGTTCTGCGCAGCCCGATCAGATGGGCCCCGCAACCCAGCTGCTTGCCTATATCTTCTGCCAGTGTTCGTATGTAAGTGCCCTTGCTGCACGTTACTGTAATCACGGCCACATCGCCGGCGAATGAGTTCACTTCAATGTTATGAATGGTTACGCGTCGCGCCTGGCGCTCGATTTCCACACCCGCCCTCGCATATTCATACAAGGCCTTGCCCTCGTGCTTCAGCGCGGAATACATAGGCGGTGTCTGGCTGATTTCACCCGTAAACTGCCGGCAGGCCTGCTCAAAATCAACCCGGCTGACATGCACCGGGCTTGTGGTAAGCACCTCGCCCTCAGCATCACCGGTAGTAGTGGTAGCGCCCAACTTAATGGTCGCCACATAGGTTTTATCAGCATCGGTAAGAAAATGGGCAAACTTGGTCGCTTCGCCAAAGCACAGCGGCAGCAAGCCTGTGGCCAGTGGATCCAGCGTGCCGGTATGGCCAGCCTTGGCGGCTTTCAGCAGCCATTTGATTTTTTGCAGGGCTTGATTGGAAGAAAAGCCGATGGGCTTGTCCAGCAGCAAAATGCCGTTGATCTGTCTTTTAGGTCGCTTGAACTGCAAGGGCTTGAATAAAAATAAATTAAGACTTGCCTGGCTTGGATGCCAGCGCTTCATCGATCAATTTGGACATCATCATGCCGTTATCAATTGAAGCATCGTAGACAAAATGCAGCTGCGGCACGGTACGCAACAGCATACGGCGACCCAACTGGGTACGCAGGAAACCAGCGGATTTTTCCAAGCCTTGCTGCAGGCTGTCGCTTTGCTTGGCAGCGGTATAGAAAATCTTGGCATGCGCCATATCACCGGTCACTTCCACAGCTGTGATCGTGACCATGCTCACGCGCGGATCCTTTACTTCAAACATGAGCAGATCAGCAAGCTCTCGCTGCATCTGCTCGGCCACGCGGTGGCTACGTGAAAAGTCTTTAGCCATCTACTTTTTATCCTTTATAAATAACTCCAAAAGCCTACCCACAATGGGCATCACCACCAATCTATATAGCTGAAGCTATATAGATTGGTGCAAATTTTGAAGTTATAGTGTTCTTGCCACTTCAACCATCTCGTAGACTTCCAGAATATCGCCCACTTCGATGTCATTGTAGTTCTTAATAGACAAACCGCACTCAAAGTTATTTTTAACTTCTTTAACGTCATCTTTAAAGCGTTTCAATGAGTCAAGTTCACCGGTGTGAACAATCACGTTGTTGCGCAAGACACGCACTTTAGAGTTGCGTTTAATCATACCGTCTTGTACGTAACAACCGGCGATCGCACCCACTTTGGAAATACGGAACACTTCACGCACTTCCACGGTACCAATCATCTGCTCTTTCTGCTCTGGTGCCAGCATGCCGCTTAACGCCGCTTTAACCTCATCTACAGCTTCATAGATAATATTATAGTAACGTACATCCACACCCAGCGAATCAACCAGCTTACGCGCACCTGAATCTGCACGCACATTGAAGCCTATCAACACCGCTTTGGAAGCCGCTGCCAGGTTCACATCTGACTCACTGATTGCACCAACGCCGGTGTGAATAATATTGACCTTGACTTCACTGGTAGAAAGTTTCTGCAAGCTGCTTGCCAGTGCTTCATAAGAACCTTGCACGTCTGATTTAATAATCAGGTTCAGTATCTGCACCTCGCCTGACTCCATTTGCTCAAACATGTTCTCAAGTTTGGCTGCCTGCTGCTTAGCCAATTTCACATCGCGGTACTTACCTTGACGGAACAAGGCAATTTCACGGGCTTTACGTTCATCATTCAATACAATGACTTCTTCACCCGCGCTTGGCACGTCAGACAAGCCCAGAATCTCTACCGGGATGGAAGGACCAGCTTCGTGAATATCCTTGCCGGATTCATCCAGCATTGCACGCACTTTACCGAACGTAGTGCCTGCCAGCAGCATATCGCCGCGTCTTAATGTACCTGACTGCACCAGGATAGTCGCCACCGAACCGCGGCCTTTATCCAGGCGGCCTTCAATGACCAGACCTTTAGCCGGTGTATTTTTAGGGGCTTGCAATTCAAGCACTTCAGCCTGCAGCAGCACTGCCTCTAACAGCTCATCAATTCCTTTACCGGTCTTGGCCGAAACCTCACGGAACATGGTATCGCCGCCAAACTCTTCCGGCACAACTTCATGGTTCACCAATTCCATCTTCACGCGCTCCGGCTGTGCTTCCGGCTTATCAATCTTGTTGATGGCAACTACCAGCGGCACGTTCGCGGCCTTGGCGTGGTGAATCGCTTCAATTGTCTGCGGCATCACGCCGTCATCGGCAGAAACCACCAGAATCACGATATCGGTTGCCTTGGCACCGCGGGCACGCATCGCAGTAAACGCCTCATGGCCTGGAGTATCAAGGAAAGTGACCATGCCACGCGGGGTTTCCACATGGTATGCACCGATATGCTGCGTGATACCGCCGGCTTCACCGGTAGCCACACGACTGCGACGAATATAATCCAGCAATGAGGTTTTACCATGGTCAACGTGACCCATGACCGTTACCACTGGCGGACGGGTTTCCAGCACAGCTTCTGCATGCTCGGTTTCTTCAAGGAAAGCATCAGGATCATTTGGCGCGGCAGCCTTGGCTTTATGGCCCATTTCTTCAACCACAATAATGGCTGTTTCCTGATCAAGCACCTGGTTAATCGTTACCATCATGCCCATACCCATCAAGGCCTTGATGACCTCGCCGGATTTAACAGACATCTTGTGTGCAAGATCTGCCACGGTAATGGTTTCAGGCACCAGCACCTCATGAATGATAGGTTCGGTTGGTGCAGAAAATGCATGTTGCTGATCATCATCAGCATGATGCTTATGACTCTTGCCTTTGGGCGCACGCCAGCCTGCTTTACCGGCTGTAACGTCACCACGCGTTTTCAAGCCACGTTTTTTATTCTCGGCATCGGTCCACTCTTTATTATTACCTTTGCCTTTTTTAGCGTCTTTAGCCGCTGGTTTTTCTGCGCCCTCTTTTGCTACCGGTTTATGCAGGGTACCTTCAGAAAGTTTAGCGGCTTTCGCTTTCGCTGCTTCCGCCTCAGCCAATCTTTTCGCCTCTTCATCCAGGCGACGCTGCGCCAACTCTTCTTTTTTGCGCTTATCTTCTGCCTGCAGCGCCAGCAAGGTTGCATGACGTTTTGCCTCTTGCTCACGCAATGCAATTTCCTCAGCGCCCAGTAAATCTTTACGGCTAATCGTAGTCGGTTTCACTACTACTTTTTCCGGCTCTGGCTCAACCGGCTCTGCTGGGACAACTTCAACCACCGGGGCTTGTACTACCTCAGGCTCAACAACTACCGGCTCAGGCTCAACGACAACCACTGGCTCCGGCGCCTCAACCACAGCCTCCACTGGAGCAGCCTGCACTTCAACTTCCGGCACGACCTCTTCTTGAGCAGCTGATTGGACCTCTTCTTCACGCTGTTCGATAATACGTTTTTTACGTACTTCAACCTGAATGGTACGTGCTTTACCTGTATTGTCGGTTTTCTTGATTTCCGTACTGGATTTACGAGTCAGCGTTATTTTGCTTTTCGGCGCCAATGTGCCATGTTCTTTGCGCAGATGATCCAGCAATGCAGCTTTATCCGCTTCGCTCAGTTGATCTTCTGCACTTGATTTATGCACGCCAGCACTTTTAAGCTGCTCTAATAACAATGCTGTAGGCAGCTTTAATTCGCCAGCAAATTGTTCTACGGTTGTTTGTGCCATTTGTTACTCCAGTATTCTTTTCCCTAAGCTTTATTGCCTAGCCTTACTGCTTGTATTTCTTAATATTGATACTTCTGACAGGCCTGGAGATTACCCCAGCCTGCCAATATCGTCTTCTTACAACAAATTACTTAGTTGAACCTTACTTAAACCAGGGCTCACGGGCTTTCATGATCAGTGCTTTAGCGCGCTCTTCATCCATGCCTGTCAAATCAACCAGTTCATCGATTGCAAGCTCGGCCAAATCATCCATCGTTGAAATGCCCTTAGAGGCCAATAGATGTGCCGTAGCATCATCCATACCTTCTAAAGCCAGCAAATCTTCTGCAGCTTCTTCAACTTTTTCTTCTTTAGCAATCGCTTCAGTCAGCAAAGCTGCACGTGCACGTTTACGTAATTCTTCAACAGTATCTTCGTCAAATGCTTCAATCTCAAGCATTTCTGCCAGAGGCACATAAGCAATCTCTTCCAGACTCGTGAAACCTTCCTGCACCAGAATCTCTGCAACTTCTTCATCCACATCCAGTTTTTCCATGAACAGGTGAGATACGCTGGCAAACTCTTCCTGATTTTTCTGGGCAGCCTGGTCTACTGTCAGGATATTCAGTGTCCAGCCGGTTAATTCTGAAGCCAGACGCACGTTTTGACCATTACGGCCAATTGCTAGCGCCAATTGCTCTTCCTCAACTACGACATCCATGCTGTGGGCATCTTCATCCACCACAATGCTTGAAACTTCAGCTGGAGACATCGCGTTAATCACAAATTGCGCAGGCTCCATGCTCCACAACACAATATCAACACGCTCACCCGCCAACTCGCCAGTAACCGCCTGTACGCGTGAACCACGCATACCTACGCAAGTACCAACCGGGTCAATACGCTGATCATTACTTTTCACTGCAATTTTCGAACGCAAACCTGGGTCACGAGCTGCAGAACGAATCTCCAACAAACCTTCTTCAATCTCAGGCACTTCCAGCTCAAATAAACGAATCAGGAATGCTGGGGTAATTCTAGACAGAATCAGCTGCGGGCCACGGCCGCCACGCTCGATACGTGACAGATAAGCGCGCACGCGGTCACCTACTCGCAGATTTTCTTTAGGAATCATCTGCTCGCGCGGCAACAGGGCTTCAATGCGGCCGATCTCAATAATCGCGTTACCTTTTTCCATACGCTTGATGACACCGGTTACCAGCTTCTCGTCACGCGCTAAAAAGTCCTGCAGAATCTGCTCACGCTCAGCCTCGCGTACTTTTTGCAGAATCACCTGCTTGGCAGCCTGTGCGCCGATACGGCCAAACTCGATATTTTCCAGTGGCTCTTCATAATAATCACCAATGTTCAAACCTTTAGCGCGCTCATCTTCTTCATCGATCTGGTAGGCGGAATTCTCCAGCAGATCATACTCAACATACTGCCAGCGCCTGAATGTTTTGTAGTCACCGCTTTCACGATCGATTTCCACACGTACGTCGGCATCATCATGGTGCTTTTTCTTGGTAGCTGAAGCCAAAGCAAGCTCTAGCGCAGTAAAGATGACCTCTTTATCCACATTTTTTTCATGCGCCAAGGCATCTACCAACAATAAAATTTCACGACTCATTATTAATCTCCGACTATAAATTGCAGGTTAATCTCTAGGGCACCTCTATTCATTCAACTTCCGTCGCCATGCTGCGTTACTCACAAAAAATTACTCCTTACATATCACACATATGCTGCGTCATAATTTTTTACTCGCGCCTTGCCTAGCTTAGCAACTTGAATGAATAGAGGCACCCTTTATTTCTTAAAATCTTTTTCTACTAAAACACAGGACTTAAACGCGACTTATCTATATTTGATAATGCAATTTTGTATACCACGCCGTCACAATCCAGCAGCAGGTTGCCGTCTTCCAAACCACGCAAAAAGCCCAGGAAATTCTTCTTGGTCACTTTTTCTTCTGCCCCGGTTTTAGCATTCACTGTTAACTCAACCAATGGCACACGCAATTTAACGGTAGCGCGCTCACCGGTGAAACGTATAAAGTCCGCCTCTTTTTTCAGCACACGATCCATACCGGGTGAAGAAACTTCCAAACGGTCATAATCAATCTCGTGCTCAACCGCCAGCAAATTACCCAGCTGATTGCTCACCAGCACGCAATCATCAATATTCACACTGTCCGTGATATCCGCAGGGTTCTGCTTATCAATAAACACGCGCAGCAACTTGCCGCGATTGGAAATCTCCAAATCAACAAGCTCGTAGCCCAACTGGCTAACTGACTGCTCTATCAATGTATGCAAATCTTGCATGCCTACCAACCCTCTATCTGACTGCAACCCAGCCAAGCACTTTTATTAAGCGCTTTACGCAAGTTGCAGAAACAAAAAATGGGCTCAAAGCCCATCAAAAAAATTCAAGCGCATTATACCAATGAATTCAATGAATTGGAAACACTACCGACAAATAGTTGGCATTTAGTCAAAACCGCTCTCGCAAACCCATAATATTCTTTTTAGTTATAAATTTATAAAAAAATATTATTTTTAATTATTTTAAAACGCTTTTATAGTGCAGCTCTTGCTAATTAACACTTTTAATCGAGAGACCGACATGGCACTTACCAACAATATAAGCCAGCACCCAGGACGCGTAGCGGCAACGAAAGAACTTGATGTGGCACATGAAATATTGCGCACGGTTGAAGAGCTGAAAAAGGGATCTGGCTTTGGTTCGGTAGAAATCGTACTGCATGAAGGCCGCGTTACCCAGATTGAGAAGCGGGAAAAATTAAGATTCAACCATAACTCAAACCATGACAGTCAAAAGAAATAACCAACTGCACAGGCAGCGGTAATAAGCAAAGCTTAAAAAAATACTTTAAAAGAACGGCTGACCGGTTAACCGGAAGCTTAATACAGGAGACAAGAATGCAATTTAAATATACAAAATTCGCCTCTGCATTATTAGCAACCGGCTTATTATCACTGCCTTATGCTGCCTATGCGAACGACAGCACCGAACTGGAGGAACTGCGTGGCCTGGTACAGGAACTGAGCCAGCAAGTGAAAGTACTCGCGCGCAAAGGTGAAATTAACGAAGAGGCTGCTGCCGCGGAGAAAAAAGCCGCACCTGTGATTAAAGCAAGCAGCAGCGGCTTTTCGTTCGGCTCGGCTGATGGCAAGAATGAAGTAAAAATCCGTGGCTTGCTGCAAGCCGATCATCGCCATTTCTCAGATGGTGCCAATGATGTACGTAACCGCAGCAACAATCGTGCTGGCAGCCTGGATGAAAATGGCTTCCATGATGCTGAAGATACATCACTATTACGTCGCGTGCGTCCTACTATTGAAGGTAAAGTCGCAGGTAAATATGGCTTCCGCTTTACTCCGGAATTCGGCGGCGGCAGCGCATCCGCTGTTGATGCATATGTTGAAGCCAATCTGAATCCAGCTTTCAAGATACGTGCCGGTAAACAAAAAAGTATCGTAGGCCTTGAACGCTTGCAAGGCGGCGGTGATATCAAATTTATTGAACGCAGCTACGTAACCAATGCGATTCTTCCAAACCGCGATCTGGGTGTAACTGTTTCTGGTGACCTGTTCGGCAACAAGCTGAATTATGGCGTTGGTATCGTCAACGGCGTTGCCGATGGTGGCAACATCAGCACCGGTACTGAATATAACGGTGAGCGTGAATATACTGCGCGTCTCTTTGCGACGCCATTCATTGATTCAGATTCTGCACTGGCTGGCTTAGGTTTTGGTCTTGGCGGCACTTGGACAGATTACACAGGTGAACGTAACCTTGACTTTACCAACACATCATCAGCCGATGCTACCCGTAACGGATTGCCTAGCTACGTAACAGAGGGGCAGCAAACTTTCTTCAGGTATGGCAGCGCTGCAGTTGCCGACGGCAAACGTGTTCGCTTTACCCCCCAAGCAAGCTACTACAATGGCCCATTTGGTTTAATTACCGAGTATGCACGAGTAAACCAAGATGTCAGTCTATTAACAAGTACTACAAGTAATACAGCTACTATTATCAACCCCAATACCAACAAAAAGCTCAGTCATGATGCCTGGCAGATCGGTGTTTCATACCTTATCACGGGTGAAGATGCTTCATTTAAAGGTGTTAAGCCAAAACAGGACTTTGATTTAGACAAGGGTGGCTGGGGCGCATGGGAACTGGTCGCACGTTACAGCGAGATCAACCTGGATGATGACACATTCAAGAATAAAGCAGGCACGTCATATTCTGCCGGTACTTATGCCAACTTATCAGAAAGTGCTAAATCAGCTAAAACCTGGACAGCTGGTGTGAACTGGTACCTAAATAGCAACGCAAAAATAGCACTCAATTATTCACACACAAGCTTCGATGGCGGCGCGGGCGTGGGCACTACAGCGGTTAACGCTACCGGTACCAATATACGTGATCGCGAAAGTGAGAACGCATTGCTCGCTCGCTTCCAAGTGGCATTCTAACGCCAAAACTTCAGCTTAAATCTTGCGCACCCGCACTTAAGGGTGCGCATTTAGAAGGGCCAACTATGGATTGTCATTGTTTAAACATTAAAAGCAAAACAAAACTAAATTATAGTATTTAAAGGACATATCAATGAAAAAATCACTATTAGCAATCGCACTGCTGTCAGCAGTGTTTGGTGCAACTGCACCAACCTCAGTATTAGCCAAAGACATTAACCTGCTTAACGTCTCTTACGACCCGACCCGTGAGCTTTACCAGGACTTTAACGCAGCTTTCAGCAAATACTGGCTGGCCAAAACCGGCGACAAGGTCACCATCAAAACTTCACACGGCGGCTCCGGCAAGCAGGCACGGGCGATTATTGATGGCCTGGATGCTGACGTTGCCACCCTGGCACTGGCTTATGACGTGGACCAACTGCAGGAAAAAGGCAAACTGATTCCAAAAGACTGGCAAAAGCGTCTTGCGCATAATAGCGCCCCCTACACCTCGACTATCGTGCTGCTGGTAAGAAAAGGTAACCCGAAAAACATCAAGGATTGGGATGACTTAGTTAAACCAGGTGTTTCAGTCGTTACGCCCAATCCCAAAACCTCAGGCGGTGCACGCTGGAATTACCTCGCTGCGTGGGCCTTTGCACAGAAGAAATACGGCGGCGATGAAGCTAAAACCAAGGAGTTCGTAGGCAAGCTATTGAAAAACGTTCCGGTGCTGGATACTGGTGCACGTGGCTCAACGACTACCTTCGTAGAGCGTGGTATCGGCGATGTGTTGCTGGCCTGGGAAAACGAAGCATTTCTGGCACAAAAAGAGCTGGGCGTAGGCAAGTTTGAAATCGTCGTGCCTTCACTGTCTATTCTGGCGGAACCACCTGTCACCGTTGTAGACAAGTTTGCGAAAAAACATGGTAACGAAGCCGTTGCCAAAGCTTATCTTGACTACCTCTACACAGAAGAAGGCCAGGAAATTGCAGCTAAAAACTACTACCGTCCGACATTGGAATCTGTCGCTAAAAAGTATCAAAGCCAATTCCCGAAATCTAATTTAGTAAAAATTGATGAAGAATTCGGCGGCTGGCAAAAGGCACAGAAAACACACTTCTCTGATGGCGGCACGTTCGACCAGATCTATCAGAAATAATATTCAGCTATCTCAGCCAAGGTAGCGCCGGACAAAATCTGGCGCTACCTACTTTTACAAGGAGGCTCTTATCATGAGTTCAGTATTGATTGTAGGTGGTGACCAGATTGAAGGCATTAAAGAAGTATTCGGCAGTTATGGTATTGACCATGTCAATCATTGGTCAGGGCGCAAAGCCGGCGATAGCAATAAAGTAATTCCACAAAATACCAAGGTGATTGTACTGATTACAAAGTGGATTAATCACTCCATTACTTACAAGTTAAAACGCAATGCCATTAGACGTGGCATTAAAGTCATTTACACGCCCAACGGCTCAAGGGAGCGATTGTCGGAAATCATTGAGCAGAATGCGCTGAACCAGACCATCAAATACGCGCTTAAGCATTAGTAACATCTCTTCAGTGGTGGCCGCTTGACACTCAAAACAAAGCGGTGCTTCTCCTTGGCATTTCATGCTATTTGCCGGCAATTTGTTTAAAACCAAGTACAGATTTAAACAAATTGCCGGATTTTTTGGCTATTGCAATGACCTCGCAATACTAACCGCACTACAGCCCTGCAGGAGCCCTGGATGAGGCTAACCGACAAAATAATCTACACCTTCTTCTTTCAAATCAGGTGCACCCAGACGGTTAGGAAACAGTGCAGCACTCAGCCCATCCAGTACTTCCTGCAGGGCTTTTCTAGATGGTAGTTTGGGTGGTTTATTGCGACGATGGCGATGCTCCAGTGAAGCCAGCCTGATATCGCGCAGCTCTCGCACAAGAGTGGGTATATCGAAACTTTCATTTAAAGACAAAGTAGCTGGATGCAGCATATCAACACCTGTAGCAGAAATAAAAAAAGCCAGCGTGTCTCTCGACACGCTGGCTTCCGGTTGTCCGGTCAGCTCAAATTAATTCGGGCTATATAAAACGGTTATTTAATGCACCTGATAAATTTTATAACAGGCACATGAGCAATATACACCAGCAGCTAAACTAAAAAAAGAAAACTTATGAAATTTCACTTATATTGCTTTTTATTATAAATATATTAATTATCATTCTTTTACATTATTTTTATATCTGGTTAAAGTTCAGCCCTTACAACTTTCAGCCAGAGAAAATCATGTTCAGAAAACGCATCATTCCCGCATTGCTTGTTCTTTCCAGCTTAATATTAGCCACATCTGCGCATGCAGACACAAAACTGCTTAATGTCTCCTATGACGTAACGCGCGAATTTTATAAAGACTTCAATGCTTCATTCACTAAATATTGGAAAGAAAAAACTGGCGAGACCGTCACTATCAACCAGTCGCATGGCGGTTCCAGTAAACAGGCGCGCTCGGTAGCAGATGGCCTCGAAGCAGATATCATCTCCATGAATCAGGCACCGGACATTGATATTCTGTATGAACGCTCGAAACTGATACCTAAAGACTGGCAAAAGCGCCTGCCTAATGCCAGCTCTGCAACTAACTCAACCACTGTGTTTTTGGTACGCAAAGGTAACCCCAAGAAAATTAAAGATTGGGATGACCTGGTTAAACCGGGTATAGCAGTAGTGATTCCCAATCCCAAAACTTCCGGTAACGGCAAATACAGTTATCTGGCGGCCTGGGGTTATGTCATTAAAAAAGGCGGCGATGATGCTAAAGCCAAGGAGTTTGTAACAAAGCTGTTTAAAAATGTGCCGGTTCTGGATACCGGCGGTCGTGGCGCCACCACCACTTTTGCGCAGCGTGACATCGGCGACGCATTACTGACGTTCGAAAATGAAGTGAACCTGATCAAGAAAGAGCTTGGTGACAAATTTGACGTGGTCTATCCATCGGCAAGCATTCTGGCTGAAAACCCGATTACTGTTGTTGATAAATTTGCCAATAAGCATAAAACACAAACGCTTGCGCAAGCTTACGTCGAATACCACTTTTCAGAAGCCGGTCAGGAAATTGCGGTGCACCATTACCTACGGCCAACGCTTGACTCAGTTGCCAACAAATACAAAGACCGTTTTAAGGCAATTGATTTATTCAGCGTAGATGAAGTCTTTGGTGGCTGGACAAAAGCACAGAAAACCCATTTTAGCGATGGCGGCACGTTTGATCAGATTTATCAAAAATAATTAAAGAGTAACAGGAAGACAGAGATGACAGATTTTGTTAATCCAACCAGCCATGTAGAGCAGCTAAGACTACAACTCAAGGAAACCTTGCAACTTGATCTCGATGACTACGGCCTAGTAGAGCAATCGACCGGCGAATTTAACAGCACCTTTTTAGGCGTAAGGCTTAACAGTGCGTTTCAGCCAATTTATGATATTCAAGCTGGAGACCTGTTCGGTCACGAAGCGCTATTACGCCCGTCATTAGGCGGTGAACTTGCCAGCACACCGGAGTTTGCATTCACCTATGCGGAGCAAGCAGGCAAGCTGGTACCGTTTGACCGTGTCAGCAGAACGTTACACGTGCTGAATTTCAGACAGATTTATGCTGAAAACGGCCTGCTCTTCCTAAATGTGCACCCCAAACTTTTAATTGCGGTAAACGCGCACGGCAAAGTGTTTGAAAAGATTCTGCATTCAAACTCCGTGCCCACTGACCGCGTAGTGATTGAAATTCAGGAAGGCCTGATCGAGCAGGAAAAGCAGCTTACCGAAGCGATTGATAACTACCGTGAAAGAGGTTACCGCATCGCGATTGACCGCTTTGGCAGTACGCAATCGCATATTGATCGTCTGTGGAAATTTGCACCGGATTTTGTAAAGCTTGATCAAAGCCTGATTCAAAAAGCCGAACAAAATGAACGTGTTCGCAAAATTCTGCCTGGACTCATCAAGATGATTAAAGACCTGGGCGCACAACCTATCATTACCGGCATCGAAACGCAGGTGCAGCTGGATATTGCGATTGAAAGCGGCACAAGTTTGGTTCAAGGCTATTTTCTGGCAAAACCGGTCACTGCCAATGAGTTACAGCCAGCCCACTTATTCAAAACCAGCATCGTTAATTCACACATTCAAAACGTTGCCTGACTTGATTCTATTTGCTGATTTTTAGCAGTTTAAGACAGCTAAAAATCAGCATTCACTTCATCATTACCATTGGTTATATCAATATGACAAAACGTTATTTTTGTCATATATATGTATCTGTTACATTAGCGCGCATTCACAAAATTATTACTGAATATTATGGCAAAACAAAAAAACGTACTTCCTGGCTTTAATTTAACCTTAGGTTACACCCTGCTTTATTTAAGCCTGATTGTTCTAATACCCCTATCAGCCGCGTTTATCAAAACTGCTGAGCTCAGTTTCCATGAATTCTGGTCAGTAGTGACAGCCCCGCGCGTACTGGCATCGTACAAGCTCACGTTTGGTGCGTCTTTAATCGGCGCACTCATCAATGCCGTGTTCGGCCTGCTGACTGCATGGGTGCTGGTACGCTACTCGTTCCCGGGCAAAAAAATTATTGATGCCCTGGTAGATTTGCCATTTGCACTACCCACCGCAGTAGCTGGCATTGCACTGACGGCAGTCTATGCCGGTAATGGCTGGATCGGCTCACTGCTTGAACCCCATGGTATTAAAGTAGCATTCACCCCTGTCGGTGTAATTATTGCGCTTACTTTTATTGGTTTGCCGTTTGTTGTACGTACTGTGCAACCGGTACTTGAGGATCTGGAAGCAGAAACCGAAGAAGCTGCAGCCAGCCTGGGTGCCAACCGTCTGCAGACTTTCACCAAAGTCATCCTGCCAACTTTGTGGCCAGCTTTACTTACCGGTTTTGCCTTGGCCTTTGCCAGGGCGATTGGCGAATATGGCTCGGTTATTTTTATTGCCGGCAACGTACCTTTTGTGTCTGAAATCACACCATTAATCATCATTACCAAACTTGAACAATATGAATACTCAAGCGCGACTGCAATCGCGGTGGTCATGCTGATAATTTCATTCCTGCTGCTGTTTGCTATTAATGGCCTGCAATGGTGGGCTACGCGTCGCAACGGCTCATCACATTAAGTTAATTAGGCTAATAACATGTCAAATACTACGCCCTCACAATATGCAAGCTATCACACCAAGGTCAGCCACAGCCGTGCCACCTCTGAACCGGCATGGATACGCTGGACTTTGATCATTACGACCTTGTTGTTTCTAAGCTTATTTTTGTTTGTGCCGCTGCTTGCTGTTTTTACTGAAGCACTGCGCAAAGGTTTTGATACATATATCACTGCACTTACAGATCCGGATGCGCTTTCCGCAATCAAGCTGACACTGATTGCAGCTGCTATCGCAGTTCCGCTAAATTTAGTATTTGGTGTAGCTGCGGCATGGGCTATCGCCAAGTTTGAATTCAAAGGCAAAAGTATCCTGATTACTTTGATTGACTTGCCATTTGCCGTATCTCCCGTCATTGCCGGTCTGATTTATGTACTAATTTTTGGCTTGCAGGGTTGGTTCGGTTCTTATCTGTCTGATCATGACTTCAAAGTCATTTTTGCGATTCCTGGGATCGTACTCGCTACTATTTTTGTTACCTTCCCGTTTGTTGCGCGTGAATTAATCCCCCTCATGCAGGCTCAAGGCAAAGATGAAGAGGAAGCAGGTTTGGTACTAGGCGCTTCTGGCTGGCAGATTCTGTGGCGTATTACCTTACCTAACATTAAATGGGGCCTGCTCTATGGCGTTATCTTGACTAACGCACGCGCTATGGGCGAGTTCGGTGCCGTGTCGGTTGTTTCAGGCCACATTCGCGGCTTAACCAACACAATGCCGTTACATGTTGAAATTTTATATAACGAATACAACTATGCGGCAGCATTTGCAGTGGCCTCACTACTTGCTTTACTAGCGCTAGTCACTTTAGTGCTCAAATCTTTTGTTGAATGGAAAGTTGCATACAACGCCAGCAACAACGAAGAAAACAGCTAGGCAAAATATTCATCATTTAGTCATTACAGTATTGGAATTAAAACCATGAGTATAGAAATTCGTAACATCAGAAAAAACTTTGGCAGCTTTAGTGCACTCAATGACGTCAGCCTGGATGTTCCAAGCGGCGAGCTAGTTGCCTTGCTTGGCCCTTCCGGTTGCGGCAAGACAACACTGTTAAGAATTATCGCGGGTCTCGAAACCCCTGATTCAGGCAATATTCTATTTCATGGTGCTGACGCAACCGACAGGCAGGTGCGTGAACGTGAAGTCGGTTTTGTATTTCAGCACTACGCGCTGTTCCGCCATATGACTGTTTTTGAGAATGTGGCATTCGGCCTGCGTGTACGCCCAAAATCTACACGCCCATCGGATGCCGAGATTAAAAGGCGCGTGCATGAACTGCTCGAGCTTGTGCAACTGGATTGGTTAGCTGACCGTTACCCGCCACAATTATCTGGCGGCCAGCGCCAGCGTATTGCCTTGGCGCGTGCATTGGCAGTCGAACCCAAAGTATTGTTATTAGACGAGCCTTTTGGCGCACTGGATGCAAAAGTCCGCAAAGAACTGCGTCGCTGGTTACGCCGTTTGCACGACGAACTGCACATCACGAGTATTTTTGTCACGCATGATCAGGAAGAAGCGCTGGAAGTCGCAGATCGTGTTGTGGTGATCAATAAAGGTAAAATTGAGCAGATTGGCACGCCGCAGGATGTTTATGATCACCCGGTATCGCCATTCGTTTATCAATTCCTGGGCAATGTGAATCAATTTGATAGCCACATACATCATGGTGCAGCAAAAATTGCCGGTATAGATTTTAAGCTTGATACACATGCAGAAACACAGAATAGCCCGGCAGTCGCCTATGTACGTCCACATGATATTGAAATTTTTAAAACTGAAATAGGCAGTAATCCCAAGATTGAAGCCTTTGTTAGCTATGTTCACGCCGTTGGCCCATTGGTCAGACTGGAACTTAATCGTACAGATCACAGCGAAATCATTGAAGCGGAACTTACACAGGAGCGCTTCAAAGAATTAAACGTTAGCCAAGGTGATAAGGTATTTCTATATCCACGCAATGTGCGTGTATTTCTCAACGATGCTGCATAAATCAGCACCCTGAAAACAAAACCCGCTTTTGCGGGTTTTTTATCGCCTATTGATAAGTCGTTGTTGCTATGAACTGATACTGACAATGCCTGCGCATTCTTGGAGCAAGAATAGAAACACCCCACCAAATTCTTGTGGTTGTTTGCTATGAATAGCTTGGCAGTAACCTACTATGGCTACGGCCACTTCGTTTAACATCGCTTCGCAATGTTAGCCTGCGCCGTATACGACCTTTCATGAGCACATAGAAAATCAGAATCCCTGTGGGGTAAGCTGGTTGTCATAAACTCAAGTAGGTCATGACATATCGATGAGTTAAAACTAAAAAACCTCCACTAGGGAGGTTTTTATAGTTTAAATAAATAGCTTGGCAGTGACCTACTTTCGCATGCAAGAAGCATACTATCATTGGC
>CAZUOQ010000034.1:0-22422 GCA_964622195.1 uncultured Methylotenera sp. | reverse complement strand
GCGGCGGCTTCTTCTGCATGGGCTGCCGGTATGGCTGCGAAAGCTGATGCCAGTATGGCGGTCAGCATTGCTGATTTTGATAAGTGTTTCATAGGACCCCTTAGTTTTATTTAAGATTAATAATATTTACCCAGATTAAACATTAACATAATTATTTAATTAATTCACCAAGTTAAATAATATTTAATAATATGAAATTAATTATGATATTCAGCCAGTTAAACAGCGCCTGCAATCAGCACACACCAACAGACAATCAAGACTCCATAAACGCTACAAACTCACTGACTTCGAGTCCAAAACCAGCCATGCTTGGCATCTTGCGCGGTTCGGCCATCAGCCGCATTTTGACTACGCCAATGTCACGCAGTATCTGCGCACCTATGCCATAATCCTTAAGGGTATGTTTGTTGCTCACTGCCTTGTCTGCGGACTTGATTGCATGAACGACATCTTCACTTGTTTCATCACGCCTCAGCATGACGATGACGCCAGCACCTTCCGCGCTGATTTGCTGCATTGCATGCGGCAAACTCCAGCGATGACTTTTACTGCTAGCATCCAGTAAATCGAACACCGATAAAGGTTCATGCACGCGCACCAGTACGCTGTTGTCGGCAGTAATGTTGCCTTTTACCAGCGCAAGATGCGTTTCGCTGCTGGCCGCGTCATGAAATGCAATTAAATTAAACGCACCATAAGCGGTTTCAATCACGCGTTCGGCGACACGTTTAATCAAGCACTCAGTCTGGCTGCGGTAATTGATCAGGTCGGCAATCGTGCCTACTTTGAGATCATGCTCTGCTGCAAACGCGCCATTTCACCGTTGTCTTTCAATATCTCGCAAATGACAGAGGCTGGTTCCAGCCCGGCTAACTTTGCAATATCACAACCGGCTTCGGTATGCCCTGCCCTGACCATGACCCCGCCGTTTTGCGCAATTAAAGGAAAAATATGGCCCGGGCTGACAATATCTACCGGTCTGGCATTGGCACACACAGCGGTCTGGATCGTGTGCGCCCTGTCTGCGGCTGAAATACCGGTAGTCACGCCTTGTGCTGCCTCAATTGATGCAGTGAAATTTGTCCCCATCTTGGTGCCGTTTTTCTGCACCATCGGTTTCAGGTTCAGCTGTTTGCCACGCGCCTCCGTCAGCGTCAGGCAGATCAGGCCACGGCCATGCTTTGCCATGAAGTTAATGTCGGCCTGCGTTACAAACTGCGCCGCCATCACCAGATCACCCTCGTTTTCGCGATCTTCATCATCAAGCAGTACAACCATGCGGCCTTGCCGCATTTCTTCAATGATTTCGGCAATCGGGCTGACTTTGACAGTTGCAGCCACCGGCAAACAAAGCGCGGCCATTGTCTGGGATGTATCTTTGAACTTGAAATCAGCAATATTATTCATGGCTTATTCACTGTAGATGCAGGCGTATGCGGAATGGTTATGAATGGATTCGAAGTTTTCACATTCAACAATGTAGCTTTTAACGCGCGGCTCACGATTAAACGCACCGGCGATGTCGCGCACCATATCTTCAACAAACTTCGGGTTATCGTAAGCACGCTCGGTCACATATTTCTCATCAGGCCGTTTGAGCAGGCCATACAGTTCGGATGATGCCTGTGCCTCTACCAGCGCGATGATGTCTTCTATGCTCATAAACTCGTGCATCGAAACGGTCACCGTCACATGCGAGCGCTGGTTGTGCGCGCCATAAGCTGAGATTTTCTTGGAGCACGGGCAAAGACTGGTCACTGGTATCAGCACTTTCACCTGGATATCATGCTGCCCATGCTTTATTTCGCAGATAAACGTGACCTCGTAATCCAGCAGGCTCTTGACCCCGGAGACAGGTGCGGATTTATTAATAAAATACGGGAACGACATCTCAATATGACCGGATTCTGCTTCCAGCCGCTTAGCGACTTGATTCAACAGTATTTGAATATTGTCTGCTGAAACTTCAATCTCGCTCTCGTTTAATATCTCTATAAACCGCGACATGTGTGTGCCTTTTAAATGCTGCGGCAAATGCACATACATGTTGAACATGGCCACCGTGTGCTGAACACTGCCGGTTTTATCTTTAACGGTTACCGGGTGACGTATTGATTTGATTCCAACCCTGTCAATCGCGATCTGGCGCGTATCGGCCAAATTTTGCACATCCAGAATTGAAAGATTTACAGGGGAATTCATATTGTTAATCCATTGTTAATTGTTCAGCCTGGCATTCGCTATCCAGCGCTCATAAACCTTCTTAGCAAGTTGATTCAGGCGGGCAACTCTAGTACCAACATCTGACAAGATTTGCTGTTTTGTCATGACAGATTCAGACATCGACATTGCATCCAGATCGTCTTTGCTGTCTTCACACCACTTCCTCACCATCGCCTCGGTCATTTCAATATGGCATTGAAAACCGATATGCAAATCATTGAAAACAAAAGCCTGGTTTGTACAATATTGACTGCGCATGACACGCTTGGCACCGGCAGGCATGCCGAAGGTTTGATAATGCCAATGAAAAACATCAAACTTTTCCTGCCCGCCAAACCATTCTGCCGCATCGTCGACTGCCACTTCACCCCAGCCTACTTCCCAGCATGCATTGTCAGTCACTTCAGCACCCAAGGCTTTAGCCAGAAACTGCCCTCCCAGGCAATGCCCAATCACCGGCACATCGGCAGCAACGGCTGCCTGAATAAAACGGACTATCGGATCGCGCCAGCTTAAATCATCGTTAACGCTCATCGGGCCGCCCATCAGCGCTACCGCAGCAACGTCTTGATTAAACGCGGGGACCTGCTCGCCTTCATCCAGCTTGATTAATTGCCAATGGATACCGCGTTCGTTCAGGAACGTTTGCAGATACCCTGGCTCCTCTGTTGGAGAAAATCTAAATACAAAAACCGATTTCATCTGAGTTTTAAACCTTAACAATTTAAAGCTTGGTAATTTAAAGCTTGGTAATTTAAACCTTGGCTAATGGCTGGCCATCACGTTTGAATATTTCCTGACGGTATTTAGCCCAGTAATAAGCGTCTATGACCGAAATGGCATAAATGAAAATTCCGCCAGCCAGCCGCCCCACCCAGGACCGCTCCGGCTCAGCCAAATTAAAGGTGATTAAACCCAGGATAATCATGAAACACGCCATGAAAAATCCTTTTTTAGGCGTGTTATTGACCACCTGCCCCATACCGGGTAAAAAAATGGCAATCAACAATACATAAATTGGGCCAAGCGGCCTGTCGTTCTGTGTTGTATTACTTGTAATCGTTTTCATCATTGCCTCTGGTTAATTAACAGCATCAAATAACAGCGCTTTCCATATTGCGCCTGATAGCAACCGCCTTCTTCAGCAAGCTCTCGACAATATCTTTACTCACCGGTACATTGTCATATACCGCATTGCGCATCAGCAGATATTCGCCGCGCTCGCCCTGTTTAATCATGTAAGTTAATCTGGTCATGTTTGGTGTTACCAGTAACTCTTTCATTTTTGTATCTGCAAATAATTCGGGAACATCATTGTCCAGCAAAGATAAATCCACCGGCTGTTTCATATATTTCATAATGGCATGCTGCGGCCATGCTGCCGGTATTGCCATGCTGCCGTCCCACTGCCACGACGGACTGTAAAACTCGTTATTGGCAGGTCTTGCAATAAAATCCAAAGTGCCATGACTTGGATTGTTAGCGATGACTTTAATCAGCAGCCATAGCGGCGGAATCTTTCTCCAGCCCAAGGTATCTTCAACCACACTCAGATGCACCTTAAAACCGGCATAATCGCCATACAGCACTGGTAGGTTGGCTTTATCCAGACTGGCCAGCGGCTGTTGCAGCAGCGAGTTGCATTCATCAAACACGCAACTGCGCGCCTGTTTTTTACTACTGACATCTTTATTGTATTTACGGGTCATGATGACAATCATCAACATGAGCAACACTAAAACCGCAATATTCATTTGAACCTCACATATGGCAGCGGCTTGAAGCCGCTGCCAGTTTTGTTTAAAAGCTCAACATTCCTGAACTCATATTACTAACCTGTATTCCTGCTAATAACCTTTAGGACGTGGCCAAGGCATTGTGAACTGGTCGGCACGTTTCACAAATTTATACCTGCGCAATACAAACCAGATTGAAGCCAGGATATAGAACGCCATGATAGACAGCAGTGAAGCCCCGTAACCCAGGAAAGTCGCAAAATAGGTTGCACAGCACAAGGTCAGCAATGTAATCGCCGGAATCGGGTGGAACGGATGAATATAACCTCTATGAATCGTGCCTAATGGCCACATTTTTCTGAACTTGATCATATTGAAAGTCATGAATGTGTAGCCTAATAAACCAGACAGGATAGAGAAGGTAATCACCTGATCCAGCAAACCAGTAAACGCAAACGATACCGCGATTGGCACTAAAAACAGTACTGAACGATATGGCGTGCGGTATTTAGGATGGATTGCACCAAAGAACACCGGCATGTAACGGTCACGTGCCAGCGAGAACCAGGCGCGCGATGCATCATTGATACAGCCATTTGCAGAGGCCGTTGCCGCAAAAGCCGTTGCAATAAACAGCATTAACTGCAACTGTGTGCTGCCAAGCAGAGTTGCTGCATCATACATCGGCGTTACGGCCTGACCCAGATATTGCCAAGGCATTAAACCGGTAGCCACAAACCAGGTAATCGTAGCCGCTACCAGCAAAGTCATAATGCCGCCCATGGTACCCAACGGAATAGAACGACCCGCAGAGCGCACTTCTTCAGCCGCCTGACACGTACCTTCAATACCAAGGTAATACCACATACCAAACTGCAGCGCGGCAATCACACCAATCCAGCCATACGGCAAGTCAGTGAGCAAGCCGGCATGCTGCAGCACTACGCCCTGGTTGAGCGGATCAACGGCAAAAAACAGCACGATCAATGACAAGAATGCAAGAAAAGTGATGACCAGGTTTAGTGTCAGTGTTGCAAATACACCCCGGTAGTTAAGCCAGGCCAGAAATGCAACGGTCAGCACCACAAAGGGTTTGGTATCCAGATTGGCATACCCCATGACCTCTGCGCCGGACTTCATCAAGTCACCGACGACCAGCGCATCCGCTGCACACAGCATGGTATAAGCCATCACCAGGTACAAACCGACATTAAAGGCCATGAGCGGGCCAACAATATGCTTGGCCTGGGTGTACTGCCCGCCTGCCGCGGCGACAGTTGACGTGACTTCAGAGTCAATCATCGCGACACAGGTGTACAGCAAACCAATGACCCAGCATGCAATCAGCGATGCATAAGCACCGCCCTTGCCTACCGTAAAGTTCCAGCCCATGAACTCGCCAACCAGCACGATACCTACACCCAGCGCCCATATATGAAAGGGGTTGAGTACCTTAAGCATGGCAATTGGCTTATTGCCAACGCCTGTTATTTTTTCGGTTGCCATTATACGTTCCCCTCTTCGAGATGCGTGCCGTGAACTACGTCATCTTCGCCGCCCTCTCGCGAACTCATTAAATACTCTTCGTCATACTGTGAAGAGATCATAAATGCATCTACCACCATCCACACCAGCATAATCGCTGACGTACTCCAGGCGGCATATACCAAAATATCCCAGAACTCCATAGTTGATCTCCTTTGCTCGTGAGCAATTTCTATTTATTATCAAATTTCTCTGCGATGACTTCACGGTATTGCTTATCTGACACTTTCAACATGAAGATGAAATAGCCAGCGACAACAGCGATGGTGATCAGCAACATTAAAGGGTCTATCGTGTAGTCAAAACGACTGTTGATTAGCGTAGCGGCTTTTTCCGGGTCATAACCCAGCTTTACCCATTGCGCCTGCTGCACTGCATTTTGCCCGAGTGATTCCCAGGTAGCCTGCACAGCGTGAGTCGCAGCTTCAGCCGCAGCTTCGGCTTTCTCCTCTGCCTTGAAAAGTAATGGAATCATCAGGCTGGCATACACCAGAAGCAACACCAGAATCGTGTCAAACATCTGGCCAAACATGCTCTGATTCGGCGGGATATACTTATTTTTCATAATGTTGTCCTAACGATGATTTTTGGCAGCTCGATTGATATCGAGATTTTTGATATCCAGACCGTAGATGAACTCTTTATCTTCTTTAAAGTGTCTGGTCATGGCAAAAACGGAAGCTGTGTTGAAGATGATCAACAAAGCGCTGGCGATATAAAGCACAAGACGGATATTAGGCTCCTGCACTATGCCGAGGATGGCGATTAGCACAAAAACAACAATCCCAAATAACAATGCGACGTCGAACCAAGCCATACAACAATCGCGCAGGTACATCTCGTTCATTCTTTTATTTAAATTATTTCTCATTACGCTGCTCCTATCCCTTATTAAATGGAAAAATCAGTGTACAGATGTGGCTAGTCACCAGAATGGGAGCGGTAGAAAGTAACGACTGGGGCGTATTGCCTGGATGGATCTTGCCAAGACCTGTTTTAACAACAAGGTATTTAACGGCAGGAATCTTTGATTTTTTTTAGTGGTGTCTACCACTGCGCTAACTGTTATTACGCTGATGTGTTTGCAGCGCTTACCCTCGCGCAAATAAAAATAGAGGGTATGCACATTAAGTATGAATGTCTTTCTTACGTTGTTTCGGTCGTTGGAAGTGAAACCCGTCTTCAAGCAATATAAACCATTCATTGCACATACCCTCATAAAACCCAATGATTATTGGGGGGAGAGAAAACTTAAACTATTTTAGAATTTTGAAACTCCTGGAATCCAGCTAGTACCAGCCAACGGCACTTGTGCCATTGCTGAAGCTTCAATCGTCAACGCTACCAAATCTTCAGGTTCAAGATTGTGCAGATGTGACTTACCGCAAGCACGTGCAACAACTTGTGCTTCCATCGTCATCACTGCAATGTAGTTCGCCAGACGGTGACCAGCCTTGATCGGGTCTACGCGTTTCATCAATTCAGGGTCTTGCGTAGTGATACCCGCAGGATCCTTACCTTCATGCCAGTCATCATAAGCACCGGCTGTAGTACCCAGTTTTTGGTACTCTTCTTCAAGGTGCGGATCATTATCACCAAGCGCGATCAGCGCAGCTGTACCGATTGCTACCGCATCTGCACCCAAGGCAATCGCTTTAGCAACGTCAGCGCCGTTACGGATACCGCCGGAAACAATCAGCTGCACACTGTCTTTACCGTTACGGTAAACACCCAGATCCTGTAATGCTTTCACAGCAGGACGGATTGCAGACAGAATCGGCAGGCCTACGTGCTCGATAAACACTTCCTGCGTAGCCGCTGTACCGCCTTGCATACCATCAAGCACAACCACGTCAGCACCGGCTTTCACGGCAAGTGCTACGTCAAAGTAAGGACGGGTCGCACCGATTTTTACATAGATCGGTTTTTCCCAATCCGTGATTTCACGAATTTCCGCGATCTTGATTTCCAGGTCATCCGGACCAGTCCAGTCAGGGTGACGGCAAGATGAACGCTGATCGATACCTTCAGGCAGACAACGCATTTTTGCGACACGTTTGGTGATTTTCTGACCCAGCAACATACCGCCGCCGCCTGGTTTCGCGCCTTGACCAACCACGAGTTCAATCGCATCGGCTTTGCGCAGGTCATCAGGGTTCATGCCGTAACGTGATGGCAGGTATTGATATACCAATGTCGTTGAATGACCGCGTTCTTCCGGTGTCATACCACCATCACCTGTCGTGGTGCTGGTACCGGCTGCGGTTGCACCGCGACCTAATGACTCTTTAGCCGGACCTGATAATGAGCCGAAACTCATGCCGGCAATTGTCACCGGTGTTTTCAGGTGAATCGGTTTTTTAGCATGGCGTGTGCCTAATACCACATCGGTACCGCATTTTTCACGGTAACCTTCTAACGGGTAACGGCTCACTGATGCGCCTAAAAATAGCAGGTCATCAAAATGCGGCAATTTGCGTTTGGAGCCTGCACCGCGGATATCGTAAATACCCGTGGCTGCTGCACGTCTGATTTCTGAATTGGTGTACTCATCAAACGTAGCCGAGAAACGCGGTTTCGTTTGCGGAGTTTTATGTACTGTATCTTTTGATTTATCGTCACTCATTTTAGTAAGCTCCTGCGTTATCGACATGGAAGTGGTAAAGCGTACGTGCAGAACCATATTGTTTAAAGCTGTCTGGGTTTACATCACCGTGACCGGATTTAGCCAACAAGTCCGCAAGGATTTTTCTATCTTCCGGGCTGGTTGTTTTTTCTTCGCAATCTGCACCAAGACTCTTCACCGTACCGCGTACAAAAATCTTGGCTTCGTAGATTGAGTCACCCAGGCCTTCGCCTGCGTCACCCAGAATCACCAGGTTACCGGCTTGCGCCATAAAGGCTGAGAAGCTGCCTACGGAGCCGCCAACCACAACGTCCGCACCTTTCAGCGCAATCGCAGTACGCAGGCCTGCATCACCGTCAATCACCAGCAGGCCGCCATTTGCTGTCGCAGCGGCTGCATTAGATGCAAAGCCTTTAACATGCACAACACCTGACATCATGTTTTCAGCAACACCGCTACCGGCACTGCCTTCAATCGTTACTTTTGCCAGCTGGTTCATACCGGCCGCGTAGTAACCTGCGTGACCTTTAATCGTGACGTGAACGTCTGATTTCAAACCTACTGCGATGTTATGCGCGCCATTCGGGTTCTCGATAACAACTGATTTGCCATCAAGCAGGCTTGCATCACCGTGCAGGAACTGATTCACTTCGCGCAATGGCTTGGCATCTAAGTCAAATTTTAAAGTTTCCATACATACATCTCCTTAGGTGAAGGTTCAAAAACCTTTGCGTTTTTAATATCTGGCAAATGTGCCAATGAGCGGAATTCTGAAGCGATCGCTACATAGTCATCATGCTCAGCAATAATTGCCGGTTTGCAACCGAATGGGTCACGTACCAAAGCCAGCTGGTTGCTTGTACCCATCAACAAGGTATAGAAACCATCAAGCTCTTCAAAACCGTGGTTCAGTGCTGTTTCCAAGTCATCACCTTCGCGCATGCGCCATTGCAGGAAACGGCAAGCTGCTTCAGTGTCGTTGTCAGTCTCAAACTCAATACCTTCATACTGCAATTTACGGCGCAGGCTATTAGCGTTTGAAAGTGAACCGTTATGTACCAGGCACCAGTCTTCACCTGCTGTGAAAGGGTGTGCGTGCGCTGGTGTAATCGCTGATTCTGTAGCCATACGTGTATGACCAACCAGGTGCGTACCTTTAAAGTTTTTGAAGTCGTAACGGTCAGCAACCTGTGCTGGCGTACCAACGTCTTTGTAGATATCCATCAACTGGCCTACTGACAGCAGGTGCAGTTGTGGGTAATGTTCTTTCAACCAGATTTTTACTGTATCTGGCTCCAGGCTGGTTGTTAAAACAGCGTGGTTCACTTTTGGCTCTACCTTGGCTTTAATGCTCAGGTGTTTTTCAAAATCATGACCCAACTTGGTCCAGTTGAAATCAGCTGTACCTGAATACAGGCTGAACTTTCTTTCATTTGCCGCTACCGGCGCGCCAAACATGGCTAAACCTGCAGAGTCCGGGCCACGCTCTGTCATACCAATTAACATTGGCAGCATCAGCTCGCCGATCGAGTCACGCATTTTTGGATTTCTAACCAATAATCCTACAATTCCACACATACTTTTCTCCTTACAAATAAAGTTAAACCAATGAATTTAGTTAACCCTGTTCTTTAAATAAAACCTAGAAAAAGTCTACGTACCTGTTAATTTCCCAATCAGAAACGTGACGTTGATACTCCAATGACTCCGCGCGTTTAATCTTGATGAACTCTTCTGATAAAGAGTCGCCTAACGCGTCTCTGATCACTTGATTGCTTTCCAGCTGGTCAATTGCCTCGCCCAGGCTTTGCGGCAATATGCCGATACCCTGCTCACGCATTTGTGCTGGTGTTAAGTCATACAGGTTGTTGGCATGGCCGCCACCTGGATGCAATTCGCGTTTAACACCGTCAAGACCTGCCGCAATCACTGCAGCAGTAGCCAGGTATGGGTTGCAGCTGCCATCCGGCAAACGCAGCTCCAGGCGACCGTATGGAATACGTACCATGGTTGAGCGATTGTTATTACCGTATGAGATATAAGCCGGCGCCCAGGTTGAGCCTGTCAGTGACTGACTGACAACCAGACGTTTGTATGAGTTAACGGTTGGGCAAGCCAGTGCCGTAATCGCCGGAGCATGCGTAAGCACACCACCCATAAAGTGATAGGCCAGTTTTGATAAACCGTGACCGGTCGGGTCGCTATCATCATGAAACAAGCTTTTCTTGCCATCGCCAATCGACATATGCATATGCATACCATTGCCAGGACGGTTACCGAATGGTTTCGGCATGAATGAACAAATCATACCCAGCTCTTGTGCAATGTGACTGGCCGCCATCTTGAACATCAGGTAGTCATCGGCACTTTTCATACAGTCGGCATAGGTATAGTTGATTTCAAACTGGCCGTTCGCATCTTCATGGTCAATTTGATAGATATCCAGACCTGCCGCAATCAAGGTCTCTGTCAGACGCTCCAGAAACACCGACTGCTTGGTCATGGACTTATAGTCATAGCATGGTTTCTGCAGCGTATCGGTTTCGTCGTATGGACGAATCGCGCCGGTTACGGCATCGCGCTTCAGTAAAGAAAACTCTGGCTCCAGACCGGTATAAAGTGTCCATCCCTGTTTGGCAAGACGATCCGTTTGTGCTTTCAGCACTACGCGTGAATCATGACCGTATGGTTTACCTTCTACATGGCCATCACAAATAATGCGTGCATAACCTGGCTGCCATGGCATTAAAGTCAATGTTGATAAATCACCGACTGCCATGTAATCCGGACCATTTGGCGCAATGCCCATACCCCAGATTGCACCACCTGCAAAACCAGCGCCGCCCTTAAGAATGCTGCCAAGATGCTCAGCTGGGACAGATTTGACTTTAGCAACACCGTGAATATCAACAAACTGCGCTAATACGTATTTAACATTGTTGTCTTTTAAAAACTTCTTTGCTTCATCTAACGTTTTCATCTACTTCTCCCTGAAAATTCAAAATATCTGTATTCATAAAAAATATTTCTGAATTCCGTGTAAGTCGCATCTACTATCTATCGGCCCTGGTTTTATAAGCACCAAGTATCATTTTTAGATAACTAGTGAATGTAACTAACTCTGATAACAAGCAAGTCCAACTGCCCCGCCACCTAATTCAACTGCAATTTCCACCATCACATCCCACAGGTATGGACCATAAGTTCCGTCACACCAGATTCTGTAAACCTGTTCACCGTTCAAGTCCTGGCGCAGCACAGTTGCCGAAATACCTGCAACTTGCGTCATGATCAGTTCTTGCGCACCGAGTGATTTTTCACGCAGATCCAATGAACATAATTCAGATAACATATTGAGCACTTCACTGCCGCTCAAAATAAAAGCTGCATCCGCACGCGGCACTTTGTAAACATTGGGCACACGGTTGGTATCACTTGCCAGCCTTGCACAGATAGTGCCGGCAAACTGATCTTCAAGCAGGTACTCGCTGCCGCCCAATCTCAATACCAGTGTGTTGTGGTCACTTACAGTCCACGAATTGATATTGTCAGGCGTAGTGACCTGACGGTCAGCCAGCCATTTTGCAGCTTGCGCGCCTTTCACTCCGTAGCGTGACAAGCAGCTCACATCTGTCACGCCCAGTATTTTCTTTCTGGCCTGTTCAACGGCCGCGCCAGCAAATTCAACCGCTGTGTTAACACCATTGACCAAAGCCCACTTTGGATTGCTGTTAAGTTGTGCATGCGCAACCGGCGAAGTCTGAGTAATCGTTTTCGTATTAGATACTTGCATCTCAAGCCCCTTTTTGATTCTGGATGAATGGCGTTGCAGCTACCGTAGCTTTAACCAACGTGCCGCTATCCGTACGTATTTCAAATGTTGAGCCCACTGCTGTTTTAGCTGGAGACACGTAGGCAAAACCGATGCAGCGATCTACGGATTTGCTGTAAGCAATACTGGTGACACGGCCCAGAATTGCGCGGCCATCCACGACCAGATTGCAGTCCATCGGCATCTCGCCTTTATAGTTTTCAGCCAATACAAACGGCACCAACTGTTTTCTTAATGGACGTTTGGCTAAAATCTGCAAACTGCGCTGACCGATAAAATAAGGCTTGTTCATTTCAATCGCCCAGTCCGCGCCGATTTCAAACGGATTCGTCAGGCCATCGGTATCAACACCAGGCATTGGGTGCCCCATTTCCAGGCGCAACAAACGCTGGGTGTCGCTGCCGAATGGACGCAGACCATGCTGCTTGCCGGCTTCCATTAATGCATTCCATACGTGTGGCACTTGTGCCATCGGCATATGCATTTCGTAGCCAACATCAGACACGAATGCCACGCGAATCAGTCTGGCTTCAACACCGGCCACTTGGCTTTCACGTACGCTGCTGATCGGGAATGATTCATAAGAAAGGTCAAGTTCAGTCAGCGTAGACAAGATGGCACGCGCTGCCGGACCGGCAATATTGATTGCACCATAAGCGCCGGTAACGTTTACCAGACCAATATCCAGCTGCCACATTTGCTGTGAACGCTGCATTTCACGATATACGGCTGCAGCATTTGAAGTGCCGATAGAAAGGTAGAACAAATCATCAGCGAGGCGACTGGCAATGCCATCATCTGCAATCACGCCGGCGTCATCCAGCAACATCACATAACGGCAGCGGCCAACTTTTTGCGTCTTGTAGCTGCCGGTAAAGAAACGTTCCAGGAACTCAGCCGCATCCGGACCATGAATCTCGATCTTGCCGAATGAGCTGCCGTCAATGATGCCGGCTGCATTACGCACTGCAAGGGCTTCTGTTTGAATCGCCTGCTCTTTGGTTTGACCGGCAGCCGGGTAATAAGCCGCTCTTTTCCATGCGCCGATATCGGTAAATACTGCACCATTGGCTTGATGCCAGTCGTGCAATGAAGTCAGCCGGTGTGAATGGAAGCCACGTCCGCCTAAATGCCCGATTGGGGTTGGGTGGAAGAATGGTCTGGATGTCGTCGTGCCAATTTTCTCTACAGGCATATTACGGATTCTGGCCAGGATACGAATCGCATTCATATTGGAATGCTTACCCTGGCTTGGGCCCATACCTACTGTAGTAAAGCGCTTCATGAGTTCGATATTGTCGAAACCTTCTTTAGCCGCATTTACAAAGTCTTTAATCTGGATATCTTCGTCAAAATCAACAAAGTTTTTACCTTTTGCGTGCGGCACCATTGGGTATGGATGGCTTGGGCTGGATGCGTCAGCAGACCTTTGCACTGTAATTTGCGCGGCTTCCAGGCCCAGATAACGCAAGGCATCATTTGCAGCACGTTTACCGTCGTTCACACGCTGCTCAAGGTCGAAAATACCGTTGACTTTACCGGCCGCAAACATGCCATCTGGCAAACGGCTTGGTACAAACTGCTGAATAGCATTATCAAACTGCATGCCAGTGCCTGCCTGGTATAACAGCGCGGCAGCAGGTGCCCAGCCGGCACTCATCGCGATGCCGTCACACTCCAGCGTCAGTTTGTTTTTGGTGATTGCAACATTTTCAACATTGTCGTATTCACACAGCACGGCACCACGTACGCTGGATTTATCGGATGATGCCAAGGCTTCATATACGCAATACCCTGCGTAAACTTTGATGCCTCGTTTCGCAAGCGTAATGGCTGCTGCACTGGTGTTTACGCCCTTGCGCAAATCAACCACCGCCACCACTTTGGTACCCGCTTCCAGCAAGTCAAGCGCTACACGGTATCCGTAATCATTAGCAGTTACCACGATACCGTTATTGAAAGGTTTAACACCGTAGCGATAAACCAAACGCTGTGCTGCTGAGCCCAGCATTACGCCCGGCAAGTCGTTGTATCTGAATACTGGAGGTTGCTCAAAAGCTCCGCTAGCAACAATCACGGTTTTAGCGCGCACTTTATTAATGCCGCTTTCAGACACCACAGGAATCAGATGATCAGGATAGTAACCGGCAGCATAAGTACCGCTTAACATTCTGATGTTTGCCTGATTAGCCACTTTAATCAGCAAGTCGTTAAGCAGTTTGGTTGCCGCTGCCTCGCCACCGCGATCATAAGTCAGGCTACCGCCAACCTGGCGATTTTCATCCACGATGGTCACTTCCAGGCCTGCTTGTGCTGCTTCATAAGCAGCTGCCAAACCTGTCGGGCCTGCGCCAATAATCAGTAAATCGCAGTGTGAGTGCTGTTTACGCTTAAGGATACGTGGGTAGTTAAAGTTAACAACACCCAAACCAGCGGCATTACGAATTACTTTTTCCCAGAATGGGAAAAAGCGGCGTGGTGTATGGAAAGCTTTATAGTAAAAACCAACTGGCAGCAGCGGTGAAATGGAGTCAATATAGCTGCTCTTGTCTTTTTTAACACCGCCGGTGGTATTCACAGCGGTCAGCACCATACCCTCTTTAACTTCAACCACGTCAGCGCGAATGTTAGTATCGGCGCCATCTGTCACCAGTCCGTTAACGTCATGATTAGCAAGGCTCAGCACACCGCGTGGACGGTGATATTTAAAACTGCGGCCTAAAACTTTCTGGTCAGCTGCCCATAATGCGCTGCTGATGGTATCGCCTTCATAGGCGGTAAATTGTTCACCTTCAAATGTGAAGCTGATTTTCTTATTACGGTTAATCCATTCACCAACCTGCTTAGATGTACGTAAAGTCATTTACTTGCCTCCTGCGCAGTGTTTGAATTATTGTTATTTGCACCTAGTAAATAGGTGCGTGTTACTTTGTCTGTGAGCGTATTGCGTTCTGCAATAAACCAGGTACCGCTTGGTGAGTGATACCACCATTCTTTTTTATCACCCGGTGCGCCGCTGCGGTTATGCACATAAGCCGCCCATTCCGCATCGGTACAGGTGTTTTGATCTGGGCTTTCGCGATACTCACCGCCGAAAATAAATTCGCTCAGTGGTCGCGTGCCGTTCATTGGACAAGTGAGAAGTTTCATTACATATTCCTCTGATGATTAAGCTGGCGTTATTTGCTGGTTAGTGACCAACAGACGCCGCTCCTTTTTCCCCGGTCAGTTCGTAATCTTCAAAACGTGACAGGCGGAATGAATGAATCAAGTCTGGTGCACTATCGTTAGCAATGGTTTGCGCCATGGTCTTACCGCTGATCGGCGTTGCTTTAAAGCCCCATGTGCCCCAGCCTGCATCAATATAAAAACCTTCAATCGGCGTTTTGCCCATAATCGGCGCAAAGTCTGGCGTCATATCCGCCATACCGGCCCATTGGCGCACTACTTTTACATTTGATAAGAACGGGAACATATCCAGCATGTGCGATGTGAGGCCTTCTACGAAATCCAGGGTAGACCTGGTTGAATGCACTTCGTATGGATCCAGTGAAGAACCCATCACCAGCTCACCGCGTGAAGACTGGCTCACATAAACGTGCAGGCTGCCTGATACCAGAATCGTATCCAGCCAAGGCTTCATCGGCTCGGTTACACAGGCTTGCAGCGGGTGAATAACGATTGGTGTTTGCAGATCAACCATTTCGGTGATGCGCGGTGTGAAACCGGCAACAGCACACAACACTTGTTTAGTTTCGATATAACCTTTATTGGTTTTAACACCGCAGACTTTGCCATTCTTGACATCAATAGCCAGTACTTCAGTATTCTGGTGAATCTCGGCACCCAAACGGTCTGCGCCGCGGGCATAACCCCAGGCAACACCATCATGGCGTGCTACGGAACCTGGCGCGTGATACAGCGCACCTAAAATCGGCGCCTGGCCGCTGCAGCTTAAATCCAGCTGCGGGCAAGCTTTGGCAATTTCATCAGGACCTACAACACGGCTTTCAACGCCTACATGCTTGTTGACTTCAGCACGCCAGCGCATGGTGCGCATTGCAGATTCCGTGTGTGCCAGTGTGAAGTGACCGCGAGTTGAATAAAATAAATTCAAATCCAGCTCTTCTGATAAACCTTCATAAATCTTTACGCTGGCATCATAAAAATTTACACCTTCAGGTGTCAGGTAATTAGAACGCACAATTGTGGTGTTGCGACCTGTGTTGCCGCCACCGATATAGCCTTTTTCCAGCACGGCAACATTGGTAATGCCGTGATCCTTAGCCAGATAATACGCTGCTGCCAGACCATGGCCGCCGCCACCGATGATCACCACGTCATAGGATTTTTTCGGCGCCTCATGAGACTTGAAAAAGCGTGGTGCCGGGTGATCTTTTGATACTGCAAATTTAAGTAGTCTTAATGGCATTTATAAACTCCAGGAGCCCTATTTTTTTAATTACTGACCTTTTTTTCAAATAATCAGTAACCGTGTATTTAATTTTCTAAAACTTAACTTCAGCTACAAACTTACAAATTAACTTTTTTAACTACTGTGAAACATTTGATCGTATTAAGCCACCGTATTTAACAGCTGTCAATAGGTAAATGAAACTTTTTTTATTGCAATGAAACTTGTGATAAAGTAGTTACGAAATCATTTTATGGATTAGTGACTTAGCATGTTTGGAAACTAAGGATTACTACCAAAGTGGTAGTGGAACTTTTAGTCGGAGCAGTTAAATTAACCAGATTGAAACAGCTGGATTAAGCAGATTGGAAAAGTGATATATGAACAAAAACTATAACTTCATTAGCGGTAACTCACCATTAATCATCTCCATGCCTCACGCAGGCACGAAAATACCGGCCGAGATTGCATCTGCAATGACACCTGCCGCGCTGGAAATGCCGGATGTAGACTGGCATATACCGCAGCTGTACGAGATGGCTAAAAATTATGACGCTACGGTCATATCGGCAGAGTACATGCGCTATGTGATTGACCTGAATCGCTCACCCAACGATACCTCACTGTACCCGGGGCAGGATACAACCGGCCTGTGCCCGATAGATACATTTAGCAAGCAGCCTATCTATCAAACAGGCATGCAGCCTGATGAAACTGAGATAAAAGCCAGAATCACACAATATTGGCAGCCGTACCATGACAAATTAAGCAGCGAAATTGCAAGAATTCATGCCATACACGGCATCGCAATATTGTGGGACGCGCATTCAATCGCATCGCATGTACCGCGCTTTTTCAGCGGCCAATTACCGGACTTTAATTTTGGTACTGCCGATATGCAGTCATGTGATGCGTCACTACAGGATGCATTTGCTGAAACATGGAACAAGTCTGCGCACGCTGGCAAATATAGTCACGTGTTTAATGGCAGGTTTAAGGGTGGCTACATTACCAGGCATTATGGAATGCCGGAACACAACATACATGCTGTGCAGCTGGAACTGAGCCAGCGTATATATATGGAAGAGAAATTGCCGTACCGATACGACCCGGCCCTGGCTAAAGATGTGCAGCCATTGATTGGCGACTTGCTTGAAACTTGCGTGACATGGGCAAGCCGCCACAAACAGAAACTATAGCTTTCCGTCTAATCCCATTTGATAGTATTTATGGGTAATTTTGTCTTGATTATCCAGCAGCCAGTCAATATCAGGTTTATTGGTCATTGCTTTATGAATGGCCAATGCGGTTGCCTTGCGATGAATATCAAACAACACTTTATGATCCAGCTTCTCATCTTTAGTCACCATCGGGTTCAGCCAGACGGAAACAATAATGCCCAGGTCATTCGCTTTTTCTTTAGGCAAATCACCGGCACGAACCGCATCCAGCACGCCGTTCGCAATAGCCGCCTGTACGGTACCCATTAAAATATTGGTGTATTTCGTATCCTTAACGGTTACTTTACTTACCATCAAAGTCACAGGCTTGACTTGAATATCTGTATTCAGCAAAGCAAATACACGCGTATGTCCGGCAACCTGGTCACCAGTCAACGTAGCAATTGCAGTACCAACAGGTCCATCCAACTCTCCAATAATCACTTCCGGCTCAGCCGCTGTTCCTGGAGGACCTCCAGCTACTAAAGCTTCACCTGTGCGCATTACAATTCGTTCGCTCAAAATACTCTCCTAATGATTTAAATGAGATTTTAAAAAAATATATTTATTAAAATTGTGTATATATTTTAATACAATTTTATTATATATTAACAATTATTACTTACAGTAAACTTTTTGCAGGGTAAATTTTATTCTTGGTAAATAAATCGGCTGCGCTTGTTAAATCAACTGCAGCATCAAGCCCTGCTGACAGAGTTGTGCAAGTTGATATGGTTCTTATGGCTAAATTTATGAAAATACTTGGCGATAGATCATTGAGTGCAAACCGTCAACAACGTTTGCGTAGCGCCCATGCTGCTAATAGGGGTATGATTATCCAAATTATAAAAATTAATACATGTACGGTATTAATAAGGTATGGTTAATTAAGGGGTTGTTTCAAAATGAATCAATTAGCGTTTTACCGATAGTCCGCTCTCTAGTAATATTTCCCTATATTTTATTGCAGGTATTGTCATGGCAGCAGCAAAAGAAAAAGAAATCGAACCGATTAAAGTAGATGATCAAAACAGATCACTAGGCCGTCATTTAGGCACCACTATTCGCCAGCTGCGAACGGAGCATAATTTAACGATTGCAGATGTAGCCGAGAGAGCTGGCATCAGCAGGGGCATGCTCAGTAAAATCGAAAATAACCTGGCTTCTACCAGCCTTGAAACACTTGAACAGCTCGCCAATGCATTAGGCGTAACGTTATCCAAACTTTTCCAGAATTATAATTTACCGCGCGGCGCAGCCCAGCTGGTTAAAAAAGGTGAAGGTATGGAAGTGGTCAGAAGAGGCACCCGTGTTGGCCATACCTACCAGTTGCTTGCCTATGATCAAGGCCCGCATAAAACATTTGAGCCGTTCTTGATTACACTGGAAGACTCATGTGAAGAGTTCCCTGCCTTTGAGCATCCAGGCACTGAATTTCTTTTTATGCTGGAGGGAAAACTGGAATACCGGGTAGGCAAAGATACATTTGTACTTACCAGCGGCGACTCACTGACTTTCCAGGGTGAAATCCCCCACCGCCCGGAAGCGCTCATAGAAACGCCAATCAAGTTTCTGGCGATTATTCATTACGACGCACCAGATAAAGAGCAGTTTGAAGAGTAAACAAATACTCAAGCTAGCGACAGTGTGCGTCATGCATGATGACAGGATGACGCCAAGCTGCCCTTGAATATTAACTTGAGCCCGGTATTAACTTGAACTCGTGTATTAACAAGAGTCCCTGTATTAACAAGAATCCATGGGTGAACAGTAAGAATATCTAGAGTTCATATAAGTCTCCAGCTTCGCTATCTCTTTCACAACTTCCTGAATTTTCTGATTGTGATTAATCGTTTCATATAAGCGCCTTGCCTTTAGCCGCCAGGTAGCAAAAGACGGGTCATAATCATCCTCAAACATCAGATAGATAGGCATTCGAGAAGCACAGTTTTTGATTGTTTGATCAATCTCGTCAAGCACGCTGGCAGAACGCTTTATAAAGTTACTATCAATAAAGAATAAAGCACATAAAGAGTTCTTTAGCACTTCATTGCCATTATCAATAAATTTCATTACATCCACACTTTGTGTTGTACAGCCAGCCGCTATAAATCCTGTGCTAATCAGGCCAGAAATATTTAAGCTATCAGAAATTATTAACACATTCGGCATAATGATCACCTCAATCAGATATAAAACAACAATACGACCAGCTTTAAAAAATCACAGTTAGTTTCCTAAAAGTAAACTTAGTTTAATTAACTACAGTATAGTACAAATTCTTTAGCACAACAGTAAAGAATTATTATGTAGAAGAAAATTTTTAACATAACCTTATCGGCCTGCCGATGGTGATGTTGCGAATATAGTGTGACAAGTAACAGTTGCTATGATGAGGGCTCAAATAGGCATTATCTGCAGTCAGCTGTACTACTGGCTTATTTACCTATAAAAATTATTTAATACATCTGTCATATTAAGTAATTTACTTATATTAAATAGGGGTATTATTTACTAGTATGTAGCAAATAATCATTACTATTTTTTAGTAAGGGGATATCAAAATGACATTCAGCAGAACTAATTATCATATGCATGATGTTTTACGTATATTTGGTAAAGTCAAAATGCAGGATGGCACGGAATACAGAGGCTTTGTCTATGCGCACAGGGGACAAAGACTGCAAGACTTGCTCAATGATGGTCGGGATTTTATTCCGATTGAACTGGTAAAAGACTACCATGCTGATACAGGTACCATTGGTCACGTATTAATATCCAAACGCTTCATTATTTCATTCGAAGAAATAAGAGTTAATAAGGAAAATACACCGCCAATATAAATAATTATAGATATCCATTAATGACCACCAAATCAACATGGCAATCCGCCGAAGCATAAAAGCCAGGATGCAATACTGATTGCCTGATCCGGTTAGTAAGCAGTTAAACTGCATCAAATGCAATGTTTCAGCTTAAGTAATATTCTTTTTAAAAAACTAATAAGAACTTAAAAATGAATATATCCATTTTCCTATTGCTAATAGTCATAGCATTTATAGCTATGGCTTTTTTCTATACAGCACCACAAGAGAAAAACCTTTATACGCCTCCTGAGCAAGACATCAGGCCCTACATCTCAAAAAACCCGCTAACACCTACTGAAACGATGTTTTATCATCAACTGGTAGAAGCTTTGCCAGATTTTATTGTATTGGCACAGGTGCAGCTATCAAGTTTCCTGAAAGTAGATACTTCAATAACCGAATGGAAAGATTACAGCAAATGGTTTAATCCCATTGCCCAGCAAAGCATTGATTATTTAATCTGCCAAAAAGACTTCTCCATCATTACAGCTATTGAACTTGATGATAAAAGCCATAACGGCGTTAAATCCACAGAGCGTGATACGAAGAAGAATAAAAATCTGCTGTCAGCAAATATTCCACTAATTAGATGGCACGCAGAAGCCATGCCAACAAATGAAACCATCAGGCAAGCAATCCTTAATCATGCGCATGAGCCAGCAATCAAAATACAGTCACAGCCTACATGGCTTGCTGACGGCCCCGCTCCTTTTACCAGACAAACACAAACTTCTTTTGGCAGCACAGCTAAAAACATAGCGATTTGGTTATCAATTGCAATGATATTAATGGCGATATTCAACTTATCCAAAGGCACTGTAACAAGTCCAACAACTCGTCAGATCAATAATTTCGAACCTTCAAATATGCAACAGAAACAAACGCCACCCGTGAATCCTGCGCAGGAATTTATACTAAGGCAACAACAGGAACGTGCAGCACAAGAAGCGGCAAGAGTACGGGAAATCCAGGCACGGCAACTAATCAACCAGCAACAAGCGCAACAAAAGTTACTCCAAGCACAGGAAGCAGCACTGAAAGAAGATGCCTGGAATCACTATTATAAAAAATCTGTTGAATGCACCAGTATTGATGACATGGTCAAATGCGGCAATACCTATATAAGAAACCGGCAGCAGTTTGAATACGAGTGGGAACATCAGCGATCAAAATTTAAATAGAGCGCTTTGCATGAAACAAAAACTAGTTCAATTTTCAACAAAAAATATCAAAAAACCGTCATTCCAGCTTCCGCCCACTTCTGTCCAGAATAAATTTCAGTCGCATTCGTAACAACTTGTATGGATTGACATAATAGGGAAACTGGCAAATTTAGACTAGCATTTTAATTTGCGCGTAGGAATGCTAATTTTGATTAGAAAAGGTATAGAACCCGTCATTCCGTGCTAGACACGGAATCCAGCTAAAACCAATATCGGCGGGCTTTGCACGCCACTGGATACCAGCTTTCGCTGGTATGACGAAATTGTAATATTTATTGTAATACTGGTTCTGCATTTTATTCCAGACAGTGATGAGCTTCCGCCGGAATGACGGAATTGATAGTCATTTTGGTTGAAAACACTTCGTGCAAAAGTCTCAAATAGATGAAAATAGATAATAAAGCAACACTAAATTCAAACCTGTAAAAAACCAATTACACGCCCTTCAACAAACTCTTGCATTGTAACTTGATACGTTATACGATACATAAAAATGATAAAAAGTTTCGCACACAAAGGGCTTGAGAAGTTTTTTATGACTGGCAGCAAGGCCGGCATAAGAGCTGATCATGCGGGAAAATTAGCCCGTCAGCTAGCAATGCTTCACATAGCTACCGACCCGAAAGAAATGGACATACCTGGTTGGAAACTACACCGATTAACCACAGGACATTGGTCTGTATGGGTTAATGGTAATTGGCGTCTCACGTTTAGCTTTAATGGTGAAGATGCT
>CAZUOQ010000033.1:0-25244 GCA_964622195.1 uncultured Methylotenera sp. | reverse complement strand
TGGGAAACCGGCAATGACCGTTTGATCGGTTATATCAAACGTACGTTCTAGTTAATATTTGCACGAAACGAAGATTGATTTAATCATTCGCTTGAAATACAGCAGGCTGTGCGCATAACGCGTGCAGCCTGTTTTGTATGCAGCAACCCCGAATATAAAGAATTGCCGTTATGAGTCGATTGAACAATTCTGAACAGATCACGCACATAAGACAGGAACGCCTGCGCTATAACCAAGCGATAGCCAAGCGCAACGTAGATGAAATTTGTGCATTATTGACGCAGGATTACCATGTAGTGACGGCACGGGGCATTCAGTCTCATGGTATAGAAGAGCAGCGACAACGCTGGAACAGCGTATTCGCAGCAGATCCTGTAGTGCTTTACCGGAGGAATACAAAGGCTATACGTTTGAGTGCGCAGTCAGGCGCTGCGCAGGAGTATGGCTATTGGGCAGGCAAGTATTTATCCAATCAGAGGGTCATTCTGACCGGCGGTGTATATTGCGCCAAGTGGTTAAAGCAGCCTAGCGGTCTGTGGCTGGTGCAAGCCGAAGTTTTTACCATGCTTAAATCCAGAAGCTTTGCCTTGGATGTTAGTAAGATAGCGAAGCCATAAATTGATATCCCTCATTTCCAATACTGGCAAATGCAGTCAAACACTGTCAAATAAACACGATCAAATAATAAGTAAGCCTGACTAGGGGCTCCCACTTATTGCCATAAGATGCCGCAAAACATGATAATAAATCACTGGTAAAAGTTATTTAGCCAGCCTGTCAGGCAAATTGAAAGATAGTATCAGTCTCTGTTTATATCGTGTGCCAATCCAAATGTCATTATCTCCAGTATTGGCTGAAAGATATGGAGTGAATCATGAATAACATCAAATCGTTATGCAGTATCCTGTTACTTGCCGGAATTGCCATCAGCGAGTTGGCAGTGGCAGGACCCAGGCATGGTGGCGGGCATGTGTATGCGGGGCATCGTCACTCCGGACATGGGCATATTGGCATTGGTCTATATTTTGGTGCACCTTATGGTTATCCATACTATCCGCCATATTATTACCCATACTATTTCCGCCTGTCATCGTGACACCGGCACAGCCGCCGGTCTATATCGAGAAAGCGCCGCCATCTTCCTATATTCCGCCCGATATAGCGGCACCGTCTGAATCCGACCAGTATTATTGGTACCACTGTGACAAACCGGACGGTTATTACCCTTATATCAAGGCATGCCCTGGCGGCTGGCAAAAAGTCACGCCAACGCCACCTGCCCAGCCATAACAGGAGCATAAATTTATGCATATAAATCTAAAATTTATTTCTGGCCTGATGTCTACGCTATTGATCACAGCCTGTGTGTCAGTGCCCAATGGACCAAGTACGATGGCATTGCCCGGTACCAATAAATCCTTTGATCAGTTTCGGTTTGATGACGCCTCATGCAGGGGATTTGCCCATGAGCAGATCGGAGGCACTTCAGCCAATCAGGCTGCGGGTGATAGTTTTGTCAGGAGTGCGATTACCGGGACTGTAATCGGTGCGGCATTAGGTGCCGCAATGGGTAGAGGCGGAGACACCGGTGCCGGTGCTGCAACAGGGTTGTTTGTGGGAAGTGTCATGGGTGCCGAGGCGGCTAATGTATCAGCTTATGGTGCGCAGCAGCGTTATGATAATGCTTATATACAGTGTATGTATGCGAAAGGGCATCGCGTTCCTGTATCAGGCCATATTGAACGGCAGTTGGAAAACCGTGCGCCACCATCCAGGTATATACCACCACCGCCGCCTCCAGGGTATAACCCGCCGTCACCGCCAAGATAGCGTTACCTGATTTGGAAACTAATGGGTTACCAGTAGTTACTGGTAACCCATTTTTATAGAAAAAATTTGAAACAGAATTTAATTAAACCCACGGTTTATTAAAAAGCATTTTTAACTCATCAAGGGCAGCGTCTGCCTTTTTCAATAATGCATCTTTATCTTTGAAGTAGTGGGCTGGCTCATTAATATGGGGTAGCTTGGCTTCTTCCTCGGCGATCCACTGCAGTCTTTTCAGAATAAGGGCCAATTTGGCTTCCAGCCGTTCAATTTTGGTCTTAATAGATGCGTCATGCATTTTATTACTCCCGTCCGTTTTCGCTTCATGTTACATATTATGCCGACTTTGCTAACTGTCAATAAGTATGGCAACGCACGATTAATTGGCATGCCAGCGTGCCGCCGCCCTTTAATGGTGCATCAGTAAACTATATCAATTTGTAATCTGGGAATAATCGGTATTTAATTTTCTTTTGTATTTCATGCACTTAATCTCTGTGTTTAATTCAGGCATACATATTGCTTTTATCAACATGAAATTGCTTTATCTGGGTTATGCATGCTTTCTGTAATGTTGGTTGATGATGATTTTTTAAGAACTGCGCCGCTAAAGCAGTCGTTAACCGATGCAGGATATGCGGTCATCGCACATTTATCCAGCACTGCAAATTTGGATGATGCAGTACGTGAGTTAAAACCGGACATTGTCATTATCGATACAGACTCACCAAGTCGGGATACTTTGGAGAACCTCTGTGTCATGAATGAAACGGTGCCTAAACCGATTGTTATGTTTACACATGATGGTGACATTGAAAAGATGCGGGCAGCGACAAAAGCGGGTGTGTCCGCTTATGTGGTTGGCAGTTTGCCAAGCGAAAGCCTGGCCCCGGTGATTAACGCAGCGGTGGTCAGATTTGAAGAAGTAAAATCTTTAAGGGAAGAGCTGGGTGAGGCGAAGCTGAAGTTGGCCGAGCGCAAAGTGCTTGAAAAAGCCAAAGGTCTCTTGATGAAAGAACACGGTTTTGATGAGGATCATGCTTATGCAATGCTGCGCAGCATGGCGATGCGTCAGAACAAACGTATTGTAGTTTTAGCACAAGAAGTGATTGAAGCCGCAACGAAGCTGCTTTAGTCACGAGTGATAAATTTTCGATGCTGAATTTGATCCTGGATTTAATCTTGGATTCGGTGTTCGATAGCAGGATAAGTAGTAAAAGGTGTTTGGCAGTGAATACTGCCGCGGACAAAGGCGTCCTTGCAATGGTTAATTTTTTAACCAGTTGCAGGACGCCTTTTTTGTTTTCAAGGCTTGGTATTTATATTTTGGTTTTTTATATAGGGTGATTGATATGGTTTTTAAAAGTTCAGTAAAGTCAGAGCTTACGCCAGAGCTGTCAGAAGTGCAGATCGGGTTCATCCCTTTGACCGATTGCGCGCCTATTGTTGTGGCCTCAAAAATGGGCTTCGACAAAAAATATGGCATCAACATCAAGCTGCACAAAGAAGCCTCCTGGGCAGCGATACGAGATAAATTGATCAGCGGCGACTTGCATGCTGCCCATGCGCTTTACGGCATGGTGTACGGGGTTGAGCTTGGTATCGGCGGCCAGCAAAAAGACATGGCTGTGCTCATGACGCTTAACCATAACGGGCAGGGCATTACCTTATCCAACCAGGTCAAGAACCAGGGTGTCAATAATGGCACCGATTTAAGCAGCTTTTTAAAACAGCAGGCTTCAAAACTCACTTTTGCACAGACTTTTCCTACCGGCACCCATGCCATGTGGCTGTATTACTGGTTAGCCAGCTACGGTATTGATCCGCTGCATGATGTTAAGACCATCGTAGTGCCGCCACCGCAAATGGTGGCCAATATGACTACCAGCAATGTTGCCGGCTATTGTGCCGGTGAGCCATGGAATGCACGCGCCGTTTATGACAACGTCGGCTTTACGGTGGCAACCAGTCAGGATATCTGGGTAGATCATCCTGAGAAGGTGTTAGGGGTTACTGCCGAGTTCGCCGCGCTTTATCCGCAAACCTGTCGTGCCATGGTGATGGCAATACTTGAAGCCTGCCGCTATCTGGATGTGATGGAAAACCGGCCGCAGGTAGCAGAGCTGATTGCGGGCCCGGACTACGTGAATGCGCCTAATCAGGTCATACATGATCGCTTTGTTGGCCATTATGACAATGGCAACGGCAAAAAATGGCAGGACGCGCACGCCGTTAAATTTTTCAATGACGGTAAGGTGAACTTTCCATACCTGTCTGATGGCATGTGGTTCATGACCCAGTTCAAGCGCTGGGGCTTATTGAAATCAGTGCCTGATTATATGGCAGTAGCAAGCAAGGTAAACCGGATTGATATATACCAGCAGGCCGCGCAAGCCTTGGAAATTCCGGTACCGCAGGCGCTGATGCGCACAAGCCGTCTCATGGACGGCGTGATTTGGGATGGCGCTGACCCGGATGCTTATGTGAATAAATTCAGCATCAAATTTTAAATAGAGCATCTTGCGAAATCAGGTTTGGAAATGAATACAAATTATCAGGTAGAAAAAGGCTGAAGCGAACATGAAGGGTAAAGTTTTTTTAGTAGGTGCAGGCCCGGGCGACCCGGAGTTGCTGACCTTGAAAGCTGTAAAAGTATTAAACGTCGCTGATGTGGTGCTGGTGGATGATCTTGTCAATGATGCCATTCTTGAGCATTGCCGGCAGGCACGTATCGTGAATGTCGGCAAAAGAGGCGGCTGCCAGTCAACACCGCAGAACTTTATCAATCGCATGTTGATCGCGCTGGCCGAGCAGGGGCAGCAGGTGGTGCGTTTAAAAGGCGGCGATCCATTCCTGTTTGGCCGCGGTGGAGAAGAAATGCTGGCGCTGCGTAATGCCGGTGTTGACTATGAAGTGGTTTCCGGTGTTACCAGCGGTATTGCCGTGCCGGCGGGGATGGGCATCCCGCTGACGCACAGGGAGTATACACATGGCGTCACCATGCTCACCGGTCACACGCAGGATGGCGAGCCGCTGGATTGGCATGCACTGGTAGCCAGCAAAACGACGCTGGTCATTTACATGGGAATCAAGAAAGTCTCGGAAATTGTCAGGAATTTGCTGGCAGCCGGCATGGAGCACGATATGCCGACCATTGCCATTCAGCACGGAACTCTGGAGACAGAGCGTCATGTCAGTGCACCGCTGGCTATGCTGCCGCTGGCTGTGCATCAGGAAAGGCTGCAAAGCCCGGCCATTATCGTCATCGGCAATGTCGTACGCATGGCTAACAATAATAAATTATTAGCTGCTTTAGAAGTGGCAGCATAGAAGGAGAGAGTGGTATGAAAAAAATGAAACTAGTCGTGGTTGGCAACGGTATGGCAGGCATGCGCACTGTTGAGGAGCTGCTGAAAATAGCGCCTGATATTTACGATATTACCGTGTTTGGTGATGAGCCTTACCCGAATTACAACCGCATTATGCTGTCACCGGTGCTGGCCAATGAGCAGACCATAGATGACATTATTCTGAATAGCCGTGAGTGGTATGCCGAGAACAATATCACCTTATACACCAGTGCGCGTGTCAATAAAATCGACCGTAAAAACCGTGTGGTGTATGCGGCGGATGGCACCAGTGCCGAATATGACCGTTTACTGATTGCAACCGGTTCCAAACCATTCATGCTGCCGGTACCTGGTAAAGAACTCGCTGGCGTGCTGGGGTATCGCGATATTAAAGATACCAACGATATGATTGAAACTGCTAAACAGTATAAACATGCTGTGGTGATCGGTGGCGGTTTGCTCGGGCTGGAGGCTGCAAACGGCCTGAAAATCCAGGGCATGGATGTAACGGTTGTGCATCGAAATGAATGGCTGCTGGACAGGCAGCTTGATAAAACTTCCGGCCAGATGCTGCAGAAAAGCCTGGAAGCCAAAGGCTTGAAATTTTTGCTGCTGACAAATACTGAAAGGCTGATCGGCAATGAGGAAGGCCGTGTCAAGGCCGTGCGCTTCAGTGATGGTTCAGAATTGCCAGCGGACCTGGTGGTAATGGCCGTAGGCATCCGCCCTAATTTCGAGCTGGCGCAATCAGCAGGCATTCATTGTGACCGTGGTATTGTCGTTAACGACACCATGCAGACCTTTGACCCGCGTATTTATGCAGTGGGCGAGTGTGTCAGCCATCGCGGCATTTCCTATGGCCTGGTAGCGCCGTTGTTTGAAATGGCCAAGGTGTGCGCGACGCATCTGGGCAACTTTGGTATTGGTTTGTACAAAGGCTCGGTCACCTCTACCAAATTGAAAGTGACAGGTATTGACCTGTTCAGCGCCGGTGATTTTGAAGGTGGTGAAGATACGGAAGAAATTGTTTTACACGATGCAGTTGGCGGGGTTTACAAAAAGCTCGTCATCAAAGATGACAAAATCATCGGCAGCGTGCTTTATGGGGATACCACGGATGGTTCGTGGTATTTTCAAATGCTCAGGGATAGCAAACCTATCCACGAGATTCGTGATTACCTGATGTTTGGGCAAGATTCATTGGGTAATACTGGCCATCAGGGCCAGAACAAAGCAGCAGCCATGACCAATGAGATGGAAGTGTGCGGCTGTAACGGTGTGTGCAAAGGCACCATCGTCAAGGCGATTCAGGATAAAGGCCTGTTTACGCTTGACGATGTTAAAAAGCAGACCAAGGCAGGCTCCAGCTGCGGTTCATGTGTAGGGTTGGTTGAGCAGATTCTTGCCAGCACGCTGGGTGGCGGTTATGCGCCGCCATCCACCAGCAAGGCGATTTGCGGCTGTAGTGATAAAAACCACGAAGAAGTACGCGCAGAAATCCGCACGCATAAATACCTCAACATTCCGGATGCGATTAAAGGCATGCAGTGGCGCACGCCGAATGGCTGTGCGACTTGCAGGCCTGCACTGAATTATTACCTGATTTCCACCTGGCCACATGAGGCTGTGGATGACCCACAGTCACGATTCATCAATGAACGTGTGCACGCCAATATCCAGAAAGACGGTACCTATTCTGTCGTGCCGCGTATGTACGGCGGCGTAACGACGCCAGACCAGCTGCGCAAAATTGCCGATGTAGCCGATAAATATGCGGTGCCGATGGTGAAAGTGACCGGCGGCCAGCGTATTGACTTGCTGGGTGTGAAAAAAGAAGACCTGGTCGACATGTGGAAAGACCTGGACATGCCATCCGGCTACGCTTATTCCAAAGGTATCCGTACCGTGAAGACCTGCGTCGGTTCCGAGTTCTGCCGTTTTGGCACACAGAATTCCACACAGATGGGGATTGATATCGAGAAAGCGTTCGACCATATGTGGGCGCCGCATAAGGTCAAGTTTGCGGTTTCCGGCTGCCCGCGCAATTGTGCTGAATCTGGCATCAAGGACGTTGGCATTATCGGTGTGGATTCCGGTTGGGAAATCTATGTGGGCGGCAATGGCGGCATTAAAACGGAAGTTGCCCAGTTCCTGTGCAAGGTGAAAACCCATGAGGAAGTACTGGAATACTCGGGCGCCTTTATTCAGATATACCGTGAAGAAGCCAGGTATCTGGACCGCACCGTGCATTGGCTGGAGCGGGTGGGTCTGGATTATGTAAAGCAACGTGTCGTTGAAGACGCCGAAGGCAGGAAGGCGGCATATGAGCGTTTGCTGTATGCGCTGCAGGGGGCAGTAAACCCATGGGCTGAGCGTGTTGAAAAACGCGATCAGTACAAAGAGTTTGAAACGGTTTCAGTTTGATTTTTAAGGACACTTCTATAAATCCAATTTTTGGGTGCATTACTGCGTTGCGCGGTACTCGCAACCTCGCTGTATACCGATACTATCTCGGTTTCTGCGTTCCGTGCGCCTTGTACTGCAACCCAAATCTCGTATTTATAGAAGCGTCCTATTGCTAATAGGAGTTATCATGAAAAGTAGTTTTTGGAAAGTTGGACATAAACCAACACTGTTTTCCGCATTTTTATATTTTGACCTGAGCTTTATGGTGTGGGTGCTGCTGGGACCTCTGGCAGTGCAGATGGCAACAGACTTGCAATTGTCACCTTCGCAGAAAGGCCTGATGGTGGCAACCCCGGTTCTGGCGGGGGCGCTGTTAAGAATTGTGATGGGGGTACTGGTGGATCAGATCAAACCCAAAATGGCAGGCCTGGTTGGGCAGGTGGTAGTGATTATTAGCCTGCTGCTGGCTTGGCTGCATGGCATCCATACCTTTCAGCAGGCTTTGCTGCTGGGCTTGGGGCTTGGTTTTGCCGGTGCGGCTTTTGCCGTGGCATTGCCGCTGGCTTCACGCTGGTATCCACCTGAGCATCAGGGCACAGCGCTGGGTATTGCCGGTGCCGGTAACTCAGGTACGGTGTTTGCTGCCTTGTTTGCACCAGGCTTAGCGGTGGCTTATGGCTGGAACAATGTGTTCGGCCTGGCATTAATCCCGCTGGCGATTGCGTTTGTGGTGTATGTGCTGTTTGCCAAAGACAGTCCGGATGCGCCACCGGCAAAATCGCTGAGTCAGTATTTGTCTATTCTGAAAGACAAAGATGCATGGTGGTTCATGTTTTTCTACAGCGTAACGTTTGGCGGATTTGTCGGTCTGGCATCATCACTGACTATTTATTTCAATGACTTGTACAACCTGGGTCCGGTGGTCTCCGGTTACTGTACGGCTGCCGCTGTATTTATGGGTTCGCTGGTACGTCCATTAGGCGGCACTATTGCTGACAGGATAGGCGGCGTAAGGACGTTGCTGATTATGTATGCTGCAGCTGCGGTGTTGCTGTTGATCATGAGTTTTGGCCAGCCAACGTATCAATGGGCTTTGGCAATCATACTGCCGGTGATGGCGGCTTTGGGCATGGGTAACGGCGCGGTATTCCAGCTGGTGCCACAGCGTTTCCGTAAGGAAATCGGTGTCATGACCGGTCTGGTAGGTATGGCAGGCGGTATCGGCGGTTTCTACCTGGCTGCCAGCCTGGGTTATTTCAAACAGAACTTCGGCAGTTACCAGATTGGCCTGATCATTTTCTCAGCCTTGGCAGTATTGGCCATGCTTGGTTTAACCGGTGTTAAAACGCGCTGGAGAACCACCTGGGGCACAACAACCAGTGCTAAAGTTTAACCACAAGAGTCTCTGAATATGTCATTGAAATTCAGCACCGGACAATCCAGTCTCAAGGGTCCCAGACCACGTAATGAAGATTACGTGGGTGTGGTAACCCCGGCGCGTGAGCAGCTGAGCGTTAAAGGCGCGATCATTGCCGTTGCTGACGGCGTGAGTGGCAATGCCGGTGGCGGCGAAGCTGCCGAGATGACAATCAGAACCGTAACGACTGATTATTACGCAACCCCGGATACATGGGAGCCATTAGTTGCGCTGGATAAAGTGTTAACAGCCGCTAATCGCTGGCTGATTGCACAAGCCAATGCCAACCGTGACATGGCGGGTATGGCGACGACATTGTCATTACTGCTGCTGCGTGGCCAGCGTTATTACGCAGCACATGTCGGTGATACGCGCATTTATCTCTACCGTGACGGCATACTCCAGCAGCTTACGACTGATCATGTGTGGGATAGGCCGGATATGCGCCATGTCCTGAAACGTGCAGTTGGGCTGGATCAGCATCTGTCTGTGGATTTTATAGAAGGCGAGCTCAGGCCCGACGATGTTTTTATTGTCATGAGTGACGGGATATGGGGCGCACTGGATGAAAAAAGCATACAGAAAGCGCTGACGCTTTACGATGACCCGGCCTTGCTGTGTAATTACCTGACCAGGACTGCGTTGGAGAAAGGTAGTCAGGATAATTGCTCGGCAGTTGCAATCAGGGTGGCAGAGCTAGGCGAAGACACACTTTCAGAGCTGATTGCCAGCGGCAGAAATTTAAAAGCACCGGACAAGTTGAATGTCGGCGATGTGCTGGACGATTTTGAGGTTGTTGAACTGCTACATGAGTCACGTGCCAGCCTGCTGTACAAGGTGCGACATGTGCAGACACGCCAGATGTTTGTGCTGAAAACCTTGCAGCCGCTGTTTGCTGAAGATCAGGATACCTGCGCAGCCTTGCTCAATGAAGAATGGCTGGCAAAGCGGGTGGTCTCGCAGTACGTGCCGCAGGTGTTCCCGGTTTCAGTAGAACGGCGTAGCAAGCTCTATTTCATTCTGAGTTGGCATGAAGGCGCTACCTTGCAGGAAAGACTGGATAACGGCCATCATTTTACGATGGCAGGCGTGGCTAAAATCGGCATGGATATGATGCGCGGCATTGGTGCATTGCACCGGTTGAATATTATTCATCGTGATATCAAGCCGGCTAACGTGCATCAGGCCAGCGATCAGCGTTTGCGGATTCTGGATCTGGGCATTGCGATTAGTAGCGGTATCGGGAAGATTGATGCCATGCAGAACCCTGGAACGCCGAGTTTTATGGCACCGGAGCTGTTTGCCGGCGAAACTGCAAATACAAGTACAGATATTTACGCTGCGGGTGTCACGCTTTATCACTTGCTGACGCGCAAATACCCCTACGGTGAAATCGAGCCGTTCCAGCATCCAAAATTCGGTGAGCCGATACCGCCATCAAGATACCGGCCTGATACACCATACTGGCTGGAAAACATTATTCTGAAAGCGGTTGCACGTAACCCGGAATCTCGTTTCGAAACCGCTGAAGAAATGCTGCTGGCGCTTGAGTATGGCGAACTGAAGCCGATTCTGGCACCAGCAAGAACGCCTCTGGTAGCTAGGGCAAGATTTGTAAAATGGCAGTGGATTGCTATTTTTTCTTTAATTTTGAATTTTTTATTGATTTATTTATTAATCATCGTCTGATTTAGAGCGATGCTAAATTTTACACAATTAGGTTTCACAAAAAGGATTAAACAAGATGAGTAACTGGGTGAAAGTGCTGCTGCTGGAAGATATTCCAAAATTAGGTGCACGTGTGGTACGTACAAAAGATACAGAAATCGGTGTATTTCGTCTGGCAGATGACCAGGTCTATGCGATTAACAACAAATGTCCGCATAAAGGCGGGCCGTTGTCGCAGGGTATTGTCTATGGTGACAAAGTTGCCTGTCCCTTGCATAGCTGGAAAATCAGCCTGGTAGACGGCAAGGCGGAGGAGCCAGATGTGGGTGAAACTGCATGTTTTAAAACCAAGGTTGAAGATGGATTTGTATATTTAGAGTTAAAAGAGTAATCAATTGATTAAGCAAACAAAATCTACCTGTTGTTACTGTGGCGTCGGATGCGGCGTTATCATTCACTCTGAAAATGATGTGATTGTGGATGTGAAGGGCGACCCTGATCATCCTGCCAATTTCGGCCGCCTGTGCACCAAGGGCTCTACGTTGCACCTGACTGCCAAGCTGGATAATCGCCTGCTTTATCCGGAGTTGCGGACTGAAAGAAATGCGCAAAGGGTAAAGGCAAGCTGGAGCGATTCTCTGGATTTTGTTGCCGATAAATTTGCACAGACCATTCAGCAGTATGGTCCTGACAGTGTGGCATTTTATATTTCAGGCCAGTTGCTGACAGAGGATTATTATGTGTTCAATAAACTGGCGAAAGGCTTGATCGGCACTAATAACGTCGACTCCAATTCGCGCCTGTGCATGTCATCTGCTGTGGCGGGCTATAAAGCCACACTGGGTTCCGATGCACCGCCTGCGTGTTATGAGGATATAGATCACACCAATTGCCTGTTGATTGCAGGTTCAAATACTGCCTTTGCCCACCCGATCATTTTCAGGCGCATCGAAGACGCTAAAACAGTGAATCCTGATCTTAAGATTATTGTAGTAGACCCACGTAAAACCGATACTGCGATGTCTGCTGATTTACACCTGGCAATTCAACCGGGTACAGATGTTGCGTTGTTTAACGGTATGCTGCACGTGCTGCTGTGGGAGGGCCTGCTGGATAACGCATTTATTCAATCCAGCACCACAGGCTTTGAGGTATTGAAAGATACTGTGCGTGAATACACGCCAAAAATGGTTGCTGATATCTGCGGTATTAAAGAATCAGACATTATCACTGCGGCCAAGTGGTTTGGCACGGGTCCAAGCCTGTCGATGTACTGTATGGGCCTGAATCAATCCGTACACGGTACCGATAAAAATGCTGCGCTGATCAATCTGCATCTGGCCACCGGCCAGATCGGCAAGCCGGGTGCCGGCCCATTTTCACTGACCGGTCAGCCAAATGCCATGGGCGGGCGCGAAGTAGGCGGTATGGCTAACCTGATGTCTGGGCATCGTGATTTATCCAATGCAGCACATCGCGCTGAAATCGCCAGCTTATGGGGCGTTGATGCTGTTCCTGAGAAAGCCGGCAAAACCGCTGTGGAAATGTTTGATGCAGTCAAAGCCGGTGAAATCAAGGCGATCTGGATTGCCTGTACCAACCCGGCACACTCGATGCCTGACCTCAATAACGTACTTGAAGCGCTGGATAAGGCAGAGCTGGTTGTGGTACAGGATGCGTTTAACAACACCAGCACCGGCAAGTACGCCGATGTGCTGCTGCCGGCCAGCACCTGGGGTGAAAAAGAAGGATCTGTGACCAACTCGGAACGCAGAATTACACGTGTAAATCCTGCCGTCCCGGCACCTGCAGAAGCACGTCATGACTGGGCAATTATGGTGGATTTTGCACGCCGTCTCGAAAAGCGACTGGGCAAAGCATCGACTTTATTTCCTTATGAAGCTACGGAAGAGGTGTTTAATGAGCATCGTGAAACGACGCGCGGTCGAGATCTGGATATTACCGGGCTAAGTTATGCACTGCTGAACGCACAAGGCCCGCAGCAATGGCCGTTTAAATCCGGGGATAGCACTGGCAAAGCACGCCTATATGCAGATGGGGTGTTTGCAACTGCGGACGGCAAAGCCAGATTTATCAATACCAGTTATAAAGCGACGGCAGATAAAATTGATGCACGCCATCCGCTGCACCTGTTAACCGGGCGTTTACGCGACCAGTGGCACGGCATGAGCCGCACCGGCACGGTTGCGCAACTGTTCAACCATGCTGAAGAGCCTTTTATTTACATGAACCCTGATGATATGTCACGGCGTTTGATTAAAGATGGCGATATCGTCAAGGTCAGCAATAAACGCGGCAGTCTGGTACTGCCGGTTAAAGCTTCCAATGATATTCAGGTGACACAGACTTATATCCCCATGCACTGGGGCAGTGAGTTCATGAGTGGCCTGGGTGTTAATGCGATGATGCCGCCAGCATTTGACCAGACCTCCAAACAGCCGGAGCTTAAGCATACTGCTGTCAAACTTGAGAAACTGACTTTGCCATGGCGCATGACCGTGATGCGTTCTATCAAGGATCTTTCGTCACTGCAAAAGCTGCGCGCATTGATGGGCCATTTTGAGTATGCCACTTGCGGCCTGTTTGGCCGCCAGCAGCATGGTTATGTTGGCATGCTTGTATTCAAGGCCGCGCATGATGTGGCGCCTGACCTGTCACTGATCTCCGAGATCGATGCCATTCTGGGGATGACAGATGATATGCCGCTGCTCAACTATCAGGATGATAAACGTGGCATCAGCAAGCGTATTCTGGTGGAGACTGCCGCTACTGAAGAGACAGACAGAAAGGTGACCGGCATTCGACTGGTAGGTGAAACCATGGCGTCAGAGTGGCTGAAAGAGGTGATGACTTCCGGAGCGTTTACTGCTGATGTCAGAAGGTGGGCGCTGGCGCCGTTAAGTGCACCGCCATCTGGTCACGTTGGCCGAGGCAAGGTTGTCTGCAGTTGCCTGGATGTCTCCGAGAGTGAAATTATCGATGCGGTATCAAGAGGCGCAGATTTCATTACGCTGCAAAACAAGCTTAAATGCGGTACGCAGTGTGGCTCGTGTGTGCCTGAATTAAAGAGGTTAATCAATATACATGGCAAGGCTTGATTGATATTTTTTTATTGCTGTGTTGCCGCCATGATGCAGTTGCGCCCGGATTTCTTGGCGGCATACAGATAATCATCAGACTCTTTTACTGCGCTGAATTCGTCTACCTCATCAGGCGTTGCAATCGCCACCCCAATACTTACCGTAATTTTTCCGGCTACAGGATGAGGTGTGGCTGCTATGGTACGGCGAATTTTTTCGGCCACGAGGCGCGCTTCGAAAAGTTCGGTGTTCGGTAGTAGCAGCAGGAACTCTTCACCGCCATAACGCGCTGCAAAGTCAGTCTCACGCAACGTGGCCTTCAGGGTCTGTGCCAGTTGCTGTAGCACGCTATCCCCAACCGCATGTCCGTAGGTATCGTTGACCTTTTTGAAAAAATCGATATCCAGCATCAGTACGGCATAATAGTTCTGTGAGCGCTTCATGCTGATAAATTCTGAATGCAGCCGTTCATTGGCAGATAAGCGGTTGTTTAGTCCAGTCAAGGCATCATGCCTGGACAAGTGCCGTAAATCTTCGTTGGCTTTAGATAATTCAGTAGTACGTTCTGCAATTTTTACCTCTAACTCAGCATTCATTTCAATGATTTTTTGCTCCATCTTCTGACGCTCGGTAATATCAATGATCACGCTATGCGCACAGGTAAAGTCACCTTCTTTATTGCGCTGAATACGACCTGAAATAATCACCGTAATGGGCTGATTATCACGGCGTGTTAACGTGAATTCACCTTCAACATAATTGTGATCTTTAAAGTCCTGATAGAACGTGCTGAACTCCTGGTCAGCATCAGACCAGCAATCAATGAAACTCTGACCTATCATTTCTTCCGGCGTAGCAAAGCCAAGTATCTGCGCCATTTTCTGGTTGGCATCCAGCCAGTTGCCATTGATATCAAGCGCCTGATAGCCAACAGTGAGATTAGTGAACATATTGCGAAATCTTTGTTCACTTTCTTGAATCTGCTGCTCTGCCAGGTGCAGGCTGGTTGAATTGATACAGATTCCTGAAAATTCAATCAGATTGCCAAGTTTGTCAAAAACAGGCCCGCCATATGAGTCAATCCAGCGGATTTGTCCCGTTGGCAGAATAACCCGGTAAAATGTTACAAAGGATTTAAGGTTGCGACCTGCATCTTTTATCAAATCTTCCGCATTCTTCAGGTCGTCCGGGTGCACAATTCTGCGCCAGCTTTCAAAGCTTGCTTCATCAACCTCGGGGTTCAGACCGAAAAGCTTGAATAACTGTTCTGACCAGACTATCTTGCCTGAGTCTGTATACCAGCGCCATGCACCGGCACTCACTGAGCGCTCAGCCAATGTCAGCAATTCATTTGTTGTCAGCAGTTGTTTATCAACTTCTTCAAGTTTGTTGTGTTCCTTGCTGATGAGCTGGTTATGCCAATAATGGCCCTTGGTGAGTACATAACCCATGAGCCAGGAGCAAATTAGAAAAAAAGCGATAGCCGTAATGTTTTCATTAGAAATATCCATTAGCCAGAATGGCGGTGAGTCAATATACAAGGCCGCAGCAGCGGAAAGCACTGTCACCAGCTGTCCGGGTCTGGAACCGCACAGATAAAAAGATAAAAATGCGGCAGGGTAAAAAGTGATAAAAGTCAGGCCCGATTCGGCAGGCCATAGCATGAGGCGGAATAGCAATGCAATAAAAAAGATAATGATAGCAATAGCAAAGCGTAACGGAAGCGATAGCTTTGCATGCACATCATTAAGATTAAATTGCATTCCCATACAGAGCTTTCTTTATGGTGTTGCTGCTAGTTAATCATATCCAATCTTTAAATAGCAAATTTTTATTAGAAATGCTTGATTAGGCATTTGCAATATAGCTTCAGGATACGTTCTACTAGTTTGTCACGATAATCATTTAGTGCAGGAAAGTGCTTGTTGAGTGTTCGCTTGAAACATAAAACCACTATTTTTCTGTGGTGAATTATCGTAAAGTGTTAATTAATGTAAATTGTTAATTATTGTTAACGATAAGTGATTGGCTACAAGCTGGTTTAAAGCGCAGGAGCGTGCACGGCATGGCAGCATAAAACAGGAAACATTAAACCGTATGGCATAGATCGGTACGGTAGTATTTTAAGTAGTATTTTAAACATCAAGATGATTTTTCCTGATACTGAGTGATTAATAATGAGTGAATTACTGGACAAACCCTTACTGAATAATGAGATTAAAGTTGAAGCAGGTGATGTCAGCTTGGGCATGTATGTGTCAGCGCTTGATATTCCATGGGAGCAGTCTCGCTTTATCTTTAAAGGTTTCCTGATCGAAGAAGACAAAGAATTAGCTGAGATCAAGAGGGTATGTAAGTACATTATTGTCGACAAAGACCGTTCGGTGAATGTCACATTTGCGCAACTGGCGCCATCAGTAAACGAAAAAAGCAAGCAGGTTGCACAAGGGGATTTACTGCAGCAGTTTCTTGCTGATGAAGTTAAAAACGGCAAGTCTGGCGCTGCCCCGGCAAAAGTTGCTGAGATCGTGAAGCCGGTTAAGCCTGTCGAAGTTCCGCAAAAGCCTACAGGTACGCTGGCTAGCGCATTGCATACTGAAACTGTGGAATCATCGCCGGAAAGTAAAGCAGTCGAGACGGTTCCGGTCGCCAAGCCGAGGTTATTCCGGTCGATTATTGCACCGCTGGTAGACTTGATAAGCGGCGTGCCGAAAATCAAGGAAAATTTTAATCCCAACAAAATACATCAATCCAAAAAACATCTGAATACTTCAGTAAAAGAAGATATGCGGCGCATGCAGCTGGCGAAGGACCTGCGCGCCGAGTTTGAATTCAGCAATAGCGAGATTTCAGACAAAATGACCAATTATGTGACGACGACATCTTTAGCGCAGGAAGTGCCGGTTGCCAAGGTCACGCAGAATAATTTCATGGATGTGGCACAGACAACTTTAGCGCTGGATATGAATGATTCGTCATTGCACGAATCTGTTAACGTTGCCAAAGATGCAGTGGCAGATGTTGTTGACAGCATTGCCCGTAATCCTGAAGCGATGCAGTTGGTGAATAACATCAGGAAACTGGATGAACATTCCTATCAGCATGCGATTGATGTGTCCTTGCTGATGGTCGCATTGGGACGCGAGATGTGTTTGTTTAAAGATGATCTGATTGAGGTCGGGTTAGGCGGCATGCTGCACGATGTAGGTGAAGTCAAACCTAAAGGCGTATCTAAAATCAACACGATCAAGAACATCACCAAGTTCAGGGTTTACAAGGACGATCATGTGCAGAATGGCATCAAGATCGCCATGAAATCCAATCAGAGCAAAATTGTCAGGGAAATTATCGCCAATCACCATGAGCACTTCGACGGCAGCGGCTACCCAATGGGTAGAAAGGGCGGCCAGATTGGTCTATATGGCAATATGATCTGCATTGTTGATACTTATGTGTCTCTGATCAATGGACGCAACTGTGAAGTGGCACTGCCGCCAAATAAGGCGCTGGATTTCATGTACAAGCAAAAGGGGCGCTTGTTCCATCCGCAAATGCTTGACCAGTTTATTCAGGTCATTGGCATTTACCCGGTAGGCACTATGGTCAGGCTGAATAGCGGTGATATCGGGTTCGTGATCAAGCAGAACAAAACCTGGCGCATGAAGCCAGTGGTTATGGTGGTTATGAACAAGCACAAGGAAAAGCTGGAAACACCAGTGCATATTGACCTCATGAACCAGCCCGAGAGTAAAAAACAAATCAGCATTCAGTCGGATTTGCCGATGGATACCTATGGACTGAGAGTAGAAGATTACCTGACCACGTAAAGACCGCGTTACCTCTGGCAACGGCAGGCTGGTTTATGGCGTGCTTAAAATTACTTCTATTGGCAGATTCATAACTACACCAAGTATTTAGCTGTTATATCCCCACCCATCCCACAATCTTATCCACAGAAATTGTGGAATCAGCGGTTGCTGCCATGAGCGCTTAAGCAGTAGCAAAGCAACTTTAAGCACATGTCGGTCTGCTGAAATCTAATCTGGTTAAGCACTTCATCTCGAATACAGCGATTTTTTAATAGAATATTGCTTAAATCAGTGAATTAATTTTTAAAAATAAGCGCAGGTAAATTAAACTTGAGCTATAAAACTTAAAGGTTAGAGTAATGGCAGAAAAAGAATACGACGCAGACTCGGTAAAAGTACTCAGGGGTTTGGAGCCGGTACGAGCAAGACCAGGGATGTATACACGTACGGATTCACCTACGCATATTGTGCAGGAGGTCATTGATAACGCAGCAGATGAGGCATTAGGCGGTCACGCTACCAATATTCATGTCACCATTTTCAAGGATGGCGCGGTGCAAGTGTCTGACAATGGCCGTGGTATTCCTGTAGAAGTACCTAAAGGTGAAACCCAGCCCGCTGTAGAGCTGGTATTTGTACAGCTCCACGCCGGCGGGAAGTTTGATAAGGAAGACGAAAGCAGTTCTTACCGTTTCTCCGGCGGTTTGCATGGCGTAGGCGTTTCTGTCACCAATGCTTTATCTACCCGGCTTGATGTGCAGGTGAAGCGCGGCGGCAAAGTGTATAGCGTTTCTTTTGAAAACGGCAACTGTGTCGAACCATTGGCAGAAACCGGCAAGTGCCTCAAAAAAGATACCGGTACCACGGTGAAATGCTGGCCTGACCCCAAGTACTTTGATTCCCCCAGGGTTTCAATCCAGCAGCTGGAACATCTGATTAAATCCAAAGCCGTGTTATTGCGCGGCGTCAGCGTCACGCTGTCTATTGAAGGTGCAGAAGGCTTTGAAGAGCGCACCTGGACTTATGAAAATGGTCTGCCGCAATATCTGGATGAACTGATTGGTGAACGTGAAGTTGTTGATGATGAAGTCCCGATTCCGGTTATCTCGGATGAGTTTTATCACCAGGAAAACACCGATGGCATTTCCAAAGGCGAAGGCGCGATATGGGCATTGTCGTTTGGTGCGGGTGGCGGCCGTGGCGAATCCTACGTGAACCTGATTCCTACGCTCTCTGGCGGTACCCATGAAGCCGGTATGCGTAATGGCGTATTCGAGGCGGTGAAGTCGTTCATGGAGCATCACAGCATGATGCAGCGCGGCATCAAGGTCTCATCTGAAGATGTCTGGAATAATGTCTATTATGTACTGGCGGCAAAAGTACTGGATCCGCAATTTCAGGGACAGACTAAAGAGAAACTGACCAACCGTGACGCAATGAAGATGGTGGCCTCCGCCGTCAAGCCGCTCATGGAACACTGGCTGACCCAGAACGTGGAGCATGCAAAACGTATATCTGATCTGGTAAACCGCTCTGCGGCAGCCCGTAATAAATCTACGCAGAAAATTGAAAAACGCAAGACTACGGGCATTAATCTGATGCCCGCCAAACTCACTGACTGTGAAGCCGCCGGTACGATGGAAGCAGAGCTGTTTCTGGTGGAAGGCGACTCGGCCGGCGGCAGCGCCAAGATGGGGCGCAACAATGAATTCCAGTCTTTATTGCCGTTGCGCGGCAAAGTGCTGAACACCTGGGAAGTTGATGCAGGGCGCATATTTGCCAACTCTGAAGTGCATGATATTTTCGTCGCGCTTGGTATTGAGCCGCACACGCTTAAGGATAACCCGGATTTTTCCGGCCTGCGCTATGGCAAGCTTTGCATTTTGTCAGATGCAGACGTAGATGGCTCCCACATTCAGGTGTTGCTGCTGACCATGCTGTTAAGGCACGCGCCTAAGCTCATCGAGCGCGGCCATGTCTATATCTCGCAGCCGCCGCTGTATCGCATTGATGTGCCTGCACATGGCAAGAACAAGCCCTTGCGTAAAATTTACGTATCAGACGATGCCGAGAAAATATCCACGATAGAAAAACTCAAGCGCGAAGGGATTGCAGAAGAGCGGCTGGGCATCCAGCGTTTTAAAGGTCTAGGCGAAATGAACCCGGAGCAGCTATGGGAAACCACGTTGTGCCCGGATACGCGCCGCCTGATACAGGTACGACTGCCTGAAGGCGAGGTGGATGATGCGCTTAAGATGTTTGATATGCTCATGGCAAAGAATGAGTCAGCGGCCAGAAAAGAATGGATGGAACGCCGTGGCAATGATGTGGAGGCAGATGTTTAATGGATACCAGTATGCAAGATAATAATAATGAAGAAAATGCAGTACCGATTGGTAACTACGCTGAAGAAGCCTATCTGGCCTATGCCGTATCTGTAGTAAAAGGACGTGCGCTGCCATCAGTAGAAGATGGCCAGAAACCGGTCCAGCGCCGTATTCTGTATGCGATGAAGGAAATGGGGCTGGTTTCAGGCGCTAAACCGGTGAAATCGGCGCGCGTGGTGGGTAACGTGCTGGGTATGTACCATCCGCATGGTGACAGTTCCGCGTATGAAGCTGCCGTGCGGCTGGCGCAGGATTTTACGCTGCGTTATCCCTTGATTGACGGGCAGGGCAACTTCGGTTCGCGTGACGGTGATGGCGCTGCCGCCATGCGCTATACCGAGATGCGTTTATCGCCAATCGCGGATTTGCTGCTGTCTGAAATTGACCGCGGTACTGTGGATTTCCAGAGTAATTACGATGGCGCGTTCCAGGAGCCGGTCATGCTGCCGGCGCGTCTGCCGATGATGTTGCTGAATGGCGCTTCCGGTATTGCCGTGGGTATGGCAACCGAAATGGTACCGCATAACATGCGTGAAATCGCCAATGCCGTACTGCACATCATGGATAACCCACATTGCACCACGGCTGAGTTCATGCAGCATGTGCCGGGACCGGACTTTCCCGGTGGCGGCCAGCTCATCACACAGACCGCCGATATTCTTTCCACCTATGAAACTGGGCGCGGATCACTAAGGCTGCGCGCGCGATGGATTGTAGAGCCAATGGCACGCGGTCAGTGGCGCATTATCATCAATGAATTGCCACACGGAGTTTCCGTAGAAACGATACAGGATGAAATTCTCGCCATATCTAACCCCAAGCCGAAAAAGGACAAAAAGACCATAGATCAGGATCAATTACTGATCAAGCAATCTGCGCTGAGCATGATTGATACGGTAAAAAGCGAGGGCAAGAAAGATGTGCGCCTGATCATCGAACCCAAGACCAGCAAGGTTTCCAGCGATGAACTGATGGCATTCCTGCTGTTGCATACCAGCCTGGAAGTGTCATGTCCGGTCAATATGGTGATGATAGGCACTGATGGCCTGCCTGCACAAAAAGGCATGGTGACTATACTCAAGGAATGGATCGCATTCCGCCTTAATGTCGTGCGCAGGCGCTGCCAGTTCGATCTGGACAAGATTAACAAGCGCATCCATATTCTGGAAGGGCGCATGATTGCGTTTCTGCATATCGACGAGGTGATCAAAGTCATCCGCAATTCAGATGAACCGAAAGCTGATCTGATCGCGGCATTTCAGCTTACTGAAATTCAGGCGGAAGATATTCTGGAAATCCGCCTGCGTCAGCTAGCACGGCTGGAAGGCTTCAAGATTGAGAAAGAGCTCAAAGACTTGCGTGAAGAAGCGGATGGCTTGCAAACCATCCTCGGCAGCGATACCAAGTTACGCAGGCTGACTGCAAAAGAAATCAAACAGGATGCCGAGAAATACGGCGATGAGCGTCGTACCCTGATTGAGCCGGTTGAGCGTGTGCAGGGTGGCCAGAAAGCGTTTGTGGTCGATGAGCCGGTAACTATTCTGCTGTCTAAAAATGGCTGGGTCAGGGCAAGGCAAGGGCATGGCATTGAACGTGATGCTATTAGCTGGAAGGCAGGTGATAGCGAGTTTGCCGTGATTGAAACGCGCACGGTGCTGCCGATTGTGCTGCTGGATACAAATGGCCGCTGCTACGCATTTGATGCGTCAACTGTACCTGGCGGCAAAGGTGACGGCATCCCTGTCAGCTCGATCATTGAGGTACAGAATGGCGCTAAATTAGTCCATGCGCTTTCAGGTAAGGATGATGACAGATACCTGTTTACCACATCGAACAGCTATGGATTCGTGGCGCCGCTGAAAGGCCTGGTAGCAAGACCGAAAGCCGGTAAAGCTTTCATGAAGCCTGAAGATAACGCGACGATACTGCCGCCACTCAAGCTGGATGAGAGGACCCATGTCGCGGTGACTTCGTCCGAGAACAAGTTGTTGGTATTCCCGCTGAGTGAAGTGAATGAGTATCCTAACGGCGGCAAAGGTGTGCGCATGATGGATATTCCGGATAAGGCATCACTATCTCGTGTAGAGCTGAGTGACGGCCTCGCAGCGAATATCTGGGTGAAAGGAAAACCTAAAGTGATCGAAGGTGAGGCTTTAGCAAAGTATGTGCTGAAGCGCGCCAGAAAAGGCCATGCAGTGCAGGATAGTAAACCCGCAGTTAAAAAGCAGCCTAGTCTGTTTTAATGGCGGTGGGATTGATTTCACATGATCTATGTTAAACCTGATATCCCATTCGTGCTGAGCTTGTCGACGCATGATGGCTTGTATGCGGAGTATTTAATTTGATCGGCACCCCATCACAATGGGTCGTTGAGCATGCACCTTTAATCCGTAAAGGGGGCAGGGTACTGGACCTTGCCTGCGGCAGTGGCCGTCATGCAATCTGGCTTGCCGGGCAAGGCTATCAGGTGGATGCGATTGATCGCGATGCCCAAGCACTGTCTGGTTTACAGGGCAGGCCACATATTCATACGCATATTACTGACTTGGAAACAGGAATCTGGCCTGTCAGTGACCCGCGTTACGCCGGAAATTATCAGGGAATTTACGATGGCATCATTGTCAGCCGTTATCTGTTTCGGCCTTTGCTCAACATACTTGCCGCTATGCTGGCACCGGGCGGGGTGCTGATTTATGAAACATTCATGCTCGGGAATGAACGTTACGGCAGGCCTAGTAATCCGGATTTTTTATTAATGCCAGACGAGCTCAAGCTGGTTTATGCACCTTTATTGAAAGTTTATGCATTTGAGCAGGGCAAGTTTGAAGAACCGGTCCCGGCAATGATACAGCGTATATGTGTAATTAACAGTTAGGTTTAGGCAGCGGGTACAAGTTGGATTACCTCGACTTGACAGCTTTACACGAACATTATTTAGTCTGGAAACCATCATCCTCTGATTCGTCAATAACCCTGTTATGCATTTAATCAGATTGATTTTTCAGAATTTTTTCTAATTGATTAGGTGTCGATTCGTGGCGTAAACTGGGTCAGTTACTGTTCGAGCGACTTTCCCTGGCGAGACTGTTATTAGCTAACAGTGCCAATTGCAAACGGTCGTTGACTTTTAGTTTTTGGAAAATGACTGACAGATGGACTTTTACCGTGCGATCTGCAATATTGAGTTTATTCGCAATCATTTTATTGCTGTCACCGCTTGCAACCAATTCTACAATTTCGCGCTCACGTGGCGTTAAGCAAGCCATTTTTTCCTGATGCTGGTCAGTTTTATTATTGACTGAATTCTTTCTGGTAAGCGTTTCCAGACGTTTTAAACGCTGCAACAGATGCGGTAATCCTGCACTTGAAATCCAGACGCCACCATCTTGCACGGTAGTAAAAATCTGACGGATCTTTTCAGGTAGTAAATTTGATTTACAACTGCCAGAAGCACCGGCAGCAAGTGCGGATAGTTCATCATCGGTTGTGAGATCAACTGCCAGTACCAGTACTTTCAGGTTTGGGTTAATGCGCTTCAGATCGCTGATGTTATGCATATCCGTAAATCCATCAGCCTGGGCATCGATGAGCACTAATCCTTTATTTGAAGTTTTAGCTCTCCATTTTAAGTCTGAAAAGTCAGGCAGTAATAATGAGTCACCTTGTTCTAGCAATATATCCCAATACAGCGAAATCAAAGCTGGATTTTTGCTTACTAGAAAATTCATTACGGACCTTTATATTTAGTATTAACTCAATAATAGCTAGGCTGAGAACAGCTTATTGTAAATAATTGTTAATATGGGTAAACGTCAATTATCTGGCCCAGAAGCTGATTATTTTCCATGTTATTATCAATCGCAATAATTAATAAAAGGGTATTACATATGCCTTATGTAACTAGAGATGCTTCAGGTTTAATTACCGGGATTTTTTTAAAATCTCAAGCAAATGTAACTGAATTTTTGCCTAACGACCACCCGGATATTCTCCGTTTTTTCGGTGGCGTTCTTCCTCAAAATATTACAAATCATGCGTTGATGGATTTAACGCAATCAGATATTGATTTTATCCGCGTTATCGAAGATCTGGTTGATGTTCTGATTAGTAAAAATGTGATTACTTTTACTGATCTTCCATCTAAAGTGCGTGAAAAAATTGTGAATCGCCTTGATGCACGCGGTCGCTTGGCTGGCACTAACGACATTGTCGTCACAGATAGTGGAATTTTATAGTTTAGCGTTATAACCAGATTTATTTTAAAGCAATTATTTGCGCAATAATTGACGTTGTATAAGGAATATTATGGCTGACAGTCCGATAAAAGACAGTGCAACACAAGACAATGCAGTAAAAGATCATGCAACAAAAGACAATGCAGTTAAAAAAGATGTTTGGAATATGCCAAAAGATGCATTGCTGCCGGATGATCCCCTGACTAATTGCCTGGTGCTGCTGACTAGAATTCAGCATCGCCCATTCTCAGCACAAACTCTGATCGCAGGACTGCCGCTTGAATCTTCAAGGCTTACTCCGGAACTGTTCCCCCGTGCTGCTGCCCGCGCGGGTTTGAGTGCGCGTGTTGTTAAACGCCCACTGGAGAAAATTGCAGATATTACATTGCCAGTTGTACTGCTTTTAAAAGATGGCGGCGCAGCTATTTTATTACGCAATGTTCAAGATGGCATGGTTCGTCTGTTAAGTCCGGAGGCCGGTGCAGGTGAAGCTGAAGTTCCGCTGGCGGAAATTAATGCACAGTACACAGGTTTTGCCATATACATTAAACCCGCTTTCCAGTTCGATAGTCGCTCAGATATTAGTTTTGTTCCACGCCCTGAAAGCTGGTTTTGGGGCACAGTTAAGCATGCCTGGCCTATATATAGTGAAGTGTTAATTGCATCATTACTGATTAATATTTTTGCGCTCGCTATCCCATTGTTTACGATGAACGTTTATGACCGGGTGGTTCCTAATCAGACATTTGAAACGCTATGGGTTTTAGCAATTGGGGTTGCAACAGTCTATATTTTTGATTTTGTCATGCGTACCATGCGCGGCTACTTTATCGATATTGCAGGTAAGAAAATTGATGTGATTTTATCCGCAAATATTTTTGAGAAACTGCAGGCCATTCGCATGGAAGCACGGCCACAATCTGTCGGTGCAATTGCCAGCAGCGTTCAGGAGTTTGAGTCCTTTAGAGAGTTTATTACCTCGGCCACTATTACGGCATTAGTTGACTTACCTTTCCTGATATTGTTTTTATTAATTGTGTGGTG
>CAZUOQ010000032.1:0-26129 GCA_964622195.1 uncultured Methylotenera sp. | reverse complement strand
TAACACCGCCAGTACAACATAGTTCTGGTAGTAATAAAGTGGCGTCAAATGCATGAAAGCAATCAGCAACCCCAGAACCAATGCTGCAATCAACAGGGAATATTTCTGGCTTTTTTTCAATTTAATTAAATTTGACCACTCTGCAACACCGAGCAAAGCAATGCCTAGGGTTATTAATGCCCAGATTTCAGTAGATGCAAAAAACACAACAGATAACAAACCTGCCAATAAGGCAGCAGCGGTAATAATTCGAGTCTTAAGCATAATGGGCGGGAATTAACTTTAATAAATGAAACAAGCCTGCTTTTTAAAAACTTTAAGCTTTGGGCTTTTGTAATTGTTCACTGGTTCTGCCAAAACGGCGCTCACGTTTTCCGTAAGACTGGATGGCTAGGTTAAAAGCCTTTTCATCAAAATCAGGCCACAGTGTATCTGTGAAGTAAAGCTCGGTATAGGCAAGCTGCCATAGTAAAAAATTACTGATGCGCATTTCACCGCCAGTACGGATAAACAAGTCAGGCTCTGGCGCATAGCTCATTGACAAATATGGCTGCAGGTTTTGTTCCTGATATTGACCGCTTAATTCGGGTAACGCCTTCTGCATTTTATTGACTGCCTGCAGCATGTCCCAACGTCCGCCATAATTCGCTGCGATTGTCAGCACAAGCCCAGTATTATTTGCTGTCAGAAGCTCCGACGCCTCAATTTGATCGACCAGTTTCGCATCAAAATGCGTACGGTCACCAATCATCACCAACTTAATGTTGTTCTGGTGCAGTTTCACGACCTCACGGTCTAGCGCATCCATAAACAACCCCATTAAAAAGGAAACCTCTTCAGGTGGTCGCCGCCAATTCTCACTGCTGAAAGCAAATAATGTTAAAAACTCAACATTAAGTTTCACACATTGCTTAACCAACTCACGCACAGTTTCTACGCCGCGCTTATGTCCGGCAATACGCGGCAAGAAACGCTTGCGTGCCCAGCGTCCATTACCATCCATAATGACTGCAATATGTTTAGGCACAGCAAACACTTCAGGCACACGCTGTGTTGCACTTGAGAACAAGCCCAATCAATTCCCCAAAACTACTGATGATAAATTGATATAGAAGAACTGCATCATGATTCTCAAACCTACACCGCCATCAAGTCGGCTTCTTTAGCTTGCAATAGCTTGTCCACTTCAGCAACTGCGCGGTCTGTTGCTTTCTGGATTTCATCTTGCGCACGGCGCTCATCATCCTCTGAAATCTCTTTATCTTTAATGAGTTTTTTCAAGGCATCATTGGCATCACGACGCACATTGCGAATCGCCACCTTGGCACCCTCACCTTCAGTGCGTACGATTTTAGTCATTTCGCGGCGGCGCTCTTCAGTCAGCATAGGCATAGGCACGCGAATCAAATCACCATTGGTTGCTGGATTCAAACCCAAATCGCAGTCGCGGATTGCTTTCTCAACTTTTGAGATCATGTTTTTCTCATAAGGCTGCACATTAATGGTACGTGCATCTCCCAGGTTCACATTGGCGACCTGATTCACTGACACCATGGATCCGTAATACTCTACCATTACGTGATCAAGGAGGCCGGTGTGCGCACGACCTGTACGAATTTTTGCCAAATCATTTTTTAATGATTCCAATGATTTCTGCATCTTTTGTTCTGCTGTTTTCTTGACGTCTTGTAACATTTATATCTCCAACTCAAATTCTGACAGTGAATTTATCAACTATCACTACGACATAACTGACTCTTAAAAGCTATTAAGGTAAAACTTTTGTACCTTCATCTTCACCCATCACCACTTTTTTCAGGGCACCTTGTTTAAAGATACTGAAAACGGAAATTGGCAATTTCTGATCGCGGCATAAAGTTAAAGCGGTTGCATCCATCACTTTAAGGTTTTTGATAATTGCCTCATCAAAAGTAATGGTTTTATATCGCATAGCTTCCGGATTGGTTTTAGGATCATCTGTATATACGCCATCAACTTTGGTCGCTTTGATAACAATTTCAGCGTTGATTTCCATACCACGTAATGCAGCGGCAGTGTCTGTCGTGAAGAACGGGTTGCCGGTACCGGCACCAAAAATCACCACACGCCCCTCTTCCAGATAGCGAATCGCTTTACCTCGAATGTAAGGCTCTGCAACCTGCTCGATGCTGAGTGCAGACTGTACACGTGCGTTCAAGCCAATGTTTTTCATGGCATCCTGCAGGGCCATTGCATTCATGACTGTTGCGAGCATGCCCATATAATCAGCTGTTGCCCTATCCATACCAGCAGCAGCAGGTGCAACGCCGCGGAAAATATTACCGCCGCCAATTACGACCGCTACCTGCACACCCAAATCCACAACTTCTTTAATTTCGTTAACGATACGAGTGATGGTGGAACGATTGATGCCATATGCATCATCTCCCATCAAAGCCTCACCAGAAAGTTTAAGTAAAATGCGCTTGTAGGCTGGTTGTGACACGTGGGCTCCTCAATTTTCAAGTTTGCTTATTTAAGCATAAAACACGGTTCTTAGGCATAAAATTAAGCCCAAGAAAGACAAAATTCACTCAAATTTTTACTAAAAAAAATGGACTAAGCATTTAGCTTAGTCCATTTTATTTTCAGACGGTAATTAAAATAAATTACCGATCATCTATTACACCTTAGCGGCGGCTGCAACTTCTGCTGCGTAGTCTACTACCGCTTTCTCAATGCCTTCACCAACAGTGTACATTGTAAATGAAGCTACATTAGCGCCTTTAGATTTAAGCAATTGCTCGATAGACAATTTGTCATCTTTAACAAAAACCTGGCTTAACAAAGTTACTTCTTTCAAGAACTTCTGCACGGTACCATCGGCAATTTTTTCCAGCATTGCTTCTGGCTTGCCAGCTTCTTTTGCTTTTTCAATCGCTACACGACGCTCGGCTTCGATCAGGCTTGCATCGATACCGCTTGCATCCAGCGCCTTAGGTTTGGCTGCAGCAATATGCATCGCAATATCTTTAGCCAGCGTGTCGTCACCGCCAACCAGATCAAGAATCACACCGATTTTGCTGCCGTGTACGTAGCTAGCCAATTTACCTTGGGCAGCCGGACGAACGAAGCGACGGATTGTGATGTTCTCGCCGATTTTACCTACCAGTTGTGCACGTGTTTCTTCAACAGTCGCACCACGCATAGGCAAAGCTGAAACCGCTTCAACATCAGCTGCGTTGCTGGCAGCAATCACGCCGGCCAATTCGTTTACAAATTTAACAAAATCTTCGTTTTTAGCACAGAAGTCAGTTTCAGAGTTCACTTCAACCAACGCGCCAGTTTTGCCGTCAGCACTGATGCTGATGCCCACTGTACCTTCAGCAGCTACACGACCAGCAGCTTTGCTTGCCTTGTTACCAAAGCGAACACGCAAGATTTCTTCTGCACGCGTCATATCGCCATCAGCTTCTGTTAAAGCTTTTTTACAATCCATCATTGGCGCATCTGTGCGCTCACGTAATTCTTTTACCATACCAGCGGTAATTTCAGCCATGTTAAGCTCCTTTTTATAATAAACTACATTAAATTTGCAGTTTAAATAATTGTTTTAAATATTAATTTAAGGTGATATCAAACTAAAAAGGGGCGCAAGGCCCCTTTTTAGTTGAGTAAAATTATTCAGCAGCGACTTCAGCTGTTTCTTCGCCAGAAGCTTTAACAATCTCATTGATTACTGAGCTACGGCCTTCGAGCACCGCATCAGCAATACCACGAGCGTACAAGCGAATTGCACGGCTAGAGTCATCGTTACCAGGAATCACGTAAGCAACACCGTCAGGTGAGTTGTTAGTATCAACAACACCGATCACTGGAATGCCTAATTTAGCAGCTTCAGTAATAGCACCACTTTCATGACCAACGTCGATAATGAAAATAGCGTCTGGCAAGCCGCCCATTTCTTTAATGCCGCCAATTGAACGCTCAAGTTTTTCAACTTCACGCTTGTAGCCTAGAGCTTCTTTTTTACCAAATTTTTCCAAGCTGCCATCTTGCAGCATTGTTTCGAAGTCATTCAAGCGTTTGATTGATTGCTTAACTGTTTTAAAGTTAGTCAGCATACCACCCAACCAACGATGGTTTACATAAGCACAGCCTGCGCGAGTTGCTTCTTCTTTAACGATGTCACGTGCTTGACGTTTAGTACCAACGAACAAGATACGACCCTTGTTAGCAGCCAATGTACGCACATGTTTAAGTGCATCTTCAAACATTGGCAATGTTTTTTCAAGGTTAACGATATGAATTTTGTTGCGATCGCCAAAAATGAACGGTGCCATTTTTGGGTTCCAGTAACGGGTTTGATGGCCGAAGTGAACTCCAGCTTCCAACATCTGACGCATAGTAACAGACATAAAAATCTCTCTTCAAAAGGGTTATTAATTCATACAACACCAGAAACACTTTGGTTAATCGCCGCGCGGTCAAACCAAAGCACCCTTGATTGGGTTGTATGTAAATTTACACATTACATCACTGGTTTTATTCAAAACCAACTCAAGAAATGCATTTTGCAGAAATTGCAAAGGCGGGATGATAACACCAAGCGGCTTATTTAGCTAGACTTTAATGTGTTAAAAATACATGAATGTGCTAAAAATACTCAGGTTCGCAAGATTGCAATTACCTACTTTCTTATCGCAGTCCTTGCCCCAAGCAGTATGCGATTATACTTAATCTACTGCTGCGGCTCCAACTAAATGGGCAGTCTTCCAATTGCCCATGCTGTTACATTAAAATTCACATACCCGACTTAATTAGTACAGCATTCTCTACAGCGTGAGCCGCGTATGATAAAATGCGTCATTAAATATTTCAATTCAGGCATCATGGCTATCTCAATTAAAAATCAACAAGACATTGAAAAAATGCGTATCGCTGGCAGGCTGGCGGCAGAGGTACTTGATTTCATCACGCCACATGTTGTCCATGGCGTCACAACAGATCAGCTTGATAAGCTTTGTCACGACTATATTGTCAACGTTCAAAAAGCCATCCCGGCACCACTCAATTACGCGCCTGACGGACACAGACCCTACCCCAAATCCATCTGCACTTCTATTAACCAGCAGATCTGTCATGGCGTTCCTAGTGACAAAGCCCTGAAAAATGGCGATATAGTAAATATCGATATCACTGTCATCAAGGATGGTTATCATGGCGACACCAGCCGTATGTTTTGTGTAGGTGAAGTTTCAATCCAGGCCAAGCGCCTGTGTGATATCACTTATCAGGCGATGTGGATAGGCATTACTAAAGTAAAACCTGGCGCAACATTGGGCGATATCGGACATGCTATTCAAACCTTTGCTGAAAAAAGCGGCTACAGCGTTGTGCGCGAATTCTGCGGACATGGCATTGGTAAAGTATTTCATGAAGAGCCGCAAGTGTTGCATTACGGCAAGCCAGGTACCGGCCTTAAATTACAGGCAGGCATGATATTCACCATTGAACCCATGATTAATGCCGGCAAACGCGATATTAAACAAATGCCGGATGGTTGGACGATTGTTACCAAGGACCGCAGTTTATCCGCGCAATGGGAGCACACCATTCTGGTTACCGAAACTGGTTATGAGATCATGACGCTGTCCAGCGGCACGCCTCCTGCACCTGATTTTGTCAAGAATACATAATGCGCAAAGCTTCCCATATTGTTTAGCTCATGACATGACACTCCACAATGCAAGCCCAAACCAAATCCATTGAAATAGAGAAAACTAAAATTGGCGCATTACGCCGGTCTCTACAAGATGGATTTTCAGCTTTAAAAACAAGCTTCTCTGAAAACCCGAACATCAACCAGCTGTTCAGGCAGCACTGCAAACTGATTGATCAGTTGCTCATGGAAATATGGGCTGAATTGCAAATTGATGCGCGCTGCAGCCTGATTGCTGTAGGGGGATATGGGCGCGGCGAGCTCTATCCGCACTCCGATATTGATCTACTCATTTTAATTCCTGAGCTGGCAGAAAACGATACCGGGCTAAATCACGATATTGAAACCCTGATTGGCTTAATGTGGGATATCGGTTTACATGTAGGTCACAGCGTTCGCACCCTGAATGAATGTGTTGATGAAGCAAAAAAAGACATTACCGTTCAAACCAACCTGCTTGAATCACGCTTGCTTACCGGCGATAAATCGCTATTTAAGCGCTTTTGGACACAGACGCATCAGGTCGAAGATGCTACGGCCTTTTTTAACGCAAAGCTTAAAGAGCAAGACCAGCGCCACGCAAAATATAACGACACTGCCTACAATCTGGAACCCAACCTCAAGGAAAGCCCAGGTGGGTTACGCGACCTGCACATGATCATCTGGCTGGCGCGCAGTTTAAACCTGCATACTGGCTCGCACTTAAACTTAAACAGCGTATGGACCACCCTGACCAGGCTCAATGTTATTTCAGCACTGGAAGCCAGACAAATCCGCCATCATGAAAAAAATTTACAATCACTGCGCATACAGTTGCACTTTCTCAGCAAGCGCCGGGAAGACCGTTTACTGTTTGATTTCCAGAACGACCTGGCAACTACGCTCGGTTACGTGAATACACCACGAAAACGTGCCAGTGAACAACTGATGCAGAGTTATTACCGCAGTGCCAAATTTATCAGTTTGATGAATGAAATTCTGCTGAAGCAATTCAAGCAAATGTTGTCCACTGCCCCGCCCGTCATTCATTCGATTAATGAACGTTTTGAAGCGCACGATCAGCTACTTGAAGCTAAAACAGCCGGATTGTTGCAACAGCAGCCCTCTGCAATTTTTGAAGCATTCCTGCTATTGCAGCAAAGACCTGATCTATCGGGCATGGGCGCTTCACTATTGCGTAATTTGCAGCGCGTTAAAAAACTGGTCAACCGTGATTTCAGGCAGGCACCTCAGAACAGAAAACTGTTTATTGAGATACTTTCTCAACCCAACGGTGTCAACCATGCCCTGCGTGCAATGAATCGCTATGGCATATTAGGCAGTTATATTCCGGCATTCGGCAGAATTGTCGGCCAAATGCAGCATGACTTATTTCACGTTTATACCGTTGACGAGCATATTCTCAACGTATTGGCGAATTTACGCCGCTTTTCAAAACCAGAGCTCAAGCATGAATTTCCGCTATGCAGCCAATTATTTTCAGAGTTTGATGCACCGCACCTGTTATATCTGGCAGCCATATTTCATGATATTGCAAAAGGCAGAGGCGGCGACCACTCAACATTGGGTAGAGTCGATGCGATTAAATTCTGCAAGCTGCATGGCTTACCCAAGGCCGACGGCACACTTGTGGCATGGCTGGTTGAGTCGCACTTGAAGATGTCATCTATCGCACAAAAGACCGATTTATCAGACCCCAATGTGATCGAATCATTCGCCCAACTGGTACAAAACACACGCAGACTCAATGCGCTTTATTTACTGACAGTTGCTGACATACGCGGCACCAGCCCTCTTGTATGGAACGCGTGGAAAGCCAGGTTACTGGAAAGCTTGTTCCATGCAACAAAACGTGCACTGGAAGCCCCTGAGTTCCATGTTAAGCAAATGATTGCTGCACGCATTAAGGAGGCTTCAGAAAAACTCACGCGATTCGGCATCAGCGCACAAACATACGAACACATGTGGAGCCAATTTGGAGAAAACTATTTTGTTCGTCATGAGAGTGATGAAATTGCATGGCATAGCCGCCTGTTAACACCTCATCTGAATAGCACCTCGCCTATTGTACGTGCGCGGTTAAGCCCTTACGGTGATGGCATTCAGGTCATGATCTACACCAAAAACCAGAACGATATATTTGCCAAAATCTGCAACTTCTTTGATCGCATGGGTTATGACATCGTGGAAGCCAAAATCTACACCACAAACCATGCCTACGCACTTGATAGCTTCATTATTTTGGATCAATCAGGCAAATCCGTCAGCTACAGCGGCCTGTTGAAATTTATTGAAACCCAGCTGACAGGCAAGCTGGCTGAAAACGAAACACTTGAATCACCGCTGAAAGGACGCTTAAGCCGCCAGGTGAAACACATGCCAATTCAAGCTCAGATTACCATTAAGGAAGAGCCTGAAAATAACAATCACAAGCTGGATATGATCGCTAACGATCGCCCCGGCTTGCTGGCAACGATAGCGCAACAGTTCCTTAAATATGATATCGAACTGCACAACGCAAAAATCAATACTTTAGGCAGTCGTGCTGAAGATACCTTTTTAATTTCAGCAAAAAATGGGCACCAACTTGATGCCCAACGCATTGACGCGCTGTACCACTCGCTACTTAAAGAAATTTAGCGCTGTAAGATCGCTGACACGACAGCAGCGATCAAGCGACTTCTACCCCAACTGATAATGCTTACGCAATGCTTTTTTTACATTCCAGGTACATGACATGCCTGCCGGAAAAGTCACCAGATCGCCGGCAGAAAAACTAACCGGCTCACCGCCGTTTGGCGTCACGGTCACTTCACCTTCAAGGATATAGGCAATTTCCTGCGAACCAAAACTCCAGGGGAATTGTGACACCTCTTTAGACCAGGTTGGCCAGCGAGATACACCTAAAGCAGCAAGTTTTTCAGCGCTTGGTTTTTCTACGATAATTTTGCTCATGTTGATCTCCGGTTCTCAATAAACAATCTAACTCAACACCACTATTTATAAATGCACAATAAAAAAGCCCTGATTACTCAGGGCTTAATTTTAGGCTTTACACACTAAATTGCAATTATGAATGCTTGTAGTGTTTTTTCAATTGTTTAGTCACTTCCCAGTTTGATTTCAAACCTTTAGGGAACACAACAAAATCACCTGCTTTGATTACAACAGTTTCGCCGCCTTGTGGAGTAACGCGGATCTCGCCTTCCAATACATAAGCGCTTTCTGTCATGCTGAAATCCAATGGGAATTTAGACGGTGCACAATCCCAAATAGACCAGCTAGATACACCTAATTCCTTCAATTTTTCTTGTGACGGGTTATGGTCAATAATAATTTGGCTCATTGCTTCATCCTTAAAGTTTAAACACTACAAAAACAAATGCCGCTAATAAAAGCGGCATCTATGAATTTGGCGGAAGAGGTGAGATTCGAACTCACGGTGGGCGTGAACCCACGACAGTTTTCAAGACTGTAGCATTAAACCGCTCTGCCACTCTTCCAGTCTGTTTCGCTACCTGCGTAACGAAGGCAGCATTATAACAACAAATTAATCGTCTTGGAAATCCTGATTTGGAAAAAAAACATCAGAAAAGCCAAAATCTTTTAAATCACCAATACGCATCGGGTACAAAATGCCATCAAGGTGGTCACATTCATGCTGCACAACGCGCGCATGAAAGCCACTCACCAATCGGTCAATTTTATTACCGAACTGATCAAAGCCTGCATAATGCAATTTTTGATAGCGCGGCACTATACCGCGCATTCCCGGAACTGACAAGCACCCTTCCCAACCATCTTCCATCGTGGTGCCAATCGGCGTCAGCACGGGGTTAATTAAAACCGTGAACGGAACCATATCAGCATCAGGATAACGCGGGTTAATCGAGTTACCAGATTCCTTCTGCCCGAATATTACTACACGCTGACTCACCCCGATCTGGGGCGCGGCAATGCCAGCGCCATTCATATGATTCATGGTGTCTTGCATATCCTGAATCAATGCGTGTAATTCCGGGGTGTCAAACTTTTCTAACGGCTTGGCTTTTAATAACAGGCAAGGATCGCCCATACGTAACACTTCTCTGACTGCCATATGCAAACCTTTGGTGTGTGATTATTCTTCGATATTATTTACGGTCAATCGGGCAGTAATGCTGAGTCATCAACTGCGCGATAATATTGCGCACGCGCACTAGCGTCTGGTTTAAATTTAAAACCACATCTTCATAGTTGATACCATGCAGGCTGTCGCCACGCCCTGCGGCGTAATTGGCTACCGGACATATCGCTGCGTAGCTGATACCCAGCTCACGCGCCAGCGCTGCTTCCGGCATACCAGTCATACCAACCATGGTCGCGCCATCACGCTCCAGACGATCAATCTCTGCGGCAGTTTCAAGACGTGGCCCCTGTGTTGCCGCATAAACGCCATAATTGACGATTTCTTCATCTATTTCAGATGCCGCCTGTGCTATTTTTGCACGTAACTTGGCACAATATGGATCGGTAAAATCGATATGCTTCACTGGGTTATTGATGCCATCGTAATAAGTATTCTGTCTGCCATGCGTGTAGTCTATGATTTGGTGCGGTAACGCGATCATGCCTGATGACAACTCCGGATGTATGCCGCCCACCGTCGCAACAGCCGCAATTTCAGTGACGCCTTGGAGATGCAGCGCATACATATTGGCTCGGTAATTCACTTCGTGTGGCGGTATGGTATGGCCGTTACCGTGACGTGCAAGAAAAATGACTTCGCCGCCGCATATTTCACCAAAAATCAAAGGCTGCGATGGCTCGCCATAAGGTGTACGCACAATCACGCGCTTGTTAACACGTAAATCTTCCAGTTCAGTTAAACCGGTTCCGCCAATAATCGCGAGCATGTTAGCTTTCCAAAATATATTTGCTTCATTTTAACAAAGCTTGATCAGATTATTGAATAAATATTGCATACCTGCGATAGCCACGCAGCTTAAATTTAAGCTGCAAAAAGTCATGTGGTTTATGGCATACTCTCGCCATGACAAAAAATCATTCTGAAGCCATACTTGAACCAGCAGCTGTCACGCGCCAAAGCCTGAACCATGCGGCCAGTCATTATGAAAATTTCCCGGTGGCTTCTGTTTTTTTACCCAGGCATTTGCGTGAGCCGATCGCACTGATCTACAGCTTCGCCAGACAAGCAGATGATTTTGCTGATGAAGGTGATTTTACAATTGAGCAGCGCCTAAGCGCATTGAATCAATTCCGTGATGAACTGGATTTGCTACAGGCTTACATCAAGCCGCAAACCAATTTTTTTGCAACGCTAGGCATCATGATCCGGTCAAGAAATTTACCGCTCATGCCGTTCTATGACTTGCTGGATGCATTCTGCCAGGATGTCACCAAAACTCGCTATCAGAATTTCAGCGAAGTTCTGGATTACTGTTCACGCTCAGCCAACCCGATTGGCCGGTTGCTATTACATCTTTACCAGGCAGCTACACCAGACAATATTGCACTGTCTGATAACATCTGCAGCGCGCTGCAAATCATCAATTTCCTACAGGACATTGCGATTGATTTCAAAAAGAACGATGGTAAACAGCGTATCTATATGTGTCAGGATGAGCTGTTAAAGTTTGGCATTACAGAACAGCAGATTGCGGCTTATGTGCATGCGTCTGTGCCTGTAGATAAACAATGGCAGCAGTTTATGCAATTGAACCTGCAGCGGGCGCACGCCCTGCTCATTGCAGGCAAACCTTTAGGACGTATTTTACGAGGCCGTATCGGGCTTGAAATGCGCATGATTATTGCAGGTGGTGAACGTATCATCACTAAAGTAAACAAGGTCAATGGTGATATCTTCAATCACCGACCAACACTGAACAAATGGGATTGGCTGCTGATACTTTTTAAAGCACTTTTAAAAATTTAATACCCTATATAAAAAAACCGAGTACCGATTAACATGACGCCAAAGCAATATTGCCAACAGAAAACTGCCGCCAGTGGCTCCAGTTTTTATTACAGCTTTATGTTTTTACCAAAACATAAACGTGAAGCCATCACCGCACTCTACGCATTTTGCCGCGAGGTAGATGACGTTGTTGATGAATGCACGGAACTGAAAGTAGCGCAAGTGAAGCTTGCCTGGTGGAAAGAAGAGATTCAGAACCTTTACAAGGGCAAGCCAATACACCCTGTCACAAAAGCCTTACAGCCGTTTACTCAAAGCTTTCATCTCAGTGAAGAACACTTTATTGAAATTATCGACGGTATGGAAATGGACCTCAATTTCAACCGATATCAGGATTTCAAGCAGCTTCAGCTCTATTGTTACCGCGTTGCCAGTGTCGTCGGCATTTTATCTGCACAGATATTCGGCTTTCATAATCGAAAAACCCTCAAGTTTGCCCATGACCTGGGCCTGGCATTCCAGCTCACCAACATCATCAGGGATGTCGGTGAAGATGCGCGCAGAAACCGCATCTATATCCCATTGGATGAACTTGCCAAGTTTGGTGTGACTGAAGAAGACATCCTGCGCAGCCGTGAATCTGACGCGGTAAAACAATTATTAGAGTTCCAGATTGAACGCGCTGAGAGTTATTACGACCGCGCTTTGAATGAACTTCCTGCAGAAGACAGAAAAAGCCAGCGCGTAGGTCTGATTATGGCAGCCATCTACCGCACCTTGCTGCGTGAAATTAAAGCGGATAGCGCTGAAAAGGTATTAAATTCACGCACCTCACTAGGCACGCTGCGTAAACTATCGCTGGCATTCAACACCTGGCTTAGAAACCTATAGGGCACTTCTATAAATGCAGAGTTTGAGATGCAGTACTACCCGTAAAGGGGATGTCCGTAGAATATATGCGCTTAAGCGCATTATTCATACGCCAAAGGCGCACGGAACGCAGAAACCGAGATAGTATGCGGTATACAGCGAGGTTGCGAGTCCATAGAAAATATAGTCGCAACGCAGTAATGCGCTCAAAAAATGTATTTATAGAAGTACCCTATAATAAATATAAGGTTAAACAATAATGCATAAATTTCATGTGGCTATTATTGGTGGTGGCTGTGCCGGTTTAAGCGCCGCAGCCACACTGGTTGAGCGCGGTTACGCCGTCACATTGTATGAAGCAGGATCGCAGCTTGGCGGCAGGGCGCGCACTGTTGCAGTAGAAACCAATGGCCTGCTGCATCTACTGGATAATGGACAGCATATTTTATTAGGGGCTTATCAGGAAACGCTGGCTTTACTCAAAAAAGTGGGTGTATCCAGAAAAAAAGCTTTTCTACGCGTACCTTTGCAAATCAATATGCAAGGCAACACCGCGAAATCCGTGTTCTCACTAAAATCATTCAGTTTATTGCCAGCACCGCTGAACCTGTTATTCGGGCTGTTATTCTGCAAGGGGGTAAGCTTCAGGGAACGCATGGATGCATTCACTTTCATGCGCAATATCAAGGATACGCAATATCAGATTGCACGTGATTTACCCTTAAAGCAGTTTTTAATACATCATCAACAATCGAAAAAACTGATTGAGTTTCTGTGGGAGCCATTATGTCTGGCTGCTTTGAATACCCCCATTGGAAAAGCCAGCACACGTATATTCCTGAATGTCCTGCGCGACACCTTTTCCGGCCACAAGAAAAACAGCGATTTTCTGCTACCCCGTCTGGATTTATCACAAATTATCTCCGAGCCACTGTCTCATTACATTCAGACCAGAGGAGGAATCATCAAGCTCAGCCAGCGCGTGCGCAGCATAGAGGCTGAAAACAACGGCTTCAGCATAGAAACACATACCGAGAAATCACATTACAGCCACGTCATCATTGCAGTATCGCCTGCACGTATTGATAAACTCATTGCCACGCTGCCAAAGCTCAGTCATGCGCTTGAACAGACGCAAACCTATCGATACCAGCCTATCTATACAATCTACCTGCAATATCCGCCAGAAACCAGACTGCCTAGCGTTATTTCAGGGTTGAGCCATTCGATTGGTCAATGGGTGTTTGACAGAGGTCAGCTTTATGACCAGAAAAATTTAATTTCAGTGATTGTAAGTGCCGAAGGCAAGCATCAGGATCTTACACAGGATGAACTGGCGCTACGGGTAGCGCAGGAGCTGAACAAAGCGTTTCCAGCGTTAACTAAACCTTTGTGGCATAAAGTCATTGCCGAAAAACGCGCAACGTTCTCCTGTGAACCCAACCTGCCACGCCCTACCAATAGAACCTGTCAACCTAACCTGTTTCTGGCTGGCGATTACACATATCCGGATTACCCCGGCACAATCGAAGGCGCTGTCAGAAGCGGGATTTACTGTGCGAACTTGATTTACAATGCGTAATTAATGATTACGTACATGATTGAGCGCCTGCTCCAGACGCTCGACACCAATCACTTCAATACCATCAACAGGCTGTTTAGGTGTATTCGCTTTCGGTACGATTGCTTTAGTAAAACCAAGTTTCGCCGCTTCTTTAAGACGGACTTGCCCACCCTGCACCGGACGTACTTCTCCCGCCAAACCAACCTCACCAAAAACTATAAGTTTGTTATCTAATGGTTTGTTTTTTAAGGAAGAAACGATAGATAAAAGCACTGCCAAATCCACGGCAGGTTCGCTTATCTTGACGCCGCCAACCGCATTAATAAATACATCTTGATCAAAACATGGAATACCGGCATGACGATGCAGTACGGCCAGCAGCATCGCTAATCTATTTTGCTCCAACCCGACGCAAAGGCGTTTAGGATTGGGTGCATGCGCCTCATCGACCAGTGCCTGGATTTCTATCAGTAATGGGCGTGTGCCTTCCTGCGTGACCGTAATACAGGAACCCGCGACCTGTTCGCTATGATGGGACAAAAATAAGGCCGAAGGATTAGTGACCTCGCGCAAACCTTTCTCAGTCATCGCAAACACACCAAGCTCATTAACAGCCCCAAAGCGGTTTTTAAAGGCACGAATCAAGCGGAAGCTGGAATTGGGGTCACCCTCAAAATATAACACCGTATCAACAATATGTTCCAGCACGCGCGGGCCAGCCAGGGAACCCTCTTTGGTCACATGGCCTACCAATATCACACTGATGCCAGCCTGCTTGGCAAGGCGCGTCAGTTGTGCTGAACATTCACGTACCTGTGCTACAGACCCTGGCGCCGATTGCAGCGCTTCAGAATAAATGGTCTGAATCGAGTCAATCACAGCAATATCAGGCTTGTGCGCCTGCAATGTGGCAAGAATTTTTTCCAGATTAATTTCGGCTAACAAATCAATCGGGCTTGCATCCAGGCCTAAACGCTTGGCGCGCATCGCAATCTGCTGTGCTGACTCCTCACCGCTGACATAAATCGCTTTGCGCGACTTGGGCTTGTTCATGGCACCGATATGGCATAAGGTTTGGAGCAGTAACGTAGACTTACCAATGCCGGGGTCGCCGCCGATCAACACCACTCCACCTGCAACCAGGCCGCCACCAAGCACACGGTCAAACTCGCTCACACCTGTCGGTTGCCGCGGCACTTCTGCGGCTTCGACATCTGCCAGTTTCTGCAATGTACTGCTTTGCGCAACACCGTCAAATTTATTGGCATAGCGGTTGGTACCGGCAGTTTCGGCAATGCTTTCCACCAGTGTATTCCATGCCATGCAGCTTGGGCACTGTCCCTGCCATTTTGGCTCCTGAGCGCCGCACTCCGTACAGGAATAAATTGTTTTAGCTTTTGCCATTTAATCCACGACTTTTATCTGTACACGCGAAGAAACCGCACATAGCAATTCATACCCTACGGTATCTGATGCCTCAGCTACCGCATCTACGGGAATCTGATTTCCCCACAACTCGACAGGGCTGCCAACATCAGCTTCCGGAATGTTGCTGAGATCGCAAAACAGCATATCCATAGAGACCCGGCCTAACGTTCTTGTGGTTTTGCCACACACTGCAATCGGAGCGCCATGCGGGTGTTGGCTGCCTAACAAACCTGCATGCCTCGGGTAACCATCGGCATAGCCGCAGGCAACCACGCCTATGCGCGTGGTCTCTGTAGCAGTAAAACGATTGCCATAACCAATGCTGTCACCAGCCTGTATAGGCTGTACGCCGATGATCTCACTGGTGAAATGCATGACCGGTTTCAAACCGAATTCAGCAGCAGGCACACCACTTACTGTACTGGCGCCATACAGCATGATGCCAGGGCGCACCCAATCGGCATGCGCCTCAGGATAGCGCAATATTGCAGCTGAATTAGCCAGGGATACAGGCTGCTGCAAACCTTCTGTCGTTTTCCGGAATAATGACAACGGCCCCGCTATGCCCGGAGCTTTATCTGCTGTGGCAAAGTGCGTCATCAAGGTAATGCCTGCAACGTTTTTACAGGTTTTTAATGTGTTAAATGCAGCCAGGTAACTTGCTGGCGTAAACCCAAGGCGATTCATTCCGGTATTCATTTTAAGATGCACATGCACCGGGATAGCAAGTTCCACATTCTGCAGCATCTGTATCTGCTGCTGAGAATGTATAACAATGTCGATTTGATAGCTCGCAACAGCCTGAAGCTCTTCTGCGCGAAAAACACCTTCCAGCAGCAGAATGGTTTGCTTGAAGCCGGCATCACGCAAGGTAATGGCTTCATTGACGCCGAGCACAGCAAAGCCTTCTGCCGCATCAAGGCCACGTGCAACATTGAGCAAACCGTGTCCATAGCCATTCGCCTTCACCACCGCCATAACTTTTGAATGCGGCGCTAGCTGTTTCACTACCGAAAGATTATGGCGTAAGGCGCTTTGAGAGATTGAAGCTGTGATTGGGCGCATAAGGTAAATTAATACTCATCCGCCATGTGCGCCGCGCCGGCAAAGTTCTCAAACCGTGTATGCTGTCCAAGAAATGTCAGGCGCACACGGCCGATCGGGCCATTCCGCTGCTTACCGATGATAATCTCGGCCGTGCCTTTATCTGGACTATCAGGGTTATAGACTTCATCACGGTAAATAAACAGAATCACGTCCGCATCCTGCTCAATCGCGCCGGACTCACGCAAGTCACTCATGACGGGACGCTTATCCGGGCGCTGTTCCACACTGCGGTTCAGCTGGGATAAGGCAATCACAGGTACATCCAGCTCTTTTGCCAGCGCTTTCAGGGAACGTGAGATTTCAGAAATTTCCGTTGCACGGTTTTCACCTTGCCGACCGGCCGGCGCCGACATCAATTGCAGGTAATCGACCACAATCAGGCCCAGCTTGCCTGCCTGCCTGTGCAAACGGCGTGCCCTGGCACGCACGTCAAAACTGCTCAGCCCCGAACCTTCATCAATAAAAATCGGTGCCTCATTCAACTTACCTAGTGCTGTTGTGAGCTTTTCCCAATCTTCATCTTCAAGGCGACCGGTACGCATGCGGTGTTGGTCGAGCCGCCCTACCGAACCGATCATACGCATCGCAAGCTGCGTGCCCGGCATCTCCATCGAGAATACAGCAACCGGCAAGCCGCTATCCAGCGCCACGTTTTCAGCAATATTGAGTGAAAATGCAGTCTTACCCATCGACGGACGGCCAGCAACGATAATCAAATCGCCTGGCTGCAAACCGGATGTCATCGCATCCAGATCAGAAAATCCGCATGAAATACCCGTAACATCAGATTGATTATCACGAGAAAATAACTGGTCAATACGGTCAGCCACTTGCGGCAGCAGCACTTTGATATCCGTAAAGCCTTCAGAGCTCCGCTTACCGCCCTCCGCAATCTGGAATATCTTCGCCTCGGCCTCATCCAGCAACTGCTGAGCATCACGGCCGTTTGGCATATAGGCACTCTCTGCAATACCGGAGCCTACCGCTACCAACTGGCGCATGACAAATCGCTCATGCACAATTTCTGCATAACGGCGAATATTCGCAGCGGTCGGCGTATTTTGCGCCAAAGCACCAAGGTAAGCGATGCCGCCTACGCTGGAAAGCTCTGCTGAATTCTCAAGGGATTCTGCCACGGTCACAATATCAGCAGGCTTGTTGTGCTCGATCAGCCGGGCTATGTGCTCAAATATCAGCTTATGATCATGGCGGTAAAATTCTTTGGCACTCAAAATATCAGCGATTTTATCAAGCGCTTCGTTTTCAAGTAACAGGCCGCCAATGACGGATTGTTCGGCTTCTACCGAATGGGGAGGAGTTTTTAGTGCATCTAGTTGTTCATCAGTCATAGCTGGAATTATACTCAATTCACGCCCAGCCAATAATAAAAAAGGCTACCGAAGTAGCCTTTTTTTACTTTACTGAAATATCAGAAGATATTCTGTAATTAAGCCTCAGCAACTACTGAAACAGTGATGTTCACAACCACGTCATGGTGCAATGCAACTGAAACAGCGTGATCACCGACAGTTTTCAGTGGACCATTTGGCAAGCGGATAGCCGCTTTAACCACTTCATGACCTGCAGCAACTAATGCTTCAGCGATATCGCCGTTGGTTACTGAACCGAACAGACGGCCATCAACACCAGCTTTTTGTGCGATTGATACAACGAAGCCTTCCAATTTTTCGCCGCGTGCTTGTGCAACAGCTAAAATTGCAGCTTGTTGTTTTTCCAACTCAGCACGGCGTGCAGCGAATTCAGCTTTGTTAGCTTCAGTAGCGCGCTTAGCTTTGCCTTGTGGAATCAAAAAGTTACGGCCGAAACCATCTTTAACTTTAACTACGTCACCCAACCCACCAAGGTTGCCAACTTTTTCCAATAAAATAACTTGCATAGTTTTCTCCTTAGCCTGGGTGTTTGTCAGTGTATGGTAACAAAGCCAAGAAACGCGCGCGTTTAACCGCTGCTGTCAATTGACGTTGATAACGTGCTTTAGTACCCGTCATACGTGCTGGGATGATTTTTGCGTTTTCTGAGATGAAATCTTTTAACAGATCAACATCTTTGTAATCCACTTCTTTGATGCCTTCTGCTGAAAAACGGCAGTAACGGCGGCGTTTATACATATCTCTTGCCATTTTAAACTCCTAAACTTTTTAGTTGATGCAAGCTGTGCTTACATACTTTTTATTTCGTTAATATGCATGACCAGTTGTGTGCTTTTAAGACTGCGTCTGGCTAAAAAACCTTGTGCGATAATTTGCGCCCCGATTTTCAAACCTTGCAGTGCGAGGTCTCCCAAAATCACTGCATTGACTTCACATTCCACTTTTCGCTTCATGCCGGCTTCTATCTGCTCTGACACATGATGCAAAACAACACTTAACAACGGTATACCAGCTGGTGTGTAGCGTAGCGGCTCAATTTGAACCACCTCGGCCTGAAGCACCAGCTTATTCAATTAAGCTGCTGCTGCCTCTGTAGGCGCAGCTGGGGCTGCATCTTTACTCAACACTGATTTAGATTTCTCTTCTTTCATCATTGGTGAAGGTGCAGTAACAGCAGTTTTAGTTGCCATTGTCAGATGACGCAATACAGCATCATTGAACTTGAAGCCATGCTCTAACTCTTCTAAAACTGTTTGGTTGCATTCGATATTCATCAACACATAATGTGCTTTGTGAATTTTTTGGATTGGGTAAGCCAATTGGCGGCGGCCCCAGTCTTCCAGACGGTGAATAGCACCACCGTTGCTGGTGATCAGTGCGCGGTAACGCTCGATCATCGCAGGCACTTGCTCGCTTTGGTCCGGATGGACGATAAATACTACTTCATAATGTCTCATAGACACTCCTTTTGGATAAAAGCCACCTGCTTATACGCAGTGTGACAAGGTAAAAAAATGCTTGCTGAACACATTGGTTCAAGCAAGCGCGGGATTATAGACAAAAGTCAGGCACTAATCAAACAATATTTAATGAAATCAATTGTTTTGGCTTAAATAACATATGGCTATGCAAATTCAGGCAGAAAAACTGCTTAAACCAAATCCGGCATCTCTGCCCCGTAAAACTTCACCCTAAGCTTTTTAAGCTGATCCCTGAAATCAGCAGCTTTCTCAAACTCCAGGTTTTTAGCAGCATCATGCATGGCTTTTTCCAGGCGCTTCATTTCCTTGGTGATTTGTTTTTCGCTCAAGGATTCGTAACTCGCCTGCTCCTGCATGGCTTTACGCTCACGCTGCGCTTCATCCTTATCGTAAACGCCATCAATAATATCCTTGATGCGCTTGCTCACGCCCTTAGGGGTAATGCCATGTGCTTCATTAAAAGCTTGCTGCACGCTTCGCCTGCGCTCGGTCTCATCCATAGCCAGCTTCATGCTGCGCGTGATTTTATTGGCATAAAAAATCACCTGCCCATTCAGGTTACGTGCGGCACGGCCTGCGGTTTGAATCAAGCTGCGCTCGGAACGCAGGAAACCTTCTTTATCAGCATCCAGCACCGCAACCAGTGACACCTCAGGAATATCAAGCCCTTCACGCAACAGGTTGATGCCTACCAGCACATCAAACTCACCCAAGCGCAGATCACGAATGATTTCTACACGCTCCACGGTATCAATATCGCTATGCAGATATCTGGTTTTAACGCCATGCTCACTTAAATAATCAGTTAAATCTTCCGCCATGCGCTTGGTCAGCGTCGTTGCCAGCACACGCTCGCCCACCTCTACACGCTTCTTGATTTCACCGAGTAAATCATCGACTTGCGTATCGGCAGGTTTCACCACAATTTCCGGATCAACCAACCCTGTTGGCCTTGCAATCATTTCTACAACCTGCTGCTGATGCTCTTTTTCATAGTCTGCCGGAGTGGCTGAAATAAACACACACTGACGCATCACGCGTTCAAATTCTTCAAACTTGAGCGGACGGTTATCCATGGCGGATGGCAACCTGAATCCATAATCCACCAGATTCTCCTTCCGCGCACGGTCACCTTTATACATACCGCCGACTTGCGGCACCGTGACGTGGCTTTCGTCGATAATCAGCAAGGCATTATCCGGCAAATAATCCATTAGGGTCGGCGGTGGCTCACCCGGCCTGGCGCCTGTCAAATGGCGGCTGTAATTCTCAATGCCTTTACAGAAGCCGATCTCATTGAGCATCTCAAGATCAAAACGTGTGCGCTGCTCGATACGCTGCGCTTCGACCAGTTTGTTTTCCTTGATATAGAAATTGACGCGATCACGCAGCTCTTCTTTAATGGTCTCCATCGCACGAATGGTGGCTTCGCGTGCCGTCACATAATGACTGGAGGGGAATATCCTGAAGTTGTGTATCTTGTTGAAGATTTGCCCGGTGAGCGGGTCAAATAACTGAATACCGTCAATCTCATCATCAAACAGGCTGATACGCACTGCTGTTTCGCTGTTTTCGGATGGAAATACATCGATCACATCGCCGCGCACACGGAATGTGCCGCGACCAAAGTCAAAGTCATTGCGGTCGTACTGCATGCGAATGAGATGATCCACGATATCGCGCTGACTCATCTTCTTGCCTAGATGGATATGCAGCACCATACCATGGTACTCGCTCGGATCACCGATACCGTAAATGGCTGAAACCGTCGCCACGATCACGCAATCCTCACGCTCCAGCATCGCCTTGGTTGCAGACAAACGCATCTGCTCAATGTGGTCATTGATGCTGGAATCTTTTTCGATGAATAAATCGCGAGACGGCACGTAGGCCTCTGGTTGGTAATAGTCATAGTAACTGACGAAATACTCTACCGCGTTATTAGGGAAAAACTCCCTGAATTCACTGTAGAGCTGCGCAGCCAATGTTTTATTTGGCGCCATCACAATCGCCGGACGGCCGGTACGCGCAATCACGTTGGCCATGGTAAATGTCTTGCCCGAGCCGGTCACGCCCAGCAAGGTCTGAAATTTCAAGCCATCATTGACGCCTTGCGTGAGCTTTTCAATGGCCTGCGGCTGATCACCTGCAGGAGGAAACGGCTGATAAAGCTGATATTTGCTGTTTGGAAAAGTAACGAACACTTTGCGCTTTTGTGAAAAAATTAACTGCCAATTTTACCAGCAAAGCTGTTAAACACCCTAGTTTTAAATGATTGATTTAATTGCCTAATCGTTATTCAGAACTTTGCAGGATATATAGGGTCATTTAGCAATGATTCAAGCTTTTCAGAATATTACCGGCATCAATAAGATTGCTGCGAGTTCTGAATTTTAAGAAAAAACCAACACTTTGCCCTGGAGATTCATATGCGCGGATTTATTTTGCTATTACTCACGCTTGCTTATATACAGCCAGTATTAGCGCTTGATCAACAAAAAGTACTGGCGTCACTGCAATCTGTAGTGATGATACGCGGCTACAATGACAAAGGCGGCGTTTCATACGGATCAGGTGTGGTTGTGAGTGAAAACAAAGTGATTACCAATTGCCATATATTCCGCAGCACCAAGCAGCCATGGATATCACGTGGCGAAGACACTTATACGATTACAACGGTACAGGCTGACCGCTGGCATGATTTATGTCTCGTGGCGACTGAAGGCTTGCCACTCAAACCTGCACCACTCGGCAAAGGCAACGACATTAAAAGAGGCCAGGAAGTATTAGCCATCGGCCACTCTAACGGTGTACCGAACGCACTGACTTCAGCTGGCGTTATTAAAACCACTTACGAGTTTGATGGAGGCCGCGTTATCAGGAGCAGCGCCAAATTCCTGATGGGTGCCAGTGGCAGCGGTATTTTTGACCTGGAAGGCAAACTACTTGGCATTAACACATTCAAAACACCTGGCAGGCCAGCTTATTTTTACTCACTACCTATTGAATGGTTAGCTGATCTTGAGAAACTACCGGTTGAAACCAAATTCCCGATTACCGGCAAAGCATTCTGGGAAGAAGAAGACAACAACAAACCGTTTTTCATGCAGATTGCCATACCGGAATTAGCCAGCGATTGGCCAAAGCTGGAACAGGTAGCGGAAAAGTGGCTTGCTATCGACCCTAAAAATACTGACGCCTGGTATGAATTAGGCTTTGCACACGAAAACTTAAGCAAAACCAGTGAAGCCAAAAAGGCTTATGAGCAGTCAGTGGCTTTGGATCCGAACAATACAGACTCTTTGATCAGGCTGGGCGTAATAGCGCAATCTGCCGGTGACAAGGAAGGCGTACGCAACATCAATCTTGCACTGAGCAACATTAACAAAGAACTGGCAGCTGAATTCAGCCAGATGGTTGGCTGCAGCACTGAATGCTAAAAAACAGTAATCAAAAGCAGTAATTAAGTATCAAATGAACGTCTCGGAAGCCTCGAAATTTATCGAGGCTTCTTTTATTTCATCTATAGAACAGCCATCACTATGTTTGATATTCCTTTTCATGATTTTTATGCGTAAAATGCCGGATATTCAAGCATTTGCATATAATTTGTTTTAAGGAAGCATATTTTGGCAACGTCATCATCAGCCGCGCAAGGTCAGGCAAACCCGTCATCAGTTTTATCACTACGCGTTCAATCCATAAAAGAATCCCCTACACTTGCCATTACCGCCAAAGCCGGTAAATATAAAGCTGAAGGCCGTGACATTATTGGCCTTGCCGCAGGTGAACCTGATTTTGATACACCACAGCACATTAAAGACGCTGCCAAAGCTGCAATTGATGCCGGCTTTACAAAATATACGCCAGTATCAGGCATTCCCGGCCTGAAAAAAGCTGTCGTGGCAAAATTCAAAAATGAAAATGGTTTCGACTATGCGCTCAACGAAGTCATTGTTGGCGTTGGTGGCAAACAGACCATTTTCAACTTATGCCTGGCAATCCTGAACAAAGGTGACGAAGTGATTGTTCCGGCACCTTACTGGGTATCTTATGCCGATATCGCATTAGTCGCAGAAGCTGTACCGGTCATTGTGGAATGCGGTATCGAACAAGGCTTCAAGCTGACTCCTGAGCAGCTGGAAGCGGCAATTACGCCTAAAACCAAACTATTCATGATCAATTCACCTTCCAACCCTACCGGCGCGGTTTATACGCTGGATGAGTTAAAAGCATTAGGTGAAGTATTACTGAAACATCCACACGTGTTTGTGGCAACAGATGACATGTACGAACACGTCAACCTCACCGGCAGCAAGTTCTACAATATTTTAAACGCGACTCCAGCACTGAAAGACCGCTGCATCGTATTAAACGGTGTTTCCAAAGCCTACTCAATGACTGGCTGGCGTATTGGTTACGCAGCAGGCCCTGCCTACATCATCAAGGCGATGGAAATTCTGCAATCACAATCTACCAGCAACCCGACTTCCATCTCACAAGTGGCGGCACAAGCTGCTTTGGAAGGTTCACAGGATTGTATCGTGCCGATGGTGACAGCTTTCCGCGAGCGTCATAAGTATGTCGTTGACCGCTTCAACAGCATGCCGGGACTTAGCTGCTTAATGGCTGGCGGTGCGTTCTACGCCTTTCCGGATGCACGCGGCGCAATTGACAGTTTATTCAAAGCCGGCAAAATCACAGCTGCTACCGATATGGCTTTGGCTGATTACTTGCTGGAAGAGTTTGATGTTGCTGTAGTACCAGGTTCTGCATTCGGCGCGGAGGGTTATTTCCGTATTTCATTTGCTACATCAATGGATAATCTGCGTAACGCACTTGACCGTATTGAGCGCGCACTGAATTAAACAGCTTTTTATCCACGAAAAACACAAAAGCCACGAAATAGCTTAAGTAAGCACTGATTTATTCGTCACACCGGCGAAAGCCGGTGTCCAGTGTCTTGATTTTGCTGGATTCCGGCTTTTTGCGTGTGAATAATGTGCTTTAGCACATATATTCTACGGTGAAGACCTTTACGGTCTCGCCGGAATGACGTAATCGGAATAAATCAGTATTTCCTTAATCAGATATATTGTCACAAGACAAAAGCTGGAGTTAGCCAGAATCCATACAAACCATTGATTTTGTTCGTGTACGTTCGTGATTTTCGTGGCAACTGACTTTTATACCAATGGCCTGCTTCAGAGATCAATCACTTTGAAACAGGCCTTTAATTTTATCTACCGCCCCGCCCGCTTTAATCCCTAGAGTGGTGCCAACACCAGGGCCAAGAATAGCAGTACCGGCTAAAGCGCCTGCCATTGCAGCCTTAGTAGGCAACACTGATGGCTGATCAACCGTTCCGGAGACCTGTAAAGGTATAGCCGCCAAACTGACGCCTTGCTTCAACTCGACTTCCACTACACCATCAAGCGCTTTATCAGCTTTAACTTTTACCTGACCTGAGGCCGCCAGCAGGCCAGAGCGCATGTTAATATCACGCAAAGCATACTGCTTGCCTTTGACATTCAAAATCGCAGCAAACTCATCAAACTGCGTTTCACCGCCGCCGCTTTGCTTGGTTAACAAGCTGGCTAGCTTAACCAGATCCAGACCATGCAGAACACCGTTGTTTACATTGAATTTAAAGTCTGCGCCAAGATTGTCTGCCAATGCAGAAGCCTCTTTTGCAACACCTGAAAAAGTACCGTTGCCGAATAGGTTGCCACTCAGATAAACGGATTTACTTACCATGCTGCTGGGCTCTTTGACAGACAAGTTATTCACTTGCAGCTTGCCTGAAGTACGCCAGCCTTTAGCCCATGATAAGACTGCATTACCTGCCAAAGTACCGTTATAGAGCGCAACATCAATCTTGGGAATGTCGAGCTGGCTACCCTGCAAATGCATTTCAAGTGCCGCCTTATTGATGAGCACTGGCAAGCCAACTGGCAGCGTCCAGTTCCGGGCATTAACCATGATTGAATGGCCGCCATCTTTGGGCGTAACATTTGCATTTAATGCACCATCTACTGTTTCCATAGTTAGCGATTCCAACGCATTTGCGTCAGTCAATTCAACATCCAGATTTAAAGCCGGCAGCTTCATATCCGGCCAATCCAGCTGCAGTTCATCAATCGTTACATGCTTAACGCTGACTGCCGCAGGAGCTGTGCTGGGGGCGGTATCTTTTGCTGATAGTGCAGAGACAATATCCAAAGCTGCTTTTTTCATAACCGGTCTGGTAACTTTTATTTCTATGACTTTGGTGTCTGCGAATAAAGAACCCAAGGCTGGAACAACAGATAGCTCCTCTAATTTGAGTTCCTGCTGTTTACCTACCGTGATATCTTTTGCCACTACACGCGGCGTAGGCACCAGCAGCAACCGACCGGAACCTATGGTGACTGGCGCACCAACTTCCTCACTGGCCATGCGCTCCGCCTGATCCAGATAGGTGCGCACCGGAATAAAAAAAGGTATAACAATCAATATGCTAATTACTGCGACAAACCCGATTAAATATTTTTTATTTTTTTTCATTAAATTTATCCAATATTTTGTCTTGTAATGATTGACCAAAGCGCGCTGTGTCAGTATTATAGCGCCTTCACCGATTCCTCAATAGCTCAGTCGGTAGAGCGCCGGACTGTTAATCCGTAGGTCC
>CAZUOQ010000031.1:0-27609 GCA_964622195.1 uncultured Methylotenera sp. | reverse complement strand
ACTGCCTGCGCTGCGCAAACAACTGCAACAAACCGAACATCTACTGGCGGTGCTAACTGGTCGTGCCCCTAGCAAGGGAGACATCCCGGCCTTCACTCTGGCCGATTTCACTCTGCCCGTCGAGCTGCCGCTCGTCGTGCCCTCGGAACTGGTGCGCCGCCGACCGGATATCCAGGCGTCAGAAGCGCTGTTGCATGCGGCTAATGCAGACTATGGTGTGGCTGTCGCCAAGCTCTACCCACAGATCAACCTGAGTGCCAACCTTGGCTCTCAAGCGCTGACCGCCGGTGCCCTGTTCGGTGGTGGCTCGGCAGTGTGGGGCCTAGTTGCGCAGCTCACACAGCCTCTTTTTAATCCAGGGCTACCCGCTGAAAAAAGAGCGGCGCTCGCTGGTTTTGATGCCGCCGCAGCCAATTACCAGAGCGTCGTATTGGAGTCTTTGCGTAACGTCGCCGACACCCTGCGCGCAGTGGAAAGCGATGCACAAACTTTGACTGCCCTTGCTGCCGCTGATATGGCTGCACAGGCCTCCTTGCAGTCGGTCGAGCGGCAATACCGGCTGGGCGCGGCCAGCTACTTGCAACTGCTCATCGCTCAGCAACAGGTACAGTCAATCCGGATCAATATGGTTGCGGCCCAGGCACTACGCCTAGTCGATAGTGTTGCTTTATATCAGGCCTTGGGAGGTGGTGTCAGTTAATGCTATACCCTAACCTGATGATGAACACAAACAAACTAGCCGAGGAGCTGCTGCGCCCTTTTTTCAAATATCACAAACTACATATATTGGTCATGGGCTGCACCGCCTGACAGGTCCACCATATCCAATGTCACTTGATCAAAACCTAGAACTTTCCCACCAAACTCTTTGGCAAATTTATTAGCATCTTGCTCTATTGAAAATGCAGCGAGCGTTGGCCCCATTGACCCCATTTTTTTACTACCCAATACATAGAATGCCTGTTTGGCATCGACCCAATTCCCTTTGGGAGATTCCCAATCACTTTTACCCATATCCTGCGTAAAAATTCCTGTAATACGCTTTTTTTGCTCTGGTTTTAGATATATTGAGAACATTTCCACTGTATCGCAAAAATAATCTGGTTCACCCATGGCATAGTGAATTTGTGCTTTAGGGCCTGGGAAATCTGCCAAGGTCATACCATCCAACGAGCATGAGGTTCCCGCAGTAATTTCCTGTGGGGCTACAGGTGCAGCAGTCTTACCGCAAGCAACAAGTGCTGTCATTAAAACAAGTGGCAAAAAATAACGGTGAACTAGAGTCTGATTCATTTAAATCTCCAAAAAGCAACAGTTAACGGCATGATAATCCACGCCAGCATCATAGAACTGAGCAGCCAAGGATTGGATAAGCTGGCTGGAAACACTGTGGCTAATCCATAAAAAACTTTAATATCTTCCATACTAAAAATGTTGAGTATTCGAAAAATATCGGCAGGATTAAGTAACAATAATAACGGAAAGAATTCCTCACCAAAGCTTCCGCCAGAAAGGACCAGTAGACCGAGTAGAATTAAGTCATAGACTAGCACAAACAGAAACCATACTGAAATGGCGCCGCCACTGGCACGAGCGCGATCTTTAGCTATCACCGATACCATCACAGCCAAACTCAGAAACACCATACCCAGTAAAATAGTACTCACCATAAAACCTGTGTAGTGATATAGCGCATTGAGGTCTATCTGATAGGCCAGTAGCAAACCTACCAGCCCAAAACCCACCAGCGTTGCACACGCTAGAGCAGCAGATAGCCCTAGAAATTTTCCAAGTATCAGTTCCAAGCGTGTAATGGGCATGGACAATAACAGGTCAAGGGAGCCGCGTTCACGTTCGCCTACAATAGCGTCATAGCCAAGAATAAGAGCAATAAGTGGGATTAAATAAATTACCAGGCTGACAAGACTTGCAATAGTCACTTCAATATTACGAAGCCCAACCTCTCCTTGCTGCGCAGAACCAAAGTAGGCGATCGCTAGTGCAAATGCAGTAAAAATAAGGGACACTGCAATCACCCAGCGGTTGCGGATGCGATCACGAAACTCTTTAGCGGCAATAATTTTAATCTGTGAAATTTCAATGTTTAACATCATTTAACCTTTAGGCCGCATATCCGAGAAATACATCTTCCAACGTAGGCTCTTTAACCACCACATCTAATAGAGCATCACCTAACGACCCTAATCTACGAAGCACTTCCATTTTATGGTTACGCTGACAGTGAATCACCACTGAATTGCCTGTTAAGATTAGCGCTTCGAGTGCAACACCCTGCAGAGTGGCCTCTACCGCATCAGTTGAACAACTTGCCTGCACATGTATCGCAAGTGGTAAATCTACGGCCTCTCGCAGTTCCTGCACCGTACCCAGTGCATGTAGCTTACCTGATTTCAAAACAGCCAAGCGCTGAACACGCTCTTGAATTTCTGACAAAATGTGTGAGGTAATGACAACTGTAACACCTTGTGCATTAAGTTCTTGCAGAATTGTATAAAACTCGCGTATTGCCTCTGGATCTAGGCCTGTAGTTGGCTCATCCAAAAAAAGAATCTGCGGCTTACCTAGCAATGCCTGCGCAAATCCCAGTCGTTGGCGCATGCCTTTAGAATATCCATCCACACGTCGATTGGCAGCATGTGCCAGGCCTAATTTTTCGAGAAGCGGCAAGCATGTATTAAGCTTGCAACCCTTGAGTGATGCAAAAAACTGTAACGTTTCCAACCCAGTCAAGTTTTCATAAAACACAACATTTTCCGGCAGATAACCAATAGAGCGGCGTAACTCACGAAACGCTCCCCCATTTACTGAGGTGCCATTGATATTAATCTCGCCAGAAGTTTGCGGAATGAGGCCCAGCATCATTTTAAATAAAGTGCTTTTCCCTGCACCGTTATGGCCAATCAGGCCTAGTGTTTCACCTTTATGTATGGTCAGTGTCATGCCATCTACGGCAAGCACTTCACCGTAGTATTTAAATACGTTTTTGACCTCAATGACGTTGTTTTTCAAGCCAGATACTCCAATTTTTGTTAAATGGCGTCATGCGCGGATTCTGGTCGACAATGCTGGTGGCGCGCAATAGTGGAAATTGTCTGGAAACTAATCGTAGTGTCTGTACAGCTGGACTATTCAGTAACAATTTAGCTGCAGGGTATTTCCAAGTAAGGTGATCGACTAAGTCATTGGCTTCATAAGGCACATCGCCAACACCGTTTCCATCGCTGTCCCAACCTACATAATTGCTCCAATAATTGCCCGTCTTCACGCCCCAGTATTCATCCTTGCTGGCTACATATTTGATCTGCTCAGAATTGTTAATTAAGTCATTCCCTTCAACATCATTGTGGATAGAGCCTGCCCAAAGGTGAACTCCAACACGGTTAGCAATAATTAAATTGTTATGTAACGTGTTGTATTCTGCATCATAAATGAAAAAGCCACGACCATTGCCAGCCACTACATTATGTTCAACAACTGAGTCTACAATGGTGCGCAGCATGATTCCGTGATCAGAGTTACCCCAAGCGCGATTGTTGCGAACGGTTTGATTCCTCACCTCCATCAGCGCTAGTCCGCCGCGGTTGAGGTAAGAATCATTATTTTCCCAAACATTAAAGTTTGAATTCATATAATGGCTACCGTAACGCAGATGATGCAAACGATTACCTTGAAACAGCGCATGATCGGATACGTCGACATAGATGCCATCACGAGTAAAGCTCACATGATTGTTGATTATCTTTGCACCACGACTGTTATAAAGCTGAATGCCATTACCACGTTGCGCTGAGGCTAAGTCTCGTTTTCCGGTAATGTTATTAGCGATAACCTGAATATCTTTTACCTTCTCGATCCATAAACCAAATAAGGTGTAATTGATGGTGTTGTTGTGAACAATAGCGCGGTCGCTACCTGGCTCAAGATAAATGCCGGCATTCTGCGCAGTAAGGTCTGCACCGCTATTACTGATAATAAAACCTTCAATGGTGACATCGGGAGATTTGATGCGAATCACATCTCCAATATTTCCACCATCTAGCGTTGGACGATTTAATCCTTTTAAGTGCAATGGCTTGGTAATAACCAGATGCACAGGATAAACACCACGTGTAACCACTACCGTATCACCTGCTTTTGCTCGGTCGATTGCCTCACTAATTGATTGACCTGGCACAACCTTATGCTCTGCCGCCTGCGCCTGCAAGCAAAACAACACGGAGACAACGCTAAAAATCAGCATGGCAAAATCAATCGCCTGTCGCATCAACTCACCATCTGTAGCAAGCCTAGATTACGCAATGTAATAAAAAGCAATGCGCCTATCAGCAAGTTCTTGAACAAGACATAGCAAATCATATCCATTCGTCCAGCGGGACGATAACGATGCCCCCACCAAGGTCCATCTTTAATGTAGGGTTTACATTGCAAGCGAATGATTATTTCGTAGATACTCCAGCCTAGCCACCAGCCAATCAAAGCATCTGCTCCAAGCCGCCCATTAGCAGCTAACGCCCAAGCTACAGTTACCGCAACTGCAAATGCCAGCCCTGCTGTCTGAATAGCTTTATGCTGAAGCCAGCCTTGTTTGCTCCAGGGCCATAAATGGTCAAATAGTTCATAAAGCAACCATTTAACTCCTTTAGTTTCTACATAGGATGGAAGGCGGTTTTCTGCATTAGGCTTCACTCCTCAGCTCCTTTCATTGGCACAGGATGAATGGGAATGTAATAGCCCTCGGCATTAATACGCGTTAGAGGTAAACCAGATTTCTCACGCAACTTTCGCTCCTTGGAAAGCGGCGGGCATGCATGGTCATCATAATAAAGGATCATACAATCTAGACATAACATACATTCACGATGATCAATGACACCTAAACTATCAATCGCCTGTGAACCGCAGCCCGCAGCACAAGCGGAACAAGTGGTGCATTCCTGCTTGCGTTTTAAGCCAAACCAGCGAAAAGTCGTCGGCATCGCCAATGCCGCGCCCAATGGACATAAATATTTACAGAACGGGCGCTCAGTAAAGAGCGATAAACCAAGCAGACTAGCGGTAAATAAAGTGTATGGCCAGCTGCGGTTGAACAAGCCCACTAAAAAGGTTGTTTTGAACGGCTCGACTTCTGCCAGCTTTTCCGCTAATCCCATAGAAAAGAATGAGACTGCCAGCAGCACCCAGAAAATACCATATTTGATCCACTTCAGCCGATTATGCAACGCCATGCTCGGCTTAAACTGGAAGCGTTTAAGACCAACTTTTCCCGCTATTTTATAGATTATTTCAGACAAAGAGCCGAACGGGCACATCCATCCACAAAATAAGCCACGCCCCCATATAAACACCGTGATGATGATAAACAGCCAGAAAATAAAGATAAATGGATCAGATAAAAATAGCTCCCACTTCCAGTGAAATAGTAATGAGTGAAACCACGTCAGCACCTGTGTAATAGACGGCTGCGCCATCAAACCAAAGCCTATAAAACCAATGCTGACTAACCAAATTGCATATTTAGGAGCTGAAACCCAGCGTTTATCTTTACGACTGGATCGACGCACAAGCCAATCACGATTTGCATAGACTACTGCAGTAAAAAGTAAAATCACAATAAAAGCTGTAATTTCCCAAATGCGAGATTTCCATATTTTTAGCCAAGTGGGATCGGCCTTTACCACTATTGGTCGTCCACCTTGCAGATATTTTGCATCCAGCCAGAGCTCACGATCAAAATTGGCAAAGGTTCTAGCCCCAGTCTGCTTGTCAACTTTGTTACCTAAAAATACCAAACTCCACGGATAAGCCGCACTAAAGCTCGTACTGCGTATGATAAATATAGCCGATTCGTTAAACTCTGGCGCTCCTGTAGCCCGAATACCGTACAGATTGCGGTAATCCGTATCACGGAACGTAAAACTATCCATGTCTTGCGAAACTTGGACGCGATCATAAATGCCTCCGCGTACAAATCCAGAACCCTTGAATGACGCTGAACCATTTGCAACGATAAAAATAGCATGTTCATTAGGCTTAAGTTCGGCCATCAACCCTTCGTAATTGCGCTCCCCCAAAATACTACGACCGATAGTCGGCGCATTAAGGTAGCCAAAGTAAAGATCAATGTATGGTTGTCCAGTATTATCCAAACCAACTTGAGAGGGTGATACAGTGAGGTGCTGTATGCTGCCTTCCGAAAGTAGCGTATCCCAAGACTGCTCTTCAGTAATGTTGCTAAAACTGGCTTGAGGTCTAGGAACTGCTTTAATAATGCCGACTTGCTTGGCAATTTCATAGGCACTTCGCATCACAACCTGATTTGCAGAGATGACCGTCACGGTAGCGCCGCTAATCGCGTCAATACCAATGTATCCACCTTCAGCACGCGCCTTACCAATCTCCAGCTTGTCCCAAGCATTCTTACCAACAAACTGCTTGATGAACTTGGTCAATGCTATTTCCGGAATACCTACCAATAGAATCGGCTCGCTGTGTCGCAAAACTTTAACACCTATAATCTTGCCTGTGACGTCCATGCCAATAAGCGTGACGACCGGCTTTCCTGAGTAGGCTGGAATATCAACAATGTCAGTAGAAAGAAATGCGTAGCCTAGTAATTTTTGTTGACCATGTTCCTCATGATAAGCCTCAACGTAGGCTGGGCGCCCTTTTCTGGGAGAGAAGCGATCTGCATTTGGAAAGATATCATGACAAGGCACATAAGCGCACAGGTCTGGGTCGGTTGTAAGCTGGACCGGCAGAGGTGCTTCATAGGAGCCAGAATGGCTCTTTTCGGCGTGGCGCTCTTGTTCTGTATGGTCGTTTTTTTTGTCGCTATCGGCTAATGTTATTGCTGAGAAACACAAACTTAAATAGCAGCATATTAAAACTGAAAAGCGAGTAATTTGACGTAACAAATAGAGTGGGCGTAATAATCGAGTTTTCATCTGATTCCAGACCTACTACTTAGAATGCGTTACAAATGTAAATTTAGCTGATCTAGATTGAAGTGAATTAAAGTGGAGTGAGCCTATCATTGACTCACTCCAACTGAGCTTTCAATTGCAAAACTTATGCTTCAACAATAAATCTCATGCGCATTTCCAAATGCAATGCATGACAGAAGTGTGTACAGTAAATCCAAAATACCCCCGCTTTATTAGCTTTAAAACTTACAGAATGGGTTTCTTGCGGATTAACGATGAAGTTTACATTGTAGTTCTCAATACCAAAACCATGTGTTAAATCTTCCACTTTATCGTGGTTGGTGAGCGTAATAGTGACATCGTCGCCATGTTTCACCTTGATTTCTGATAAACCAAAATTAGGTGCTTGAGACGTCATGTAAACCATGACTTTTTTACCTTTACGTTCTATACGGTTATCTGACATAGACTTCACCGCATTTGGGTAGTCATTCATATCAGACACTTGTTTAGTTTTAACTAGGTCTGCCCGGACAATAATAGCGTCATGTGGCTCTGGGTAAGCCGTATGATCATGAATCAGTTGCATTTTTTCGCCGCTAATATCGATTAACTGCTCAGTTTCCACATGTAATGGCCCCACAGGTAAGAAGCGATCTTTAGAAAACTTGTTTCCTGAGTTATAGAATTTTCCGTCGGCCTCTTTGGTTTCACCCATGGATGTATAACCATGCCCTGGCTGATAATGCACATCGATACGATCTAGCACTGGTTGCGCTGACTTGTCGCCTTTAAATTGTGCAATGGCTTTATCCACGTTCCATTTAACGATTTGACTGTCGAGGAAAAGGGTTGTAAAAGCATTACCTTTGCCGTCAAAACCAGTATGTAGTGGGCCCAGACCGATTTCTGGTTCTGCTACAACAGCATCGCGTTCAGTCTTGAGTTCACCAGCAAACCACTTATGCACTAACTCAGTTTCAATTACTGTCGCGGTAGGTGACAATTTACCTGAACATACAAAGTATTTACCATCAGGTGAAATATTAACGCCATGCGGGTTTTTAGGCACAGGCACATAACAAACAAGTGCGGTCTTAGGATCTTTATTGGCATCAATCGTACCATCTACTACTGGCACCTTAGTGTTGCCTATAGTAAAAGATTTTCCAGCTTTGATTGCAGCTTCAATACGTTCAATATTAAAAAATACGCAAGCATCCCTCTCTACAGACATCATGTCAGCCAATACTGCGCCATTTTCCGTGTTGTACTGGTTACTTGCGGCCAGTTTGCCATCGTAGGATGTTGCGACTAAGTCATTGTTACCATTGATTCTGACCTGCCAGCGCACTTCCATGCTCTCTGCGTCAACGCAAGTAAAAAGCGAAAACCATTTAGTCGGATCAGAGGTATCACGCCCATCATTAGGTTTTGGTGAGGCAAATTCTGAGCCGCAGAATACGCGAGTTGTAAAGTTAACATTTGCGTCTACTGGATCACGCTTGTCTGGAAATATGCCATGAAAGCCTTGAACATTAGGTATATCAGTGATCGCATCGCACTCCATTCTATCCATTCGGATTCGGGCAAGTCGATTATTTAATTTGTCGTTAGTCCACAAATATTTACCGTTATAGGTGCCATCCGTGTATGAGCCATGCACATGATGGGTATCACCAGTCATGTACTTCAAGCTGCCATCTGCATTAGTACCCATGATGGCTTTTGATTCATTTGTAATTCCCCAACCCACCATTGGATCCACATTAAAAACTGGAATACGCTTAAGGGTGCGACCAGAAGGTATGCCATATATACGCATTTCTCCATTATGCCCTGCGCTTGAGAAACTATAGTATGAATCAAGCTTGCCTGGTTGCACTTCAAACTTGCTTGAGCCTTCCAAGTGACCAGCAGCTTTGCCTGCAACGCCATCTTCAGATTGTTTGCAAGCTGACAAGCCCATTACCAATCCGGCTCCAGCTAGCGACGCTACTGCAGTTGTGCCGAAAAACTTTCTGCGGCCCTCATCTTCTAGTACATCATTATTGACTTGTTCTTTACTGAGATCACTCATGTTCTTCTCCTTTAACTTGGGTGATTAAAACACCCAGTAAATTCTGCGACATTTTGTCGCACTAAGTGACAAAGGCTACCACGTCTGTTATAGATTAACTTGACAAAGATCAATTTGATAAAATTAATTACTTATGGCTATAAACAATGAACTCCAAATTTCAGTAATATCTACAACTGATTTTGGATTAACTGCTGATTGATAAATTATAAATTTAGAGCTTATTGCTGATAGGTAACTGAAATATGGTTACCTAACACGAACGACCGATTTGCGGCTTAGCAGTCGTTAATTTAAATATAGTTGAAAGCATTAGCTCCAACTTGACACTTGGCTAAGTGACTATTGAATGTTTAATTTCTCGAACACTCGGAAAGTGACTGTATCAAATCATTTTCCAGATCCTCTGGGGTTTCAAGGCCAATAGACAGTCTTATTAAACTATCCGTGATACCACGCGATTGCCGCATTGCTGGGCTAAGATCACGATGTGAAGTAAGCGCCGGTTGGGAAACTAAACTCTCTACCCCGCCAAGACTTGCAGCTAAAGTAAACAATTGCAACCCATCAACCATTTTTGTAGCAGCAGTTCCATCGCCTTTGATTACTATCGAAATCATCCCACTATATCCATTCATTTGTCGCTTTGCGATTTCATGCCCGATGAAATTTTCAAGTCCAGGATAGTAAACTTTTTGTACCAAAGGATGCTGCTGCAATACGTTTGCCAAGTGTAAAGCTGTCGAATTTTGCCGTAAAACTCGCACCTCCAGCGTTGCCAAACTACGCGCAAGCAAGTGTGCCGAATCTGGCGCCAGAATTTGGCCTAAGTTCTTTCTCCAGATATGCATCGGTTCCAGCATGTCATCTGACGCAGCGACTAACTACTTGATGAACCGAGGCAGTAAAGACTTAAGTGATGATTCTTATATGTTCTAATTTGAACAGGGCAAAGAATTGCAATCATCTGATTAAGAAATATAGAAATCACTGATTAAATTTATGAGATTTAGCGCTTACGGTAAGAATACATGTTACCTTCGAGATTTACGTTCTTTCGCTATATTTATTACTCTAAATATAATGTATCTACCTACTAAGTAATTGAATAATGACGTGCCATTTATTGTATAAAGTTTAGGGTCTAATGTTGATTTTTTAATCTTAGCCACGCATCTAACTTCTGCGCGATGAATTAAATATTTGGGATTGGTATAAATAATCAATTTGCTACCGAATAATTTCTGTCCGCCTCTAAATTCATCTTCATTTATAAAATTATGGAAAATACCGCTATTAAACTCATTCTGTTCTATGCTTAGCGCCCATTGGGGAATTTCAAAGCTTTTTATGTCTACAATTCTTTCTATTTTATCTAATATCATAAAAAATCTAGCCAAGCAACAATGAGCAAATGTAGCTATATCAACTTGATCAGAAGGTCCATGAGTTTTGCCAATGAGGAACATATTCAAATCTAAACGGCAATTAGAGCTTTCATTATTTGTGAAGTACTCTAACCTTCTAAATCTCTCCATATACATGCGCCATGTGATGTATGCGATAACTACGCTGCATATTGAGGAAGAACTTAAATACTGTTCTTGATATTGACCTAAGTGTAAAACATCATTCAGGCAACCTTTATGTTGTCGTATATACTGATTGTAAATATACCTTCGTACTGATTTATATACGTGAGTGCATAGGCTACCTCTAAACCCTGATCGCTCGTAATCCTCAGTGACGTTTGATATCCAATATGCGCAATGAAATGATGCCGGTTCAACTTGAAGTTCCCATGGACATGGCCCGGCAATTGTATTTGCAATTGATAGATATTTTTCAAGTTTTAATACTGGTATATGTTTAGAAAATATTTGTTTCGCAAAAAATGCCAAATGATGATTGCTTTTATTTATTTCATACCACCAGAGCAGAAATTGATTGCATCTAAATTCAATTTCATTTTTTTCTGAATCATTGACAAAGACCAGATTCTTTAGAAGTTTCTCTGAAAAGACTATATGTCCACAAAGTGATTCATAAGTTAGATTAATGCCGTTTTCATCAAACTCATCATTAAAGTTTTCACTGTAAATAATGTCTTGAGGTGACAACCCTTTAACGAATACAGTTTCTGCACATGTTTTACATGGAAATCCAAGTTTGCATCCATGCCAGGGACATGACTTGATTAAGGGTAAACAAAAAAGCGTACAGTGATAACCTTTAGCTAGGCATTCATTGCATACGCGAATGTCTTTTACATATGCTATATCTTTTAGAGAGAAACCAAGTTGATCAAGAAAGCATGTTTTAAGTTGATTAGCTTTAACATTCAATGCGTGAGAAAATCGATCAAAGTCTACCCAGCTACTATCAAGAGTTGAAAGCACTTTTTTTGATTCCTTGCTTTGGTTATTGCAAATAACATCAAAAATTACCCTGGGTTTGGTATGGTTTAATGCCAAAATTTTAGCAAATACTGACCATGCCGATTCAAATGGAGCCGGTGAATGTTTATGCCAAGTAAATCGGCGATTAAATTCACTATCCACTAGACCCCAGAATCCCGCAGTATTCTTTTAAATTGCTTGCTTCAATTGCTTCATCTATATCTTTTTCACTTATTTTATAGTTTTCACTATCTTTTACTCTGCCAGCTAAAAGTAAATATTCAACTGTTCGAAAAAGATGTTGTACTGGCACAGATTGCTCCTCTAGTGGTTTCGATGCCTTTTTAAGTGCAGTCCATATAGGAGCAGCATATTCATTCATTCGAAACCCATTGCTGTATGCTATGGGAAGAAAAAATCTTGTATACGTGAATTCCGTGTCGTCAGGATAAATCAATGAGTAATCATATTCATTCAATATTTCTTCTAAATCTTTTTTATTTGCGCATCCATCGAATGGTATAGGTTCACTTAAAAATCGGGCGAGTAAGTTCAGTGCTTTTGTTGCATGTAATGCACTTCTTAAATGTTGAATATCTGATTGAGCAAAACCAATCGTTGTCATTTTAATTTTATCTAGCTCTAATCTATTATGAAGAACCAATAAAACATTTAAATCTAATTCAGACAAGAGCTGCATTTCATCAATAAGCAAAATAAATTGTGCTCCACCCCGCTCAGAAATGTTCACTTTAATATGAGTTATTAAATGATTAAACAAGTCCTTATAGGGTGTTCTTGAATGAACCGGCAATTTATCGGCCCTCAAGATATCGATCAACAAGCCAGAGTCCGATTGCTTTCGCTTTTCCGCTGTAAAAAGTATAGTAAAGATTTTGGGGAATTCTGCTTCCAGGATATCTTGCACAGCTTCGGCACAGGTACTTTTACCCATTCGTGGCATTGCAAATAGGAATGTTCCTGTTCTTCGCATCCAAACTCGCTCTCTAATCAGAGAATAGACTCGTTTAATTGTAGGAGTTACCACCAAGTATTTTTTTGTGACTATGGGGTGGTCATCAAGCAGCAATTCCCGCTCTTCATAGTTCATACCGCCTCCTTTAACCAGAGTTTTAGCGCTTGTCTTTTAATACTTTGGCTATATCTGGCATAGGTTTATTCATTAAGGATGGCTTCGTGTCATCATATTTAGCCAAAGTACTTGCTGATGGCAATTTACTAAAATCTGGCAGCATGATCTTAGGTAATCCCGATTCTTTTGAAACTCGGGTCGCCTCTGTAGCATTACTTGGTAAAATCGGTTTTTGTTTTTTACTTTTTGATTTGTTTTGCGTAGATAGATAATTCATATATATTTGAATGGGGTCGTCGAATTTGCTAAGTACAAGTATTTTTTTTGTAATCAGACTATTTATAATTTTTCTTGTTTTTCGACTGTGTTTTGTTAAGCCCCATCTTGAGCCGGCTTTCAAGAACCCTAGTTCTGCGCCATTATTTAAATACGCATTAACGAAGCGCATATCTTCTTCGTTAATCTCCACTATTAGCTTCTGACCCACTAAAGCACTGCATTGAGCTAGTACAGAGTTTGTATACCTAGCCCCATCGATCTCAACATAAGGGCGCCTGCCCGAGCGTCTACCTCCTCGAATAATACATTCTTTACGTAAAGGAATAATGATCGAATTCGAACCTAATTTCGCCGGCAAATGTCTGAGTAAAAAATGATTTGATTTGTCATTAATATAATAATTTAGTACTTGCAAAGGTGAGTTGTATGAGGTGCCTTCATTAGGCGTGCCATTATGCTGTGCTGTATAAACTGCTATAAGTTGCTCTGCCTCATCTGCTAAAAGTCTGTAAATAACGGCATTCTCTTCTGCATTCTTAGCGCGCCCATTACCGGGATTAGATCCTGTAGTAGATGGATATCGCATAAAAACATCATCTGATATTTTTTTAAAATATCGTTCTATATTAGGACGTCTTTCAAAATGCCCTACTGGCCCCCAATTAATGATAAAACCAAGTTCATTTCTAGCTCTTTCACGAACAGCATTTGATAAGTGAACTAGCGCGCCATCTAGCAGCATGGCACTCCATAAGGCTCCTTTACATTGAGGAAAAACTTCATGTGGGAACCCCATATTTTCTGGATACTTAAGCCCATGTATCGTTAGTGGTATTGGCGATGGTGGATTTAATGCCTTTCTAATGACACCCAGTACGTCATCTGCTCCAACTTCGCTTCTGTAGACAATTGAGTATGAAAGAATTGCTGACGAGATTTGTTCAATGAGAGCAATTAACCAAAGTCGATCTAGTTGAACATGCACAGTAGTGCCTTCAACAGTTTCAAACTCTGCTGAAAAAAATGCATTTATTGAATATGCATCAAGTTGCACAGCATCATATGGCTCTTCGAACGTTAAGAATTTCTCATGCCCCGTCCCCACAGCCATATGAGCAGCTGCGTCACTCTCGTCCAAATTTTTTACGGATTTACTGTAATTATCATTTAACAAATCAACCATATATTTTTCGATTGTTCGTAAACCAAGATGCTTAGTATTAAAAGGCCACTCATTTTCTTGAACACCAACTTTCTTTAAACTAGCTAAAAAGAAAGCATGTAAGTCTCTAGGCCTTATCTTTTTTTCGTGTACATTATATTTAGCTGAATTTATTTTATTAATAAGCTGATCCATGCCCTGCTTAATTTTTGGATACTTTTGTAGAACATTACGGAACAGCCCTGATTGACCACCTTGAGCTTCCTGAAACTTCTCCTTAACTTCTGCTGTGCGCTCATATTCTTTTTTACGAATATACGGGATTAAAGCTCTGTAGCCATAAACATTGCCATCGTTAGCTATATCCAAACACTTTTGTGTTAAAAGTTGAACTGATTTACATTTAACCCCAGTAGCTTTTTCAATATCCTTTAGTGAATATTGATCTAAATACATTTCTACAGCTTTGCACTGATTCTGAAATGATTCACGAAAACATTCATCAATTTGCGTATCAAGAACTTTTGGCCATAAAGAAATTGGCGGTTTGCCATTTATAACTTCCTTTCGGCTCCAACGTTGTTTATCCATGATATTTCCATGGCGACAATAGTCCGAAAGTACATTTATTCAAGTCAACGTTGAGAATACCTTCGATTGCTAAACGTGAGATTAGTCCAATAACAACATCTGAATCATATTCAGTCATTAAATCTAAAATTTGTCGAATATTTCCAGATTTGAGATTTTTCAGATGCATTACAAGTACTGTACGACATTGAAGATGCTCCTGTCCTTTTATGACACTAGCAAATGATATTGGCTTTAGCCATCTCATAGAAACTTTTACTTTTGATTTTAAATCATCGTCATCAAATCTAAGATATGAGGCTTGATTCTTTGATGAGGCAGCTGCTTGAGCCAGGAATTGTGATCTATTAGTAGCGCCATCCTTCCCCTTACCTGCTTTAACTTCGTGCCATTCTTGATGTTTATTTTTTAAGTTAACAATAGCATCGAGTTCTGTAGAACGGACTTCGTTATCGTCATGAGACAGAATCGGCTCTGGTGCAAGATCAAAATCGATTACATCTTGATTTGTTTCTAAATAATAGATCCAGTGTACAAGTTGGCGGTCACTTGGAAGTATCCAATCCTGGTTAGTTTTTATGCTAGTTACCAGCCAAAGATTGCTCTTCCCTTTGCCTCGGGCTCTATAAGCTCCGATGACTGTTTTTCGGAGGCTAGATTTTAATGATGCTTTAGGTTTGGTCATACCATACCTCAAAACATTTTAGATAAGACAATGTTTACAGCAGAGTTCGTCTCTATTCGCAGATATTAGTTCGAAAAACAGAAAAGTCAATGAATTAGTTCGTATTTTACGAACTAATTCATTGACTTAACATCATCATTTACCTTAAATTTAATATTTAATTAATTGATAATTTTTAACTAATTTAATTATATTAATACCTAAGATTCAATTCGCCGCACTATTCACCTGCCCGGTTTATGAAAGTAAATAAAATCAATCTTTAACATTGATGCTAGAGTTAAAGATTGATTACATAAACTATTAATTTGAATTACGACTCAATAAATAATCAAAGCTGATTTTTCCTGCGCCTTTAAATATCAATGGTAAAAACATCACCAAATAAAGTAACGGTAATTTATAGTTGCCTAAACCATCACCTTCTTCATCCACAATACGATAGCCTGTCAACAGATCACTGATACTTGTTATCTGAGCTGGCCAATGAACCGATGCTATAGCAACAATTGTCAGTATTACCAGTGATATTGAAAAAAAACGTGTTGCAAAACCAAACACCAATGCTACGGCACCAAAAATTTCAAAGTATGTAGCGATATTCCAGCTAATATCAGGAGGCAATAGATTAAATGGAAACGGGAATGTAATTTCCTGAAACCAGTTATTGCCATGAAACTTCTCAAAGCCGGCTGTACCGAACTCTATGGCCAGAATTAAGCGTAAAAGTAACGGAGGAATAAAATTGCCGATAGTATTTAAATGCGACACAGCTTTAGTATACAAAGCTAAGCCTGAGTCAAATATAGTGCATGCCTTCATCAAAACTTCTCCCTGATTAGTTAAACATGCTGCTTAGTCGCTTTTTAAGGCCAATACTTACAAGCTTGGGGGAGTTTTTATATTGGATTTAACGTCTGGATTTAATACTTGAATATTTACAGTAGATTCTAACTGCTAACAGCAATACCAGTATTGCTGCATATAACACAGGCTCACGGATATCTTTTTTAACTAGCCATAAAAAATGCACGACGCCAAAAATAGCGATTAAGTACACTGAATTATGTAATTGCTTCCAGCGTTCGCGCAGCAGCCTGATCATGAAATTATTTGAAGTGATGGCTAGTGGAAATGCCAATAGAAAAGCCGCTGCGCCGACCAGCACGTATGGATGTTTCACAATGTCTTTAGCAATATCAGGCCAGTTGAAACTGTAATCCAGCCATAGATAAGTCGTGATATGCAGGCAGGCATAAAAAAACATGAAAAGCCCCAGCATGCGCCTGTATTGCAACTGCCATGCGCGCCCTGTCAGCAACCTTATCGGGGTTAAGCTCAATGTAACTAGTAGCATGAATAAAGACCAGTAACCTGTTGATCTTTCAATAAATTCAACCGGATTAGCTGTTAAATTATCATTGAACCCAAGCCATAACAAGCGAATCAACGGGATTAAGCACAGCAAAAACAGGATTGCCCTTATTCTGGATAGCCATATCTTACCGGGAGCTTTACTTAAAAAATCAAGATTCTGAATTTTAAGCGTTTTTTCGTAAATCCATGCCGGCATACATCTGCCCTACCTGTTCTGTATATCCATTAAACATTTGCGTTTTAATGCGGCCGGCAAACAACCCTGCCCCGATGCGTTTTTCTGACGACTGTGTCCAGCGCGGATGATCAACCTGGGGGTTAACATTGGCATAAAAACCGTATTCAGTCGGGCCAGCCTTCATCCATGTGGTGATTGGCATTTTTTCAGTAAAACGAATCTTGACAATGGCTTTCGCACCTTTGAAGCCATATTTCCATGGCACGACCAAACGCATAGGCGCCCCGTTCTGGTTTGGCAAAGCCTCGCCATATAAGCCAACAGCCATAATGGTAAGCGGATTCATGGCTTCATCCATACGCAGGCCCTCTACATAAGGCCAATCCAGTATTGGCAAGTTAATGCCCGGCATCTGCTGTGAATCAGCCAGTGAGATAAATTCTACATATTTGGCATTTGCATTGGGTTCTGCCCATTTAATTAACTGTGCCAGCGGAAATCCAACCCACGGAACCACCATAGACCAGCCTTCAACGCAGCGCATGCGATAGATACGTTCTTCTAAAGGCGCCAGCTTTAAAATATCTTCAATGCTGATGGTTTTATTCTTTTTGACCTGCCCTTCAATGCTGACAGTCCAGGGTGTCGGTTTGAATAATTTTGAATGAATGGCCGGCTCATCCTTACCTGTGCCGAACTCATAATAATTGTTATAGGTGGTGATATCGTCATAGGGCGTTAATTTTTCACCGACCCCGTATTTTGATTTACTGAACTGCGGAAGCTTTATGGATGCATTGCCTGACCTATTATTCGCCGGTAGATTGCTGGGGGTTGCAAATGATGGGCTAGTCAGCAACCCTGTAGCACCAGCTACAAGACCCAAACCAGCCATCTGCAGAAATTTGCGCCTGTTGTCAAAAACCTCTTTGGGCGTAATTTCTGACGAAAGAATATCGGATTTTGTTTGAATAATCATACGTAACCTTCAATTATGGAGTTCCAGCAGGTGGAGGCTTCATAAACTTCATTGATAACGTTAGTTAGTCAAACAAACTGGCAGTTCCTTACATGACTATAGATTTATTTAATAAAATTTAATTAATTGATTAAATTCTGGGTTTCTTTTGTAATTTCCTCATCCAATGCAGCATCATTGGTATTTTTAGCAATCAACCTGGCTTTCTCGATCAGGGCTTTTGCGGACTGCATATCACCACTCGCAGCTTTAACTTGCGCCAGCACGTAACACCCCTGGGCTTCGTAATAAGAACCGCCCTGCTCATTAGCGAATTTAATAATCTTATTCAGGGTATTTTCTGCGCTGCTATAATTTTTCGCAGCGGCATAGTAACGTCCCAACTCAATGCTGGAATGCGCAAACTGATCTGGTGTGCCGGATTTCTGATGCATAAAGTAAGCTTTTATCTGGTACTCAAGCGCAAGATCATGCTGATTCAGGATGTGATAGGTCTCCGCGATATTTTCAAAACTTTCACCGCGCTCATTATCATTGGCATCCAGCTTGGTCGCAGCTAAATATGACTCCAGTGCCAGTGCATATTGTTTGGTTGCAAAATGCACGTTGCCGATACCAATCTGTGACACACGTTCAAACGCTTTGCTTTTTGCAAGACCAGCCTGTTTCAGGCTTTCCTGATAACTTGTAATGGCTTGTTCGTATTGATTGGCATTTTTGTATGCATGACCAGTAACCAGTGCAACAATGGTTTTATCAAAAGCATCATTAGAAAGTTTTTCTGCTGATTTGAATGCAGCCAAGGCAGACTTTAAATCACCTTGGGCGCTATAGGTGCGCCCCTGACACATGAGTGCATCACGGTCACGACTGCTGGCATTAAGTGCTTTCGTTGCCAGTGTGGATGCAGTCACAAAATCGCCCTGCTCATAAGCCTTATTGCAAGCGTATGCATCATCTGAAATTGCATAAACATTATTAAAATACAATGCGGTAAATAATGTAGTTAAAGTTAATTGTAGCTTCATAGTGTCAAGATTCTTTTAGTCAAGGCAGTAAATGCATGCGTGTATTTATAAAAATTCAGACCAGTTAAATAACTTTTGAACAGTAGCAAAAAAATTGGGATTTAATAATGACTGCTTTGTGTTATAGCGTAGTGTCCGTCCTGCTTCATCAACGATATCGCCGCCCGCTTCTTTCAATACACAGTGCGCCGCAGCGGTATCCCATTCCGATGTGGGTCCAAGCCTTGGGTATACATCGGCCGAACCTTGGGCAACCAGGCAGATTTTTAGAGAGCTGCCCATGCTGATAAGTTCGGGTACTGCACCAGTTGCAACATGAATATTATTCAAAAAACGCTGAACCTGATGGTCGCTGTGAGAACGGCTGCCTGCAACAATCAGTTTTTCAATATTAAACGCTCTGGTATGGATGGGCGTTGCTGCGTGATTCTTAACCTGCTTGAATGCACCATGCCCCGCAGATGCGAAATACAACAGACCTGTCGCAGGCGCATAAACCACGCCCATGATCGGCGAGTGTTTATCAATCAAGGCAATATTGACCGTAAACTCGCCATTACGCTTCACAAACTCGCGCGTTCCATCCAGTGGATCAATTAGCCAGTATAGCTGCCATCCATTGCGTATACCGGCATCAATTGTCTCAGACTCTTCAGAAAGAATTGGAATTTCAGGCGTCAGCTGCGTCAAAGCATCAACAATCAGGGTATGCGCGGCCATATCTGCCTGTGTCAATGGTGAGTTATCAGATTTCTGCTTGACATCAAAATCCGTCTCATACACCTTCATAATTGCTTCACCTGCATCTTTAGCAATTTCTATGACGGCGTTCAAATATTGATGATAGTAATTATTTCCCATCGCTTAACCCAGTAACGCCAATAAACCGGCTTCATCTAAAATGGTCACGCCCAGCTCCAGCGCTTTATCCAGTTTACTGCCGGCTTCAGTACCGGCAACTACATAATCTGTTTTTTTAGAGACACTACCGCTTACTTTGCCGCCCGCTGCCTCTATAAGCTCTTTTGCACTGTCACGTGACATGGTTGGCAATGTTCCGGTGAGTACAAAGGTTTTACCTGAAAGTTTACCGCTTGATTGTTGCTTGCCTTCGGTTTCGGGCCAGCGGATGCCAGCATCAATTAACGCGTTGATAACGCTCTGGTTGTGCGCTTCAGAAAAAAAGTTGGTGATAGATTCCGCAACTACCGGCCCAACATCATTCACTTCCAGTAGTTTTTCAGTATCTGCCTGCATCAATGCATCCAGACTGCCAAAATGTTTAGCCAGGTCTTTACCCGTAGCCTCGCCGACATTGCGCATACCCAATGCATATATAAATCTTGCCAGCGTTGTTTTTTTGCTGTTTTCAAGCGCGTCTAATAAGTTTCGTGCTGATTTTTCCCCCATACGCTCAAGATTGCTGAGCGTATTTAAGTCCAGCTTGTAAATATCGGCCAGCGTATGCACCAGGTTTGCTTCTACCAGCTGATCGACCAGTTTATCGCCTAAGCCTTCAATATCCATGGCACGGCGTGAAGCAAAGTGCGTGATGGCCTGCTTGCGCTGTGCCGGGCAGAATAAACCGCCGGTGCAGCGCGCTACGGCTTCATCAGCCTGCTTCAGAATATGCGAGCCGCATTCCGGGCAAACCGTCGGCATTTCAAATCGGCGCGCATCCGCAGGACGTCTTTCCGCTATTGCAAATACCACTTCAGGAATCACATCCCCTGCCCTGCGCACACTAACGGTATCACCAATATGAATATCCTTGCGGCGTACTTCATCTTCATTGTGCAAGGTGGCATTGGTCACGGTCACGCCGCCTACAAATACCGGTTTTAATCTGGCGACTGGCGTAATTGCGCCGGTACGGCCAACCTGCACGGTAATGTCTTCAACGATGGTCAGCGCTTCCTGTGCGGGAAATTTGTGCGCCACTGCCCAGCGTGGTGCGCGTGACACAAAGCCCAGTTCATTCTGCTGGCTGAACTCGTTTACTTTATAAACCACACCATCAATATCAAAAGGCAGGCGATCGCGCATCTCGCCTATTTTCTGGTAATAAGTTCTTAGCCCGGCAGCGCCTTTGACAACACCACGCTCATGGCTCACAGGAAAATGTAAGCCGGCAAGGTAATCCATCGCCATGGCATGATTGGTTAAGGTCGGAATGCCCTCCGCAGCCCCCAGACCATAAGCAAAGAATGTTAATGGCCGTTGCGCCGTGATACGTGCATCTAACTGACGCAAGCTGCCGGCGGCCGCATTGCGTGGATTGGCAAACAGCTTATCGCCCTTGGCCAGCTGCGTCTGGTTAAGTTTATCAAAATCACGTTTGAGCATGAGCACCTCACCCCGCACTTCTAAAAGCTGCGGCGGCTCGGCACAATGCAAACGCATCGGAATCGCGCGTAAAGTGCGTAAATTATGCGTGACATCCTCACCGGTATAACCATCGCCACGTGTGGCACCCTGTGTAAAAATGCCGTTCTCATAGGTCAGCGTAATCGCCAGGCCATCAAACTTGGGTTCGACGGCATAAACCACTTCGGTAATGCCAAGTGCGTCACTGATGCGTTTGTCAAAAGCAACTAACTCACTGTCTTCAAAAGCATTGTTCAATGACAGCATCGCCTGGCGATGTGTGATGCTGTTAAAAGCATTGACTGCTGACCCGCTGACGCGCTGTGTGGGTGAATCAGGCGTAATGAGTGATGGATGCTGCTGCTCTAAATCTTGCAACTCTCGATAGATTTTATCGTATTCGCTATCAGGTACGCTGGGGGCATCCAGCGCATAATACTCGTAATCATAACGAGCGATTAAATCACGAAGTTCCACTATGCGTGATTCAAATGTATTTAATGATGTTTCGCGCTGATCAGCGCCAAATAACAGGGATTGCATATTTTTATTTAAGAGAATAATCGATGCGCAACATCGGAGCCAGGGATAATGCCGCGCGTCAGCATCGTGGCCTGGATTATTTTAAGCTGATGACGTATTTTCTCGATCTGTACATCACCCAGCGGCCTGTTGTTATCGTCTACCAGTTGTGCATGCAGGCCGGTTTCCATTTGCTTGGCTACCAGCACCATGTGGTTGTAAGCTTCAGTGCAGTTAGTTACATGCGGAATATCCAGCTGGAATGTAATCCCCTTCACGACCGACTGCCTGAGCATGTCAGGGCTGAATGGATAATGGTCACGATTGAACATGACAAACGAAGGTGACGGCATCGCTGAAGCTGATGACGCCTGTTTTTTAGTCGCTTCATCATAATATTTAAAACTGCCGTCAGCAGCGAGTTCCATGCCCTGAGCCTCAGCCAGCCCGCGTAGTTTGGTGCCGGTAAATGCGCCGTTTTCGCCATGAAGCAGATGAAAACCCATGGTTTTATCAACATCAATACAGAAAGCATCTAAAGCAACTGCATCTGCAGCCGGATCAGTGCTGGTTTGCCATTCCACTTGCGCATCAATATCCAGCCCCAGGCTTTCAACGGCTAATTGAAAACGATTCAGGATGCTACGCGAAGCCGGCCCGGCCCTATCGGCCAGTTGCAGACTGCATGCAATTTTCGATATTTTCTGATCAGCAAATTCCGGTTTGCTGGAAACGTCGCTTAACAGCAGCCAACGTAAATCAGGCGTTTGTACATGGATGAAAACCGGTTTATCGTAACCGTCAAAATCACTTTTTAATATGCTGGAAATATGACTTACAGTAGACTCAGCTGCCAGATGCAACAAAGCAATCAAATCAACTTGCGCATGAAGCCTCGCCGGCAGGGTTTGTACAGGCAGTTCTGCTTTAACGCCATCGGTTTCGCTCGGTACTTTATCTGTATTAATCGGTTGTGCGCTATCTGGCGTCAGGTTTTTACTGAAAGCATCCTGAAAAATGGCTTTAATACCATCATGATTGACTGACTTGATATCTGGATTATTCAGAATTGCAGAATTGCTTTCAGCCGGCAGTTCGTCAGCAGCAACAGGTTCGTTAATTGCTGATTCCTTGGCTGTTACTGGTGCTGAATGACTTAATTCTGAATGCATAGCCGGCGCATCAAACTCATCTGGAACTTCTATCACAGGCTCTTTTGCAGCAATAGGCGTTTCTTTTATTAACTCATGGTTGATGGAAAAATCTATATCGTCAAAGTTACCTTCAGCATCCAGCAGGTCACGAGTATGCAGGACAGGCTCTTCCAGTAATGCATCACTTTTTATAGCGGAAAAATTATTTTCCACCTGCTGATGAAAGCGTCTTTCTTGCCACCAGTTAAATACCAGCACGGCAACAATAATCAGGCCACCGATGATAATCAGGACTATTTGCAAATCACTCATCTACAATAAACTTTCAGCTATATTTTAACCACCAAGGATTTACGCCTCAGCCATTCTCACTGCGGCTTCCATATCCACATCAACGATACGTGAAACACCGGACTCCTGCATAGTAACACCGATCAATTGCTGCGCCATTTCCATCGTAATTTTATTATGACTTACATATAAAAACTGCGTTCTTTCCGACATTTTTTTCACCATGGCGCAAAAACGTTCAGTATTGCTATCGTCAAGTGGCGCATCCACCTCATCCATCAGACAGAACGGGGCTGGATTAAGCCTGAATAAAGCGAACACCAAAGCCAATGCAGTTAATGCCTTTTCACCGCCTGATAACAGATGGATTGTGCTGTTTTTCTTACCAGGCGGCTGAGCAAATACCTGCATGCCGGTGTCCAGAATCTCATCCCCAAGCAGCACCAGCCGTGCCTGCCCACCACCGAACAAGGTGGTAAATAATTCATTAAAGTGTAAATTCGCCTCATCAAAAGTTGCTTGCAGGCGGCTTCTGGTTTCACGGTCGATTTTACGAATCGCATCTTCCAGCGTTTGGCTTGCATCCGTCAAATCAAGGCATTGGCTATCCAGGTATTGCTTCCGGGTTTGCTCTGATGTCAGCTCTTCAATCGCTGCCAGGTTCACTGCACCCAGGGCTTCAATGTCGGATTCAAGTTTAACTTTCCGGTTTTCAAGCTGGCTGATTTTCAAACTGCCTTCCTGCTGCTGCAAGCTGGCAGCCAGAACCGATTCTTCAATAGTAAATGCTGCCAGTTCTATCTGGCACTGTTCAAAATGTAAACGCGCCTCCTGCTCATTGAGTCGGCTTGCTTCAAGCTTATCTCTTAACGGGTGCAGCATCTGTTCATTTTGCAGACGCACACGCTCCTGCTGCATTAAAGCATCCTGACATTCGGTCATGGCATTGCGCGCTGCGATCAACGCTGTTTCACGTTCCTGTTTCAGGTTTAATGCAGCTTCAAGATTCGCACTCAGCGTTTCCATCCTGGTGGCGTCCAGTGCCGTTTTTACCTCATTGCTGCGGATTTCCAGGCTTGCTTTTTCTTCATGTAAAAACTCAATTTTTGAATTTAACTCTTTGATATTATTTTCGATTAATTTTATATTAAATGTTTTTTCCTGATAGGCACGTTCCTGCATTTGTAACTGATTTCGCACTGCATTAAGCTGATTCTCCGCACTCTGTTTCTTGACTTCATTCGCAGATTTCTCAGTCTGCGTTTGTGCCAGGTTCGCAGTGATTTCGACAACCTGTGCTTCTTTCAGGTTTTTTTCGGTTTGCAGCTTCTCCAGCTTCTGCTCCGCCAGAAGGCAATCTGCTTCCAGCATGCCTTTGCGCTGTAATGCACTGGCCTGTTGTTGTTTAAGCTGCTGCAAGCTTAAACTTAACTGATGTGCCTGCTGGGTGACATGTTTCAAATGCTGCTGATCTGTATGCTGACTGGAGCGCAAGGTCTGCAACTCGGCCTCCAGCTGCGCTAATGCTTTATTGGCAGTCATTAGCTGCTCTTGTAATTCCGGCAGCTGCCCTTGTAATGACTCCAACCTTGCCTGACGCTCAAGCACCCCATGCAGCAATGACTGCGCCCCAAAGTAAGTCACACTGTTTCGCGTGTATACATCACCATGCTGATTAACCAGACACTCGCCATGGTCAAGCCTCTGAATCACTGAAACTGCGTCCATATCTTCTGTCAGCAAATATACGCCAGCCAGCCAGTCATGCAGCACGGCTATGTAAGCTGGCTCTGCACGCTCAATGATAGAAAGCATGGGTGAAAAATCCGAGGTCCTGATTGCTGCGTTTCCGCTGTTGTCACAGCTAAAGGCAACACTAAGTGCAGCTGGCGGCCTTGCAGCAGGTAAGGCTTGGTTAACCACAGCATTCAACCTGCTACCTAAAACCGCTTCCAGAGCAGTCTCCCACCCCGGTTGAATACCGACCAGCTGCCAGAGACGTGAATGATTATTTAACCCTGAATTTTTCAGCCATGCAGCCAAAGTCGCTTCATTGTTGGCATCACGCATGGATTGCTGAATTTTTGATAACGAGCTGATCTCGGCTTCCAGCACATGCTGCGCACGCTGCTGCTCATGCGCTTGCTCACGCGCAGCTTTGATAGAGGATTGAATCGCTGCCTCTTTGGCTTGTGTATCAGCAATCCGGGTTTCAATAGCTTTTATGTCGGCCTCAAGTGCCAGCAGCTGCGCCTGTTTATCAGCTAACGCATCATCGGCCGGAATCTGCAATGCATACAGATTCTGCTGCAATCGTTTCAACTGCTCGGCTGTGTCATTTATCGTGCGTGCAATATGCCCGATATTGGCCTGTTCCAGCCGCATTCTCTGATCTGCGTTTAACCAGCTGGTTTGAGTGGCATTAAACTGTTCCAGTGCGACCTGATATTGCTGTGTAAAAACATTTAATGATTCGCGAGTCGCTTGAATACTTGCTTCAGCAGCCGAAAAATCAGCATTTGCCGCCAGTAAATTATTATTCTCCTCCAGCAGGCTATTACCGACGCCAGTTTGCTGCGTTGCGTTTTTTTCCAGCTGCATAAGCAGTTGCTGCAATTGCTGCTGCATGCGCTCACGCGCATCCGCTGTGTTTTTAACCTGATTTTCAAGGTTGGAAACCGCCGCATTTGCCTCATAGTAAGCTGCCTGCGCAGCATTGACTGCATCTGTAGCAGTGGCATGCTGCTGCTTAACCGTTTCAAGCACACTCTCGCTGTTACGCAGGCTCGACATTTGCGCTTCGAGTTCATTCACCAGCTTCTCAACAGCGCGCTTTGCCCTCTCCCAACCAGCGCTGGCATCCTGCTTTTTCAGCAGCCATATCTGGCCTTTGGTCAGGTTTAATGCTTCGCGCAGGCGATGGTATTCTGTAGCAACTACAGCTTGTGACTGCAGGCGCAGAATCTGCTTATCCAGCTCACGCAGTATATCTTCTACCCGTGTCAGGTTTTCACGCGTATCACGTAAGCGCAACTCGGTTTCACGCCTGCGCTCTTTATATTTGGTAATGCCGGCGGCTTCTTCGAGAAATATGCGCATTTCTTCCGGCTTGGCTTCAACGATACGGCTGATGGTGTTTTGACCGATGATCGCATAAGCGCGCCCACCCAAACCGGTACCCAGAAACAGGTCAGCAACATCACGTCGGCGCACAGCCGTATTATTAATATAGTATGTGGAACCTTTATCACGCTCAATCACGCGCTTGACTGAAATTTCGGCGTATTGCGACCATTCACCGCTGGCACCGCCCAGGCTGTTATCAAACACCAGCTCAACGCTGGCACGCGAGATTGGCTTACGATTGCCGGAACCGTTGAAAATCACCGCATCCATTGCATCTGCGCGCATTTCCTTGGCAGAAGACTCACCCAGCACCCAGCGTACAGACTCCATCACGTTGGACTTGCCACAGCCATTAGGTCCGACTACGCCTACGCGCTGCCCATGGATATGCAGCGTTGTTGGATCAACGAATGATTTGAAACCGGCTAGTTTTAGGTGAGTTAAGCGCAAAGTCAGAAGTAAATGTTAGTACAAATTTTTTGTTAGAATTTTTGTTTGAATTGTTAAGCGTTATAATAACGTTTTTTAAGCAAAAAGCAGTATATCTATCATCAATACAGAATCTTTAGGTGCCAAGCCAACGGCGCAGCCAACCAAAACACTGGAAACTTTCGAGAATCCAAACCAGACCCGCGATTTTCATATCCATATGGAAATTCCCGAATTCACCTGCCTGTGCCCAAAAACAGGTCAGCCTGATTTTGCAGTAATCTATCTGGATTACATTCCAGACCAGACTTGTGTTGAACTCAAAAGCCTGAAACTGTACATGTGGTCGTTCCGTGATGAAGGCTGCTTCCATGAAGCCGTAACCAATCGCATTCTTGATGATTTGGTAGCTGCTACCCAGCCTAAGTTCATGCGCGTAACAGCCAAGTTTTATGTACGCGGCGGCGTTTTCACAAATGTCATTGCCGAACATCGTAAAGCAGGATGGCAGCCGCAGCCACGCGTTGAATTAACGCAATTTGAGAGTCAGTCTAACATTCGCGGTTAATCTTAAAAATCGGAGCCATACAGGCTAATTTGGACTGCGTATTAATTTTGGGGATTTTAAACAAAATAGACTGAAAGTGATTGACAAGCCCCGCGCCCATCTTTAATATGGCGCCTCGCTGACACAGCAAACGTTTAATAGCGATTTGCATGTAGGTTTGGGGGTATAGCTCAGCTGGGAGAGCGCTTGCATGGCATGCAAGAGGTCAGCGGTTCGATCCCGCTTACCTCCACCAAAAAAATATAAATCACTTAGATTTATCAGCAAATTGTTGTAAAATGTTGTACTTGCAGTTCGGTAGTAAATTCTTAGGTCCCCATCGTCTAGAGGCCTAGGACACCTCCCTTTCACGGAGGC
>CAZUOQ010000030.1:0-27702 GCA_964622195.1 uncultured Methylotenera sp. | reverse complement strand
ATGCCGCGGCCTGCAAAGCCGTTTAGACCAGTTCGACTCTGGTTCGCGCCTCCAAGATTTTTGTAATAAAAAAGTTTTGTAATAAAAATAGTAATACGCGGGAATAGCTCAGCTGGTAGAGCGCAACCTTGCCAAGGTTGAGGTCGCGAGTTCGAACCTCGTTTCCCGCTCCAAATATAAAGCCGAAAGCATTAATGCTTTCGGCTTTTTTATTTATAGGTCACATCCTCTCTGCGTTTCGCCAGAATCTTTGATGTGCTTACGTGATACCTGTAGATGAGGCCTGATGATAGATACGGCCTGATGAAATCTCTATCAATTTCCGTTCGGCCTGAACTTGTCAAAGGCGTTGTACCCGTTCACATTTTAACAGGCTCAATGCGAACGGATTTTAGAGAACATCGGGCCGAAGCCTTAAGTTAATTCAAACAATAGGACTATGCTGTCTTTTGTCTGCGGCGCATCATCAAATTACGCCATTGCGTTTTGAGTTCCTGAACTGGATGTTTGGGTGTGTAGGCCAGAATAAACAAAATGCCTGCAAGGCCAGCCAACAACCAGCGAATCTCGAAGCCTGCTTTGTCCTTGCGTACTGGTTTTTGTTTTTTCATAGCGCCTAAAACGTCATGTACATCATTGCCACGTACATATAAACCATTAATCTCTTTTGCCAGTTCTTTCAGGTATTCTTCGTCAAGCTTGGATAAATAGCGGTCACTGGTGCCGCCGGCAACGTTATCGTCGCGGACGCCCAGATTTGATTCGGAAATCTGCGCAATACCCGGCTGCATCGCAAAGCTATCGCCAGACCAGTAGCCGATCAACTGGTTATGCTCATCAAATTTAGGAATCGGTGTGCCGGTATCAGAGCCAATGCCCACGAATAACCAATCTTCGCCGCCCTGAAAAGCCGTTAAATCACTTCTGTTAAACACATGCAGCTTGGGCGCTTCTTCGCCGTCGGTAAAAAATACAACCTGCGCTGGCTCCGGGAATGAGCGTATGGTCTTGGCTAGCGTGATCATGCTCGCACGTACCCGGCTATTGCCAGACCATGCAGTGCGCCAGTCAAGGTGGTCAATCGTGTCATTGATTGCATCAAAGTTTTCGCAAACCTCAATCGGGCTGTACAGCGCAGCAACGCTGACGCCGGCAAACAGGCTGATGCTGACGTTGGTGCCGCATGGCAGTTCGCCTATCATTCTATGCATTAAATCCTGCATAAACACCATACGCGATACGGGTTTGCCATTGAGGGTTTTGTCCACCGTATTCATGCTTTGTGAAATATCAGCGACCAGCATGTAGCTGTAAATATCGCGCTTGATCGGTATTTTCGGGTTGAACAAGGCAATGATCAGCAGCAGTAGCGCTGCGGTCAGCAGTGTAACGTCGCGGCGGTGGCGAAAGTAGTTATATAAGTGATGCATAGCTGCTTATCCTTTAAGGCAATCCAACCGGAATATTGCCCATGATCAAGCCCGGTGTGTCGCTCTCGCCTACGCCCGGTGTCGGGGTGGCGGGCAGCATGGTTAGCAGGCGATCAAGGTTATGGCGTGCGCCCCAGTTTGAATTGTCCAGTCTTAATGATTGCAGATAGGCCGTTTTAGCCTGCCGTAACAAATATTCTGCCTCATCGCGCACGGTCATGCTGGTGCCATTGATGATCAGGCCACGCAGAAAAAAGATATTGCCCAGATTGTAATGAATCGCTGCCTTTTGCTCGATGGTTGCGCCATTGAGCGCTTTGTTGAAAAGCAGCGTGGCTTCTTTGTAACGTTCATTTTTTGCCAGCCAGAATGCTGTAGCAAACCTGGCTTCAAAGCTTTGTAAGTCTGATTTTGGTGGCTTACCTGCGCTGATGGCCTCGTTAAACGCTGCGATTTGCTGCATGCGGCTGAAGTTATATATCGCAGAAGCAGTGCCGGCAATTGCAATCAGCGCAAGTAGCCAGGTGAGTTTTTTCACCGTAAGGAAACGTGAAATTCTAGCTGCTGCCTGTGTTTTTAAGTCTGGTGTTTTTAAATTCAGTGCCATGTTCTAACCTCTAAGTGTTTCACGCCCAGTAATAAAGCAATCATCAGTGCTGCGATAATGAAGCAGACATTTGAATAATCATGACCTGGTATTTTCTCAAAATATTTAATTGGTTTTTTCTCGCGATTATTAATGTCATTCATTGCCAGCTGCAAAGATTTCGGATCTTCAGCTTCATAAGCTTTGAATGGGGTTTTCAGTGTTTTAAAGAATTCATGCAGCTCTATTTCAGGTGGCAGCGGCTGATCTTCAACCGGTTTGAAGTTGGGGTCAAAGATACTCAAGCCGCCTGGCTGGCGCAGCACAATCCAGTACAAACTGATATGCATACGGTCAAACCAGTCTTTGATTTTTTGCTGGGTATTGGCATCTACCCGGCCGGCACCATCAGACAGCAGGATCACGGCACGAGAGCCCGAGTCGGGGATTTTGTCGAACAGGGCAGCGCTGCTGGTCAGGCCGCTGCCGATGTTGGTTTGGAACAGTGCATTGCCGCCGGTAGCCTGTACTGCGGCAATCACGGCTTTTTTATTCTCACTGAGGGGCAATACATACATCGCAGAGTTACTGAAAGTAATCATGCCGAACATGTCCTGCTGGCGTGATTTTACAAATTCTGTAATGAGCCTCGCTGCTGCAACCGATTTGGTTTCGCCGACAGTTGTGTTGCCAGTTGCATTGGTGGTGCCGGAGAACGGGTCATCCATACTGGCGCTGCGGTCCAGTACCAGCGCAATCTGTGCACCTACACCGATACGTTCTATTTTGGTTTCAGTGGTATGTGGTGCAGCCAAGCCCAGAATAATAAATACCAGTGTCAGTACAGCCAGTATTTTCAAAATGAGCCCGATCAGGTCTGATAACGGGTCTTTGGGCAGCATATCGACCCAGGAATAATGCTTGGCGTGGGCGCGTTGCAGCAGCAGGGGAAGTATTGCCAAAGGCAATAACCACAGCAGCCAGGGATGAGAAAAGACCATGCCTTATGCTCCTGCTTTCATAGGTTCAGGAATCAGGCCGCGTTCGCAATCACGGCAATGGCGCACAAACTTTACTAGCCATTGGTGCGGATTGTTATCAAGACCAAATTTGCTTTCCGGTTTAAAGGAAGGTTCGAAATAGATGCGGCGCGATAAGCCAAAAAATTCTTCTATTTCAGGTCTGATCGGATAAAAATCAGGGTGATTGTGCAGGAAGGTTGATAAGTTGTCGTTAAATACACTCATGCCTGCGGTGGTGTTGAAAGCCAGATGTACTGCAGAAATAGCCTGTTTTAAGCCTTCTTCAGTATTGCCGGTTTTACGCACAGCGCGGTAAGCTTTGGCAAAAGCACCACCCATACGTGGCAGCCATGCACTTTTGCCTAAAATATACAGTAAACCTATCAAGCTCAAAACAATCGCTGCCAGTGAGATTTTCAGGGATTGTTTTTCTTTATCGTCGGTCATCAGCAACGGGCCGAGTAACGGGCTCATATTGTTCTCCACTTTCACCTGGCCGAAGATGGCAATCGGTGAAATGGCGATGGTCAGGCTGGGTACACGGTATTTCACCAGATCTTTTTTATCGTTAGTGTTAATCAGGTTCAGATATTCAGGCCCTAATGCAGCATTTTTCGCGACTACATTATTGGTAAATACCTGATAGGCCAGTTTGATATGGTGAACAGTCTGTTTTTTGGACTCTTTTTTTACATGATTGATGCTTTTAAGCTCAATGCCGATTAATTGGCCTCTGTAACGCTTTTCGTAACCGGGAATCGGCAGTGAGGTATCAATCAGTTTGTAAGGGGCTTGAATGGTCAGTGTCACTTCACGTTCAATCACATCGCCAACGGTGTAGCCAACCAGTTTTACCGGGTCTTTGGTTTCAAGTGTGACGATACCTTCCTTAACATCCGGCAGTTCCTGGCTGTCTAAAGCGAGTGTAGTGATTGGTGCCATGCACATGCATAGCATCAGTGCATATTTACGAATTGATTTTGTCATAGTGATTCTTACTTAAAATTAAGCCGCTACAAATTGGTGAAAGTATTCTGTGAGTAAATCTGCATCGAACTCGCCTTCAACGTAGAAAGGCGGCATATCAAAGCGCATGAACAGCTCATATATCTCTTCGCGCCGGTTTTCAAAAGACTGCACGATTTTTTCGCGTAATTCCTTACGGATAAACAAGGTGCGTTTCTCGCCGGTTTCTGCGTCTGTGACATTGGCGAGGCCAAATTCAGGCAGGTTTCTGTATTCGGCCGCATCCCACAGTACGACAGGTACGATGTGGTGGCGCAGCAGGTTAGATAATCCTTCTTCCAGCACTTCATTTGGCATGTGGAAGTCTGAGATTAAAAATACCAGCGAGCGCTCACGCGGCAAGTAGCGGTAGACTTCGGTAATGCCTTTGCAATCAACAGGTGCCGGGTGAAAGTCTTTAAGAGATTCTGCCATCGCAATGGCATGGTGTGACTTGAATGATGTCGTGCTGATCCAGTCTTCGCGTACTTTTTCATCAAAACCAATAAAACCGAACGGGTCATGATGTTCGCTGGCTGATTGTGCCACAGACTCGGCAATCTCAGCAGCAAGCTTGATTTTGCGCTTTTTGGCACCAAAATTCATACTGCCTGACAAGTCGCAAATGACAAATACCGGTGTAGCACTTTTCTGGTTAAACAGTCGCACATAGACTTGTTCCAGCGGGTCGCGTATCGTCTGCCGAATATCAATACGGCGCGGGTCTGGATATGAAAGCAGCGTGGTATGCCCACGGAATTCCATGCCCATGCCGCGCTGCGTACTGGCGTGACGGCCAGGGTTGCGCCCACGTGAGCGCCAGCCGATGTGGTAATCAAAGGATTTAATGAAAGGAATAGTCATATATTTTATTTAGCCGCAGATAAACGCTGATGCACGCAGATTATAAAAACACATTAATAAACAAGATCGAATCAAAATTAACAGCAATGTCTTTTGTGTAGTCCATACACAAAACACCGGGAGATTCTGAAGCCAAGTTGGAAGCCAAGTTATCAGTGTTCATCTGCGCTTATCCGCGGCTAAAAATGTTTTCAATGAGTTGATTAAGGCGCAGAAACTGCATTGATAATGCCGGTCAGCATCTCGCGTGCAATTTCAGTGCGGCGCATTTCATAGACCGGGCTGAATACCAGCCTGTGTGCAATCGTTGAGTGGAATACAGCGTGGATATCATCCGGCAGTACAGCACTGCGATTGTTCAGCCATGCATTTACACGTGCGGCGCGCAGCATCATGCTCATGCCGCGTGGGCTGGCACCTGATAGCACCAGGCGATTCATGTCAACGCCGGACACTTTTACACCATAGTCCAGCGGTGCTTTGGTCGCTTTCCACAGGTTAAGCGCATAATGTTTGAGTGTATCGCTGGCTTCGATGCTGCTTTGCAGAATGCCAGAGAACGCATTCAGTTCGTCGAATTGAAGAATGTCAGCTTTAACTGTATCTACCAGCGCATCTACGTTGTGGAACTTGGTGTCGAATACCAGCGCTTCCATAATGTCATCATCATTTGGAACAACAATAGGAATTTCCATCATGAAACGGTCGCGCGCTGCTGACGGGATTTCAAACGTTTCTTCTTTTTCCACCTGGTTACGGTCGGCAAATACGATCATGTGCGGGAAGTAATGCTCGGCATTAAATGCAGACAGGCTACGCTCTGCCATCACACGTAGCAGCAGCGAGTGCACTTGCGGGCGGGCGCGGTTGATTTCATTGAAGAAGAATACAGAAAGATTTTCGCCAGACATCAGCAATGGACCGGCGCTTACGTGAGGTTTGCCGTCTTCACCAAGGTAGGTGTGGTAAACCAGATCGTTTGGCATTAAGTCAATAGTGCCTTCAATACGCTGGTAGCCGCCGCCGATACCGCGCGTAAAAGCACGTAATAAAGTGGTTTTACCAACGCCAACGTCACCTTCTAGCAGCACGTGACCGCGTGCAAAAATTGAAGTGGTAATCAAGCGCACGGGCGTTTGCTGACCCACTACTACTTTATTAACTTCTGTTTCTAAGGTTAGCGCGAGATCGCGCCAATCGGCTAGTTGTGCGTCACTCATTGAAATTTCCCGTGTCTTTATGAAATGGTTAAAATTAAGCAAAATGCATAGTAAACGTTTTTTTGCTGGGGGTAAACAGATCTGTATACCCCTTATGCAAATTTATTTAAATTCGAATAAGAAAGTGATAAAAATCTGCGTCCCATGTGAATAATGCTTTCGTAAAAGTGGATTTCCAGCGAAAATAGCGCAAGATAGATTAAATGTATTATTTGAATCATATTCATAGGTTTTATGCAGTACTTAAATAACAGCAGAAACCAGTTCAGAAAACGATTAAAGAAATAAAAATCATGCAAAGACAAAATAGTTTTACAAAGGAAGAGTTACTTAAATGTGGTCGCGGTGAAATGTTCGGTGAAGGTAATGCCCAATTGCCATTGCCGCCAATGTTGATGTTTGATCGTATTGTTTCTATTACAGAAGAAGGCGGTAAATATGGCAACGGCCAGATTATTGCCGAGCTCGATATTAAGCCTGACTTATGGTTCTTTGACTGTCACTTTACCGGTGATCCGGTGATGCCAGGCTGTCTGGGGCTGGATGCGATGTGGCAGTTAGTCGGCTTTTATCTGGGCTGGATGGGAGGTCCTGGTCGTGGCCGTGCACTTGGCGCAGGCGAGGTGAAATTTACCGGGCAGGTATTACCTACAGCAAAAAAGGCAACCTACACTATAGATTTGAAGCGTGTGATCATGCGCAAACTGGTGATGGGTATTGCTGATGCCACAATGCAGATCGATGGTCGCGAGATTTATGTAGCAACTGACCTGCGTGTAGGCTTATTTACGCGCACGGACAATTTTTAGTTATCAGATTATTTTTAGTTTTAAGTAGAATAAAAAAGTTTTTAAGGAGCACGAAATGCGTCGTGTCGTTATTACGGGGTTTGGTATTGTTTCCAGTTTAGGAAACAATAAAGCTGAGGTGTTGGCGAGCCTGAAGTCAGGCCAGTCAGGGATTACTTATCAACCAGAATATGCTGCCATGGGCTTGCGCTCTCACGTGGCTGGGTCTATCAAGAATCTGAAAGTAGAAGAGCTAATAGATCGTAAATTGATGCGCTTTATGGCTAAAGGCCATGCTTATGCTTGGCTTGCTATGCAAGAGGCTATAGCGGATTCACAACTACCTGAGGAAATGGTATCTAATGTACGAACTGGTTTAATCGTAGGCGCTGGTGGCGCATCGCATGAAAGTATTTTAGAGGGTATTGATACGCTTCGTGAAAAAGGGGTGCGTCGCGTAGGACCATATATGGTTACAAAGGCGATGGCGAGCGGAGTGTCAGCATGTCTTGCTACAGGTGCAAAAATCAAGGGTATTAATTACGGAATCAGCTCTGCCTGTTCCACCAGTGCACATTGTATCGGCGCGGGCGTTGAGCAGATTCAATTGGGTAAGCAAGATATTATTTTTGCAGGTGGTGCGGAAGAAGAACATTGGACATTATCATTTATGTTTGATGCGATGGGGGCATTAAGCAGCAAATATAATGACACGCCTGAAAAAGCTTCACGTACTTATGACGCTGACCGTGATGGTTTTGTGATCTCTGGCGGTGGCGGTATTGTCGTGCTCGAAGAGTATGAACATGCCAAAGCACGCGGCGCAAAAATTTACGCTGAAGTAGTCGGTTACGGCGCAACTTCTGACGGTTACGATATGGTGGCACCAAGCGGTGAGGGTGCTGTGCGCTGCATGAAACTTGCACTGGAAGGTGTAGAAGGCAAGATCGATTACATTAACACCCATGGCACCAGTACGCCGGTAGGTGACGTAAAAGAACTGGAAGCGATTCGTGAAGTATTTGGCGAAAATGGCTTGAAACAGAGCCCAGCCATTGCTTCAACCAAATCATTATCTGGCCATGCATTAGGCGCAGCCGGTGTGAATGAGGCGATCTATACTTTGCTGATGATGGAAAACAATTTCATCGCAGCTTCTGCAAATATTGAGACGCTGGATCCGGCTGCTGAAGGTTTGAATATCGTACGTACTGCGATAGAGAATGTGAAAATCGAAACAGCGTTATCCAACAGTTTCGGTTTTGGCGGTACTAACGCAACACTGACGTTATCTCGTAAATTCTTATAGTAAAATTCTCAATAGTGTTTTAGCTTTAAGCTTACCTAAAGCGCTTTGTTTGCTTATTGGCAACCAGAGCGCTTTTTTATTTAAGTATCTTAAGTATCTATCCCTCTCTGTTTGTCCTAATCTATTTGTTAACAGTGACTGTTCAGTTTTAAGCTTTCATATTTAAGTGGAATTTGAATAGGTGTTTTATCAAACAGCCTGTATTTAGCATCGAGCTGTGTTAAAAGCTGCTGAAAACCTTCCGCTTCCATCATCGCTACTCTTTTCACTGTAGCTGCGGGGATGCCTTGTTCGGCTAAAAATTGATGTAACTCTTTTCCTAAATGCTTATTTTCTTTGGCAAGCAGATTATTTTCGTAGTCAGCCCTCAGGTGGCTTTCAAAACCAGCATCTATTAGTGCATGGTCAATACTGTACGCGAGTATTGCTGCTGACATGATGGGTTTGTGACCGGAATTTTCCATGATTAACCGGTCGATCACAGCACCTTTTGCAAGTCCATTTTCACTCACATCATAAGCCATGGCGATTTCCTCATAAACATGTTTTAAATTTAAACTACTAGTAAAAAATTATACATGAAATATGAAAATATATGGGAATAATTCCCTTTTTAAGTGGTTGGCATGGCTATGATGGGTGTCGATCAGGTGTGTATTGATTATTAACACGTGTATTCAGATGTGTTTAGGGATTGCTGATTAGCAATGTTGGCTTGGATTCTTGCTTGTACTACGGGGTGGTTTATCAGTGCTGTATGGTTATGCGGGACTGGAAGTAGCAGTTGTTGTCCCGGATAAATTTTATGAGGATTATTTTTTAGTGTATTTTTGTTGAGTTCATAGATTTCTGTCCACGCGTGATCAGTTTTTTTACCTATTTTTTCCAGCGTGTCATTTTTCTGAACAGGGTAGGTGGACCTTACCTCATTTGGTGATTTTATCTTGCGGTCAGGCTCTTGTTGCTTGATGTTGCTTTCTTGGGCTATTTTAATTGTGGTATCCGTCTCACCAAGTTTGCTATCAAAGATTGCTTTTTGGTTGCGTGTAGAGTTTGTGTTTATTACTGAATTTATTGCATTGCCGGCAATTTCTATACCTTGATCGATAGCTCTGCCTATTTGTACCGCAGGAATCGATGGTGCAATGTGGTCGGTTATTATTTTCCATTCTTCCATGTTCGGGCTGGCAGCTTTAATTCTTTCCAGCGTCGGCACATATTCAGCCGGGATACGGAGCGTGGCTTTATCACCAAAAAAATATCCGCCAGTGGCCGTTGATAAGGGCTTAAATGTCTTTGAGCTTTGATAACTAATTTCGGGTGCTGCACTAAAAGTTCGCGTGCTGTTGCAATCACTGAATGTACCTTTAGCGCCTGCGCGTTCATGAATCAGGCCTATGGGTGAGGATAAAACAGATGCACTACACCCCCAATGAGGTTCAGAGTTGGATACGCCGGATTCCACCTTGATTGAAACGGGTGAAAACTGTACATTGAACTTACTGCTCATTACACCAAAACCAACATAGTCGAGCGTCAGCTGAAGGTCTTGTTCGCCTTGCTTGTTAGGTACTTTTGCGGTACTTCCCTTGAAGGTAAAACCTAGATCCTGATTAGTTGCCTTGTCAAATCTAGCCAGTATTTTGCTTAGTCCCGGTAATCCAGGAATGGCTGTAAACGGGGTGTTGACTGTCAGCCCATTAGACTTACCTTCACTTAAAAAAGTGTTTGAATCCCGTTCAGGTACTTTACTTTTGTTATGGTTTTCTGTAGCCGGCAATTTTGCAACGGATGCTGGTGGTATGAATGTTTTTTCATTACCATTTTGAGCATTGGCTGATGTCATGTAACTCTCCACTGTAACAATATCTGACTATATGTATGCATATTGACAAAGGATTGTTGCTGTATTGTGAAGGTGTGATGATAGTTTTTGTGATTGGTCTGAGTGGTGTTGGCAGGTACTTTGTTATGCTATTGAAAGTTGCAATCCTGAAGTTGGCGGTCAATTTTTTATAGGACAATTCTGCTTATAGGATGAGTGCGGCAGCGACATTTCTACCTTCAGACATCAGAATATTGTAAGTGCGGCAGGCTGCCGCTGTAGTCATGCATTCCAGGGCTATACCATTATCAGTCAGGTGTTGGTGGTGCTTGGGGTGTAGAAACGAATGTGTAGCGCCGGTTCCCAGTAGAACCACTTCCGGCTTCAGATCTGCAATCTGTTTAAAGTGGTCATTGGATAGATCAGTAAAACTTGTTAATTGCCAGTCCAGGATTAACGCATCAGGCATCACAATCAGGTTTTGCGCGTAACGCTGTTTGTTAATCTCAATATAGTCTATGCCATATGCGGTGATCAAGTTGTTATTTTCAGCGGTAGTTAAGTGTAATTTCATGGCGGATTTTAAGCGGCTTTGCCCAGGCTTTAATTGAACGAATACAGCATTCTAATGTAAACTAGCACCTTTAACTATTATGCTTTTCAAGCGCTAATTTACGCCATTATGCAGCCCATACTCAAATCTAATAAACTCAATAATGTCTGTTATGACATTCGTGGCCCCGTACTGCAACGTGCGCGCGAAATGGAAGAAGACGGCCAGCGCATTATCAAGCTCAATATCGGCAATCCTGCCGCCTTTGGTTTTGAAGTGCCGGAAGAAATTCAGCAGGACGTCATCCGCAATATGAGCAAGGCGGGCGGCTATACCGACAGCAAGGGTTTGTTTGAACCGCGTAAAGCCATCATGCATTACACGCAAAGCAAGCATATCAATGGTGTAACTGTGGATGACATCATCATCGGTAACGGCGTGTCTGAGCTGATTGTCATGGCAATGCAGGGCTTGCTGAATAACGGCGACCAGGTATTGGTGCCGATGCCGGATTACCCGTTATGGACGGCTGCGGTGAATCTGGCTGGCGGTACCGCACGTCATTACCTGTGTGATGAAGCTACTGGCTGGATGCCGGATCTGAAAGATATCGAGTCCAAGATTACAGCCAATACGCGCGGCATCGTGGTGATTAACCCGAATAACCCGACCGGTGCGCTGTATCCACGTGAAATTCTGGAAGGCATCATTGAAATTGCCCGTCATCATGGCCTGGTGATTTTTGCCGATGAAATTTACGACAAGGTGCTATACGACGGCAATGTACATACGTCTATTGCATCGCTGGCAGATGATGTTTTATTTGTCACCTTCAATGGTTTATCAAAAAACTACCGTACCTGTGGCTACCGTGCCGGCTGGCTGATTGTTAGCGGCGAGAAAAAACACGCCAAGGATTACATTGAAGGTCTGAACATGCTGGCATCGATGCGCTTGTGTGCCAATGTGCCAGGCCAGCTGGCAATTCAGACCGCGCTTGGCGGTTACCAGAGTATTGATGACCTGGTGGCACCGGAAGGTCGCCTGTGCAAACAGCGCGATATCGCCTATGAAATGCTCAATGCAATTCCGGGCGTAAGCTGTACCAAACCGCAGGCGGCAATGTATCTGTTCCCTAAACTGGATCCGGAAATTTACCCGATTAAAGATGACCAGCAGTTTATTCTGGATCTGCTGCTGGAAGAAAAAGTATTGCTGGTGCAAGGCACCGGTTTTAACTGGAAAACACCCGATCACTTCCGCGTAGTGTTTTTACCGAATGTGGATGACTTGGCTGAGGCGATTCGACGCATTTCCAGATTCCTTGAAAACTATAGAAAAAAACACAATACGAATAACATTGGAGCAAAAGCTTGAAACAGTTAAATGTAGGCATATTAGGCTTAGGCACAGTAGGCGGCGGTACTTATACCGTTTTATCACGCAATGCAGCAGAGATTACTCGTCGCAGCGGTGTTGAAATAAAAGTAGTGCAGGTTGCAGATAGGAGCATTGACCATGTGAAAGCCGCAGTTGCTGCCGGCGTTGAAGTGACCAATGATGCCTTTGCGGTGGTGAATAACCCGAATGTTGATGTTGTGGTTGAGTTGATCGGTGGCTACACCTTAAGTAAGGAACTGGTACTCAAGGCTATTGCTAACAAGAAGCATGTCGTTACAGCCAATAAAGCGCTGATTGCATTGCATGGCAATGAGATTTTTGCAGCGGCAAAGGCTAACAATGTGATTGTGGCGTTTGAAGCGGCGGTCGCCGGCGGTATCCCAATTATTAAAGCCTTGCGTGAAGGCTTGGCTGCAAACCGTATTGAATGGGTAGCTGGCATTATCAATGGCACGACCAATTTTATTCTTACCGAAATGCGTGAAAAAGGATTGGCATTTGCCGATGTATTGGGTGAAGCCCAGCGCCTGGGTTATGCCGAGGCCGACCCGACGTTTGACGTTGAAGGTATCGATGCTGCACATAAATTAACCATTATGTCTGCCATTGCTTTCGGTATGCCGATGAAATTTGAACAGGCTTACACAGAGGGCATTACCAAGCTGCAGCAGGTGGATATCAAGTATGCTGAAGAGTTAGGCTATCGCGTTAAGTTGTTGGGCATTACCAAGCGCACCGATAAAGGTGTAGAGCTGCGTGTGCACCCGACGCTGATTCCTGAAAAACGCCTGGTAGCGAATGTAAACGGCGCGATGAATGCTGTAGTGGTGAAGGGCGATGCTGTAGGTCCTACACTGTATTACGGTGCCGGTGCCGGTGCAGAACCAACAGCAAGCGCGGTTGTGGCGGATTTGATCGACGTCGCACGCCTGATTGACGCGAGCAGCGAACAGCGTGTGCCTTATCTGGCATTCCAGCCGGATCAGGTGCTTGACTTGCCTATATTGCCGATTGATGAAGTGCAAAGTGCTTATTACCTGCGCCTGCGTGCGAGTGACAAGCCGGGTGTACTGGCCGAAGTGACCAAGATTCTGGGTGACCGTGCGATTTCAATCGACGCCATGATGCAAAAAGAACCGGATGAGAACGAGACGGAAGCCGACATTGTGATCTTGACGCACATTACGGTAGAAAAAAACATGAACGAAGCGATTGCCGCGATTGAGTCACTTGCTGCGATTAACGGCAAAGTCGTGCGAATCCGTATGGAAGAGCTTGCCAAATAACTTGCCTTTTGTCATTCCGACACAAGTCGGAATCCAGAGACTTTTAGCAACGGTACTAGATACCGACTTTCGTCGGTATGACGGTGAAGAAGTAGTGGTTAAGATATGCAGCCTTGCGTGTACATTTTAACTAGTCAACGCAACGGTACTTTGTATACCGGAGTTACTTCTAATTTAGTGCAACGAATCTGGCAGCATAAAAATGATCAGGTTGATGGTTTTACTAAACAGCATCAGGTGCATTTATTAGTTTGGTATGAGCAGCATGAAAGCATGGAATCTGCGATTGTGCGAGAAAAGCAGATTAAAGAATGGAAGCGTCAGTGGAAGTTAGAGTTAATTGAAAAACTTAATCCTTATTGGAATGACCTTTACAGCAGTATTATTTGATGAATAAATAAATATCGTCATACCGACGGAAGTCGGTATCCAGTGACTTTATGAACGACGCTAGATACCGACTTCCGTCGGTATGACAAAATAAACAAAACAGAGATGATTATGAAATATATCAGCACACGCGGGCAATCACCTGCACAAAGTTTTAGCCAAATTCTGCTTGGCGGTTTAGCGCCGGATGGCGGATTGTATCTGCCGGAGCAGTATCCGCAGTTTACCGATGCTGATTTAACCGCGATGCGTGGCATGTCGTATCCGGATCTGGCGTTTGCGATTCTGTCACGCTTTGTGGATGACATCCCCGCCAATGACCTGAAGGCAATTATTGATAAAACCTATCGTGCTGATGTATACGCCTATACGCGTAAAGGCCAGAATGCCGCGGATATTACGCCGACATTAAAGCTGGAAGACAACTTATACCTGCTGAGCCTTTCGAATGGGCCAACCTTGGCGTTTAAAGACATGGCCATGCAGTTGCTGGGCAACCTGTTTGAATATGTGCTGACTAAAGAAGGCAAGACAACCAATATTTTGGGGGCAACTTCCGGTGATACCGGTTCTGCTGCGGAGTATGCAATGCGCGGTAAAAAAGGTATCCGTGTGTTCATGCTATCACCACACAAAAAAATGAGCCGCTTCCAGACTGCGCAGATGTTCAGCTTGCAGGATGAGAATATCTATAATATTGCGGTAAACGGCGTATTTGACGATTGCCAGGATGTGGTGAAAGCAGTATCCAATGACGCAGCGTTTAAGGCGCAATATAAAATCGGCGCTGTAAACTCGATTAACTGGGGCCGTATCGTGGCGCAGGTGGTTTACTACTTCAAGGGCTACTTTGCGGTGACACAGAACAATGCGCAGAAAGTCAGCTTCTCCGTGCCATCAGGCAACTTCGGTAACGTGTGTGCCGGCCATATCGCGCGCATGATGGGTTTGCCGGTTGATAAACTGGTCGTGGCAACGAATGAGAATGATGTGCTCGATGAGTTCTTCAAAACCGGTGTTTACAGCCCGCGCGGTTCAGCAAAAACTTACCATACATCAAGTCCATCCATGGACATCAGCAAGGCATCGAATTTTGAGCGTTTTGTGTTTGACCTGGTAGGACGTGACAGCGACAAGACACGTGCGCTGTGGAGCAAGGTAGACAGTGGCAGCAGCTTTGATCTCAAGGCTGAAGGCTATTTCGATAAAATTGGGAATTATGGTTTTGTATCCGGCAGCAGTAACCATGCGAATCGTATACAAACCATACGTGAGACTCAGCAGAAATATGGTGTGGTAATTGATACGCACACGGCTGATGGCCTCAAAGTCGCGCTTGAGTATTTTGACAAGCAAACGCCGATGGTGGTGCTGGAAACAGCGCTGGCAGCCAAATTTGAAGAATCCATTATCGAGGCTTTAGGTCAGGCACCTGAGCGCCCGGCAGTATTGAATCATATTGAAGATTTACCGCAGCGCTTTACTGTGATGGATGCAGATGCTGCGGCAATTAAACAGTTTATTGTTGAGAAGACGAGCTAGGACACTATGCAGGTTTATCATGAGCTACTGAACCATGTGTTAGAGCATGGCAACAAGAAGGAAGATCGCACCGGTACCGGTACAATTTCCGTATTCGGTTACCAGATGCGCTTCAACCTCGCTGATGGTTTTCCACTGCTCACGACTAAAAAACTGCACCTGAAATCCATCATTCATGAACTGCTGTGGTTTCTGCAGGGCAGTACCAATATTGCCTACCTTAAAGAAAACGGTGTGCGCATCTGGGATGAGTGGGCTGATGAGAATGGCAATCTGGGTCCTGTTTATGGCTACCAGTGGCGTAACTGGCCAAAGCCGGACGGGTCGCATATCGACCAGATTGCACAAGTTGTCGAAGCCATTAAAAAGAACCCGGATTCACGCCGTTTGATCGTATCTGCGTGGAATGTGGCCGATGTGGATCAAATGAAACTGCCGCCTTGCCATGCATTTTTTCAGTTTTATGTAGCTGATGGAAAACTAAGCTGCCAGCTTTATCAGCGCAGCGCCGATATTTTTCTTGGCGTGCCATTCAATATTGCATCGTATGCTTTGCTTACGATGATGGTAGCGCAAGTATGTAACCTGAAATTGGGTGATTTTGTGCACACATTAGGAGACGCACACATTTACTCTAATCATATGGACCAAGTGCACGAACAGTTAAGCCGTACTCCACGTGCCTTGCCCACGATACATATTAATCCTGATGTAAAAGATATCTTCAGCTTCAAATATGAAGACTTTACCTTAGAGAATTACGACCCGTACCCCTCTATCAAAGCAGAAGTAGCTGTTTAATTGATGACGAAATTATCGACTATTGTTGCGATTGCGAATAATCGCGTAATCGGCATTAACAATACTTTGCCATGGCATTTGCCGGAAGATTTAAAACGTTTCAGAGCCCTGACTATGGGACATCACATTATTATGGGCCGTAAAACCTATGATTCATTAGGGCGCTTGCTGCCGGGACGGACTACGGTAATCGTCACGCGCAACAATGATTACAAGGTGGAGGGCGCCCTTATCGCCAACTCTCTACAGGATGCAATTGCGCTGTGTAAAGATGATGAAGAAGCGTTTTTAATCGGTGGCGCTGAGCTGTACCAGGATGGATTAAAGCTTTCAAACAAGCTTTATATTACCGAAATTGATTTGGATGTTGAGGGTGATGCCTATTTCCCTGAATATTCATCAGATGAGTGGCTGGAAACTTCGCGTGAAGCGCATGTATCTGAGCAGGGACTGGCATTTAATTACGTTACTTACGTTCGTATAAATAGGTAAACGCAAGTAACGTAGTGTTAATTTAAGACGATTATTTTTCCTGTTCCACGCAGTCTACGTAGTAGATTGCTTTGCCGTCTTCCACTTGTTTTACCAGGCCATGCACGTCGGTTTCAAAGCCCGGAAAACGCTCATTGAATTCACGTGCGAATTTAAGGTAATTCACGATGATTCTGTTGAAACGTTCACCCGGAATCAACAGCGGAATCCCTGGCGGGTAAGGCGTGAGCAACACAGCGGTAATGCGGCCTTCCAGTTCATCAATCGCTACACGGTCAATTTTGCGATGCGCCATTTTTGCAAACGCATCGGTTGGCTTCATGGCTGGCACCATGTCTGACAGGTACATTTCAGTCGTCAGGCGCGCAACGTCATTGGCTTTGTAAACCTCGTGAATCTGCGTGCATAGATCACGCAATCCCATGCGCTCGTAACGCGGTTGTTTCTGTACGAATTCCGGCAATACTTTCCACAATGGCTGATTCTTGTCGTAATCATCCTTGAACTGCTGCAGAGCTGCTACCATCGTGTTCCAGCGGCCTTTGGTAATGCCGATGGTGAACATGATAAAGAATGAATACAGGCCTGTTTTTTCAACAATCACACCGTGTTCAGCCAGATATTTAGTCACTATGGCAGCAGGAATACCGAACTCATCAGAGAAGTCACCGTGAATATCCAGGCCAGGAGTAATAATAGTCGCCTTGATCGGGTCCAGCATGTTAAAGCCTTCGGCCAAATTGCCGAAACCATGCCAGGCTTCATTGGCTTTCAGCATCCACGCCTCGCGCTCTTCAATGCCTTCTTCTGACAGGTCATTCGGGCCCCAGACCTTGAACCACCAGTCGGTGCCCCATTCTTCATCCACTTTGCGCATCGCGCGGCGGAAATCAAGCGCTTCCATAATGGATTCTTCTACCAGAGCCGTACCGCCTGGCGCTTCCATCATTGCAGCAGCAACGTCGCAGCTCGCAATAATCGAGTATTGCGGGCTGGTTGATGTATGCATCAGGTAAGCTTCGTTGAACACGTCGCGGTCGAGATTGTTCTGCTCGGCATCCTGCACCAGAATTTGCGATGCCTGGCTTAAGCCTGCCAGCAGTTTGTGCGTAGATTGCGTTGAGAACACCATGCTTTCCTTGCAGCGCGGGCGGTCAGCACCGATGGCGTGATAGTCACCATAGAAATCATGGAAGGTCGCATGCGGCAGCCAAGCCTCGTCGAAGTGCAGGGTGTCGATCTTGCCGTCGAGCATTTCCTTGATTTCTTCAACGTTGTAGAGCACGCCGTCGTAAGTAGACTGTGTAATGGTCAGGACGCGCGGTTTAGCACTTTTATCAGTTGCAAACGGGTTGCGCTCGATCTTTTTCTGAATGTTTTCCCAAGCGAATTCGCTTTTCGGAATCGGGCCGATAATGCCGAAATGGTTGCGCGTCGGCATCAGGAATACCGGGATTGCGCCGGTCATGATGATGGAATGCAATACTGATTTATGGCAGTTACGATCCACCACGACAATGTCACCTGGTGCAACCGTGCTGTTCCACACGATTTTGTTCGAAGTTGAAGTACCGTTAGTGACGAAGTACAAGTGATCACAGTTGTAAATACGTGCTGCATTACGCTCAGAAGCTGCTACCGGGCCGGTATGGTCTAATAATTGGCCTAATTCATCTACGGCATTGCAAACGTCGGCACGCAGCATGTTTTCACCGAAGAACTGGTGGAACATCTGGCCAACCGGTGACTTCAGGAATGCGACGCCGCCGGAGTGGCCTGGGCAGTGCCATGAATAGGACCCATCTGCTGCGTAATGTGTCAGCGCTTTAAAGAAAGGTGGCGGCAGGCTATCCAGATAAGCTTTGGCTTCACGGATAATCAGGCGTGCTACAAATTCAGGTGTATCTTCATTCATGTGAATGAAACCGTGCAGTTCGCGTAGCACATCGTTTGGAATGTGGCGCGAAGTGCGCGTTTCACCATGCAGGAAAATAGGGATCTCTTCATTGCGGTGACGAATTTCGGTAACGAAATTACGCAATTGCTCAATGGCCTCGGGTTTTTCTTCGATGAACTCTTCATCGTCAATTGAGAGAATGAAGGCGGAAGCGCGGCTTTGCTGCTGTGCAAATGAAGTCAGGTCGCCGTAGCTGGTTACACCCAGCACTTCGGTACCTTCTTCTTCAATGGCTCTTGCCAGCACGCGGATACCCAAGCCTGATGAGTTTTCAGAGCGGAAGTCTTCGTCGATGATGACGACAGGGAATCTAAATTTCATAATAACCTTTGTATATTTTTACTTTATTCGTCATTCTGGCGTAGGCCAGAATCCAGACCAAGTATTTCAGGATATAAATCTCGCCAATTCGGATTTAGTTGCTCAATAAGGCGGACTTTCCAAACTCGCTGCCAGAACTTAAGTGCTTTTTCTCTCGTAATCGCAGAATCCATTGTTTCATGAGGCTCATACCAAACCAAGGTGTGTAATCCATACTTTTTAGTAAAGCCATCTGTTACTTCATTTTTGTGTTGCCATACGCGTTTTGTTAAATCTGAAGTCACACCAATGTATAGCGTACCGTTACGCTGGTTTGTCATCATGTAAACATATGGTTGCATATTTAGCTTGTCTGGATTCTGGCCTGCGCCAGAATGACAACCTTACGAGAATGATGCAATTAGATTTTCGGCAACGTTACGCCGACTTGCCCTTGATACTTGCCACCACGGTCTTTATAGCTGGTTTCGCATACATCATCTTCATCGGCTTCAAAGAACAGTACCTGCGCGCATCCTTCATTGGCATAGATTTTTGCCGGCAGCGGTGTGGTATTGCTGAATTCCAGCGTGACGTAGCCTTCCCATTCCGGTTCAAACGGTGTCACGTTCACGATGATGCCGCAGCGCGCATAGGTGGATTTACCCAGGCACACTGTCAGCACATTACGCGGAATGCGGAAATACTCAACGGTACGCGCCAGTGCAAATGAGTTTGGCGGGATGATGCAGTAATCAGCATTCACTTCCACAAACGAATTCGGGTCAAAGTTTTTCGGGTCAACAATCGTGCTGTTAAGGTTGGTAAACAGCTTAAATTCTCTTGAGCAGCGGATATCATAGCCATAGCTTGATGTGCCGTAAGACACCAGACGCTGGCCGTCTGCATTGACTTTTACCTGATTGGGCTCGAATGGCTCGATCATGCCGTGCTGTTCTGCCATGCGGCGTATCCATTTGTCAGATTTAATGCTCATAAGTATTTAAATTTACAGAGTTAAAATTGAATCGCATTATAAAGCCTAACTCGCTATAAATGCAGAATTTTTTGGGTTAAAAAAACCCCACAAACCAAGGCAGGCTGTGAGGTTTTGTATTGGTGCAGAATGTAGCCGCGATTAGTGTTTGTCACCGCCCAGTTCAATGCTGTAACGCCAGAACTGGTCTTCTGATTCAAAGATTACGCCAGATTCTTTAGGGTCACGGTTACCCGCCGGGTATTGATGCAATGGTGTCTTGTCTTCAGCCCAAGCTTTTACAATCGGGTCTACCAGACGCCATTGCGCTTCAACTTCGCTGATGTGCAGGTATTGTGAAGGGTCACCTTCCATCAGGTTCAGCATCAGGGTTTCGTATGAGTCAATGGTTTCGTCGCCTTGTTGGCGCTGTGGTGCATCAATGCTCATGGTGCGTGTTGCAATGTCCAGACCTGGAATCTTGGATTCGATTTCCATTTTGATGCATTCACGCGGCTGAATATTAATAGTGAGCCAGTTCTGATGCTGGCCAGCTACCAGTTCCATTGGCGCTTTTTTGAAGCGGATAGAAATTGCTGTGTTGCCTTCGTGCATGCGTTTTGCAGTGCGCACATAGAACGGAACACCTTGCCAGCGCGGGTTGTCGATGAACAGTTTTACGGCTGCATAGGTTTCTGTAAAGCTGGACTCAACGCCTTCACGCTGCAATTCTTCCAGGTAGCCATGTACGTTTTCACCGTGGCCGTCACCCACGCAAACACGACCCGCTGCGTATTGTGCGCGGAACGCCTGTTTGTTGAGGTTTTTGGTATCAACCGGACGGATTGACTGCAGCAGTTTGATTTTTTCTGCGCGAATGCTGTCAGGCGTCAGGTCTTTTGGTTTTTCCATGGCTACCAGTGCCAGTGTCTGTAATAAATGGCTTTGGAACATGTCGCGTAATGCGCCGGTTGCATCATAGAACGTGGTGCGGTCGCCTACGCCCAGAATCTCGTTATTGGTGATCTGTACGTGGTCGATGTGTTCGCGGTTCCATAATGGTTCAAACATCGCATTGGCAAAGCGCGTAAGCATGATGTTCTGGATTGCTGATTTACCCAGATAATGATCGATACGATAAATCTGGCTTTCTTTCAGATATTTGGTGAGTTCTGCTTGTAAAGCTTGGGCGCTTGGCAAGTCTGTGCCGAATGGTTTTTCAATCAACACACGGCGCCAGTATTTGCTTTCATCTACCAGGCCTACTTCAGCCAATTGTGCCACGATGGTTGCAAAATCCGTAGGGCGTACTGACAGGAAATACGCCAGGTTTTGCGGAAACACTGATGTGTCACCTAATTTAGCCGCCATTTTCTGGAATGCATCCGGGTCGGTCGGCGGGTTTGAGTGGTAATGGTTACGTGCGATAAAACGGTCAAATACTTTCTGGTCATAACCGTCCTTGAATTTCTTATCGAGCATGCCTTTAACCTCAGCTTGCCATTCTTCACGTGACAATTCACCGCGACCTACAGAGAGAATCTTCATGTCATCAGCAAGGCGACCTGCTGCATCCAGACGGAATAAGCCGGGCATTAACTTGATGCGTGATAAATTGCCACTTGCGCCAAAAAGTACAAGGGTACATGGGTCTATTTGTTTAGCCATTATTTCAAATTCTCTCTATTGGTTTTTACAGATACCGGCGCTACTTTTAAGTTAAAATAGCCAGTTATTAAATTTACCGTAATTATACCGAAAAAGGCTTCACTGTTTTATGCAAACATTACAAACAAATCAAGTTAAATCATTGAAATTGGCTAACAATCAAACTTCGCGCTGGCATCAGTTCAACTCGCAGGATGAAATTAACCAGGCAGCTGTACAGCGTATTTTGCAGGCAGCAAAAGAAGCGATTGCGAAACATGGAAGTTTTTTGGTGGTGTTGGCGGGCGGCAGTACGCCGAAAAGTGTGTATCAGTTATTGGCCAAAGAGCAGGCGGATTGGGCTAACTGGCATGTGTTTCATAATGATGACCGCTGTTTGCCTGTTGATCATGTAGAGCGTAACAGCAAAATGGCACGCGAAGCCTGGTTGAATCATGTGGCGATACCACAGGCGCAGATTCATGATATTCCTGCTGAGTTGGGTAATGTTGAAGGTGCGAAGGCTTATGCAAAAACACTGGCAGGTGTGCGTAGCTTTGACCTTGTGATCCTGGGGCTGGGGGAAGATGGTCACACCGCTTCATTGTTCCCTGATCAAGTCGTAGATAACAGTGCTGATGCTGTGCCAGTGTTCAATTCACCGAAACCGCCGGCTGACCGCGTGACCATGAGCCAGAATCGTTTGAATAAAACGCATGAAGTGATGTTCCTGGTGACAGGCGCGGGCAAGCAGGAGGCCGTTGATCACTGGTTAAATGGCGTTGCGATTCCTGCTACATTGATTGCACCGGCCTGCGGTGTTGATGTTTACTGCTTTGGCGTCAGGGTCGCCGTATAGCGGCGGGCGGCTGACGGACATGATCTCAGCGGTCATGGCGTCAAGGTTATCTCTGCTAAAAGAGGCCTTTGCAATAAGTATTGTCAACTTGAAAATCTATCGATTCCGTCATTCCGGCGGAGGCCGGAATCCAGGCAAGGTGGTATTTAGAGTGGTAAGTTCAGTAGAGAGGTAATGTAAAAAATATTAACACTCACTGTTATTTGTGACCTTCTATTTAACTATGAAACCTGTCTGGATTCCGGCCTCCGCCGGAATGACGGTTCTTTGATATTTTCGTTAAACATTGAACCAATTTTTAGTTTCGTGGCTCGGTGCAAAACTCACTAGAAATAGCCTTTGGCGTAATTATGCATGATCGCCAAAGGTTCGCGTAGCGCGCCTTTATGCAGCATGCCCCATGAAGTCCAGCATTGACTGGGGGCAGCTGCGTAACTTACCTTCAAATTCTGGCTTAAATGACCTGCATTTACTAAACGTTCTGTCCGCCACAGATGGTAGGGTTCCGATACAATAATGACACTTCTGATGTTGGCTCTGTTTAGAATTGGTGCCGAAAACTCAAGATTTTCTTTTGTGGAGCGAGATTTTGTCTCAACCAGGATGGTGCCAGTGTAGCCTTTTTCTTTTGCATAGGCTGCCATAAAGTCTGCCTCAACCCTGTAATCCTCACTGTCGCGCCCACCGGTCATGGCCAGTGTGGTAACAATTCCATGCTCTGCCAACAGCAAGCCTTTATCAACTCGCCCTGTCAGGCATGGATTGGGTGCTCCATGTAAATAAGTGCGATTACCCAGTATCAATGCAGTGTCGGCTTTTTCTGCAGCAGGCTGTAAAATGAGCTTTCTGGCATGTAGGCCGACAATTGCAAACAGCACCAGATAAACAGTTGCGAACGTAATCATTAACCAGGTGAACAGCCGACGCAGAGAGTGGTAATGAAAAAATTGATTCGAATACTTTTTCAATTGTAACAACACTCTGCGTACGGCTTAGGGTGGTTTTAGGTGTTCTGAATCACAATGTTGGGGAACTTGCTGCTGTGATCCAGACTGGTATTGGCAATTTTGATTGCGGCTTTGCGTGCAATTTCTTTATAAATGCCGGCAACTTTGCTGTCAGGATCAGCAATCACGGTCGGATTCCCGCTATCAGCCTGCAAGCGGATGCCGATATCCAGAGGCAGGGAACCCAATAAATCCACGTTGTAATCTTTAGCCATGAGTTCACCGCCTCCAGCACCGAAGATGTGTTCTTCATGACCGCATTTGCTGCAGATGTGTGTGCTCATGTTTTCAACAATACCCAGAATCGGGATATTCACTTTTTCAAACATTTTCAGGCCCTTGCGCGCATCAAGCAGGGCAATGTCCTGTGGAGTCGTCACGATAATCGCGCCGGTCACCGGGATTTTCTGTGATAAAGTCAGTTGAATATCGCCAGTCCCTGGCGGTAAATCGATAATCAGATAATCCAGATTTTGCCAGTTGGTTTCACGCAGTAATTGTTCCAGTGCACTGGTAACCATCGGGCCGCGCCATACCATAGGCGTATCAGTATCAATCAGAAAACCGATAGACATGGCTTGAATGCCGTGTGCGCGCATCGGCTCCATGCTTTTACCATCTACGCTGTCAGGACGACCGTTGATGCCAAGCATCTGTGGCTGGCTTGGCCCGTAGATATCTGCATCCAGCAAACCGACAGTTGCGCCTTCTGCGGCGAGTGCCAAGGCCAGATTAACGGAAGTGGTTGATTTGCCGACACCGCCTTTGCCTGAGGCTACAGCAATGATATTTTTAACATTGGGCAGCAAGCTCACACCTTGTTGCGCTTTGTGCGCAACGATCTTGCTGCTGACATTGACAGCGACTCTGCCAATTCCTTCAATACCCATCAATGCATCTGCAACGAGTTTCTGTATATCTGACATCACGGATTTTGCCGGATAGCCAACCACGATATCCAAGCTGACATCATTGCCGTTGATTTTGATGTTTCTTGCTGATTTACCACTCACAAAGTCTTTGCCTGTGTTGGGGTCGATACATAGTTTTAGCGTGCTTTGGATGAGTAGTTCTGAAATTGCCATAGCCTGAATTCCTGATTAATAAAAGTGCCTGTAGGTTAATTAAGTTGAGTAAAAAGATAGGTTATTCTAACTGAATGTGGGGTCGATTGTATAAGTGGCTTGCTTATTTTGCAGAAAAATCTAGTTATTTAAATATGTGATCCGGCTAATGTGTCCAAAAGCAGCAATCATTGCTGTGTGAACCATGCCGCATTTGTTAGAATACGGTTTTAGCTTAATAGATCCATTTATCTCATGGCAACTGCAAACACTCCACGCAAAATCCTTGTTACTTCAGCCCTCCCTTATGCCAACGGTAGTATTCACTTAGGTCATCTGGTTGAATACATTCAAACTGATATTTGGGTACGATTCCAGAAAATGCAAGGCCATACCGTGCATTATGTATGTGCTGATGATACGCACGGCACGCCTATCATGCTGCGTGCTGAAAAAGAGGGTATTACCCCTGAAGCCTTGATAGGCAATGTGCACAAGGAACATAGCGCAGATTTTTCAGGGTTCCTGATTGGATTCGATCATTATTATTCAACCAATGCCCCTGAAAACAAAGAGTTGTCGCAAGGTATTTACAGGAAGTTAAAAGCGGCAGGCAAGATAGCAACCAAAACAATCGAGCAGTTTTATGACCCGGTTAAGAATATGTTTCTGCCAGACCGTTTTATTAAAGGTGAATGTCCAAAATGCCATGCTAAAGACCAGTATGGTGATTCATGTGAAGTATGCGGTGCAACCTATAATCCAACTGAACTGATCAATGCCTATTCTGCTGTTTCTGGTGCGGCACCGGTACGCAAGGAAACCGAGCATTACTTCTTCAAGCTTTCCGAGTGCGAAGCGTTTCTCAAGGAATGGACACGCTCAGGTACATTGCAAGGTGAAGCTGCCAATAAAATGGGTGAGTGGTTCGAGAATGGCCTTAATGACTGGGATATTTCGCGTGATGCGCCATATTTTGGCTTTGAGATCCCTGATGCGCCAGGAAAATACTTCTATGTCTGGCTGGATGCGCCGATCGGCTATATGGCCAGCTTCAAGAAGCTATGCCAGGATAAAGGGCTGGATTTTGACGAGTACTGGAAGCAGGACTCATCAACCGAGTTGTATCACTTTATCGGCAAGGATATCCTGTATTTTCATGCCTTGTTTTGGCCGGCAACCCTTCAATACTCGGATTACCGTACACCTACACAGATTTTTGCGCATGGCTTTTTAACCGTTAACGGTGAAAAAATGAGTAAATCACGCGGTACGTTTATTACTGCGCGCAGCTATCTCGATCACATTAAAAATCCTGAGTATCTGCGCTATTACTATGCTGCAAAACTCAACAGCACGATGGAAGATATTGACCTCAACTTGGAAGATTTTGTGGCACGTGTGAACAGTGATCTGGTGGGTAAATATATCAATATTGCCAGCAGAACCGCCGGTTTTATTAACAAGCGCTTTGAGGGTAAATTAAAGCCATCAGTCAATAATCCGGTTATTGCCGAAATCAAGGCGGCCGCACAGTTGCTAGCTGACAGTTATGCGGAACGCGAGTACGGCAAGGCGCTGCGCGAAATCATGCGTCTGGCAGATGTGGCGAATGGTTTTGTCGCTGACAAGGCGCCTTGGGTGCTAGCCAAGCAGGAAGGGCAGGATGCCCTGTTACAGGAAGTATGCTCCGACGCACTTGAAATGTTCCGTCTGTTAACCTTGTACTTGAAACCGGTATTGCCAAAACTGGCGACAGAAATTGAGCAGTTCCTGAACATCGCACCGCTGACCTGGGCGGTGGTTGATGCATCTTTACCGGCACAGCACAGCATTAATAGCTATGAGCATCTTATTACACGTGTTGATCCTAAACAGATTGAAGCCATGACTGAAGCCAACAAAGAAAACCTGCAAGCAACGCCTGCCGTTACCAGCGCGCCGCATTCTGAACAGCGCCATGCGCAGCATCAGCAGAATGAAGCGAATGCCGAAGCTGAAGAAGCGGCGTATATTTCGATTGATGACTTTACTAAGGTTGATTTGCGTATCGCCAGAATCGCCAATGCTGAGCATGTAGAAGGGGCGGAAAAGCTGCTCAAACTGACACTGGATATAGGTGAAGAAAAACCGCGCCAGGTATTTGCCGGTATAAAATTTGCTTATGATCCGGCAAGTTTGGTAGGGCGCCTAACAGTGATGGTGGCTAATCTGGCACCGCGTAAAATGAAATTCGGTATGAGCGAGGGTATGGTGCTTGCCGCCAGTGGTGAGCGTGGCGGACCTTTTATTCTGTCACCGGATAGCGGCGCGCAGCCTGGTATGCGGGTTAAATAAGTTTCAGGTAATACTTCACTCTTTGGTGTGCATTAAACGTTGACGTCTAATAAGTATTGGCGTGTACTAAGCGCCTAAAAAGAAGCCCCTATGCGAGGGGCTTTTTATTTGGAGATATACATGCTGCCGGTACAACCGGCTAGAACTGCTTGCTACTTTTATCTTGCTGATTTTTCTTTAGCTACTTTAGCCTCTGCAGTTTTTCCGCTGGCTGCCGCTTTTTCATTACCTACCGCTTTAGTTTCCTGTGCTGATTTTGTAGCTTTTGCTGCTTTCTTTGCGCTAGGCGTTATCGCAGTGGTTGGTCCGGTAATCGATATGTTTTTGCGTAGATTTTCCAGCGTAGCATCGCCAATACCTTCTACATTTTTCAAATCATCAACGGATTTAAAGCCGCTGTTCTTTTTACGGTATTCAATAATCGCAAGGGCTTTTTTAGGACCGATGCCATCCAGGCTTTCGAGTTCTGCCTGTGTTGCCGTGTTGATATTAACCCCTGCTGCAGCGTTGAGGTTAATGCTTAAGAAAACCACTAATGCGAGTAGAACTTTTTTCATTTGCTTCCCCTTGGATTAGATAAAATGGGATTAAATATAAATGCAATGTAATTACCGTGCATAAGCAAAGCAATTACATTGCATCATATATTAAATGGGATTATTTCCCTAATATTTTATCGGGGGTATTGCAAATATTAATGATTATTACATTCTTGACTGATTGCTTCTAATGCAGCCAGTGGATTGTCAGCTTTGGTGATTGGTCTGCCGATCACCAGATAACTGGAGCCCAGTGCTAGCGCATTGGCAGGGGTCACAATGCGTGACTGGTCATCTTTACTGGCATTGGCAGGGCGGATACCTGGCGTTACCAGGCAAAATTCACTGCCCAGATTTGAACGCAGCATTTGTGCTTCAAGCGCCGAGCAAACTACACCATCCAGGCCAGCCTGTTGTGTCAGTTTTGCAAGATTCAATACATGTGTGGATAGCTCGGTATGAATGCCAATTTGATTCAGTGTCTCCTGATTCATGCTCGTTA
>CAZUOQ010000029.1:0-28028 GCA_964622195.1 uncultured Methylotenera sp. | reverse complement strand
AGAGAAGGTTTCTTCAACTCTTAGGTGTGCAGCATGTCTCGATAGGGAAATCTGTTCAGCAAAATGAGCTGAATCGTTTCAATTTGAAGACCTTTCTTGTTCCGAATTGGTATGATAGTTTGAGGTTTACAATTCCAACTCAAAATGAGCGGCATAAAGCTCGAGAAAAAATGAACATTGCTTTGGATGCTAAGGTAATTGTTTCAGTGGGTAACTGTTCTCACGTTAAAAATCATGAATCTATTATTAAAGCTCTAGCGATGTTTGTTGACTATGAACGCCCAATATATATTCATATTGGTATGGAAGAAAATGGAAATCCAGAAAGGGCGCTGGTTGATCATCTAGACCTAAACTCTTGGGTTCATTTTGTTGGACCATTACAAGATATTAGACCAGCACTTTATGCATCCGATGTTTTTATAATGCCATCTTTTTATGAGGGGTTTGGTATTGCAGCAGTAGAGGCAATGGCTTCAGGGTTGCCGGCAATATTGGCTGATGTACCTGGTTTAAGGGATTTTCGAGATGACACTGTTGGTGCGATATATGCTAAACCAGATGCATCATCAATAGCGGAGGTAATTACAAGAGTATTCAAAATGTCGGCATCAGAAAGATTGAAAATTGGGGAGCTAGCTTCTAAAGATATGCAAAGTCTTTATTGCATGAATATTGGTGTAAATAAGTATATTTCTCTCTATAGATGGAAAGATAGAGAAGTGAATGCAAATTAGAAAACAAGCCCTAGACACCATAGCAGTGTTGCTAGTGATATTAGCCTCAGGTAATCCAGTCTTTGCTTATTTGATTGGAAAAGAGGCTTTGTTAGTAGGGTTGCCACTCGTCCTGTTTATTTATAGTCTAACTCGTAACTTAAGAATTCAATTCAATGATATGCTAGTTCTGGCTTCTTTTGCGTTAATCGGAGTTATTCACTTATTTATATTTGGTGTTGAAATTCTTCCCGCCACTTTGGGCTTTTTATTAAAGCTAGCTACCGGTTGGTTAATCGTTCGTATAGTTAAGAACTTCGTAGATACTTATGTGCGATTGATGTATATCTTAGCTTATATAAGTATTATATTTTTTATTCCACAAATCATCTTTGGCGACACTTTAAGAAGCTATGTTCAATTTGCTGCAGTAGCATACTCGCCAGAAACACTCCATATTGGAATACATAACTTTAACCCAATAAATCATGCCTACAGAAATTCCGGTATTTTCTGGGAGCCTGGTGCATTTGCAGGCTATTTAATGCTGGCCTTAATTTTAGCTGTGGGTGTTCAAATTAAAAACAAAAAAAAAATAAATTTTGATAAAACTAATATAGTTTTATTTATTGCTTTATTTACTACACAATCCACCACCGGTTATGTCGTACTGATGCTTTTTGGTGTTGTATTTTTATATCTAAGCTATGGTGTTCGTTATGTTCTACGTTTTGTTTTTGCTGGGATGTTATTAGTCGTTTCTATTTTAGCAGCCTATCAAACATTGCCATTTTTAGCTGAGAAAATTGATAAGCAATTTGAGATTGCTGTCGATCGTAGTGAACGGAGCGAACTTACTAGATTTGGTAATGCTTTATATGATTGGGAGTTTATTAAACAGCGCCCAATTTTTGGCTGGAGTCCTTATACCGAAACTCGCGGTGTTATAGATCCTGAAGTTGTAGATATATTGACTGGACAAGGAAATGGTTTCACAGCACTGATAGTTCGTTTTGGTCTGGTAGGTTTTTTAATTTACGGCATTGCTTTACAGAGATCGTTTTTTAAGAAATTTGATCATCTTGGGTATTCATTATTCTCAGTTTTGGCAATTTTTATGCTTTTGATAGGCGAGCAGTTTTTGAACTTCCCCTTGTTCATGACACTTGTTTTTTTGGCAAGTAAAAATAATGAACGGCAAAAAAGTGATAGAAAAGCTCTTGTTCTTAGTGCAACAAACTTAAGATGATATGTGGATATTGGTATGAGTAAATTGGCGATAATAATCACCAGCTATAACCGTAAAGAAAAAACTCTTGTCTGCCTAGAAAGGCTTTTTCAAAACACATTGCCAGAAGGTTATTCATTGGATGTTTATCTGGTGGATGATGGTAGTATAGATGGCACAGAGCAAGCTATTCATGAGCTATATCCAAGCGTTAACGTCATTAAAGGTGATGGAAATCTTTATTGGAATGGAGGCATGCGGGTCGCTTTTAATGTGGCCTTGAAAAAGGGTTTTGATTATTACTTATGGCTGAATGACGACACATTGCTTTACCCCACAGCAATTGATTCATTGATCAAAACTAACCATCAATTAACGCAGCAAGAGGATAAGCCGGTTGTGGTTGTTGGAGCTACTCAAGATGAAATTAGTGGCAAAATAACCTATGGTGGCGTGATTCGGCCTAGCAAGTGGAAGCCTACTAATTTTAAATTGGTTTCTACAAAAACTGTTCCAGTTAAATGTGAAACCATGAACGGGAACTGTGTTTTGATTCCGAATGAGATTGCCCAAATAGTGGGTAATTTAGAGTCTAAGTTAGTGCATGCAATGGGTGATTTAGACTATGGTTTACGGGTAGGTTATGCAGGGTACTCAGTATGGGTTATGCCTGCTTACGCAGGCGCATGCTCTCATAACCCTGTAACAGGCTCATTTATCGATTCTCGTATTTCTATAATTGAGCGTTTCAAGAAAATATTGCAGCCCAAGGCGCTGCCAATCACTTCTTGGCGTGTTTTCACCCAGAGGCATGCTGGTGTATTTTGGCCAATATTTTGCGTGTGGCCTTACGTTAAAGTATTTTTTAAATGGCCTATAAATAAGTAAATCGAGTATGTTTACAGGCTTTCTTATGAATATTTGACACTAGTTTATTTATATATAGTTGTACTAACCTATTCAGGAATTTTTCATGGAAAATGATTTTCAACGCTATTTTTCTGGCGAGGTGTTATATGGTGACGACTTTACAGATAATGAAATGGAGAAATGGTTTGCTGATGAAGCAGAGGGCTATGCCAATCTAGGGGCAAATGATAAAGAAAATTATCATTATGTATATCATCAGCTAAATCAACTACACGCTTTTAGGTTTCTTAAAGAACGTCGCTTTGAAAAAGCTTTGGGTATAGGTAGCGCTTAAGGTGATGAGTTTAAGCCTATTGCAAAGAATATTTCTAATATAACCATTCTTGACCCTTCCGATGCATTTTCAGATGTTATAAAGACTTTGGATATTCCATGTAGCTATAAAAAACCGAATTCAAATGGTGACATAGAGTTTGAGAATAATCATTTTGATTTGATTACAAGCCTTGGTGTTATGCATCACATTCCGAATGTAAGTCACGTGTTAAATGAGTGTTATAGATGCCTTAATAAAAACGGAATAATGCTTCTTCGTGAACCAATTACATCAATGGGGGATTGGAGAAGGCCGAGGTATGGTCTAACTAAGCGTGAGCGCGGAATCCCATTAAAAGTCTTAGACGAAATAATTAAAAATGCTGGGTTTACAGTAGTACGAAGATCGCTCTGTAACTTTCCACTGATTCCGAAAGTGGCTAATAAATTTGGTATGGCTGCTTACAATAATGTAACTTTAACAATTGCCGATGCGTTGTTAAGTAAGGCATTCTCAACAAATATAAAGTACCATAGAACTAAATTTATAGAGAAACTTGCACCAGCTTCTGTTTATTACATTTTAACTAAGTAAATGTTAAGTTTCACTAATTCAATAAGTTTGCTTTTAGCTACATTCGAGTAAGAATCATCTGACTATATTTCAAACAGCCTCTAAATTGATGTCTAAAAGTCATACCGTAGTAATCACTCAGATTCGCTTAACACATTACCGAGTTGCATTCTTCGAAGCTTTACGTAATCTATTGGCTTCAAGAGGTGTGCAGCTAGTTCTTGTACATGGGCAGCCAGCGCATGATGAGTTGAAAAAAAAAGATACTGGATTAATTGATTGGGCAGTTAATGTCAGAAATAAATACTGGCAAATTAAAAACACAAATATTGTATGGCAGCCGCTCCCATCTAAATTTAGAAATGCCGATTTAATTGTAATTACTCAAGAAAATCGGATTCTTTCGAATTATTTATATCTTTTAAAACGCATTTTATTTGGCACTAAAGTTGCATTTTGGGGGCATGGTGCAAATCTGCAAAGCAGCAATCCTAATGGACTCAAAGAGCGTTTTAAGCGCTGGACTACGAGACAGGTGGATTGGTGGTTTGCGTATACGCAAATGAGTGCTGATCTGGTTCAATCAACCGGGTTTCCGGCAGACCATATTACTGTACTGAACAATTCTGTTGATACTTCTGAAATGTACAGCCAGCGTAAATCAATTACTCAAAAAGAAATTGAGCAACTAAAAAAAACCTTAGGTTTTGAAGTTGGGCCAGTAGGGGTATTTGTCGGCTCACTTTATGCCGATAAACGATTGGATTTTTTATTTGCAGCAGCCGAAGCGATTCGCCTGCAAGTGCCTGATTTTAATTTACTGATTGTGGGCGATGGTAACCAGCGAGACATTGTACAGGCCTGGTGTATAGATCGACCTTGGGTGCGCTGGGTTGGGGCAAGTTTTGGTAGAGAAAAAGCTGCTTACCTTTCTGTTGCGAATGTTATGTTGAATCCGGGTCTGGTAGGGTTGGGAATTTTGGATTCGTTTGTGTTTGAACTGCCAATGTTAACTACGGCATGTGGTATTCATAGCCCAGAAATTTCGTATCTGCAAAATGGTGTTAATGGTGTAATGACCGCCGATAGTCTAGATGAGTATGTGAATGCATGTATTTATTTGCTCAGTAAACCTGAAATACTGGAAACCTTGCGTGCAGGTTGCCGTGTAAGTGCAAATGAATTCACCGTAGAAAATATGGCACACAGATTTGCAGATGGTGTAATGAGTTGTCTTAACGAATCATCTTATAAAGGAAACAAGGTTTGATAAGGCATCGCGTGCTGGTTGTGCACAATGCATATCAACACCGTGGTGGTGAAGATTCGGTAGTTGATGCAGAAATTGCGCTGCTGCGTTCACATGGGCATGAAGTTGCTACCTATTTTCGTAATAATGATGATATATCTAACCAGTCTGCAACCTCTGTAGCAATTCAAACTTTTTGGTCATCGCGCTCGGCGCGTGACTTATCTGTATTAATCCAATCATTTAAGCCTGATGTTATACATGTGCATAACACCATGCCACTGATTTCACCTTCCGTTTATTGGGCTGCTGCACGTACCAATGTACCCATAGTGCAGACCCTGCACAACTTTCGCTTGATGTGTCTGAACGCACTTTATTTGCGTGAAGGTAAGGTTTGTGAAGATTGTGCAGGGCATTTTCCTTGGCGTGGTGTGGTTCGCAAGTGCTATCGTGAATCAACTGCTGCTTCGGCAGTGTTGGCTGGCATGTTAACTTTGCATCGTGGGTTGGGTACATATCGAAACAAGGTTTCTCGCTACATTGCTTTAAACAATTTTTGCAGAAACAAATTTATTGAAGGTGGTTTGCCTGCTGATCGTATAGCCGTAAAACCAAATTTTGTAAATGCACCGATACCTTTGAATTTACCTAGGCAAGGTTTTTTATATGTGGGTAGATTATCCGTAGAAAAAGGCATTGGCTCTATGTATCAAGCTACTGCGCTTGTTTCTGGTGTTAATTTGAGAGTCGCGGGGGATGGACCTCAAGCAGATTTTTTAAATGCTATTGCTGGGGTCACCCGTTTGGGAGTATTGTCAGCAGAAGCTGTGCGAAATGAGATGGAGCGTGCTGTTGCTTTAGTAATACCCAGTATTTGGTATGAAAATTTTCCGCGCACAATTGTGGAAGCTTTTGCCGCAGGGTTGCCAGTCATCTCGAGTCGTATTGGTGCTTTGGAAGATATTGTGACTGATGGTGAAACCGGTTTGCTTTTTGAGCCTGGCAACCCGCGTGATTTGGCTGAAAAAATGGCTTGGGCTATGGCAAACCCTGAAAAAATGGCTGAAATGGGCCGCAAGGCGCGTGCTAAATATGAAGCTGAATTTACACCAGAGAAAAATTATCAACAGTTAATGGCGATATATAAAGATGTGATTGAGGAGCAGCGCATTGCTACATAAACGGCTGACTGCTTCTGTTCTAGGTGCGCCTATAGACTCATTAACCTGGGCTGACGCGCTGGGGCGACTGAGTGCCTGGGCTGCTAATCATGAAAGCCGTTATGTGTGTATCTGCAATGTGCATTCCGTGGTTACGGCTTCGCAAGATATTGAGTTTGGGCGGGTGGTGAGTAATGCGGATATGGCAACGCCCGATGGTGCGCCGGTGGCGTGGATGCTGCGCCGCCTTGGGCATGCAAATCAGCAGCGCATTAATGGCCCGGATTTAATGTGGCGCTATTGTGAGCAGGCGCAATATCGTGATGAGTCTGTATTTTTTTATGGCAGTACTGAAGAAACGCTGACTGCCTTAAAGGTGAAATTGCTGGCGGCTTTTCCTAAATTGAAGATTGCGGGTGCAATTTCACCTCCGTTTCGTGCGCTGACTGCCGCTGAAGATGCGGCGATTGTTGAGCAGATTAATGCATCCGGTGCGGGTGTGGTTTGGGTGAGCTTGGGCTGCCCCAAGCAGGAACTGTGGATGGCGGCGCATCGTGGCCGAATTAATGCTGTAATGGTTGGCGTGGGGGCTGCGTTTGATTACCACGCCGGCACAATCAAGCGTGCGCCTTTGTGGATGCAGAATGCAGGTTTGGAGTGGCTACACCGGCTGCTTTCCGAGCCGAGGCGTTTGTGGAAGCGATATCTAGTCACCAACACCCTATTTATCATGAAAGCGGCCAAGCAGTTGCTTTTTGCCAGGTAGCAAATCCTCGTACCGGCAAGCGGGGCATTTCCTGGAAAGTAAAACCTCGCACCGCGAGCGGTGCTTCTACAGGGTTGGCGGTTTTGTAGGAGCGCCGTTAACGGCGCGAGATGTCAGGTCATCTTAACTATTCCTACTAGGCTTTTTAATATATACTTAAAATATATACTTAAGTGGAGTTGATCATGAAAACAGCTAAATTGTTCCAAAACGGTCAGAGCCAGGCGGTGCGTTTGCCTAAGGAGTTTCGATTTGAAGGTGATGAAGTCATTATCAAGCGTTCAGGCAACGCGGTGGTGCTCATCCCTGCTAACCATTCGTGGGACGTACTCATACATAGCCTGAATAAATTTAGTACTGATTTTATGGATGTTCGCAATCAACCTGAACAGCAAAGCCGTGAGGATTTGTTTGTATGAAGTTGATGCTGGATACCAATATTTGCATCGCAATTATCAAGCAAAAGCCAAAAGATATTTTGAGTAAGTTTAGCGCTTATCAGGTGGGCGATATTTGTATTTCATCTGTCACACTGGCCGAGTTGCGGTATGGTGTTGCCAAAAGCCAATATCAGGAGAAAAATCAAGCGGCGCTAGATGAGTTTATTTTACCCCTGGAAGTGGCTGCATTTGATGAAGCCGCTGCTGTGTATTATGGAATATTGCGTGCAAGCCTTGAAAAACAAGGGATGCCAATTGGCTCGTTAGATACCATGATAGGAGCGCATGCTTTAAGCTTAAATGTTGCTCTGGTAACAAACAATACTAGAGAGTTTAGTCGAATAGCTGGGCTTAAATTGTTTGATTGGGTTGGTCGTTAAATAGGATAGCTTCCTCTAAAATGGTAAACCCTCGCACCGACAAGCAGTGCTCTTACAAGGTGGCTTGCGGTGAGGTTTTATGCTATTGATGAAAATATTTAAGCCGCTTAATACTCGCCAAACTATTCGCCATATTATCTGACAAACTCATATTTAAATTAAGTTAACTTATTATTTTAAATAGTGTTATTATTATTTTTCAGTTAACTTAATTAGTCGCCAAATGAAACAGGTTGTAATCAGAGCGCCTGCTGCAACGAGTATTGCTCAAATGGAGCCATTAATCCCAGAAGCAAGGGAGATGACCGCATTGCTTGAGCTGGCAGCAGAGTTGCGTCAAAAAAGCCTGAAGCTTGCCCATAGTCCGTTGCCTGGGCTGAATAAGAGGTTAACTGCGTTGTTGCGCGCAATGAACTCTTATTACACCAACAAGATTGAAGGTCAGCACACACTGCCAGCCGACATTGAGCAGGCTTTAAACAATCATTATTCAATAGACCGGGATGTTGCACGCAGGCAGCGTATTGCTAAAGCACACTTGGAAACTGAGGTTTGGGCCGAGTTTAAAACAGCGGGTTGGCGCTGGCGGGATACTTTTTCGGTAGAGCTGTTGCGCGATATGCATTACCACCTTTATCAGGGCATGCATGTGGATGATAGGCTTGCTGAAAATGGCGAGCCTGTTTGTGAGGGTGAGTTAAGGCTTCAGAATGTTACTGTTGGCATGCATATGCCACCTGAATTTACCCAGTTACCCGCTTTTCTTGAGCGCTGGAGATCAGTTTATACCGCATTGCCGGATGGCGATACGGCATTGGTTGGTCTCGCTTGCTCGCATCAGCGTCTTGCCTGGATTCACCCGTTCAAAGATGGCAATGGCCGTGTATCCAGATTGCATACGCACGTTGCGCTGAATGCGATGGGGTTAACCAATGGCTTATGGTCGCCAATGCGTGGGTTGGCGAGAACTCATCAGCAATATTATGATGCCCTGCATAATGCAGATTCATTACGAATGGGCAACTACGATGGGCGTGGTGCATTATCGCAAGGCGGCTTGGTTGCCTGGGTGCGTTATTTCCTTGGTATTTGCATTGATCAGGTGGATTTTATGGATAAGATGCTTAACCTGCAGGATTTCAAGTCGCGTTTGGAAACTTTGCTGATTGTCGAACAGGCAAAAGGAAAATCCGGCATAAAAACTGCGGCACTTCTACCTTTGCATTACATTGCGATCAGTGGGCCTGTTGAGCGGGGGCAATTCAAATCCATGACCGGATTAACGGAAAGAACAGCTGATCGGTTATTAAAAGCTTTGCTTGATTACAAACTGCTTGTATCTGACTCTCCGAGAGGGGATGTTTACATGGGTGTTCCTCTGGAGTCCTTACAATTTTTATTTCCAAAACTATGGCCTGAAGCCGAGACGAGTGTCGCAGATCGGTAAAGATTCTCAACCCTCGCACCGGTAAGCGGTGTTCCTGCCCATACCAAGATCGTGTTTTCTTCAGTTGTTTGTAGGAGCGCCGTTAACGGTGCGAATTGTCACAACTGAATCAATTTATACGCTCAATTTTTAAAAGCGTTTTTAATATTTTTATATAAAAGTAATATTTGTGAATTTGCAGAAGTTTTTAAATTGTCATTTTGTGCGCATATTGGCGCTATTGCTGGTTTTATGCATGGTGGCCGCTTTGTTTATTGGCGGTGCGCAACCGGGGGCGGGCAGTTTGTTTCAACCGCCTTGGGATAAAGTGGTGCATGTGGCTTACTTTTTTGTGCTTGCGCTGCTTTTACGCAGCTTTATCGGGTTGCCTGCGCTTTTGGTGATTGTGCTGGCATTAGGGCTGGGTTTAGCTGATGAAATTCATCAATCCTTTTTGCCGGGCAGAACCGCTGCGTGGGATGATTTTGCAGCAGACGCAATAGGAGTGGGTTTGGCATTAGGGTTTGCCTGGTTGGTTTTTAGGCGTGAGTAGCCGCAGTTTGCAGTTAAATACATGAATCGTGTTTAATAATTGACAGCATAATTTTGTGACGCTAGACTGAAACAGGGTGAATAGTTAGCAATAAATGTTGTGAATCAATTAAATATTGTTACCAATACCTGTATTTTTTAAGATGTTATTTAAGCAGTTTGATTGCCTTGCTTGAAAGTTGTTACCATGAAGCCTTCTGAAGCCCTTAATTCGCACCGTGCGGCAATCCGTAGAATTGTGGAGTCGCATCGTGCGCTTAATGCGCGTGTCTTTGGTTCTGTACTTTATGGTAAAGATACAGATGAAAGCGACCTTGATCTGCTAGTAGATCCAACACCAGATACAACACTTTTTGATATTGGCGCGATCCGTTATGAGTTGCTGCAACTTTTGGGTGTTCCCGTCGATGTGCTAACTCCCAATGCGTTACCGGAAAAGTTTCGTGATCACGTGCTGGCTGAGGCGCTCCCGGTATGAGTATAGACCAGCAGCGTTTAGTGGATTATCTGGCCCATATTCTTCAATCTATTGAGCGTATCAATGCTTATACAGAAGATATGGATGAGGTTAAGTTTTTAGATAATCAGATGGTGCAGGATGCGGTGATTCGCAACTTTGAGATTATCGGTGAAGCGAGTAACAATATAGAAAAACACTATCCTGAGTTTTCCGCAGCCCACCCAGAGTTGCCGCTTTCTTACGCTTACCAAATGCGCAATGCTGTAGCACACGGTTATTTCAAGGTTGATTTTGAAGTCGTATGGAAAACAATTCATAGAGATTTACCTGGCTTATACCAGCAGGTCAAAAGAGTTGCTGCTGGTATTTCAGGCTCTTTAAGTTAGCATTTTAATGCTGGATTTTTACAGTCTTCACGTAGTGATCCGTAATTGCGAATGAAAGTTATCGCTACCGTGGCGCGCTCCTGCAAGTTATCACCATGTATTCACCAGGTTCAGTCACCCAGGGGTTGCTGTCAACTGTAGCTGCATCAATCCGTTAAATGTTTATTACGTAGCCCTATCTCGTGGGGCGCTGCAAATTTGACTCATCAAGATTTGAACTGGGGCCACGATGATGAAGTTTTTCCGAATCTTTACCGTATCAGCGCTGTGGCTGTCTTTTGCTATGTTCGGCCAGCATGCACTGGCAGAGGTTGATGCGCCGCAAGTTGCTGTTAATCCGCTGCGCTTGAGTTACACCACTGGCAACGTGTCTTTCTGGCGCAGCGGCGCGGAGGATTGGGTCGAAGCCCGCATCAACACGCCGATTATCAGTGGCGATGCTTTATACACCAGCGCCAGTGCCGTGCTGGAGTTGCAGGGTGAGGGGCGCATGTTCATTCGCGCCGATGATAAAACGGAATTATCCGTGGTGGGCCAAACGCCGGATTTTTTGCAGATCAAAGTTGCAAGCGGCCGTGTTTCGTTCGATATTCGCACCTTGCCGGTGACGGGTTATAACATTGAAGTGGCAACTCCAAATGCGGTATTTACGATAGATCGTACCGGTTATTACCGTGTGGATGTGAATGGTGATGTGCATTTCATCACGCGGCGTGGTGGGGCAGCTACCATGCGCCAGCCAAACGGGCAGGCACTGATTATTCTGCCTTCTGAAGAAATTGTGGTGACTGCGAACGGGCGCGCCGAGACTTATGTGGCGCCAGAGCCTAATGCCTGGGATCGCTGGAATGATGAGCGCAGCAATGAGTTGATGGATGCCTACAGTGAGCGTTACATTACCCCCGGCATTGCAGGCGCGCGTGATCTCGATTATTACGGCAACTGGCGTACCACGGTTGAATATGGTTCGATCTGGGTGCCCGATGCCATGCCTTATGGCTGGGCACCGTACAGCACCGGGCGTTGGGTGTGGGACCCTTACTACCAGTGGACGTGGATTGATGATGCGCCCTGGGGCTGGGTACCGTTCCATTATGGGCGCTGGGTACATTACGCCGGTTACTGGGCTTGGGCGCCGGGGCCGGTGGTCACGGTACGTCCGGTGTATGCACCGGCGCTGGTGGCGTTTTTCGGGGTTTCGTTCGGTAGCCCGGGTTTTGGCTGGGTGGCATTAGGCTGGGGCGAGCCTTGTATTCCATGGTGGGGTTATCGCGGCTTTGTCGGCAAGCCATGGTGGGGGCATTGGGGCGGGCCACGTTTAGTCAATCACAAGCACGTGCAATCACGCACTGTCATAAATATCAATACCATCAATTACACCAACAGCCGCGTGAAAGATGCCGTAATTGCGACTTCCGGCGAGCATTTTGGCCGTCGCCACACGCGTGATACTGCGCAGCGTTTGCCGCTACAGAGCAAAGACCTGAAGCCGATACCAGGTGCGCTGCCGGTCAAGCCGCAGGCGGAAAATCTGGTTGCCGATGCGCCAAGAGCAGCGCGTCCGCCTGAGCAGATCAACAGCAGGCCAGTGGTGGTGAATAAACGGCCACAAGAAGCAAGGTTGCCATGGCAGCCGCAGGCAAGTGGCAGTGCTGATAAAGATTCACGTTTTGTACCGGCAAGTAAACCGAATGCCATGAAGCCGGGCACTACTGAGCTGCGCCGTCCCGAGCCGGGCAAGCAGTTGGGGCCAGAGCGTGCACGCCCATCATTGCCCGCACGCTATGAAGATTGGCAGCAGCAGACTTCGCCACCACCTTCTGCCGCAGTGCGCGAGAGTGTTGGCAAAGAAGCTGTACCTGAAACGAATCGCCGCGAAGGAATAGTTCCAGATGCGGCAGGCACAGGAGCGCCAGCAGGCGTTGCACCTATTGATAACCAGCCAAGATCCAACCGTTATGAGCCGCGCGACGTCAATGAAACCTCCAGATGGCGTGAACCAGCGACTTCGATACAAAGCGTGCCTCCGGCTGTACGTCAGCAGCAGGAGTTGCCGATGATGCAGCAGCCACAGCGTGGCGGACGCAATGGTGATATGCCAGCCGCGTCACCGATACGTATTACGCCGCAGGAGCGTATACAACAAGTGCCGCAGGAGCGCATGCCACAAGCGCCTGCAGAAATGCAGCAGCGCCAACAGCGCTTTGAGCCTGTGCCGCAGATGGAACAGCCTCGCGGCGGGCGTGCCGATTTGCCCGGTATGCCGGCTAACCGTATCTATCGTGACGTAAACCCCGGACGTGCGGATTTTGGTCGCGCCGAGCAGGGTAGGCCGGGGCCAGGAATGTCTACGCAAGGTATACCAGCCCAGGGCAGGCCTGATCAGGGGCGGTCAGTTCAACCCAAGTCGGGTCAGGGTCGACCTGAACGTTAATAATGACTTAGCATGGCAGCTACATGCTGTCATACTAGTGTTATAAATCCAAACTATTCTTACCGTGTTTTTGCTTGGTGTGGACTGTCTGCGTTTTTTTAATCTTCCTTGGCTGACAGTCCGTTAAGTGAGGTTTCTTGCTATAATTGCTGATATAAAAAATGTAAAAAAATCACATAAAAGTGATGCGTAAGCAACTATAAAATGATGCGTAAGCAACAATAATAAGTGATGTAACAACATCCACAATAATGACAAAAAGAAAGTGAAGTACACATGCAGCAAGGTGGTTTAGTTCGCCCACATCAAGCCAAGTTTTCTCTGGTTCACAAGGTTGTTGATGGCCTGATTATTATTTTGGCTTTATACATCAGCACCAGCCTTTACAGCGTTGCCTTCGATGGGCATTACATTAATGCAGGTATCCGCGCGGCGTTGATTTATCTGCTGTTTGCCAGTGCTAATCGTGTTTACGGCTCATGGCGCATCTCGCAGCTATGGCCGGAGATCCGCAGTGTGACGATTGCATGGTCATTAACAATTGTGGTCATGATCACGCTGGCCTTTTTGACAAAAACTTCAGGTGATTACTCCAGGGTGGTGATTGTTGGCAATGCATTTGGCACTTGGGCACTGCTGGTCAGTTACCGAGTGCTGCTGCGTCAGGCTTTGCATTATGCGCGTCGCAAGGGTATGAATACGCGCAACCTGATCATTGCCGGCAGTGGGTCGGCAGCAAAGCGCATGGCACTGGCTGCGCTGGAGTCTAAATGGTTGGGGTTGACTGTGGTGGGCTTTTACGATGACAGCCGCCCTATCGGTTATGTGCCGTTGCCACAATATCCGGAATTGCAGGTGTTAGGTTCGCTGGTGGATATGGTAGAAGAAGTCAAGCGTGGCGGTGTGGATCAGGTCTATCTGGCCTTGCCGCAACACAAAACTGTAGAGCTTGAGTTCTGCGTTAGCCATCTTGCGGATACCACAGCTACCGTCTATATCGTGCCGGATATGCTGACATTTGAGCTGATGCATGCGCGTTGGTACAGTATGAGCGGCATGCCGGTGGTGAGCGTGTATGAGTCGCCGTTTAACGGCGTGGATGGCTGGTTGAAGCGGGCTGAGGATATTGTACTTTCATCGTTGATTTTGTTGCTGATTGCGTTGCCGATGCTGCTGATTGCAATTGGCATCAAACTGACTTCACCCGGCCCGGTTATTTTTAAACAGCGTCGTTATGGTCTGAATGGTCATGTCGTTGAGGTGTGGAAGTTTCGTACCATGCGTGTTTGTGAAGATGGTGATGTGGTGCCGCAGGCAAAGCCTGGCGATTCACGTGTGACTCCGTTTGGCGCATTCTTGCGACGCACATCACTGGATGAGCTGCCGCAGTTCTTCAACGTGTTGCAGGGTGGTATGTCGGTGGTGGGGCCAAGACCGCATGCCATATCGCACAATGAAGAGTACCGCAAGCTAGTGCATGGTTACATGCTGCGCCACAAGGTGAAGCCTGGTATTACCGGCTTGGCACAGGTAAAAGGTTTTCGTGGTGAAACCGATACGCTGGACAAGATGGAAAACCGCGTGCGCTGTGATCTTGAATATATCCGCAACTGGACGCTATGGCTGGATATCAAGATTGTTGCACTTACCATCATCAGGGGTTTTAATAGCAAGCATGCCTATTAAGGCGATAAGTGTGAGAAAATCGCGATGATTGATCTGCATTGTCATATATTACCGGGGATTGATGACGGCTCGCCAGATATGGCGACATCGCTTGAAATGGCGCGTATTGCCGCGCAGGATGGCATACAGACCATTGCCTGTACGCCGCATATTTATCCAGGCATGTACGAGAATACGGTCGATGGCATTGCCAGAGCAACCGAGGTGTTGAAGCTGGCGGTGCAGAGGGCGGGTATTCCGCTACAGCTCACTTATGCATCAGACACCCATGTGGTGCCTGATCTGGTAGAGAAGCTGCAGAATGGTACGTCTCCTACATTTAATGGTGGTCGTTATTTTTTGCTGGAGCCGCCGCATCATGTAGCGCCACCGAATTTTGAGGATTTTGTGTTTCGGCTGTTGGCTGCAGGTTATGTGCCGATTGTGACGCATCCTGAACGCCTGAGCTGGATCGAGCAGGATTACGCTGTGTTTCAACGCCTGGCGCACAAAGGGGCTTGGATGCAATTGACCGCAGGCAGTCTGACCGGTCGCTTTGGCAATAATGCCCGTTATTGGGGTGAGCGCATGCTGGATGAAGGTCTGGTGCACATATTGGCAACCGATTCGCATGGTGTGGCAAGGCGCCCGCCGCTATTGGCCGAAGGTGTGGCTGCAGCAGCAAAATGGGTCGGGCAGGAAGAGGCGCAGCGTATGGTGTTAGAGCGACCGGCAGCAGTGCTCGCAAATGCAGATCCGGCGCGTGTTGCGCCTATGCTGGCGTTAACTGCGGTGAGCAAACCGCCCGGGCGGAGCATGTTAGACAGTATTAAAAGCTGGGCGAAGTTTTTTCGCTGAGCCCAGGTGCCATGAGGTCAAGTCTGCAGCTTTGCAGTCAGGCAATCGTGGTGTGTTTTTTTAGAGGAATGACAAGATGCAAAATTTATACAAACTTGGCGCTAATCTGGTGTTGGCCGGGGTCATGGCCCTGGCCGTGACTGCGTTTGCAGAGAGTTCCAGCCCAGCCGTAGCAGCTAAGGCGGCAATTAATACCGATACAGGCTTGAAACAAAGCGTTGAGGATGCTGTGATTGAAAGTAATGAATACAAAATTGGTGTGCTTGATCTGCTGGAGATTAAAGTGCTGCAGGATGCCAATCTCTCACGTTCTGTTCGTGTGGATGCGCGTGGCAACATCTCAATGCCGCTGATCGGTGTGGTGCATGTGGCTGGACTCAGCGCCTATGAAGCTGAGCAGCTGATTGCAGCGAAGCTTGAGGCTGATTATCTGCAAAATCCGCAGGTGAGTGTTTTTATCAAGGAGTTCACGAGTCAGCGCGTCACTGTGCAGGGCGTGGTGAAAAAAGCCGGCCTTTATGATTTTCAGGGACAGGCAACATTGCTGCAGGCGATTTCCATGGGTGGCGGCTTGGATGTGAAAGCAGATGAGCGGGCCGTAAAAGTGATTCGTCAGTTGCCCGGCAATAAGTCAGAAACCTTTGTGTATGACTTGCTGGCAATTCGCAAGAATAATGCACCTAATCCGATTTTAAAGGGCGGCGATGTGGTTGTGGTGGAGGAGGCCGAGCCGATTACGGTAGAGGGTGCTGTGCAGAAGGCTGGTGTTTTTTATTTAAGCGGCAACATCACGTTGATGCAAGTGATTTCACAGGCAGGCGGTTTGCACGATTTGGCTGACCCTTCTGCTATTAAAGTGTTCGGCAGTCATAAAAATAATAAAAATGCTGCCTTGGAGTATGATCTGGAAAAAATTCGCGACGGCAAAATGGTTGATCCTGTGCTGCATGCTGGCGATGTAGTCGTGGTCGAGCGCTCAGCTGGCAAGTCTCTAGTTGAAAATGTTACCAGAACATTGCGCGGCTTTATCGGTTTTGGCAACCCTTGGGGCGCTCGATAAGCGACTTTTCTTAATTTAACGCTGATTCATTATAAATAATAAACCATGGCATCTTCAGATAATCATCCAATCCCATCTAACCCGGAATCAGATCATCGCGCGCTTATCGAGCAAACGGTACAGCGCATGCTCAGCACGCAGGTGTTGCAGCCCACACCGGCTCCTGCTGTTGAGGAGGATGATGACGATGTGCTTGATTTGCGTGAATACTGGCGAATTATCGTCAAGCGTAAATGGACAGTAATAGGCTTCTTTATTATTGTGGTAGTGGCGGTTGCAACGGCTACGCTGCTCATGACACCGATTTATCGGGCTACCAGTGTGCTGCAGATTGAGCGCGAGGCCGCCAAGGTTGTAGAGTTTAAAGATGCTGCGCAAACTGAGACTGCGGGAGACCGTGACTTTTACCAGACGCAATATGAATTACTGAAAAGCCGTACACTGGCAGAGCGTGTTGTAGAAAAAATGCGTCCGGCGCTGGAGCGTGAATATAGTGCTGCTGAATTGATGGCTAAGGCTGATGAGGGCGACACTGCAACTGAAAAGCTGGCGCTGATTGATCAGCAGCAGGCGTCACAGATGAAGGAAGAAGAAAAGATCAAACGCCAATTGGTGGGCGTTGTGATGAATAGTTTGACGGTTGAACCGATACGAAACTCGCGACTGGTCAAACTTAGTTTTGATAGCTCCAATCCGGTACTGGCCGCAGACGTAGCGAATGCCGTAGCTGAAAATTTTATTGCAGTTAATCTAGAGCGCCGTTTTGATGCAAATGCTTATGCCAAGAATTTCCTGGAGCAGCGCATCAGGCAGGTAAAGGCAAAGCTAGAAGAAACAGAGCGTGCGCAGGTTGAGTTTGCGCGTGATAAAGAAATTTTTAGTACAGATAAAGAGGGCGGCACTACCAGCGCTCAAAATCTGCAGGAGTTCAATGCGGCACTAGCCAAAGCACAACAGGATCGAATCAAGGCGGAGTCTGCATACCGCCAGATTCAGGCCAGCAAGTCCGGTCAGCTGCCTCAAGGCCTGGAAAATGAGCTGATTCAGCAGCTGAAACAGAATAAAGCCAAGCTGGAAGCCGAATATCAGAATAACCTCAAGCAATTCAAACCTGGCTACCCGAAAATGCTGGAGCTTTCTGCGCAGATTACGGAAGTGACAGCCCAGGTTGAAAAAGAAACCGAAAACGCGCGTAATGCCGTAATTGCTACCTATGAAGCAGCCAAGGTGCAGGAAGGGTTGCTTAAAGACATGCTGGCAAGCAGCAAGAATGAAATGCTGGATTTGCAGACGCGCAGTATCCAGTACAACATTATCAAACGTGAAGCGGACACTAACCGCCAGTTATATGATGGTCTGCTGCAAAGGCTCAAAGAAGTCAGTGTGGCTGGTGGTGTGGGAACTAATAATATTTCTGTGGTAGATCAGGCGCAGGTGCCGAACAAGATGTTTAAACCGGTGCTCAAGCTTAATCTGGCCATTGCGATTATTCTTGGCCTGGTTGGCGGTATCGGCCTGGCCCTGTTCTTTGAATATCTTGACGATACTTTCAAACAGGCTTCTGAAGTAGAGCGCCTGCTCGGTATCCCGGTCATGGGCCTGATTCCTGAATCAGTTGAATTGGCCAATAAGGCCAATGTGGTGCAGCTCATGCTCGAAGACAGCCGCTCGGCGCTGGCCGAGGCCTACCGGTCGGTGCGTACTGCGCTGCAGTTTGCTACAGCACACGGCGCGCCTAAGCTGATGGGTGTAACCAGTACCAATATGGGTGAGGGTAAAAGTACGAGTGCACTCAGTATCGCCATTCAGTTCGCGCAGTCTGGTCAGCGTGTATTGCTGATTGATGCGGACTTGCGCAACCCTTCACTACATCGCGTGTTGGGGGCTGATAATACTCAGGGCCTGTCTAACTGTCTGGCCGGTAAAATGCAACCGTTTGAGGTTACGCTCAATACCACCGTGAACAATCTGTTTGCGATTACTACTGGCCCGTTGCCACCGAACCCGGCAGAGCTGCTCTCCGGCAAGAAGATGCAGATGCTGCTTGATCTGGCTGCCGAACGCTTTGATCACATTATTATTGATAGCCCGCCGATTCTCGGTTTGGCAGATGCCTTGGTCATCGCTAATCTGGTCGAGGGTATGCTGGTAGTGGTTGAGGCCGGAAAAACCCGACGCGCGGCGGCACAGGCTAGTGTTAAGCGTTTGCTCAGTGTAAGGGCAAAACCTCTGGGTTGCCTGCTGACAAAAATAAGCGGGAAGGCGCATGGCTATGGTTATGAGTACTACTACGGTGAAGGCTATGGCGTGAAACCGCAGGCAACTGGCAATCAAATCACGGCCTGATATGCCGCTGCAACAAGATTTTAACCGTGCAGCCGGTAGCAGGCTGCTTAAGCTGGTGCTGGCACTGTATCGTAACCAGCTGGTAGAGTTGCCCGATGCTGGGCATACCGATGATATTCTGCTGCTGCTGCGTATTGCCAATGGTGATAGTGAGTTGATGGCCTGGGCAAGCAGCGCGACTGGTGCCGATGCACAGGAGTTGCGCAAGAGCTGCGTGGCTTTTGTTGAGCGCATTTGTTTCAGCGGTGATACGAATCCCTTTAATGTGCTAGGGCTGAATCCTTGGGCGAATGCTGATGCGGTGAGAGAGCATTATCGCCTGCTGATCCGTATTTTTCACCCTGATCGCGGACAGGTTAGCAACAAAGCTGCAGAAGTCTATTCTGCAAGAATCAATCAGGCTTATGCATCACTAAAACTACAGGTTGGAGATGGTAGCGTTAATCTGTCTGAGCACACTCAGGCAAGCTATCGCGGACAGTCTGGCATCATTCCGCGCAAGTTTACCCGACCGGTAACTGCTCAAAATAACAGTGGTGACGCTATGCGCTGGGCGTCACGGCTGACACCGGCCAAGGTTCTGTTTGGCTTAGCGGCGCTGGCGGGGTTGATTGTTTATTTGTCGTTTCCGCAGAAGATGCGTATGCCATCCAAAACTGTGAATGTTGTCGACAAAGCTCAATCAGCGGTACCTCATGTTGATATAATATCATCCGTAGATATGGCGATGCCAGATCTGCACGCTTTGCCTGAGGTGGTGAATGATCAAGCTGCTGAACTCGCATATATCTCAGAGGAAAAAACCGTTCCAGTGTTGAAGGCAATTGAAGTGCCAGCACAGCCAGCCATGCCTGAAGAGTCAGCGAGGGTCGAAAGTACGCCGTCGCTAACTAAACCTCTGGTTAATGTTGCATCAGTCTTTACAGTGAATGATAAGAAGATGCCGGTAATTGCTGCTAAACCAGAGGCTAAACCGCAAGCTGTAAAAACTGTTATAGCGCAATCATCGGAAACCAAATTTGCAGAAACCAAACAAGCTACAGTCAAACCTGCTGAGACCAAGTTTGTTCAAAGCAAATCTATTGAAACTAAATCTATTGAAGCCAAGTCCGCAAAAAACACAGAAGCCGTTCAGGCTGTTGCTGCAAGAGCGCCACCCAGTATGATGCAAGCCGCTCCGGAAGCGCAAACTAACAAAAAAACAAACAATCCAGTAACCGATAGCGTTGTGGCGGTGGCAAGCGAAATTCCTGTGCAGCCGAGGATAGTAACGCCCAAGCCTGTTGATGTGCCTACGGATCGAGAGTTACATGACATTGTAACCAGTTTTATGAATCATTATGCGAATGGCGATATCAATGCTTTCATGCAGACATTCGATGAGCAGGTGCGCTCTGATGAGGAGGGTGGCAGGCCAGGCCTGTATCGAGCATATGCCGATTTCTTTGCTAAAACTGCTTCGCGTTCTATTGTGCTGAAAGACCTGCAGTGGGAAAAAAACGGGTCGGTGGCGATTGCGCATGCAGGCTATCGGGCGAGCGTACAGCGCAATGGCGAAATGCAGGTGAAGAGCAGTTCTGGTACATTGCAGATCGAAGTGATCAAGCGTGGTGGTCGCGCCCTGATTTCAGGATTTTTTTATGAGGATGTGCAGAAGTGAATATGATGAAAGTCATTAATCATTTTATTGATGTTTAATCTGACATTTAAATTGGCAAAAAATGAAATTAATAAAACAAAAAAAATGGCTTATTTTTGGTGTGGTGGCAACGTTTTTTGCCTGGCGCATTATTGTTGTTAATGTCGCGCAGCATCTGGAATCTGAAAATAGTCCGGCTGCCGTAGCGTGGGGCCCAAATTCTCCGCAGGCGCTAATGATTGCAGCATTTGATATCGCAAATACTGATACCAAGCGTGCACGCGAGGTTGCTGAGAAAGCTGTTTTCTATAACCCGGTGAATGGCAGGGGGTTTTGGCTGCTGGCACGATTTCTGGAGTTAGAGGGTAATCTAACTTTGGCTAAAAACGCCGCAAAGATGGCGAATTTTCTGGCACCGAAAGATGCCGGTGTGCAGCTCCCTTTGGGGGCGTTCTGGATGCGTCGCGGTTTGCCTGTTCAGGCGATGAACCATTGGGGAGCGGCAATAGAGTCAAATGCCAGGCTGACGAAGACATTGTTTCCGGTCATGCTGAAGATCGTTGATATGCCACAGAGCCGCAACGCAGCTGCAGAGGCTCTTGCTAAAGCGCCTGGCTGGTGGGATAGCTTTTTTATGTATGCCATGAAAAATACAACGCAAGAGGATACGCTTAAAGCAATGTATCTGGCACGTAGTGATAAAATCAATCATGAACAGCGCCGTGCATATATCGATCATCTGCTGGCAGTGGGCTATTATACCGATGCCTATTTTGTATGGCTGAACGGTTTACAGGGCGCGCAGTTGGCCGCATTAGGCAATATTTATGATGGCGGTTTCGAGCAGATTCTGGATGACGAGGGCTTTGGCTGGCGCCCGAATTTGAGCAAAGGTTTTATGCTGGCAGCTGAACCGACTTATGGCCACGCCGGTAAAAAAGCGCTGCATATTGCTTTTCAGCAGAGGTTGTCGTCACGTGAGCTGATAAAGCAGTTTTTAATGCTGGATGCAGGCAACTATCGCTTCAAAGGGAATTCAAGGGTGGATAACCTGAATGCAGGCAAAGGTGTGCGCTGGAAAATTCATTGTGCTGACAAAGATAGCAAAGCATTATTATCAAGCTCAGAACCTTATATTGGTACTGATAACTGGAATAGATTTGATATCGAATTTACGATTCCAGCTGAAAAGTGTGAAGTGCAGGCGCTGCGGCTGCAGCTTGATGCCGGCAATGGCTTTGAAGTAACTCCGTTTAGTGGCTCAGTATGGTTTGATGAGCTGGAGATTACGAAGGTTGACTGATCGTAGATGGTGTTGTAATCTATAGCCTGTAAAGAAATTTACTTTAACAAGAATGAGAAAAATATGAAAATGACTAAACGTGCAGTAACATTTTTAGCTGCTTCTGCAGTGCTGGTGTCTCAGGTAGTGATGGCTGCGCCAGCCGCTGCACCTGTTAAATTGACGCAAGTGCAGGGTGATGTGATGGTGAATAACGGCACACGCTTTGTGAAAGCGGTACCTGGTCTGGAGATTAAACCAGGCGCTAAGATTGTGACCGCCAAGTCTTCCAATGCGTCGCTGGTGTACCAGAATGGCTGCGTGAAAGCGCTGAAACAAAACACCATGCATACAGTAGGTAGCGCAGAGCAGTGTGCAGCAAGTTTCAGTAAAGATCGTACCTATGTTGCTGCTCTTGGTGATACAACGACTAGTATCTTAGGTATTGAGATGACTGAGAGTACATCTATTATAGTCGGTGGGACTATTGGCGTTGTTGTTGGTGTAGGCGCTGCTGTAGGCCTTGTTGATGGTTTTACATCTGGAGACGGCGGTAACAATTATCCTCCTCTGGTTCCTGCTAGTCCTTAATAACTTACTTACCATTCAAACTGTATAAAAGTAGTATCAAGTGCGGGGTTTTTACCTTCTGGTTCTTGTGTTGGTATTTGCCCCGCTTATCAAAAGTGGGAATCAACCAATCGCCCTTTTGATTCTAGAGCTGCTGGCGCTTGCAATCGCAGGTTATTTGATTGCAAGTCATGATGTGCTCAAACGTATCCCAAAATCTTACATAGCATTGCTGGCAGCTATTTTTTTGCTGCCTTTAATGCACCTTATCCCGCTGCCTTTTTCAATATGGAGCCAGTTGCCGGGTCATGTACCTTATGCGCAGGGTTTAGTTGATGTAAATGCCAGTCTTAATAACGAGGCCAGAGCACTCTCTTTCGTTCCTGCATTGACTGAATTTTCATGGCTGGCAATTTTGCCGCCTTTCTTGGTTTTTCTGTTTACCCTCAGTTTAAGCAAAGAGCAGCTTAGAACCGCAGTTACGGTATTTTTGGGTATGGCGACATTTCAGGCCATTCTCGGCCTGATGCAATATGGTGCCGGTCCTGACAGTATATTGCAGATCAATGATAGCCCACATAAAGCTTTTGCGTTGGGCACCTATATGAATCGCGATCATCTCGCAGGATTCCTGGAAATGGCATTGCCATTGTCGCTGGCAATGCTCACAGCTTCTATCGGGCATTCCCATTCCGCAAGGCGTCATACACGTAGCTTGAGCCAGCGTCTGGCACTGATGGCATCTACGCATCTGAATCAAACGGCTGTTTATGCCGCTGTTTCAATCGCGATATTGCTGGGCTTGATATTTACGCACTCCAGAACCGGTAATGCGCTGGCGATGCTGGTGATCTTGCTGAGCACGGTTGTTTTTTCTACCAGAATAGGCGGTAGAAATGTTTATGGCGTAATAGGCACGTTTACGGCAATTGCCTTGATGCTGGCCATAGAAATTGGTATGGCGCCGGTACTGAACAGATTTATCCAGCAAGATCCGATGCAGGATGGTCGCTGGTTGATTTTTAACGGTACTATCACTGCAATAGGCGAATTTTTCCCGCTTGGCAGCGGTATGGGCACGTTTAATCAAGTGTTTCCACGTTTTCAGGATTTCAGCTTTAACGGTGCATTTATTAATCGTGCGCACAATGATTACCTGGAATGGCTCATGGAAGGCGGTATTATTGCCGGTGTCTTGATTTTGCTGTTTTTGGCACTTTACTTGAGCCGCTGGACTAAGGTGTTCAGGCGCGGCGAGTGGCGTACTTTTAACTTTATTCAAATCGGTGCCGGCATTGGGTTGTTTATGATGATCCTGCATACCTTTGTTGACTATAATCTGCACACTACGGCCAATCAGATTTACTTTGCCTTTCTGGCCGCCTTGTTTTTTTATCAGTCTGATGCCGCTGTAGAGGCGGACTCTATATCAAGCCCTACCATTGAAACCAAATCAGCTCGAATATCAGAGATGCCAGCTGCACAGGTTGAGAAGAAATCTTATATCGTAAAAAGCACCAATCCGTTTGCCGACTAATGGCTTGTTTATTCCTCATGCACAGCAGCATTTATCATGTATGCTAGTTGTTAAATGACCTCTTCATGGCTGTTGTAAAAAGAGATAAGCAGTGAAGCAGCGTTGCAAAATTCTTCTGCATGCGTTGTGAGTCGGCTTCTGCGTAGTAGCTTAGTTCAGGTGCATTGCCTGAAGGTCGTAAGTGTACGTATCCCCGTTCGCAAATGTCTGGTGCAAACTGATCTGCGTACATCGCTAGTGCCAAAGTCAACGCTGCTAGTGGTCATCACTCCTATGTAGAGATTCGAGTTGTATACTACTGACGCTTTTTAAATTGATTTCAATACTGCTCAAATAATCGCACATCATCGGCTGGTCTATGACGACCAACTTAATACAGTCTCTATCGAGATTGTTTTTGCTTTATTTGTACATTACAATGATTTTAAGTGCTGTATGTATTTTGCAACCAAGGTTTTAAAAATAAGAACTATAAGCTAGAACTAATGCGAAAGTTAAAATTATAAAAATGAAAATAGCTCTGTTGGAGGATGACTCAACTTTTGCGGAGTTGGTCAGTGAATGGTTACAGGAAGCCGGCTTCGAGGTGGATCATTTTAAGACTGGCTTGGATTTTGTGCGTAAATATCCGCACGAGCATTATGATCTTTGCGTTTTTGACTGGGGTTTGCCTGATATGGAAGGCCCGGATGTAATGGTAAGTATTAAGCTGCGCGCCAATAAGCTCCCTCCGGTTATTTTCTTTACGGGCCATTCTGAAGAGGAAGATATCATACGCGTTATTGAGGCTGGTGCTGATGATTATGTCGTTAAGCCAGCAAGTCGAGCCATGTTGCTGGCGCGTATTAATGCATTATTAAGGCGCGCCCGTGTGCAGGATAACAATGAATCATGTCTGGAATTCGGTTCGTTAAAATTTGATACCAAATTACGTATGGCAAGTATGCATGGTGAAGATTTTAAGCTTACTGACAAGGAGTTTGACCTGGCGTTATACTTTATGAAAAATGAAGGTGTTTTGTTATCCAGGTCACATCTAATGCAGGTGGTATGGGGTGCTTCGCCTGATATTGAAACACGAAAAGTGGATGTACACGTCAGCCATTTACGTACCAAGTTAAAACTTACACCTGAGTATGGATGGAAGTTAACTTCTATCTACCAGCAGGGATACAGGCTTGAGCGTAGCAACTAATCCAGGAGTTATTGCTCGATAATTGGATTAATTCTCAGCCCTCATTATTGTCATGATGAATATTTAATGCCCATGCTACTAAAAGACCGTATTTCCTTAATGGTAGGTCTTGTGCTGGTGGCTTGCCTGTTTGTGGTCGGCGCTGAGTATGATGCGCATGCGTTTTCTGAAATCATCAATAACCAATCCGTTGCACATGCGCCGATCTGGTTGAGTTGCTTGTTCGCTGTGCTGTTTGCCGCCTTGCCATTTCTCTGGTTCCCAAGAATATCTCCAATCAAGACCTTGTTCAGCCTATGCGTGTACATGGCTGTTGTGATTGCGCTGGTATTCGTGATTGCCTATTTTTTTAAACTATGGATAGCGCCAACGGGTGCGATATTAACAATATTGCTTACATACCCGCTATGGAGTTGTGCCAAATTAAATTCTGCCCAGCAAGCGCTGGATCAGGCGCTGCAGAACTTGCAGGATGAATTGACCAAGTTGGGTATGGAACAGGAGGCAGGGAAGTTCCATAACGACGAAGATCCTCAGCAGGCGCGCATCCGCAGGCTGGCATTAACAGCCAAACACTTGCGTGACATGCATAAGTCAAGAAGTGATACTTTGGCATTTATTTCGCATGATATTCGCGCACCTCTGGGAGCGGCTATGCTGCTTCTGGAAAAGTTTGAACATAACAAATATTCAGAACGTATGCGACATCTGCTGGAACGTGCACACACGCTGGCCGAGGGTTTCTTGCAGGCATCCCGTGCAGAAATGTCTGATGTGAATAAATATCATGTTTTAGATCTGGTAAGTCTGGCGCAGCAGGCCATAGATGATATGTATGAGCTACTCGACACTAAAAAAATCTCTGTGCAAACCATATTTCCGGAAGAAAATGTCTGGGTACGAGGTGACTTCGGGCTGTTGTTCAGAGCCGTGTCTAATGTTTTGTTAAATGCGGTGAATTACTCACCTGAACAATCCGTTATTAAAGTCATGATTAATAAAGATGCAGCATTCTCACGCTTGAGCGTTATTGATCAGGGCCCCGGGATTCCTGAAGATAAAATTCAAAAACTGTTCAAGCGATTCAGTCGCGCTGATGGAGAGCATCAGGATCAGGATGGCAGTGGTCTGGGCTTGTATTTTGTAGGAATTACCATCAGAAAACATCGCGGCACTGTTACGGTTGAGAATGCCCGAACCCAAGGCGCAGAGTTCGTGATTACGATTCCGCTTGAGCGCAGGAAAAATAATATTCCGGTTGCTTATGACAGAAGAGCCAAACCAGAGTCTACATTTGAGGACACTATATAATTTTTAAGTTATAATCTTGCACTTGATTTTGTGTATGACTGTTGTATTCGAATAATTTTTAGGAGGCATGTAATGGCTACTTTATTAGAGCAATTAAAAACTATGACCACGATCGTGGCAGATACAGGTGATGTTGAAGCGATTAAAGCGGTTAAACCATACGACGCGACAACCAACCCATCATTATTGTTAAAAGCAAGCCAGTTGCCGCAATACGCTCCATTGATTGATGCTGCAATTGCTTACGCAAAAGCACAAGGTGGTTCTAAAGAACAACAAATCGACAACGCTGCAGACAAATTGGCTGTATTGATCGGTATGGAAATCGTTAAAGAAGTTCCAGGCCGTATCTCAACTGAAGTTGATGCGCGTTTGTCATTCAATATTGATGCGATGGTGGCTAAAGGCCGTAAGCTCATCAAACTGTATGAAGATGCTGGCGTAGATAAAAGCCGCGTTCTGATTAAACTGGCTTCAACCTGGGAAGGTATTAAAGCTGGTGAGATCCTTGAAAAAGAAGGCATCAACTGTAACCTGACATTGCTGTTCGGTTTCGGTCAGGCACGTGCATGTGCTGAAGCGGGCGTATTCCTGATTTCACCATTCGTTGGCCGTATCCTTGACTGGTACAAAGCTAAAACTGGTGAAACATACACATCAGAAACAGATCCAGGTGTATTGTCTGTGCGTAAAATCTACGCTTACTACAAAGAGCATGGCTACAAAACTGTTGTGATGGGCGCTTCATTCCGTAACATCGGTGAAGTTACAGCTTTAGCTGGTTGCGATCGTTTGACGATTGCTCCTAACTTGCTGCAAGAGCTGGAAGCGACAGAAGGTTCATTGACTCGCGTATTGGTAGACAATGGCGCTAAAACAGCTGCTCCAGCTAAATTGACAGAAGCGGAATTCCGCTTTGCATTGAATGAAGACCCAATGGCTACTGAGAAGCTGGCTGAAGGTATTCGCGGTTTCGTGGTTGACCAAAACAAACTTGAAGCTGCATTAAGCGCAAAACTATAAGCTAGTGAGCGCTTGGCATTAAAATTATTACTGCTTAAAATGCTTTAATAATTGACATAAATGGACTAGGCATTTACTATAAGTGTCCAGTTTTTTTAGAGTGCTACTTTTCACAAGAAGGTAGCACTTCAAATTAGCAATATCTTAATATTAATAAACGGAGATACACCATGGCATTAACCCAAATGGCATTAGATTCATTAGATTTCGACGCAACAGTTGCATTGGCAACTACAGTTGCTCCACACGTGGACATCTTGGAAATCGGTACACCATGCATCAAGCACAACGGTATCAAATTGCTTGAAACATTGCGCGCTAAATTCCCAAACAACAAAATCTTGGTTGACTTGAAAACAGCTGACGCTGGTTTCTACGAAGCTGAGCCATTCTACAAAGCTGGTGCTGACATCGTTACTGTATTGGGTATCTCAGACATGGGTACAATCAAAGGTGTAATCGATGCTGCTAACAAATACGGCAAAAAAGCACAGATCGACTTGATCAACGTTGCTGACAAAGCTGCTGTTACTAAAGCTGCTGCTGCTGCTGGCGCACACATCATTGGCGTGCACACTGGTTT
>CAZUOQ010000028.1:0-28697 GCA_964622195.1 uncultured Methylotenera sp. | reverse complement strand
CTTTAATCAACCTAAAATAGTATGAATAACTGTCAACTTATTTTAGGACGGGACATAAAAGTTAATGCTTCTTACTGTTAACGGCTTGCCAGCATCAGGGTCTTCATTTTCTGCATGGCTTTTTGTTCAATCTGGCGAATGCGCTCGGCCGATACACCAAACTCATCTGCCAGCTCATGCAGTGTTTTGCCGCCATCTTCCTGTAACCAGCGGGCTTCAACCACGCGGCGGCTTCTCTCGTCCAGGTTCTGGAGTGCGTGTGCGAGACCGGTTGTTTCAGCAGTTTCAAATTGTTTGGCCTCTAAAGCCTCGACCGGAGTCAGGCTCTCATCCTGCAGGTATGCAATCGGGCTGTAGTGCTCGTCGCTGTCATCATCAATATTGGCTTCGAGTGATATTTCGTGTCCGTTCAGACGTGACTCCATCTCCAGCACTTCTTCCGGTTTTACATTTAACTCGCGCGCGATATGGGCAACCTCGGTAGGCTGCATGGTGTTGATGCCAGATTTCATGCTGCGCAAATTGAAGAAAAGCTTGCGCTGTGCTTTGGTGGTGGCAATTTTTACCAGACGCCAGTTTTTTACAATGTATTCATGAATTTCGGCTTTGATCCAGTGCATCGCAAAAGAAACCAGACGCACACCACGCTCCGGGTCATAGCGTCTTACTGCTTTCATAAGGCCAATGTTGCCTTCCTGAATAAGATCCGCCTGAGGTAAACCATAACCGGTATATCCACGTGCAATACTCGTTACCAGGCGCAGATGCGACAGAATGAGTTTGCGTGCAGCTTCTAAATCATTTTCTTTTTGGAATTTTACAGCCAGAGAAAATTCTTCTTCAGCAGAAAGAATAGGATAAGCTTTAATTGCTCTTGTGTATTGCTCAAGGCTATCAGCAGCGGTGAGTACTGGAACTGTTAAAGCAGTGGTCATTGGTGTTACGTCCTCCTTAAAATTTCATTTTAGCACTCACGGTTTGAGAGTGCTAGTGGTAAAAAGTTTCATCAGTTGTTTTAATTGTTCTTAACAATTAAAGTTGTTAACTAAAAACGAGATATATTACATTGGCTATTACCCGGCAGGTTAATCCGCATAGCAGACAATCAGATTAAGCAATAAGGCAACCAAATTTAAGAGCTACAATTGGCATAAATTGGGGCTTTGGTTGATAATCCTAGCAATCCAATTCTTTGAGTGCTATAGAAATTGAACACTTGGCTAAAAAGATCTTCACTAATCATCATAACGATCATCGTTACAGTGGCGAGCTATGCGTGGTCTGACCGTTTAGGATTAACGGGCATTTCGATGCTTTTTCTGCTTTTAGTCGTGGGTGTTGCCTATAACTTCTCGGCTTCACTGTCAGTAATCGTTGCAATTTTTAGTTTTCTAACGATTAATTACTTATTCGTGGAACCAAAATTCACTTTTCAAGTAGGTCACTTTGCTTCATGGGCAAGCTTGTTAAGTTTCTTGATTGTTTCGCTCGTCATCACTTCACTCGTAAAGCGCCTCAAACACCAAACTATTCAATCGAAACAGGCATTCCTGCAGGCTGAGTTTTTAAGAAAGCTAGCAGAAAAACTGGGGCGTGCAGAGCATCTACAAGGCATGTTGGAAGACTGCCAGGATTTATTACAAAACGAATTTGGCAGACTTATATTAATCATTAAAGATAAAGTAGCTGTAAAGGGTAGTTACAAATTTTCTGCTGAACAATTAGATGCCATTGCATGGGTGCAGGCTAATGGAAAACTTTTAGGTTTTGGATCCAGTAATTGGTCAGAATCTGACTTCTGGATTGTGCCCTTTAATCGACTGGCAAGTTATGACCCTGTGGTTTTTGTTCCAAATATAAATAATCAAGAAAACACTGCTGCTCTAAATGGCATTAAATTAGCCACAGACCAGATTGCAGTCTCATATTGGCATCTAGAGCAAAAACAAAAAGCGCTCATAGCGGAAAATCTAGCTCGCGAGGAGTCTGTGCGAAGCGCATTGCTCGCATCAATTGCACATGATATGAGAACACCTCTGACCTCCATTTTGGGTGCGGCGACGACAATAAATCAGCCTGAACTCAATATAAAGCCCGAAGAAATTCAACGCCTGACGGCAGTCATTACCTCGCAAGCCAGGCATCTAGTCAGAACCACAGAGAATATTTTGTCACTTATTCGGCTAGAAGCCCTAACAGAAAATACCATACCAATGGATGTGCAATCCCTTGAAGAAATCGTAGGTACTGTATTTGCGCTATATCAGCACCAAACAGATGCTCCCAAACTAGCCATACACGTTCAAGCGTCAGATTTACTCATCTACGCTAACCACGACCTTATTACACTAGCATTATCCAATCTTATTGAAAACGCCAAGCAAGCAAACATTGATAACAACTTACCACAAGCAGTGGTACAAATTAATATTGGAGAGTCTGAAGGACGGCCATATATTCAGGTTTGCGATGATGGGCGGGGTTTTGAAGCTGGTTTTAATGTAAGTAATATTAGAAAATTTAAATCAAACAGCGCCAAAGGGTTTGGCTTGGGGTTGTCGATTGTAGAAGCAGTCGCTAACTTGCATCATGCTGAACTCACTTTTAATAAAGGTAGCAATAGTGGTGCTATCGTTAGTTTGGTATTTAGCAAACCAGAAATTGATTTGAAACATGATGGATAAACCCCAAATTCTGATTGTAGAAGATGATGCAGAAATCAGACAATTTTTACAGTCCAGTTTAGAACTGAATGGATACTCCACAGCTTGTGTTAGCAAGTTACAAGAAGCAAAAGATTATTTTAAAATCAATAAACCTCAGCTCACCATCTTGGATTTAAACCTACCCGATGGAGATGGTGCTGATTTTATTGGCAACATACGTAGATATTCAGACATGCCTATTATTGTTTTATCAGCCAAGCAGGCAGAACAGGAAAAGGTTAAATGTTTCGATTTGGGTGCCGATGATTACCTTGCAAAACCTTTTGGCGTTCAAGAGTTATTAGCACGTATTCGTGTGACCTTAAAGCGTACCAATAGAATGAATCTTAGGGACGATATATATAAAGTTGGCTCACTAACAATAGATTTAATCAACCAGTCAGTACAACTCAATGAAGCCCCTCTTCACCTTACCCCCATTGAGTTTAAGTTACTATTTCAATTAGCGCAAAAGCCAGGGAAAGTATTTAGTCATCGACAATTATTAAACGCTGTTTGGGGGAGCGAGTATGTTGATGAAACGCACTATCTGCGCATCCATATGGGAAGGTTACGCGCCAAGATAGAGGTAAACTCTGCCACGCCAAGATACATTCTCACGGAAGCGGGTATAGGGTATCGATTAGCCGCCAATTAAAATCATTTTGTTTATGCGATTGATATATCAATCGTGTTGAAATGTCCTGAATCTTTTTAATAGTGATCAAAATGGGACAATCAATATGAGTCAATCAACAAAAGGGCTGGCCGCACTGACATTAGGTGCAATTGGGGTGGTATATGGAGACATTGGCACTAGCCCTCTCTATACGGTCAAAGAGGTGTTCTCAGAGTCAACGGGTATCGCCTTAACGCAGACCAATATCATTGGTGCCATTTCAGCCATTTTTTGGGCGCTTATGTTTGTGGTCTCGCTTAAATATGTATTACTGGTTTTGCGCGCCGATAATAAAGGTGAAGGCGGCATTATGGCTTTGCTTGCCTTAGCCGCTTCATCAGTCAAAAAACACCGATCCAAAACTATTTTATTTGGACTTGGCGTGTTTGGCGCTGCATTATTTTATGGCGACAGTATACTCACACCTGCCATCTCAGTGCTTTCAGCTGTTGAAGGACTGTCACTTATCACCCCGAAGCTCACGCCTTATGTATTACCGATTTCTATTGCTATTTTAATTGGTTTATTCATTGTTCAAAAAAATGGCACAGCACATGTTGGCAAAATGTTTGGACCCATTATCGTATTATGGTTTTTAACTTTAGGCACTGTTGGTATGTGGCATATTTTGGAAAATCCAATTATTTTGCAAGCGCTTAATCCCATCTACGCAGTCCAGTTTTTTGCTGCCAGGGGTGCTGGCGTTTTTCTGGCGGTAGGTGCAGTAGTACTTGCCATTACCGGTGCTGAAGCACTGTATGCAGACATGGGCCACTTTGGACGACCAGCAATCCGCATCGCCTGGACCTGTCTAGTTTTACCTGGATTAGCCCTTAACTACTTTGGCCAAGGCGCACTTTTATTGGCACATCCTGAGGCAGTGACGAATCCGTTTTATTTCGCATTTCCGTCAGAGCTGCTCATTCCTGCGGTGATATTATCAACGTTAGCAACCATCATCGCCTCGCAAGCAGTCATTTCAGGCGCTTATTCAGTTACGCGCCAAGCCATACAACTAGGTTTCTTACCTCGCATGCAAATCTTGCACACGTCAGCAAAAGAATCTGGGCAAATATATATTCCTGCCATTAACTGGGCATTGCTGGCGGCGGTAATTCTAACTGTGCTCGCATTTAAAAATTCATCCGCCATTGCTGCTGCATACGGCATTGCCGTGACTGGCACCATGCTAATCACCTCTATTCTCACTTATTTCGTGGTGCGAAATATCTGGAAATACCCACTTTGGGTAGCATTGGGGGCCACAGGCGTATTTATTTCGTTGGATATAATGCTACTTGCATCCTGCTCAGTGAAGTTCTTCCACGGCGGTTGGTTTCCTGTTGCATTAGCCATATTATTGGTAGTAGTGATGTGGACTTGGCGACAAGGTAGAGAAATATTATTAAGCAAGATTCATGATGATGACCCTAAAATGGATCAATTTATCAACAGTCTAAAGAATAGCCATATCCCTAGAATTGAGCGCACGGCTGTATATCTGAATGCCAACAGCGATACCGTACCGCAAGCTTTATTGCATAATTTAAAACATAATCAAGTCCTGCATAAAATCAATCTTATCATTACCGTTAAGTTCACCGACTCGCCAACGATTCCGCTTGAGCAACGATATCAAGTACAGCCACTCGGCGATGGCTTCTGGCAAATACAACTGAACTATGGCTTTATGCAGACACCAGATATTCCGCAGGCATTATTACTTTGCGAAATTCCTGATTTTACATTTGCCCCTTTCTCAACTTCATATTTTGTAAGTAGGGAGACGATTATTTCTGGTCATGGAGGCGCGATGGCAAAATGGCGTGATGACTTGTTTAGTCTGATGTCACGTAATGCGGGCAGCGTGGTGGATTATTTTAATATCCCTAGCAATAGTGTGATCGAGCTGGGATCGAGAGTGCATATTTAATGACAAGGCTTCTAGAGCCGAATGTTGTGGCTAGTTGTAAAGGCTGGAGAATTTAACAATTTGAAAAATAATTTTATCCTATTGAAACTGCCATTACCCTAGGAATCGAGCTTGATGACGCTTAGTAATGGCAGAACAAACTTAGGTATTAAAAATACTATCAGTCTACTTATCTGAGTTAACGAATAGACTGATTTTTCTTTCACCCGAGCGACCACTTTGTCCGCATAGCCGCCGTATAGTAAATTCTGAATACTGAAAAGACTCGTGCCGGTAAGAATATATATTTTGCTGGATGCTTATCGTAATTAAGAGAGTTTTTTCTGACCAGGAAACAGTTCAATTTATTTAAGAATACTCCTTGAGTTGACCAATATGCAGACGAGGCTTTTAAGCTAGAGCAGGTCAGGCAGTATTTGCCGTGGGCGGGTCAATTCTGTTTATGTTACAGACCACTTTTCCTTTAAAGTGCAATTGATACATTTCTTGCCTGAAGTTGAATTTGTAATATTTATGTAAAGAAAATGCCACAAAAAATCATTATATTTTGAATATAAAAAATACGGCGTTGCTCGAAAGTTGAGTGATATCCAATAAATAACTACGTAATTCATCAAGAAAAATATTTATGATCGGTAAGACAGTCATTGGTAAAACATACAGTGTTCTCATTTTAGGTACTGGTAATTCAGCAAGAAGCATTATGGCCGAGGCATTATTCAACACTATGGGCTCTGGTGTTTTTAAAGGGTATAGTGCCGGCAGTTATCCCACCGGTGTGGTGAACCGTTTTGCAATTGAAGAGATTAAAAGTACCGGTTATCCAATTAAAAATTTAAGAAGCAAGCGTTGGGATGAGTTCACGCAGCCAACAGCGCCAGCAATCGACTTTGTCATTACTGTTTGTGATGATGTTGCAAAAAACAGGCTCCCAATGTGGCATGGAAATCCAGTGACGGCGCATTGGGGGTTTGACGATCCAGCTGCCGTTGAGGGTACTTTTGAGGAGAAGAAAGAGGCCTTCAAAAAAGTATTTTTGCAAATAAGAAACAGAATAGATTTATTTACCCAGCTTCCTCTGGCCCATTTGGATCAGATGTCCTTAAATCGTGAAATGCAAAAATGGGAAGTACATCAATAAGTTAATTGAATTTAACTTCAGATCTGCAAGTTTGTAATGCGATAACAATTGAAACTATAAAAGGGTACTGAAATATGGCGATTAAAAATCCAAGCGAAGCGTTTATTAAACTGGCTGAGGAACTTGATGAAGCATCTGCAGAAAAAGTGCTGTCACGCATGACCGGAAAGTTACCCAAAAGATTTATCAAAGAGAAATTAACTAGAAATGAAGCCATCGCTATTCAGCTTGAACTGGAAGATGAACTGCTGCAAGAATGGCGTGAGAACTTTGTAAAGGCACAGCTGCGTGCTGAAAAGAAATCGAAAGATAAAGTTTTAAGTGTTTAGTTTGATTCTGCGCTGTGCTTGAGTGTGATTACAGTTTATATTCTTCCAAGTACACAATAGAATCACAGCCAGAATGGCCTGGTGGTTGTTAATTGTTTCCATATCGGATTTATTTTAGCGATATTATGTGCAGCAGAACCGGCATTGCATTGCTTGAAGAGTTGAATTGCCTCTATGGAATGCGTATTCATCTGAGAGCTGTTTAGGTCATCCAGCAGTTTCTCGGCAACCGTAATGTCGTTGATTTGGCCTAGGCATTCTTGTACCTGCGCTAATATTTTTATAAATTTAGAGCAGTCTTTGGCCGGGTATAAATTCATAAAAAACTCTGCCGCATATCGCAGTCTTTTTGATGCAATTCTTGTTGCATGCCGGTCTTCTGCTGACATCTCGGTCAAGCTGCCATTGTGCCGTAATAGCTGCTTATGAAACTTGTTCAGGGTCCTTGTTGCGACGCTGAGTAATTGATAATGTTTTTTTGTTTGTTTCCATTTCTCGTTTTCAAGCCAGGAGCAAATAGTCAGCAACAGACAGTTGTAACGCTGGGATAACAGCGCTTCCCTTGTGAAATCATATACCTCACCTTGTCTTTTCAAGGCCAGCTGCTGCAATATCAGCAAGCCTGGATGATGTTTCAACTGCTTGCTGATCGCTGGAATGGTTTGAGTCAGCAGTACATCTATATCACGTGCTTTGCCCAGTATGTTACTTAGCCATTTAAGCTCTGATAATATAAATGCACACTTTTTATGGCCCAATATTAATTTAAAAAGACTGAATGCCGAACGCAGGCGGCGCAATGCAATTCGCATCTGGTGTACGCCTTCAATATCCGATGTGTGCAATACGACGTGTTGATTCAGCTGTAATTGATTAATGCATTCCCAAACGATCTCCTTGAATGCAATATTTGCATTCATTTTTCTGGTGAGGTTGGGGAGCTGTGCTTTGATGACCTGAGGCGGGCTATGACGATAGTGAGCATAACCGCGTTGCGCCAGCGTGAGATTTTCTAAACTTAAAGGGATCGCGTCCTGTAGTTCCAGTGCCAGATCGAACAGGCGACCGACATGACCGCTATTCAACTTCAATCTGACTTCACTGATCGCCTCTTCGTTTTTATGCACAATCAGTCGACCAATATCAAACGTAACTTCAACCTGATCGCCATTATTAAAAGCCAGCTGCCAGCTTGTGCGATGAATTTCAGTTTTAAAAAGAGGGATGATTGATTTACGTAAGTTCTTGTTTGGAAAAATTCTGAGGAGTATCGGCTCGACTATTTTAGTGAAGTCAGGATGGCTACCGGCGATTGGTGCATTCCACTCTAAATATTGATGAAGACCAATGTGTGAGCTGCCTGATAATTGAATTGTTTGAATCCAGCCGCTTGATGTATGACTTAGATGCAGTGTTACCCCGGCGTCCATCAATTTCAAATCCGGGCTGTCAAAGTAGATATTGGCAAGTTTATGCGATGTTGGTTTGCAGGCTGATTTATTCAGGATTACAGCTTGATGGCTTAGGCGTGAGGCATATTGTTTATCCATCGCCAGCTTCAGTTCAAACTCATTAGCCATCTTATGAGCCCCCGCTGTTTTACCAGCGCGTTATACGCCGTAATAATAATATCTGCATGAATCAAATTTCCTTATTTGTGGTCTCGGAAATCCAGTCAATAATAGGCTGCCATTGTTCAATATCCTGCGCTACAAAAGATGGACGCAAGTCAAACAAACTGACACCAAGCTCGGCAGCGGTGACATAAACCTGTGCGTTTCTCAGGTAACTGAGGATAGGTAATCCCGTATCTTGCATGAATACTGTCAGTGTTGCACTGGAATTCGCTCTGAAATTAACACGCATGCCAACCAGGGCGACCAGCGTTTTGTGTTTGCGTACGGCTTTTTCCCTATCCAGAGTCTCAAGAAAATCGCTGGTTGCACTGAGGTCGAATGCTGAGGGCTGTATCGGCACAATAATGCAATCAGCTTCTTTAACTGCATCAGACATTTTTTCATCTCTGAATCCGGCCGGCGAATCCGTGATGACCCAATCAAGTTTGGGAAGGTATTGTTTTTTCTGCGCACTGTAAGAATGAATGGTGGGCATAAATGCCGGTCTTTGCTGTAGCCACTGCGTGGATGACTGCTGCCGGTCCAGATCGGCAATTGCAACTTTTTCGCCAATTGAAGCTAAATAGCCGGCCAGATTGGTAGCAATCGTGGTTTTGCCACAGCCACCTTTGGAATTGGCTATCAGTATATTTCTCATAAATTGGCCCAATTGATTTTAATTCAGGATTTCATTGTAATTTTATTGAATTGCTTATACTAGCTTTATGCCTGTAATGATTACGTTTTTTTACATTGCACACCTTTGGTAACTGCAAATTAGGAAGTGCTGTGACTTCAGCGTGAGGCTCAATTAATTTCGTCATGAAATTTTCATGAAGCTGTCATGAATTTTTCATGCCGGATTGGCAAAGTCACTGCCATGCAAATGCCAACCTTTATAAGAAAATATTACTGGTGGCTTCCATGCTGCATTTATAGCAACGATGCCTACGCATGGGGTCTGCTGACCCACTTGTATTTTGCGCAGTCGCTGCTTTGGGCGATGCCTTTATTAGACCCGCGTCTGCAAAATGCGATTAAACGTTTTCCAGAGCTGGTGATGGCTGGCGCATGCCTGCCAGACCTCGCACTGATCAGTCATAGATTCCGGCACACACACTTGTGGGAGAATGCACATCAATTGCTCAAGAGTGCGCAAACTGACGAAGAAACCGCGATTGCGGTGGGTTATGCCAGTCATTTATACATCGATGTGATTGCACACCATCACTTCGTCCCCGCACATGAGGCCATGTGGCTAAAAAACACCATGGCTACGCATATCGCTTCGGAGTGGGCTATGGATGCCTATCTGGCGCCGCTGATGAACACATCGCCGCGGCAGCTTTTAAATAAGCATCAGGCAGCAATTTCAAAATTCATTTCCCCGCACTTCAGGTGTCATGAGCGCGTCACTAATATTGCATTGAGCAGGCTGGCCCTGGGAGATGGTTTTTTACGGCTAATCAAATTGCCGCATATCATTTATAAGGTCGTCCGGCTTGTTGATAAACGTATCAGCAAAAATTTCATTTACTATGTTGCGAAAACGCAGATGGCGATTGCTGACATTGCTGAGGTGTTGAATGGGAACAAACCTTTATTTGAGCCAGAGCAAAAGAATATCAGTGTAGAGCAGCTTGATAGGTGGCGTGCCGAGTGTCTTAATCACCTGAACTTAATGCACCCGCGCCCGATTCAGTACTTTGCTGAGTAATATGTCCGGGTGGTGGTATCAGATGGCCATGCAGTACAAAATGACTCGCTCATCATGCATGATCGCTGATGAAACAAGATTGTTGATTATGCTCAGATTTATTGGTTTGGCAGGCAGTAAACAGTCGGGTATCGACCATACGGTTCAGATGATCCTTCTTAGAGAGTACCTCTTAGGTGTGATTGTGGGTTTCATGCAGACACGTTTTAATACACACACTTTCAAGTGAACCCCTAAGGAGAATTGCAATGAGTACTAAACCTTTCTTTTACAAAAAACAGGCTGTTAAAGACGTACAACCATCCATGAATGTAGCAGGCGTTCCAGCATTTTTAGGTGATACTTTCGTTTCTCAAGATAAAGATAAAACGATCTGTGCTGGTTTCTTCCATCTGGAAAGCGGCAATCCACTGGTGTATGAGTATGACTATGAAGAAATGAAGATTGTTGTTGAAGGCACATTCATTATTTCTGACGAAACTGGTCAAAAAGTAACTGCTACAGTAGGTGATGTGCTTTACTTCCCATCAGGCTGCAAAGTTACATTCGCTACACCTGACCGCGCAGTTGGTTTCTTCTGCGGTCAACGCGCACCGTTGTAATATTAAACTTATTTGTTAATAAACATTTAGTTTAAGTGCTGACAGACATACTCTGCGTTTTACAGTAACGCAGAGTATGTTTTTTCATCATGTCGTTATGTCATTTACCTATTAAAAAGTTAAGTTAAAAAGTTAAGCTAAGTTAAAAAATTAAACAAGTCTGCTTAATCATCATGAAGTTTCTGTTGTTGCAATCCCTGCAAAAATCCCCGTCCAGCACCTGTTTTTTTAATGTATTTACATTGTTTTTATTTGGCCTTGATGTTGGCTAATTCTATTTAGTTGCTTAATTTAAAACAACTAATCCAAACGGAGTAATCCTTAGTGACAATTGTCACAGGTGGCCGTAAGTCCGAAAATTCAGTTGTAAGTTTTGACAATACGTCATCTCCCAACTTACTACGAAGTTGAACTCCCTTGGGGGCATTGCAATATTGCATATTTTGTATTTGCCCCCTTTTTTTTAGTGAGATGTAACTTCGTATGTATTAACCAAAAATTAATTTAAAACCCTTTTGCTGTCAGTAGCGTTGCTGAAAAGAGAAAATAATTATGAATTCGCCAATAGGTTTTTCAATAGAAGATGTACAAAATTTGGTTGATATACGTCAGCTTGCAATTGATAAAGTTGGGATCAAATCAATACGCCACCCTGTAAAGATTAAGGATAAAACAGGAGAGGCTCAGCATACGGTTGCGACTTTCAATATGTATGTGCATCTGCCACAGCATTTGAAAGGCACGCACATGTCCAGGTTCATTGAAATCCTTAATGGACATGAGCATGAGATTTCAATCGATAGTTTTTATAAAATGCTAAAACAAGTGGCGCTGAAACTCGAAGCAGATGCAGGCCACATAGAAATGTCATTTCCTTATTTTGTGAACAAGTCAGCCCCGGTTTCCGGCGTAAAAAGCCTGCTTGATTACGAGGTCACCTTTATCGGCGAAATCACAAAAGCCTACCATGATGTCAAAGTGAAAGTCCTGATTCCTGTCACGAGCCTATGCCCGTGCTCTAAAAAAATATCGGCGTATGGCGCCCACAATCAGCGTTCTCACGTCACAGTGACGGTAGCGCTGAAAGAGCTGATGTATATAGAAGATATTATCAAAATGGTAGAGGCGCAGGCTTCTTCAGAGCTGTATGGCTTGTTAAAACGTCCTGATGAAAAGTATGTGACTGAGCTTGCCTATGACAACCCGAAATTTGTTGAAGATATGGTGCGTGATATCGCTACGGTTTTTTATAAAGACGACCGCGTCAAGAATTTTACGGTTGAATGTGAGAACTTTGAATCCATACATAACCATTCAGCATACGCCTGCATAACAAGTAACAGTTTATAACGAGCACATCATGAATAATTTCGTTAGCACCAACCTATTAGAGCAGCAGAAACCTATTCCAGGCCTGGATCTGTTTCTGAAGCGCAGCAAGTCCATCAGCCCGATTACCGAAATTATCGAGGAAATACGTCAGGGCCGCATGGTGGTGTTACTGGATGATGAAGACCGTGAAAATGAGGGTGACCTGGTCATGGCGGCACAATATGTAACGCCGGAGGATATCAATTTCATGTCCAAGCATGGGCGTGGCTTGATATGCCTGACGCTGACCGAAGAGCGCGGCAAGCAGCTGAATTTGAGTCCGATGGTTGCCCGTAACGGTACCAAAATGGGCACCAATTTCACAGCTTCTATCGAGGCAGCAGAAGGCGTGACGACCGGTATTTCAGCAGCAGACCGCGCACATACCATCCAGACCGCTGTGCATGTGAATGCGCGGCCGATGGATATTGTAAGCCCCGGCCATGTGTTTCCTTTAATCGCGCAAAAGGGCGGGGTGCTGGTTCGCGCCGGTCATACTGAGGCTGGCTGTGATATTGCCAAACTGGCGAAGCTGGATGCTTCTGCGGTGATTTGCGAGATTCTTAAAGATAACGGAGAAATGGCGCGCCTGCCGGATTTGCTGGATTTTGCCGCCAAGCATGATCTTAAAGTCGGCACGATTGCCGACCTGATTAATTATCGCAGCCAAACAGAATCATTAGTAAAACGTGTTGCTGAAAGAGTGATCGAGACAGCTTTTGGGCCATTTCAGCTAATTGCCTATCAGGAGTCTATTGCTAATCAAACCCATCTGGCGCTGGTTAAAGGCGATATTGCCGCCGATAAAAGCGTTCTGGTGCGTGTGCATGAGCCTTTGTCGGTGTTGGATTTACTCGATGCCAGCAACAAGAGCCATAGTTGGAGTCTGCCGGACGCGATGCAAATGATCAGCCAAGCGGATGCAGGCGTAATTGTGATGTTACGACGCGACGAGAAAAGTGAGGATGTCATCCATGCAATTAATTCAGCAAATTTCCCTGCTAACAATCAATACACGCTTAAAGATTACGGCATTGGTGCGCAAATACTACGAGATCTGGGAGTGGTGAAAATGCGCCTGATGGCAGAGCCGCGCAAAATGCCTAGTATGACTGGCTTTGGTTTACAGGTAACAGAGTTTGTGGCGGTCGCTGCGTAATAAACAATTAACTTGCATGAGTGTTAATTTGGCTTCCTCTTGTTCGTGCGGGATATGCCAAATACAACTGTTGAGTTGCATCTGTATAAGCTTATTAATCAATTTTGAATTTTATAATTTCGTCATACCGGCATAAGCCGGTATCCAGCGGCGTATAAAGTGCGCCGATATTGGTTTTCCTGGATTTCGTTCCGAGCACATAATGGCGATAAGTTAATTCGCTTGTGTGCCGAATCTATCGTTACTCACCCGTCGTATTCACAAATATCCTGGCACAGAGCAGGCAGAGAGCACTTGCTCCGCCAATCACCAGAAATGCCAGTGCATCAGCGCCTGCATAACCCCAAAATTCATTCATGTGTTGCTCCTGTAATTGTATGTCGTTTTAATCGATTGACTGTTTTTTAGCTTCATCCCTGTTGGCTTAGCCGGGGTTTGCTTACCATGCAAGCAGCAGTCCTGTATCTACCATTCTGGACACGCCAAAATCAGATAGCCTATATTTGAAGCATAATTTTGATTGACCATCCACAGCCTCCAGTTTCTCTTCTATACGGCTAATCAAGCCTGCAGCTGCCAATTCATCCAGCGCAATGCTTAAGGTTTTCTCCCTGAATGCACCAGACTCGTTGTATTCAAGCAGAGTCTTTTTAATTAACTCATAATCCCATAGTGAGCCTGATTTATTGAGTGCCAATAACAGATAAGCTTTTTGATGTACTTTCACTTAATGTGCTCCTGGTGTATCAACATCGCGCAGATTCGCAACTGATTCTGCTGATTCGCTGAACATGACAAAGCTGCCTAATACTGTGAATATGAGGCCGAGCACAAAGTACCATTGCGGAAACTGCAAGGTAAAGGCCGCAATGAAGATCAGCGCAAACACAGCATAGAGGTTGCCTATCGCTTCGCCGCGCCCAACCCCGATCAGGCTGAAGCTCTTGTAGAATGCGGTGTAACAATAGGCATGGCAGGCGGCAGCCAGGAAAATCCATAGCATCGCTTTGTCGTGCGTTATCGTGTTGATGATCAGTTCTTTGATGGGCAGGTCAGTCAATAATGCGATGGCAGGTAAGATCAATACGCCCCAGAATAATATTTCAAAAGTGAAGCGACAGTGTATGCCTACGTCCGGATCAGAAACGTCCATGGCTCTGGCAGCGACGGCGCCTTCAGTACCCCAGCCGATTGCCGACATAATGCCGCCCAGGTAGCCTAGCCATGCATTCGGATTGGATTCATTCATTTCACCAAACAGGCCAGGACCGTAGATGATCATGCCGCCGAAAATAATGATGCACATGCCAATAGCAGCGCGTCGCGAGATTTTTTCCTTGTACCAGAGCCTGGCGATCACGGCGCCAATGACCGGATAGAATAAGGAGGAGATTGCGGCAAATACCGGGCCGATAAAGCCCATTGCCATATAAGAACCGAAAATTGCCAATGGGCCGCCGCACAGGGAAGCAAGCGCATACCATTTTGATATGGTTTTGAATCTGACGATGGTGCGGCCGTAATCCTTGACTTTACCAAGTACAGCATTCCACAGTAACAAAAACAGGAATACGGTAATCGCATGTATCCATGTCATGACCGCGGTAGCTGCCAGGCGTAAAGACTGCTGATCAGCGGCGATATTGACATACGGGAACTCGGACCAAAGCGCAGTCCCCGGCACATACCATGCCCCCCACAAAATTGCCGTCCAAAGTGCCCACATAAAGCCCCAGCGCTGGTTGCGCAGGTAATGTTTATGCAAAGCCGATTTTAAACTTGCATCCGGTGCGATTGCATTCTGGAATTTTGCTGCGATAGAAGTATTGGCCATATTTAATTTCGGAGACAATAGGTTTTATGGAAATTTAATCGGTTCGATTGACAAGCAAGTTGGCAATCGTCGTAAAGTTGTTCATGAGCTTATCTTTTACTGTGGGCCCAATGCCGATTTCATCAATCGCCATGTCCATGCACCTGAGCCAGATGTCTTTGGCTTCGCTGTTAATCTCAACGTGTTCATGCATTAATCTGACGTTTGAATGGCCATGTTTTTCAACATAAAGTTTTGGCCCGCCTAAAAAACCTGACAGAAAGTTAAATTGCTCTACGCGCGAATGCGGAATGCCATTGCCGCGCAGATGCAGCACATGCAGTTTGTGTCCTTCCGGGTGGGTTTCTATAATGTCGTAGAATGTATTCACGAGTTTGTATACGACATCTTCCCCGCCAATGAGCGAGTAAATTGACTGGCTGTGCATATCAGAGGCATTTTGCTGATTCATGATCATTTAATCGCTTTCTCTATGGCTAAAAAAAGATTTATTAAACAGTGACATGATGTTAAACATTAATCGGCTGATATATAACTATCTTCAAGTTGTAACACTAAAGAGGTATTTGTATGGTGATGGCCTTGTGGAACAATCAAAATACCCAATCCGCTCGATTATTAAATATCTGGTTTTAATGACTTATATGCCGTAAATTCAGCAGTCTGCAGATGATTAACTTTGTAGTAAGTTTTTAGTGGTAAGGTTAGACTTAGTACAGGAAAATTAAATTAGGTTAATTCAAGTGACTTCACCCTCGCCAATAGATGCAATCAGCGCTGATCTCTCCAGCAATGTCGTGGCACAAAATGCAGCTTTGCATAGAGGCATTAGCTGGAAGGGCGCGTTCTGGATTGCCAGCGGCGTGCCAGGGCTGGTCCTGTTTACGATAGGCGCTATTGCAGCCACCGTAGGCAAGCCGGCGTGGATCGTATGGCTGGTTTCAATCAGTTTCGGCTTTCTGCAGGCGTTTACCTATGCAGAAATTGCCGGCTTGTTCCCGCATAAGTCTGGTGGGCTATCTATTTATAGTGCTGTGGCGTGGGTGCGCTATAGCAAGTTCATTGCACCTTTAACGGTATGGTGTAACTGGATTGCCTGGACTCCCGTGCTGGCCATCGGCTCCGGCCTGGCTGCCGGTTATTCATTAAGTATCCTGTTTGAGGCGGATTCCCTGATCAACACCTGGCAAATTACATTGCTCGATCTGGGCATGGTGAAAGATGGCCTGACTTTAAGAATTAATGCGACATTCATTTTGGGCGTCACGTTTCTGCTTTCCGTTTTTGCAGTGCAGCATGGCGGCATTCTGCGTTCGGTAAATACGACCATGTTTCTGGGCCTGGTCGCCCTGGTTCCGTTGATGCTGATCGGATTGGTGCCGCTGCTGACCGGTGATGTAGTGCGGGACAACTTTTTCCCGCTGGCGCCGCTTGCTTATGACATTGATGGCAATGTCGTTGACGGTATTTGGGATATCGAGGGCTGGAAACTGATGGCGGGCGGGCTTTTTGTTGCTGCATGGTCAACTTACGGTTTTGAAACTGCGGTTTGTTACACGCGGGAATTCAAGAATCCAAAATCAGATACATTCAAGGCAATTATTTATTCAGGCCTACTTTGCGTTGCGGTATTTACCTTGGTGCCTATCGCATTCCAGAGTCATCTGGGTTTGGGACAGCTGGTGATGCCGGCCGTGATTGACGAGACGGGGACATTACAGTCGCCTGCTGTATACGATGGTATGCTGGAAGCTAATATTTACAAGGGTACCGGTGTCGCTGCAGCGCTTTCTTCAATCGTAGGTGCTTCAGTCATAGGCGGTAGTACAATGATAGCCAACATCATGGTTGTGATGCTGGTGCTTACCTTATTGCTTGCGATCATGACTTCAATGTCCGGGTCATCGAGAACGCTATATCAGGCATCGGTTGATGGCTTGTTGCCCAAGTACTTGTCAGCAGTCAATGAGAACGGCTCGCCGACAAAAGCCATGTGGACGGATCTGTCATTTAATCTGGTGTTGCTGCTGATGTCTGATTATGTGTTCGTGCTGGCGGCTTCGAATGTGGGCTATATCATTTATCATTTTCTGGTGCTGAACTCGGGCTGGATCCATCGTATGGATAGGCCGGATTGGGAGCGGCCCTATAAATCCCCCTATGTGTTATTGCTGCTAGGCGGCTTGCTTGGCTACGTGAACCTCGCAATCATGGGCCTGGGCGCAGATATCTGGGGTGAGGGGACGCTGAAGGCAGGCTTGTTTTCCATCTTGCTGATTGTGCCCCTGTTTATTTATCGGCACTATTTCCAGGACAAGGGCGTCTTCCCCAAGCAGATGCTGGAGGATATGCAGCTTGATACAGACTGCGCCAAACATTCAAAATGTTTATCGGCATTACCTTACCTGACGTTAGCGATGGCTATCGTCGTGGTCTGGTATACCAATCATTTATAACGCGCTTTTATATTAAATCCGGGCATAAAAATGGCGTTTTTATGCAGGTGAGTAGCCGTTAATTCGCCAGTAACACCTTAGTAGTAAGCCATGAGTGTAATTGTGTCTCCGCGGTATCGCGATGAGAATGGCAGGTAAGTTAATTCCATTCACACAACCGGAGATGAAAAAATGGCACGCGATCCAAAACACGACATTTTGTTTGAACCAATTCAAATTGGTCCTAAAACATTACGCAATCGCTTCTATCAGGTACCGCATTGTATTGGTGCGGGTTCTGATAAACCTGGCTTCCAGGCAGCGCACCGCTCAATGAAAGCGGAAGGCGGCTGGGCAGCGATGAATACCGAGTACTGCTCAATCAATCCTGAATCAGATGATACGCATCGTCTGTCAGCACGTATCTGGGACGAAGGCGATGTGCGTAATTTACGCGCAATGACTGAAGAAGTCCATAAATACGGTGCATTGGCTGGTGTAGAGCTGTGGTACGGCGGTGCACATGCGCCAAACATGGAGTCACGTGCTACGCCACGCGGCCCAAGCCAGTATGCATCAGAATTTGAAACACTGTCCTATTGTAAAGAAATGGACTTGAGCGACATCGCTCAGGTGCAGCAATACTATGTAGATGCAGCTAAACGCTCACGTGATGCCGGTTTTGACATCATTTACGTGTATGGCGCGCACTCATACCTGCCATTACAGTTCCTGAATCCATACTACAACAAACGTACTGATAAATACGGCGGCTCATTAGAGAACCGTGCACGTTTCTGGCTGGAAACGCTGGAAAAAGTGAAACACGCGGTAGGCGGCGAGTGTGCGATTGCAACACGTTTTGCGGTAGATACCGTGTATGGCCCAGGCCAGATCGAAGTAGAAGTGGACGGCATGAAGTTCATTGAGCTGGCTGATCCGCTGCTCGACTTGTGGGACGTGGACGTTGGCGATATTGCAGAGTGGGGCGAAGATGCAGGTCCATCACGTTTCTACCAGCAAGGTCACCAAGTGCCTTGGACCAAGTTCGTAAAACAGGTATCTAAAAAACCGGTATTAGGTGTTGGCCGTTTTGTTGACCCTGAAAAAATGACTGAAATCGTAACTAAAGGCTATGCCGACATTATCGGTTGTGCACGTCCATCGATTGCAGATCCATTCCTGCCACAAAAAATTGAACAAGGTCGCTACGACGACATCCGTGTTTGTATCGGTTGTAACGTTTGTATTTCTCGCTGGGAAATCGGTGGCCCTCCAATGATTTGTACTCAAAATGCAACAGCAGGTGAAGAATATCGCCGCGGCTGGCATCCAGAGAAATTCCGCCAAACCAAAACCAAAGATTCAGTATTGATCGTAGGTGCAGGTCCATCCGGTTCTGAAGCGGCACGTGTATTGATGGAAAGTGGTTATACCGTTCACTTGACCGATACGGCTGAAAAAATCGGCGGTCACTTGAATCAGATCACAACCTTGCCTGGTTTGGGTGAGTGGAGCTATCACCGTGATTACCGTGAAACTCAAATCAACAAACTCGTTAAGAAAAACAAGGAAAGCCAAGTTGCATTAGGCCAAAAACCAATGACAGCTGATGACGTGCTGCAATACGGTGCGGATAAGGTAATTATCGCAACCGGTGCATCATGGAATACTGATGGTACCAACTGCCTGACACATGAACCAATCCCAGGTGCTGATGCTTCACGTCCAGACCAGTTGACTCCAGAGCAAGTCATGGAAGGCAAGAAGAAAATCGGTAAACGCGTGGTGATTCTGAACGCTGATACTTACTTCATGGCACCTAGCCTGGCTGAAAAACTGGCAACTGAGGGTCACGAAGTGACGATCGTTTCAGGTGTGCATCTGGCTAACTACATGCACTTCACACTTGAGTATCCAAACATGATGCGTCGTCTGCATGAGCTGCATGTTGAAGAACTGGGTGATCACTTCTGCTCAAGAATCGAGCCAGGTCGTTTAGAGATCTACAACATCTGGGGCGACGGTTCAAGACGTACCTATCGTGGTCCTGGTGTTGCGCCGCGTGATGCGAATACAACACATCGCTGGTTAGAGTTTGATTCTTTAGTCCTGGTAACAGGCCGTCATTCAGAGTGCACACTGTGGAACGAGCTGAAAGCGCGTGAATCAGAGTGGGCCGAGAACGATATTAAAGGTATCTACCTGATCGGTGACGCTGAAGCACCGCGTCTGATTGCTGATGCAACGTTCACTGGTCACCGTGTGGCACGTGAGATTGAAGAAGCTAACCCACAAATTGCCATCCCATACAAACGTGAGACCATCGCTTGGGGTACACCGCATATGCCAGGTGGTAATTTCAAAATCGAGTACAAGGTTTAGTACAAGATCTAATGCATGATTGATGCATGGCTGCCGATGTTGGATCGGTGGCCATGCTCAAGCAATACAGCGTTTATCCGCGATGCAAATATCAAGTTACAAGTTTCAAATCGTAAGTTCCAAATTGTAAGTTTCAAGTTGCCTCAGGGCTATACGGATTTAATTAAATTAAAAAATAGGTGATACATATGAATGATCCTACACAAATCACTAGAATACTTTTCCAGGACTTTGACCCTAAGGCGATCTATTTATTTTACGCAATCGGCTACCTGGCCATTGCCGTGTTTATTTATGGTGTTTACGCGCAGATACGTAAATACCGCCGTGGTAAACCAGACGGTTCCTGGAATGAATTATTCCAGCGCTTTGTTGAAATGGTTAAAACCATGGCAACACATCGCACACTGGTGCGCCGCGATAAAAGTGCCGGCCGTGCCCATGGCCTGATATTTTTCGGTTTCGTGCTGCTGTTTATCGGCACCGCTACCATTACCCTTGAATACGATATTCTTGAGCCATTGTTCGGCGTCAAGTTCTGGTATGGCAACTTTTACCTGCTGTTCTCGCTGATTCTTGACCTGGCAGGTTTGGGTGTCATCGCTGGTCTTATTTATATGATGTACCGCCGTAAGTGGATGCACCTGCCTAAACTGGACTACAAACGTGTGGACAGGCAGGAAGGTGACCCGGACTTTGACCGCAGCGAATACCGCCGCGAAGACTGGGCGTTCCTGTGGTCATTCATCCTGATCGGCATCACCGGTTTTATACTGGAAGCGACACGTCTGGTATGGCTGAGCGATAGCGCCAATGTCTGGGATTACCGATTCTGGTCACCAGTGGGCGCAACGCTGGCCCACATCATGCAGGCTTTGGGATTGACCGCTGATGGTGCCGGTTCATTCCGCCCGGTGTTGTGGTGGTTCCATGGCTTGCTGTCACTGACCTTTATTGCATGCATTCCATATACAAAAATCAAGCATATCTTCACGGCTGCATCTTCACTGATGTTCAGAGATCCGCTTGCCGGCAGAAGGCTGCCAAAAGTGCCGGAAGACCAGAAGGCTGCAGGTTATAAAACGATTACCGATTTAACCTGGAAGAACCTGCTGCATCTTGATGCCTGCACCAAATGCGGCCGCTGCCAGGAAGCTTGCCCGGCCAATGCCGTAGGTGCGCCTTTGTCACCGCGTGATGTGATTCTGTCGCTGCGTGAGTTTGCAAATAAAACCTTAAGTTCTAAAGAGCTGCCAAAAGAAGCCGAGCTGGATATTCACGGTAAAGATGTGGGCCAGGTATTCATGGAAACATTATGGTCATGCAGAACTTGCCTGGCTTGTGTGGAAATCTGCCCGGTTGCCGTGGAGCATGTGCCTATCATCGTGCAGATGCGCCGTAACCTGGTGGAGGCTGGCGAGATGGAGCCTATCCTTGAGAAAACGCTGCAGACGATTCATAAAACCGGTAACTCCTTTGGTGAATCAAAACGCAAGAGAGCGAGCTGGGCGAAAGACCTGCCGTTTGAAATCAAAGACGCAAGGAAAGAGCCGGTGGATATTCTCTGGTTTGTGGGTGACTACGCTTCATTTGATCCGCGTAACCAGAAAGTCACTAGGTCTTTTGCAAAACTGATGCACCACGCCGGTATTAACTTTGGCCTGCTGTTTGAAGCTGAGATGAATGCGGGTAATGATTTGCGCCGTGTGGGTGAAGAGGGCTTGTATGAGTTGCTGGCTACTTCGAATATTGGCACGCTGCAGTCTTGTGATTTCAAATCGATTGTGACGACTGATCCGCACTCATTCAATACGATTCGTAACGAGTACCCGGATTTCGGCGGCAAATTCGAGATTAACCACTACACGACTTTGGTTAAGCAGTTAATCGAGAATGGCCAGATCAAGCTCAAGAAAAAACTGGATTATCGCGTCACGTTCCATGATCCATGCCATCTGGGCCGCTACAACAAAGGTTTTGATGCGCCACGTGATGTGATCAAGCTGCTGGGTTGTGAACTGGTGGAAATGGCTCGTAACCGTGATAACTCGTTCTGCTGCGGTGCCGGTGGCGGCCGTATCTGGATCCCGGATCCGGTAGGTATCGAGAAACCATCAGCTAACCGTATGCGTGAAGCTGGCCAGATTGAAGGTTTGGATGTGTTCATTGTTTCATGCCCTAAAGACCTGACCATGTTTGAAGATGCACTTAAAACATCAGGATACGAAGGCAAGTTCGTGGTACGTGAACTGATTGAGTTGATCGATGAGTGCGTTGAGTACGAAGTCTGGGAAGAAGCCGCACTCGCCGAGTGAGACAAATATGTCAGATAGCGCTGATGCACTCGTTAAGTTAGCAATAAAGGCAGGTGATCCTTATGTGGCAGCTGCGGTTCATGAATTGGCAACCGGTGCCCTAAAACGGCAATTGGAACAGCAAATTATTGAATCAAGGCGCACGGCATTATCACTTGCCCGATGGGAACATACGCCTGCATCAGTGCTGACAGTTTTGTCTGGTATCGGGGACGATGCCGTGGATTTGAGGCTGGATAAAAACCCGAATACGGCACCCGGTGTTTTATCGAATTTATATGTGGATGCGAGCAACAAGGGAAATTTGAGTTTAACCAAACTGATTGCACAGCATCGCAATAGTGAGGCCGGTATTTTAAAAAGCATTGCCCTGTTTGCTGAAGATGCAGACAGCTTGCTGGCGCTGAGCAAGAACCCGTCAGCCAATAATGAAGTTCTGGCTTGTTTGTTAGCACGCATGGCAGATAGCGACCTGGGTGTGGCGATCAATAAAAATATCGCACAAAACGATTCGGCATCAGCTGAATTGCTGGCGCAAATTTATGCGGTATCTGATTTGCATACCCAGGCAGCCATTATCGGTCATGTGAATTGCCCGGATGCACTGATCGCCGAGGCGATTCATAGTAAAGAACTGCTGGTGATGCGTACGCTGGCAAAGGATAAAAGGGTTACGGCTGATGTGCTGCGCCGGTACGCAGCAAGTGATGATGCCGGTGTCAGGTGTGGTGTTGCTGCCAATGCTTTAACGCCGGTGTCATTAATCAGCGAGCTGGTAAACGACAAGAGTGAGCTGGTAAGGCGGGAAATAGCCTCGCGCGATGATCTGCTGCCAGTGCACATTGTGAAATTGCTGGTTGATGCGGATGACTGGGTGCGGCAACGGCTGGCACGTAATCCGATTGCACCATTGCCTGTGCTGAGGGCGTTTGCTGCTGATACGCATGCAGATGTCAGAAGGGCGGTGGCAAGAAATACGCAATGCCCGCTTGAGTTGCTGGAAATGCTGGCAGCTGATGACAATGCGTGGGTACGTGCTGGCGTGGCTTATCAGCAGCATGCGCCGCAGCAGCTGCTGGTTGCATTGGCTGAGGATGAACATGTGGATGTATTAAGCGGGGTAGCAAATAACCCGAATACACCGCAGCAGATTTTAGAAAAGCTGGTCACATCAAACGAAGCTGATGTGCGTAGAGGGATCATTTTAAACAAGGCGGCAACACGCAAAACATTATTGCCGCTGCTGGAGGACCCTTACTACCTGCATCGGGTATTGATGGTGGCTAACCCCAGTTTGCATGAACTGGATAAATGGAATTTACGCGAGGATCCCGACTATCAGGTCAGGTTTTCGGTATATCGGTGGGCAGTTAAAAATATTGCACCAATTAACGCAAGGTACATTGTAGGTAACGAAGTGATAAGGAGACAGAGAGCATGAAAATATTAGTAGCAGTTAAACAGGTAGCAGCATTGGAAGAGGATTTTGAAATACGCGATGACGGCAAGGACGTTGACGAGGATTTCATGCTGTATGACTTAAACGAATGGGATGACTATTCACTTGAAGAAGCGATGAAAATCAAGGAAGCAAGTGATACAGAAGTCGAGGTTGTCGTGGTGTCTGTAGGCCCTGACCGTGTGGATGAGAGCCTGCGTAAGTGCCTTGCCAAAGGTGCAGACCGTGCAATCCGCGTTTGGGACGATAGCGCAGAAGGTTCTGATGCAATCGTGGTTGGCCGCATTCTGACCGAAGTGATTAAAAAAGAAGCGCCGGATATGGTGTTTGCAGGCGTGCAGTCATCAGACCAGGCTTATGCCTCAACCGGTATTTCAGTGGCTTCTTACCTGAACTGGCCGCATGCGGCTGTAGTGGCAGACCTGCAATACAAACCAGGTGACAATAAAGCGGTAGTGCGTCGTGAACTTGAAGGCGGCTTGCTGCAAGAGGTGGAAATCAATTGCCCGGCAGTGCTGACGATCCAGTTGGGCATCAACAAACCGCGCTATGCTTCACTGCGCGGCATTAAACAGGCGGCAACCAAGCCGATTGAAGAGATTTCACTGGGCGACCTGGGCCTGAGCGCCGCTGATGTGGGGGCTGCCAACTCCATGTCACGCGTACGCCGCATGTATGTTCCGGAAAAAGGACGCGCAACGATGATTGAAGGCACGCTGGCAGAGCAGGCGGCAAAAATCATCCAAATTATTAATGAATTCAAAGGAGCATAATTATGAGCAAAATATTGGTTATTGCAGAACATCGCCGCAACGAGTTACGCCCGGTAACTTTTGAGCTGATCGGCGCTGCTAACGGACTGAAGCAAAATGCGGATGATAAAGTCGTGGTCGCTGTGATCGGCAGCCAGGCTGACAGTTTTGTATCAGCCCTGTCAGTGAACGGTGTTGATGAAGTGGTTGTGGTGAAAGGCCCATCTGCGGATTTTGATCCGGATGTATTCGAAACATCAGTATCAGCATTGATTACATCCAATAATCCATCCGTAGTACTGCTGCCACACTCAGTGGACTCACTCGGCTATGCCTCTACTTTAGCAAGCAAAGGCGGCTATGGTTTCGCGACAGACGTATTCATTGCTGAATATCAGGGTGCTGACCTGGTTGCAACACGCGGCGGATATAACCAGAAAGTTAACGTAGAAGTTGATTTTCCAGGCAAGGCAACCGTTGTATTAACCGTGCGTCCAAGTGTGTTCAAGCCGTTGGAGGGCAGTGCAAGCCCGGCAGTGATTAACTTTGATTTGCCTGCGGTGCAATCACGCAGCCAGAACAAAGACTACATCGAAGCTGGCGGCGGTAACGATATTGATATTACGACTGTTGATTTCATTATGTCGATTGGCCGCGGTATCGGTGAAGAAACCAATGTAGAGCAATTCCGCGAGCTGGCTGACACTGCGGGCGCCACATTGTGCTGTTCACGTCCGATTGCCGATGCGGGCTGGCTGCCTAAATCAAGGCAAGTGGGCCAATCAGGTAAAGTGGTTGGTTCATGCAAGCTTTATGTAGCACTTGGCATTTCCGGTTCTATTCAGCATATGGCTGGCATGAAGCATGTGCCGACCATTGTTGCCGTGAATACTGATCCGGGCGCTTCAATATTTACCATTGCCAAATATGGTATTGTTGCTGATATCTTTGATATTGAAGAAGAGTTAAAGAACCAACTTGCAGCTTAATATTTAGTTTAGGAAACACGGAATAAGTACCTGCGCGAGCAAATTGCTGCGTTGCGCGGTACTCGCACCCTCGCTGTATACTGCATACTATCTCGGGTTCTGCGTTCCGTGCGCCTTGCACTTTATCTCGCTCGGTGACTTATTACCGCGTTTCCTCTAAATAAAAACTGAAAAGCAGGGTGCCGCCAGGTATCCTGCTTTTTTTATTGCTAGCAGCAATGTCACTGATAGTACCGATTCCGGCACTACCCCTTTTGTAGTACAACTTCAAGATAATTTTACCTAGCACACGATTCCTATAGTCTTGTTATCAAATTGTTACAGGCAGATGAATGTTCTGCGCGTAACAGCGGCCTATTGCAAGAAAATTTTATTTATTAAAAGAGATCACTATGGAACGCGGTTACTGGATTAAAAGCAAGCCTGTCTATACCTCGCTGGTGTGGCATGAAAAAGCAACCTCACATTTGGTGCTGGCTACCGGTGTTGGCGGTATGGCTGTATTGAAGTTGTTTCAGCAGATGCATCCTGCACAGCCGGTTACGGTGCTGTATGCGAGATATGCGCAGATGGATGCTGATTACTCGGAAACCCTGAAAAAGGTAGTGCCCGATAATTTGCATATATTCAAGTTTGAAGAGGATCTTTTGGCAGAATTGAAAAAAATAATGCCAAATATGCACATGGGTCTGCGTATCTATGTCGCTGGTTCAGAAGGCTTTATATGGGACGTGGCGAAAGCCGTGAGGCCATTTGGCGTTGATGACGCGCATATTATGAAAGAGCTTACAGACACATTGGCACGCACTGTTTACTGCGTGCACTGTAAAGCTATCACCAGAAATGTCACAACCAATATCGTGCCGTGCTGCGGCTGTGAACGCATGCTGTTTGTACGTGACCATTTTTCAAGAAACCTTGGCGCATACATGGGCTTAATGGTTGACGCAGAATCTCCTGGAGAGTTGCCTGCAATTGAGGAGATATATCCATGAACATGATAGATGTAAAAGTAGCAGAGATTGAGCAAGTGACTCCGCTGATCAAGCATTTTAAATTTGTAAAAGAAGACGGATCACAATTACCGCCATTTTCAGGCGGCAGCCACATTGTGGTAGCACTTGATGCGGAAGGGCGGACCTACCGCAACCCGTATTCGCTGATGGGTTCGCCTACCGAAACTGATGCCTACCATATTTCTGTCAGGCGCCAGGAAAACTCCAGGGGCGGCTCAGCATATATGCATGAAAACGTCAGTGTCGGCATGACGCTGAAAATCACACATCCGGTCAATCTGTTTACGCTGGCCAAAATGGCGCACAAGCATATCCTGATTGCCGGTGGCATTGGTATCACCCCTTTTATGTCGCAGATTGAAGACCTTAACCGACTAGGTGCTGAATATGAATTGCATTACGCTTTCCGTTCATATAAGCAAGCCGCTTTTGTTGAAGAACTGCAAAAAGCCTGTGGCAATAAGCTGCACTGTTACAGCGACAGTGACGGCAACCGTCTGGATATGGAAGCCTTGCTCAGCAAGCAGCCATTAGGCACGCATGTTTATGTATGCGGACCATCACCGATGGTGGTCAGTGTGCTGGAAACGGCAAAAAATCTGGGTTGGCCAGACAGTAATGTACATAACGAGCAATTCCTTGCGCCGCCGGTAGGCGAATCATTCAAGGTTCAATTAGCGAAATCCAATCTGGAAGTACAAGTGCCGGCAGAAATGAGCATGCTGGAGGCCATTGAAGCCGCAGGTGTGCAGCCCGAATATTTATGCCGTGGAGGCGTCTGCGGACGCTGTGAGTTGAGTGTGCTGGAGAGCGATGGCGGTCTTGAGCATAACGATCACTTCCTGACGGAATCAGAAAAGGCCTCATGCAAGAAAATTATGCCGTGCGTATCACGCACAAAAGGCAAACGCCTGGTGCTTGATTTATAGCCGCAGGTATTGGTTATTTTCTCAATATTAATCAATTTTAAAATAGCTGGATAAGGCAAAAATGGCACTCAATTTTAAGCAAGAGTCGTTCAGAGACGACTATACCTACAAAAATTCAGCGGAAGCGATCAAGCGGTTCCCGTTTCCGTTTCCTGAAGATCAGTACATGTATTCAGTCAATATCGAGCCGCACACAAAAGGTAAAGAAGGTTCGGTGTATGAGTTTCCCTTTGATGTAGACGAGCATTACGTCGCAGAGTGCCAGGATAGGGCAATTACGCTGGAACAGGATCCGGGCAGGTATGTGTCGCTGCCGCACATGATGGATGCACAGTGGGATTTTCTTGAGCTGACAATGGAGTCACTCGCAAACGATTATCCGGAACACTTCACCTTAACTAAAGATGGATCAACCTGGACCTGGGAAAACAAGCCGCTGGGTATTCGCGATACGTTTACTTTCGGTGATAGCTCAACCTTGCCGCGCGAGCCGATGGATTACATGGGGCGGCAGGTGCAGGGCGACTTTGTGCTGCTTGATCAGCGCGATGAAACCTTATATGCCGATGCCGGCATGGTGACTTGCCAGGCCGACTGGTCATTGGCGTTCAATGTCGGCATGTCCTGGCGGGAATGGCATGGGCCGGTGCCAAGAGCAACCGAGCTTGGCGTCATGGATAGGGCGCTCAAGTACCTGCTTAATCTGCAGCTTGCCAATCCGGTTCGCAGACTGAACTGGACCATGACAGTGAATCCGCGGTTGGATACTTCCCCTGAAAACTACCCGCATTGGGGTGGGGACAGAAATAAAGTCAATGCGCAGAATGTCAGTGACCTGATCCATTTGCGTGTAGAGCTGCAAAGCCTGTTCCGTCTGCCACGCAGCAATGCCATCGTATTCAGCATTCGCTGTTATCTGATCAGCCTTAAAGATATTGCTACCTATCCGCGCTGGGCAAAGCGCCTGCATCGGGTGCAGAAAACCATGCATCCCGACCTGATTGAGTACAAAGGGATGACCAAGTTCCATCCCCTTGTCGTGCAATGGCTGTCACAGTTTGATGATGGTGAGGATCTCGGTGTCGGCACGCAGCCTGAATAAAGCAGGGGGTTAAGAAAATCTCTATATATGAAGTATACGTTAACCGTATTCCAGGCCACTTGTATTTCATAGTAGTGACGTTGTTTTACTGAATTAATTTTACTCAATAAATTTTACTTAAGTAACTAAGGGGTCCTATGAAACACTTATCAAAATCAGCCATGCTGACAGCTTTACTGGCATCAGCTTTCGCAGCCATACCGGCAGCCCATGCAGAAGAAGCCGCCGC
>CAZUOQ010000027.1:1364-29406 GCA_964622195.1 uncultured Methylotenera sp. | reverse complement strand
GACTTTGTTGCGCTCGCACGCCTTGTCATTGTGCTTTTTTACATAGTTAATCCATACTAAACAATCATGCCAGCGCCAACGGTATTGTTGGTAGATTCATCAATAATAATAAATGCGCCAGTGCTGCGGTTTTCAGCATAGCTATCCACCATGAGCGGCTGCGCGAGTTTAAAGCTGATACGCGCGATGTCATTCATTTTAAGGTCAGTCGTAGTCTGCTGTTCCAGCGTATTGACATCGACCTTGTAACTGATCGTGCCAACCTTGGCTTTCGACTCACGTGTAGTGTGGCGCACGATATAAGTGCGCGCCGTTGACATCGGTGTTTCAGACAGCCAGCACACAAAAGCTTCAATTTGTTTTACCGGTTCTTTTACATCGCTTGATTTTACAATCATGTCACCGCGTGAGGTATCAATCTCATCTTCCAGCAGTAATGTGATACTTTGTTCGGTGGTCGCGGACTGCAGTTTCTCTTCACCCAATTGAATTGCTTTAACTTTTGAAGTGTAGCCATTCGGCAATACTGTCACTGCATCACCCACAGCAATTTCACCCGATTGAATACGTCCCATGAAACCGCGGAAGTCATGAAGATCGTGATCATCTGAAGCGTGTGGACGGCATACGAACTGTACCGGAAAACGGAATGGCTCGGCGTGTTCAGAGTGTGCTGTAGGTGCGGCTTCCAGTTTTTCCAGCATGGTCTGGCCTGTATACCAGGGCATGTTGTCCAGGCGGTCAACCAGCATGTCACCATTCAATGCAGACATCGGGATAAAGCTGATGTCGTTACCCGCTGCGCTCTTGCTTTGTGCCAGACCGATTTCGTTGGCGAAAGCCAGGTAATCAGCACAGATTTTGTCGTAAGTAGCCTGATCATAGTTAATCAGGTCCATTTTGTTTACAGCCACCACAATATGCGGAATACCGACCAGATGTGCGAGGTAAGTATGACGACGTGTCTGCGTTAATACGCCTTTACGCGCATCAATCAGAATAATGGCCAGATTTGCGGTTGAAGCGGCGGTTACCATGTTGCGTGTGTATTGCTCATGGCCAGGCGCGTCGGCAATGATGTATTTACGTGTACCGGTACTGAAGTAGCGGTAGGCGACATCAATCGTGATGCCTTGCTCACGCTCGGCTTGCAGGCCATCTGTCAGCAATGACAGGTCAACCGCTTCCATGCCGCGTTTTTGTGAAGTGCGCTCGATTTGCGAGAGTGTGTCCGCCAGAATTGTTTTGGTATCGTAAAGCAAACGGCCGATCAAAGTGCTTTTGCCATCATCTACGCTGCCGCAGGTCATGAAGCGGAGCAGGGAGTCGTTGTGTTGTGTTGTGTTGTTCATAGTGCTCATTAAAAGTAACCCTCTTTCTTGCGTTGCTCCATTGAAGCATCAGAGGTCTGGTCATCCAGGCGGGTTGCGCCACGCTCGGTAATGGTTGTCGTTGCCGTTTCCAGCACGATCTTGGATACGTTATCAGCATCGCTGATCACCGGTGCTGTACAGGTGATGTCGCCGACCGTTCTGAAACGCACCTGCATATTGATCACTTCTTCATTCGCTTTTGGCGGCATGATGGTTTCACCGTTTGCAAGCGGCACATTCACCGGCACAATCGCACCGTTACGCATCACCACATCACGCTGGTGGGCAAAGTAGATGCTTGGCAGCTCCAGTTTTTCACGTTCGATGTATTGCCACACATCCATTTCCGTCCAGTTGGAAATCGGGAAGGCGCGGATGTTCTCACCTTTGTGCGAACGGGCGTTGTACAGATCCCACAGTTCCGGACGCTGGTTTTTAGGGTCCCACTGGCCGAATTCATCGCGGAAACTCATGATGCGCTCTTTGGCGCGTGCTTTTTCCTCATCACGGCGTGCACCGCCGATACAGCAGTCAAAGCCGAATTCTTCTATCGCTTCGAGCAAAGTCACAGACTGGTGTTTGTTGCGTGGTTCGTCAGGTGATTTAAGCACTACAGTGCCACGTTTCATTGAGTCTTCTACTGAGCGCACGATCAGGCGCTCGCCGAGTTCAGCTGCGCGCTGGTCACGAAAGTCGATGACTTCCTTGTAGTTGTGACCGGTATCGATATGCATCAGCGGAAACGGAAATTTACCGGGACGGAATGCTTTTTCCGCCAGGCGCAGGATACAGAGAGAGTCTTTGCCGCCTGAGAATAACAGGACAGGATTTGAGCATTGGCCTGCCACTTCGCGCAGGATGTAAATGGCTTCGGATTCGAGCCAGTCCAGATGCGAAAGAGGTTTATGGTTTGGTTTTTTAGTTGTCGTCATGTTGTGAACTTCAATATCTGTTTAATCACAGAAAAATGCTAGTAAATTTATAGAATTATTTTTTAACGTGCAGCCCGCATTCTTTGCTGGTTGGGTCCTCCCACCACCAGCGGCCGGCGCGAACATCTTCACCCATTGCCACCGCACGTGTACATGGTGCGCAGCCTATGCTTGGGTAAAACTGGTCATGCAGCTTATTGTACGGTACTTCGTGCAGGCGGATATAAGCCCAGACTTCTTTTTCTGTCCAATCGCTTAACGGGTTGAACTTTTCCAACTGGTTGCCGCTGTCAAACTCACGCACAGGCAAATTAACGCGTGTGGCAGACTGCTCTGCACGCATGCCGGTAACCCACGCTTTTTTGCCTTTAAGTGCACGCTGTAAGGGTTCTACTTTGCGCATATAGCAGCAGGCTTTACGCAGATCGATCGACTCATAAAAAGCGTTAATGCCATTTGTATTGACGTAAGTCTCAACTTTATCAGCATTGGGGAAAAACACTTTAAGTTTCGTATTGTAATGTTTTTCTGTCGCGGACATTAAATCATAGGTTTCCGCAGGCAGGCGGCCAGTATCCAGTGAGAAAATCTCCACATTTAGTGCATGTTTTTTAGCCTGGTGGTTAAGGATGATGTCGGTCAACACCATATCTTCGGCACCGAAGCTGTTGGCAAACGTAATGTTGCCGGTACCGAACTCACTTACCGCAGCATTTAATAAGGCATGAACTTCATCTGCCTTGCGATTAACGCTGTCGACTAACTCATCAGTTAACGCAGGTCTGGTTGCCGGGTTATTTGCGCCCGGTTTCAGCATCACAACTTGGCCTAAATCAATATCCGTTGCCATCAGACACCTCTATTGTAACGTCTGAAAACAGGCTGCGGGTCATCTACTGCACCTTGGTATGGCTTGCTGAAATCATTCAGGCTGGCAATCGCGTCTTGTGCTGAACGATCCTGACGGATCACAAAACTGGTATAGCCACTACGCTTCAGGAAGAACAGCTGGTCGCGCAATACATCGCCAAAAGCGCGTAATTCGTTTTTGTAACCATAACGGGTACGCAGCAGGGTACCTAACGAGAAAATACGTCCGTCAGCGAAGCGTTCAACGAACACAGCGATGATCGGCAACACATTTAAATCAGCCTGCTGCTGTATCAGGTATTCCAGCAGTTCGTGCGTGGCTAACCACACACCAACCTCGCCTTGTGCGATGCGGCTTGCAAGTTCGTTATTGCGTTCAACAAATACGCTTAAAGGAACAATGATTTTTCCTGTTGCGGGAATGACAGTATTTGCGATCTGCTCTTCTGTTACCGTGCTTTCACCAGTAAGTTTGAATAAAACAACTTTACCTGCCTGTTTGCGTTCTTCAACCTGCGCTGCAGGTAACTGAACTATTGACCACTCGTTGTTTGCAACTGCAGCAATACCATTTTCGATCTTAACTAAATTGCTCATGCTGCCACCTCATCTTTTGCATAAACATGTTTTTTGAATGGCACTACGCCAAGACGACGCACCGTATCAATAAAACGCTCTTCCGGTGTACGTTCTTTAATGTAAACCTCAATCAGTTTCTGAACCACGCCCGGCATTTCTTCAGCCGAGAACGATGGCCCGATAACAGTGCCGATGCTGGCATCATTGCCTTGTTTGCCGCCGATAGTGACTTGATACCATTCAGAGCCGTCTTTATCGACACCGAGAATGCCGATATGGCCAACATGGTGGTGGCCGCACGCGTTCATGCAGCCCGAGATGTTAAGCTCAATGTCACCAATGTCATGCAGGTAATCAAGATCATCAAATTGCATTTGAATTGCCTTGGCAATCGGGATGCTCTTGGCGTTTGCCAGTGAGCAGAAATCACCGCCAGGGCAGCAGATGATATCTGTCAGCAGGCCGATATTCGGCGTTGCCAGACTATTTGCTTTTGCTTTTTCCCATACTGCGAATAAATCACTTAATTTAACATCAGCCAAAATCAGGTTCTGCTCATGCGAAGAGCGTAACTCACCGAAGCTGTATTCATCAGCCAGGTCGGCTACTGTCCACATCTGCTCTGAAGTAATGTCGCCCGGCGCCTGGCCGTGCGGTTTCAGTGACAGTGTGACTGCGCGGTAACCTGATTGTTTGTGTGGATGTACGCTGCGTTTCACCCATGCTGCAAAAGCGGGATTATTTGCAAGTGCTGCATCAAAACCTGCATCTTGGTCTGGCAGGGTTTCATAAGGCATCGCTTCAAAATGCTTGGAAACGCGCGCCAATTCTGCTTCTGTAATCGTGTTGGCGCCATCTTTCAGGTGCGTCCATTCTGCTTCTACCTGATTACGGAACTCGTTGATGCCTAAAGCTTTTACTAAAATCTTGATACGAGCCTTGTACATGTTGTCGCGGCGACCATGCAGGTTATACACACGGATAATCGCTTCGCAGTAGGTAAGGGCATGCTGCCAGTCCAGATGCTCGCGAATGACCGAGCCTAAGATTGGCGTACGACCCAAACCACCGCCAACCCAGACTTTGACAGCCAGCTGATTGTTGCTGTCGCGGTAAAATTCCAGCCCGATATCGTGTGCCTGTACAATAGCGCGGTCGTCTTTGGTGCCGGAGACCGCGATTTTGAATTTTCGCGGCAGCAATGCAAATTCAGGGTGGAAGGTACTCCACTGGCGCATGATTTCTGCCATGGCACGTGGATCAATCACCTCATCAGGTGCAATGCCTACGAATTGGTCAGTTGTGATATTACGAATGCAGTTGCCGGAGGTTTGAATGGCGTGCATTTCAACCGTAGCTAGCTCAGCCAGAATGTCAGGGGTGTCTTCCAGTTTAGGCCAATTGAGCTGCAGGTTCTGACGTGTGCTGAAGTGGCCGTAGCCTTTGTCGTATTTCTTTGCAATATCGCCTAATTTGCGCAATTGCTTGCTGGAGAGCATGCCATAAGGCACGGCGATACGCAGCATCGGGGCATGGCGCTGTATATACAAGCCATTTTGCAGGCGCAAAGGGCGGAATTCATCTTCGGTGAGCTCGCCAGCAAGATAGCGGCGTACCTGATCGCGGTACTGGGCGACACGTTCATCAACAATTTGTTGATCTATTTCATCATATTTGTACATGTATATTCAGACTTCTTTTTTAAACTAAATTTCATTAAGCTAAAACAAACTTCAAACCAATAATCAGAAGCAATGTTGCGAGTAGAGGACGTAACACTTTTTCCGGGATTTTTACACTTAAATGACTGCCTACCCAAATGCCTGGCAGTGAGCCGATGAGCAATGTGCCGAGTAAAGCAAAGTCGACGTGGCCTAACGACCAGTGCCCAAAACCTGCAACGGCGGTTAAAGGAATTGCATGTGCCAAGTCTGTGCCTACAACTTTTAATGTGCTCATTTTAGGGTATAGGAACAAAATCGCTATGGTGCCCAATGCGCCGGCACCTACTGAAGAGATTGTGACCAGCACACCCAATATTATGCCAGTAAAGATAGTGGCAGGTATTTGAATTTTCTTAAATCGACCGCTGCTGATGAGGCTATCTTCAATTTCACGTATCTTTTTTCGCGTCAGGTAGCTGCGGACAAGTACCGCAATCGCGGTCAGTATCAGTGCAATGCCTAATGTGAAAGTAATAATCCCGGTAATATCTTTCTCAATTTTGATTAGATGTTTAATCAAAAATATGGTTGCAACTGCGGCCGGTAAACTGCCTAGAGACATCCAGATCACTACACGCCAATCTACGGACTTGTGCGAATTGTGGTGTACAAATACGCCGCCGGTTTTGGTGATGGCTGCATAGAGCAGATCTGTGCCTACAGCTACCGCCGGTTTGAAGCCAAACAAAAATACCAGCAATGGTGTCATTAAGGACCCACCGCCAACACCCGTGATGCCCACGAGCATACCTACCGCAAAACCGGAGATAATATAACCAAATTCCATATGGAGTATCCGTTATTAATAGTTTAATTCAGGTGCGCACTATAGCAATGATTAAATGTTTTTTTTAAGAATATGTTATTCTATATATATATTATTTAATTATATAAGCGTTGCCAGGCGAGGGTGGCGTAAAGGATCGAATATGAAGCTGCATCAGTTACGATATTTGCATGAGGTTGTGAAGCATGGCTTGAATATCACCAATGCCGCTGAAGCATTGTACACCTCTCAACCAGGCGTCAGTAAGCAGATTCAGCTCATAGAAGAAGAACTGGGCCTGCAGATATTTAAACGCAACGGTAAGCGTTTGACTGGCTTAACTGAACCGGGTGAACAGATTCTTAATCTCGCGTCACAGGTGATGCGGGATATTGAAAACATTAAACGCGTTGGTGATGAATTCAGTGATGTAGAGTCAGGTACATTCACGATTGCCACTACCCATACCCAGGCACGCTATAAACTGCCGGCGGCGGTAAAAGCCTTCATGGCTAAACATCCCGGTGTCAAACTCAATATCCATCAGGGTAACCCGAGCCAGGTCGCTCAGCAAGTGGTTTCCGGCGAAGCGGACATTGGTATTGCAACAGAATCTATCAGCAGCTTTGACGAGTTGTTATGCCTGCCTTGCTACCATTGGAACCGTTGTGTGGTTGTGCCACATGATCATCCTTTAGCAGCTGGAGGGCTTTTGACGCTAGAAAAACTAGCTTCTTATCCACTCATTACCTATGACTTTGCATTTACCGGGGGTACACTGGTATCCAAAACATTCAGTGATGCCGGTTTAACCCCGAATGTTGTTCTGACTGCAATCGATGCGGATGTGATTAAAACTTATGTGAGCCTGGGGTTGGGCGTTGGCTTGCTTGCCAATATGGCGTATGACCCGGAACGTGATACAAATTTAACCAGAATCGATGTCAGCCATTTGTTCCCGGATAGCACTACTTATCTGGGGGTACGTAAAGATGCGTTTTTACGCGGATATATGTATAGTTTTATCGAACTTATAGCGCCGCATTTTAATCGTGCTGCAGTCAACGCTGCACTAAAAATAAGTGACTAACTGTAGTTTGAAATTTTCATCATAAATTTAGGTGGTAAAAATGCTACAAACTTATCGCGACCAATACTGTAGTCCGAGTTTTTATCTGAAACTGATGATGGCAATCGTGGTGTTGTTCACCACGGCATGCGCCGCAAATAAACCAGTGACTGTCACTTCTAACGAAATGGTCGGTAAAGTCAGGCCTGGTATGCCGGCGATTGATCCAGGTACGGCTGTTTATGAACTGCCAGTGAACGAGGGTGTCAGTTATCAGGATGTAATTGATAGCTTGAAAAGCTTGTCCGAGGGGCTGAATTTTGTCAATCCGGCCAATTTTCCTATCGGTGAACATATGAAGCTGCGTGGCGTAGATCCACAGGGCATGAAAGATGTGCGTTCATTCTGCAATTTAAGTATGGGTACGGAAATCATTCTGGACCATCCGGAATTTCTGGTGTTTGCGCCGTGCCGTATTGCGATCTATGAAAAACCGGATGCAAATAATAAGTTAAAGCTTTATATTGCGATGGACCGTCCGACTTATGATTTGAAAAGCATTAAAAACCCGACTGAACGCGCAAGAAAATCAGCACAGGAACTGGAAACGGTGTTGCTGGAAATCATGGACAGGGCGCGTAAAGGTGACTTCTGATTCTGATGTTCAGATCGAGCAGCACAAATAATTAATCAATATCACTAGAGAACTTGTATGTCTGAACCAATACTGATTGCCAAAAACAACAAAATATCGAGTTACATCCTGCCTAAAATGGCTAATCGTCATGGTCTGATTGCCGGGGCAACCGGCACCGGCAAAACGGTAACGCTGCAGACCTTGGCCGAGGGCTTCTCCAAGCTGGGTGTGCCGGTTTTTATGGCGGATGTTAAAGGTGATTTATCCGGCATGTCGCAGGCTGGCGGCGGCAATGCCAAGATTGAAGCTCGAGTGCAGCAATTGGAGTTGAGTGACTTCAGCTACGCTAAATCGCCAGTAACGTTTTGGGACGTGTTTGGCGAGAAAGGTCATCCGGTACGCACCACCATCGCTGAAATGGGGCCCTTATTATTAGGCCGTTTGCTGAATTTGAACGATGTGCAGTCCGGCGTGTTGAATGCAATTTTCAAAATTGCCGATGATAATGGCTGGCTGCTGCTCGACCTCAAGGATCTGCGTGCCATGATGCAGCATACTTCAGAAAATGCAGCGCAATATCAGGCACAGTATGGCAATATTTCAGCCGCCAGCGCCGGTGCAGTGCAGCGTGCATTGCTGCAGTTGGAGACCGAAGGTGCAGACCGCCTGTTTGGCGAGCCGGCATTGAATCTGGATGATCTGATACAGACAGATGCGAATGGGCACGGTGTTATCAACATATTAGCCAGCGACAAGCTTTTTAATTCACCGCGCATTTATGCGACCTTATTGCTATGGCTGTTATCAGAGTTATTTGAAAAGCTGCCTGAAGCCGGCGACCTGGACAAACCCAAGCTGGTATTTTTCTTTGATGAGGCACACTTGTTATTTAACGATGCGCCAGCGGCTTTACTGGAAAAAATCGAGCAAGTCGTACGTTTGATTCGTTCCAAAGGGGTTGGTGTGTACTTTGTCAGCCAGAACCCATTGGACATTCCGGATGTGGTATTAGGCCAGTTGGGTAATCGGGTACAGCATGCCTTGCGAGCGTTTACGCCGCGTGACCAGAAAGCGGTTAAATCTGCCGCAACCACTTTCCGTGCTAATGCGGGACTTGATGTCGCGACAGCAATTACCGAACTGGGTGTTGGCGAGGCACTGGTCTCATTTCTGGATGAAAAAGGCATTCCTACACCGGTTGAGCGCACATTTATCTGCCCACCAGGTGGCCGCATTGGACCGGCAACCGATGCCGAGCGTAGCCAGGTGATCCGGTCTTCAAATGTGTTCAGTTTTTATGAAAAAACTGTAGATCGTGAATCTGCTTATGAAATATTAAAAGGCCGTGCCGCAGAATCCCCGGCGGAAGAAGACCCTGATGACAGTTTTGACTGGGGTGGGCTATTCGGCGGCGCTAGCGATAAGAAAAAACCTGCCGGCAGGCGATCTGATGGTGTGCTGGAGGCTGCAGCAAAAAGTGTGGCACGTACGGTGGGGTCTGAGCTGGGACGCCAGATCGTACGCGGTGTTTTAGGCAGCATCCTAGGCGGGCGTAAGTAGTTGCAGGTTATATTACAAACCGGGTTTGCCGAGCAGACCATTAATAAATCACGTTTTATCGCCATGGCTGTGCAATGTGCGACTGAGCGCGAGATTGGCGCTGCACTGCGCGCATTTGCAACGCAGCATCAGAATGCGCATCATCTGGCTTATGCATTCCGGATTAAAACTGAGCAGGGTATTGTGCAGCGATTTTCTGATGCAGGCGAGCCATCTGGTACTGCGGGTATGCCAATACTTAAGCTTATTGAGGGGCGTGACCTGATTAATGTCTGTGTGGCTGTGATTCGCTATTATGGCGGTATCAATTTAGGCACAGGCGGTCTGGCACGGGCTTACGGCGGTACTGCCAAATTGGCGCTGGATGCAGCCAGGATTGGTGACTTTGTTGAAATGCAAACGGTAACGCTTACAATCCCATATAATCAGATGGATGCTTTGACCAGGGCATTAGGCAAGTGTCATGGCAGTATTTTGAATAAATCTTTTAATGAGCAGGTGGATTTAGAGCTTACTTTACCAAAGGATGAGGTTGTAAATTTTTTAAATAGATTCAAATAACAGGCCCCGGGTCCTGTTTCATAGAAAGCAATGATAATTTATGATTAAAAGCGCACATGGGTCGGTCACTATCCATGAAAAATCAGCTTGGATCTTAGCTGCCTTTACCTTATTTTTTGTTGTTAAGTTCAGTCTGCTGCCAGCGTTGATTGCAGGCCTGCTGGTGTTTCAACTAGTACATATCATTACACCTTATATTGCACGTCGTTTTCCAAGCAAGCGGCCAAGTAACTATTCAAAAATCTGGGCAGTGGGCATTCTGGTATTTATTATCGTAAGCCTACTTGCGCTGGCCGGCGCTAGCCTTGTTGCGTTCTTACGTTCAGATGCCGGTAGCATTACCGTACTGCTGGCAAAAATGGCACAAATACTTGAAGATTCACGCAAAATCCTGCCGGGCTGGATATTGGAGCATTTGCCGGCTGATGCCATTGCATTCAAAGAGTTGGTGACCACCTGGCTGCGCACACATGCTGATCAGTTGCAGGTGGTAGGTAAAGAGGCTGGCCGAGTAACGGTACATATTATTATCGGTATGATTATCGGCGGCATCATTGCACTGCGTGAGGCAGTTACGATTGATCACTATAAGCCATTTGTGCGCGCGCTGGCAGGGCGGGCCCATTTATTCAGCGAGTCATTTCGCCGTGTTGTTTTTGCACAAATCCGTATTTCTGCCGTCAATACTTTCTTTACCGCCATTTATCTTGCAGCCGTGCTGCCTATGGCCGGGATTCACTTACCGTTGATTAAAACCATGATCGCGATTACGTTTATCGTCGGCCTGATCCCGGTAGTGGGTAATCTGATTTCCAATACGGTCATTGTGGTTGTGAGTTTAAGCCAGTCTCTTGGCGTTGCGATTGGCTCCTTGCTTTATTTGGTGATTATCCACAAATTCGAATACTTTCTGAATGCACGTATCGTCGGCACCCAAATACGCGCTAATGCATGGGAACTGCTGATCGCAATGTTATGCATGGAAGCGGCATTCGGTTTGGTAGGCGTGGTTGCTGCGCCTATCTATTATGCGTACATTAAGGCTGAGCTACGTGCGCGGGATTTGATTTAATCGATTCTTTTGAAAGCGTGAAATGATTGCTGCTTACATAATCAATAGTATTCTGGTTGCAACCGCAGTGTTGATTCATTTTGAAGCATTGAACATGCTTTCAATCGTGACGCCAAAAATGCCTATCAGGCATCGCTTGCGTGTGCTGATAGGTGTTTTTGGTGCGTTGGTCGCCCATGTCATTGAAATATGGGTGTTTGCATTTGGCTATTATTTCATGGTGAATTATGCGGACTTGGGTACATTGACTGGTAATTTTGGCAACGGCCTGATGAATTGCGTTTACTTTTCGTTTGTCAGTTTTACTACGCTGGGATTTGGCGATATCGTAGCGACCGGGGATGCACGCTTTTTAGCTGGGCTGGAAGCGCTCACTGGTCTGGTGCTCATCACCTGGACAGCATCTTTCATGTTTATCGAGATGCAAAAGCAGTGGAAAGACCGCTAGCCTTTCCACTGCTCCAGAACTTTTATTGATTGCAGCTTATTTTGCTGATGTTATTGATTACAGCAATGCTTGATTATGTTCTCCCTGTTCATAAACAATATGGGCGCGCCCGACCAGCAATGGATCCAGGCTGCCAATCGCAGTGATGTCTTTATTGGAGTAGGGCAGTTTGTGTAAAACATAACGCATGGCATTCAGGCGTGCGCGTTTCTTGCAGTCTGACTTGATGACGGTCCAGGGTGAGTCTGCGGTATCTGTATGGAAAAACATGGCTTCTTTGGCTTTGGTGTAGTCATCCCATTTATCGAGTGAAGCGAGGTCGATCGGGCTTAGTTTCCATTGTTTGAGCGGATGCAGTTCGCGCTCCTTAAACCTTCTGCGCTGTTCTTGCTTGCTTACCGAGAACCAGAATTTAATCAGATGAATGCCGCTGCGGCTCAGGTTGCGTTCAAACTCGGGTGCCTGACGCATAAACTCGATATATTCTTCGTTATTGCAGAAGCCCATGACGCGTTCAACACCGGCTCGGTTATACCAGGAGCGGTCAAACATCACGATTTCACCCGCGGTCGGTAATTCAGATACATAACGCTGAAAATACCATTGACCGCGCTCCACTTCGCTTGGTTTTTCCAGCGCGACTACGCGTGCACCGCGAGGGTTCAGGTGTTCCATAAACCGTTTGATTGTACCTCCCTTACCGGCTGCATCGCGGCCTTCAAAAAGAATGACAACGCGCTGCCCGGTTTCTTTGACCCAGGCCTGCAATTTAAGCAACTCGACCTGCAGGTGATATTTTTGCTGTTCATAAGATTTTCTGGAGAGCAGGTTTTGGTAAGGGTAAGCGCCTTCACGCCAGTCTTTGGCAAGCGCGTTGTCAGACTGCTCGCGTGATTTCTGGCTTTTGGCATTGCTAATGTCGCTGATCGCTTTCCCAAGCGCTAGCGCATCATCCGGCGAAGCACCTTCCAGTATGGTTTTAAGCGCAGTTGGTAAGTCTGCTGTTTCGCTTCCATTTGCTATGCGCTTAATGATGTCGTGTACTGCGGTGGATTTTGATTCGCGCGCGGCTGATACAGTTTCATTAACTGCAAATGTTTCAAAGCCTTGTGCATTTGATTCAGGCGCTACGTCACCCAATGCAACCTGACGTGTTTTTGTGGCTCTATATGCGGATGCTGCCGGGGATTTATAGCTGGATTTACCGGTATTTGACGCTCTCTGTTTTTCTGCCATGATTAACCTTTAAAAATAGACTTTACAGGTTAATTCTTCGCCTTAAAAATTGAGATGTCAAATACCTAAATCAAGTAAACCCAACTTAATTATCGGATGTTAATTTTTGAGCTGGTAAAACCGGTTTTCCAGTGTTTTACCGTTTTTAATGTTATCGAGTTTGTTGCCAATTGCATCACCTAATGCCACTAGTCTCTCATCAGGGTGCGGGTGGGTTTTGAACAACAGAGCTACACTACCATCGTTTTTGCTGGTTTGACCAATCGTCTGCAATACCTCGGTTAGACCATACGGTTCATAGCCGGCACGCGCTGCATAACTCAAGCCCAACCTGTCAGCTTCATACTCGGCTGATTTATCGAGGCTGCGCGCACTGATTTCTGCGCCGGTGCCGATTGCCTTGCTTGCCAGTTTGTTATCTTTAGCGTATTTGTCACTTAAGAAACCTGCACCGATGTTCAGCAACTGCTGCTTCTGCAAAACTTTGAGCTGGTGTTTTTTTACGACATGGCCGATTTCATGGCCCAATACACCTGCCAGCTGCGCTTCATTCGTCAGTTTACGGTACAGGCCTTTGGTCAGCATGATATAGCCGCCCGGAGCTGCAAAAGCGTTGATGTCTTCACTTTCGATGACACCAAAGCGCCATGGCAGGTCAGGGCGCTCAGATTGCGATGCAACCCAGCGGCCAACAGAATTAACGTATTTTTGCAGTGCGGCATCTTTAACCAATGGTGCGGCGCCCAGTAAATTCCCGGCAATTTCGCGTCCCAAGGCTATTTCTTCTTCAGTGCTGGGGTTTTTCCAGTTGAATTCCGGCTCGCTGGATTTTGTTGCGGCAGTAGTTTCGCTTGCAGTTGTATTGGTTGTGGTAGTCGGAGTTTGAGCCGCATCAGTGGCTGGTGTTGCTGGGGTCTGCCCCAGTTCTTTCTCGGCAGCCTCTTTAAGTACGCCCTTGAGGTCAAACGCATGGCTCTGCATACTTGATAGCCCCAGAATGCTTGCCAGCAATGCCGAAATCAGCAGGGTTTTGTTTGTTTTGATTGTTGAATGTTTTTGCATGGTATTTTGATTCTGGCGGGTATTATTTATCAATGCATTCATTTGGGTGTTTATTGGCTTTTTCATTGTGCAGTCCCTTTCGCAGCTTTCAAGTTGGCAAAAGCAATCGGCTTGAGCTTGCCGGCGTTGGCAAAACTGCGACCGTCATCAGCACTCAGGGTGTAGCTTTCCATGGTTTTAATTTCAGTTTCATTAAATTTTGCAGCTTTGAGTTCTTGTTCACTCAGACCACGTACCCCGGTAGTCGATACCACCTGACCCGTGCCGGCACGGCCGCTTGCTGCTGCGAGTACGCCAGCAGTCTGGCTGCCCCCCGTTGATGTGCCGCGTTTAACGGATAATAAACGCACCCAGCCGGTGGATTTTTTGGTTTTAACCTGCAGCCAGGCACCTTGTTTTTTTAAAATTTCCAGACTTTCGCCGCGGCTAAAGCTGCCGGCTGTTTTAGCGTCGGCATAAGGTTCCTTACGCAGGGTATCGTTTTTTAATGCCGTGCCAATTTCGGCAGCCAGGGCAGCAGATCCATAAAGTGCCGGCAACAGGCAGGTGGCAATTAATATCGCTTTGAATTCTAATTTCATTATTGTTCTCTCTCCAGAATATCTAATTTAATAATCGCTTGCGCGAACAAGCCGCGCCACTGGCTGGCCATGGGTTTTTCTGTGTTTAAAGCGCCTATATGCTGTGTATAACGCACCGCAACATCATCCGGCATACCGGAGCTTTGTAATAAGCGGTTTAATTGTGCGCCTAGTTGGGTCGCATCTTGCTCAACCTTGACAGCTTCGTTGTTATCGTCATGTGAATAGGCCCAGCTTACGACAATCATGTCGCTGAACAAGCCCCAGATGCCGCTTTGTGTACCTTTTAAAAATTCGACAGTAGCGGGGCGCTGTAGTTGCTGCTCGACCGCATGTCTTAGTTTCTTGAGCATGCTGTCTGTAAATGGAAACTGGCTTTCTATGATGACAGGCATCAGCAGTATGCTTGAACCTTTTTTACCGGATTCAACATCGCTGGCCAAAATGCGCTGCATGGCGCGATCATTGGCTAGCGCGTATATTTTTGCCACACTGAAATACATGATTGCCCAGGTAATGGGACCGGTAAAGTCTAGATAAGTATTGGTCAGGTTAATTGCGGTATAGGAGAGTGCGAGCAGAGTGATCTGGCTGCTGCTGAATACAGTGGTCAGCTTGTCGCGATCCATATTGCGGAAAAATGCAAGCGCAGTCAGCCAGATCAGTGTCAGGCTCATGAGTACGTAGGGAATTCTGCCGCGCCATACTTTCAGGTCATCATTGTGCCTGACGTTATCAATCGCTGTTGCCAGAATTTCTACGCCGGGATGCGCTTTGGCCATGGCGGTCGCTTTAAGGTCAAACAAGGAGGGGGCTGTAGAGCCGATAATCACAATCTTGTTTTTGAACTCATCTGCCGGGCGTTTTTTAACTTTACTAGCCATATCGGCATATACATCGCTGAATGACACGAATTGATAGGTGAATGGTTTGCCACGCCAGTTAATCAGGATATTCTGTGCTGGTGTTGATGGGATGACAGGTGCAAAATTACCTACGGCCAACGGCAATGATGGCAGTATCCAGCCATTTTCATCATGCCAGAGCCGATACTCACGCACGATGCCGTCTTTATCCGGGTAAATGTTGTGCGTGCCCAGATGTTTGGTGTTCAGTGCAGCTTCAAAATGCGGCAGTACGATTGCAATCGGCTGCTTTTCTTTGGCTGCTGTGCCGTCTTCCGGCTGTACATATTTAATGCCTGGGATCATGTCCGGCGTGATCGTGCTTAGATGGTCACTTTCCTGCGCCAGACGCAGCATGGGGAAGAAAGTGTTTTCGGTGCTGGCAATCACCTCATTAAAGTAGGCGTCGCTGTCCGGGTTGTACACATCTGCGTCGCTGAACAGTATGTCAAATACAACGGCTTTGGGCTGCTGTGCCTCGATATTTTCCAGAAACTCGCCCAACACTTGTCTGGGCCATGGCCAGCGCCCGTATTCGCCGGCCATTGCGCTAAGTGAGGCTTCGTTGATGTCGACAATCACAATATCCGGGTCAGGCTTGGGCACGATGATGCGGTTTTTAACCATCAGGTCAAATGCCTTGTCGCGCATATTTTCACCGATATGCAGCACGCTGGCATCAACTAGTACGAACACGGTCAGCAGCGCACTCAAGTACAGGTAAAAATTGTTGTGCAGCTTGCGTGTAATGTTGGCAAGCCATTGATTGATGAATAGGACGAGTTTGTTCACGGTGTGCCTATCTATTAGTTTGTTATGTGCAAGTTTGGCATAAAAAGCAGCGTTTTAGAAATAGTCTGAAAAAAAGGGATAAATTTCCGTAAATTAAAGGTGTGTGATGGTAATGCACAGCGCGCGCCAATGCCACAGCATCAGGTATAATCAGCAGTTATGATACAAACACTTATTTTAATTGTCGCAATTGCTATTCTTGTGCTGCTGCTATGGAAAATCTGGCGTGATGGCCAGATAGATAACAACATGGTTATTCTGCAGCAACTGGAAGAAAAGCACCGCGCCATGCTGATGGACTTTAACGATGGCCTGAACAAGCTGGGTGATCGGTTGGGCGCGGCCTCAACTGAAATGAGCGAGCGCCTGCGCAGCAGCGTAGCAGCAGAGTTACAGGCTACACGCGATGCAATGCAGGCGTTGCAATTGGCACAAAGCAACAGCCTGTCGCAGACGCGTGAAACGGTGCTGGAGAAACTGCATACAACGCTGGCAGAGCAGGGTAAGGCAGAGCAGGAGTTGATACAGACGACGATGCGCAACGCAACGTTACAGTTAACTGCAAGTATTGAAACCTTAACAAAATCAGTCGACGGACGACTGGAGCAAATCGGCGGCAAAGTATCTGAACGATTGGATGAAGGCTTCAAGAAAACAAACCAGACCTTTATGGACGTGATGGCGCGCCTGGCGACCATTGATGAAGCACAAAAGAAAATTGATGGCTTGACCACCAATGTGGTCAGCCTGCAGGAGTTGCTGGGGGATAAACGTTCCCGCGGCGCATTTGGCGAAGTGCAGCTGGAAGGGCTGGTGCGTAATGTGCTGCCGGTCAATTCTTTTGCCATGCAGCATACGTTTGAGAACGGCACCCGCGCTGACTGTGCATTATTCTTGCCGGAACCCACCGGCACCGTGGCTGTAGACAGCAAGTTTCCGCTCGAAAATTACCATCGCATGTTTGATAAAAACCTGACCGAGGCTGAAAAGTTGTTAGCCGAGAAGCAGTTTAAGCTGGATGTGAAGAAACACGTAGACGATATTGCTGGCAAGTATATTATTTCAAATGTGACATCCGACGGCGCAGTGATGTTTATTCCGGCAGAAGCCGTGTTTGCCGAGCTACATGCTCACCATGCTGATGTGATTGAATACGCGATGAATAAGCGCGTGTGGGTTGTTTCGCCTACCACCCTGATGGCAGTGCTCAATACGGCCCGTGCAGTGCTTAAGGATGTGGAAACGCGTAAACAGGTGCATGTGATCAAAGAGGCACTGGGCAAACTCAGTAAAGACTTTGGCCGCTTTGATATCCGCATGAAGAAACTGGCCGATAATATTCGCCAGGCACATGAAAATGCGCAGGATGTGCATATTTCCAGCCAGAAAATCACGCAGCGTTTTGCACAGATTGAGCGCGTAGAGTTAACCAATGCACCGACAAGTGTATTAGATGCTGTAGATGATAAAGAAGATTAGGTTTAATCAATAACTATATGAAAATTAAATTATTTTACTTTGCAAGACTGAAAGAAAGCCTCAAGTATTCAACTGAGGATTTGGCGCTTGATGAAACACAAGGCCCTTGGACAATCTTGAAACTTAAGGCGTTTTTAGCCAAGCGCGGTGACGTATGGGGACAGATGCTGATGGGTAAGCTTAAAGTGCGCGCTGCTATCAACCACGAGCTGGTGCATGACAATGCAGCCATTGCCGATGGCGATGAAGTGGCGTTTTTCCCACCGGTTACCGGTGGTTAATTAATTCTGAGTCTGTCATGACTGTACGTGTACAAACAGAAGATTTCGATACTGGTGTTGAAATTAACCAGTTGCGCAAGGCGCGCAAAGATGTTGGCGCTGTGGTCAGTTTTGTCGGGCAGGTGCGTGATATTAATGAAGGTGATGAAGTTTCGCAGTTAACGCTGGAACATTATCCGGGCATGACGGAAAAGTCATTACAGGCCATCATCGTACAAGCCAAAGCACGCTGGAATATCATGGATGTGCTGATTATTCACCGTGTAGGCACATTGCAGCCTTGTGACCAGATTGTGCTGGTGGCGGTGAGCGGTGCTCATCGGGGTGAAGCGTTTGCTGCCTGCGAGTTTGTGATGGATTATTTGAAAACAGAAGCGCCATTCTGGAAAAAAGAAGCGACGCCATCCGGAGAACGCTGGGTGGAAGCCAAGTCATCTGATGATGATGCAAGAGAGCGCTGGAGCAAAACGACGGAATAAAAACCCGTTACAAAACAATTAACTTACCCATCATGTGAAGAACATGATGCAAATAAAAAAATATGCAAAATACACTGACACCTCAACAACTCACGCTAAATATTGATGCGAAGCAATTTAGCTTTGCAGATACATCAGAATTGATTGTTGATGGACATACCGGCGCCCAGTATCAGGCTTGGGTAACGCAGGCGGAAGCAAAGCAAGCCGCCGAATTCGGATTAAGTATCCAGCATCCCGGTTTTAACCTGCTGGCTTTAGGTGAGCCAGGCTCCGGCCGTACTACCTTGATGCTTAACATGATGCATGAAGCTGCTGCAAAATCACCGGTGGCTAGTGATTTGGTGGCTTTATATCAGTTTGATGCTAACGGTAAGCCTTTATTCTTGAAGTTGCCGGCAGGTGCCGGTACGCAACTCAAGCAGGCCATGGATAATTTTGTACGTATCTTTGCCAAAGATTTGCCAAACTTGCTGGAAGCCAAAGCGCAGCAAAATTCGATAACGCCTTTGCAGATTTTTATTGAAGGCCAGTTAGCGGCTGTTAAAGCCAGCCTGACGTTGATTGACGCAGACAAGATTCCTGCACATTATTTTAATGCACTGCAGCAGGATATTCTGGATACCCTGGAGGCATGGCAGCCAAACCCAAACGCTGAGGGCGAAACGAATCTTGAAGCACTCATGAATGAGAGCTTTTTTGGGCGTTATCGTACCAATTTGCTGGTTGAACATCATGCCGGTCAACATGCACCGGTTTTATATGATAACGACCCTAGCTTGCAATCTTTATTTGGCGGCATAGAAAGTGCCAGCGAAGCCAGCAATATTCCCGACTTCATGCGTCTTCGCGCCGGTAACCTGCTGCGTGCCGATGCCGGTAGCTTGCTTATTCAATTGCGTGACATTCTGGCAGATGAGCAGAATGGCGCACATATCCTGGAAAAACTGCATCGTTTTTTACGTAATGGCACATTGCAGATTGAAGACCTGACCAACAGCAGCAACCAGGGCAGCAGCCTGATCAACGCGCAGACTGCAATACCGGTTTCTGTGAAAATCGTACTGATTGCAACGCGCGAAGATTATTATGAACTGCTCGGTATTACCCCTGATTTCTTCGATTACTTTCCAATCAAGATCGAGTTTGCAGACCAGGTAAAAGCGAATCTGGAGCATTACACTGCATACGCATCCTTTATTGCATATAAGTGCCAACAGCATCATTGCCGCCACTTCACGGCAGAAGCAGTGGCTGGTTTGCTGCAAGCAATGCATCGGTTAATTGAAGACCAGACCAGGCTCAGTACCAAATTCGGCGTGCTGGAAAAATTGCTGCTGGAAAGTTCAGCCGCTGCTGAACAGCGCGGCGCGGCCCTGGTGGCTATTGAAGATGTTAAGTCTGCCATACAGCGCAAATATGCGCGTCATAGCTATATTGAATCGCACATGCGCGATTCAATCGTCGATAAAGAGCTGATTATCAGCGTTTATGGTGAGAGCATCGGGCAGATTAACGGCCTGACGCATATCGACCTTTCAGAAGCGAGTTTTGGCTCCCCGGTCCGGATTTCAGCCAATTGCTATGCGGGTAGCCGCGGTGTACTCACGATAGACCGTGAAGTGCGGATGAGTGGCCCTACCCATGATAAAGGCGTGATGATTCTGCAAAGCTGGCTGCACAGCAACTTTGCGCTGTTAAATCCGTTAAACATGACCGCATCACTGGTATTCGAACAGGAATACAGCGGCGTGGATGGTGATTCGGCTTCATGCGCAGAGCTTTTTGCACTGCTGTCATCATTAGCGCAATTGCCGATCAAACAGGGCATTGCCGTAACCGGCGCTTTAAACCAGCATGGAGAAGTACTGCCGATTGGCGGCTTGAATGAAAAAATTGAAGGTTATTTCAGAGTGTGTAAGGAAATCGGTCTGGATGGTAAGCAGGGCGTACTGATTCCTGAACGCAATATGCGGCACCTGATGCTGAGCGATGAAGTGATTCAGGCCGTAGCGAATGGCCGGTTCCATATTGCTACCATGAATAACATCGCGGACGGCATACAGCACTTGATGGGCTGCAGCCTGCCGGAATTAAACAGCAAGGCTGCAGAGGTTCTGCGTGGGTTCAAGCAGACGCTGGAAGCTAATTTGCCCAAAAGAGATTGTTAGTTTCTAGCTTGATACCAATTTCTTATTAATCGAGACCGCTGCATAACCACTGTTCGCACTGTGCTTGTCGATGTGTGAGCGACTTAAGCAATTAATTTTATTGTGATCATGCCTAACAGGCGCAGTACGAGCGGTGTAAAAGTGCTAGTGCAGAAATATTTAAACAGCATAACTCCTTCAGTTTTATTTCTGGCACGAGTTGCAGGTAAAATCATAGTGAATCAACCATTAAAGCTAATTCATATCTTCATGGAAGCGATGGTTATTGAGATATCGTAAATACAAATAGTGCGATTAATAGCACTGTTTGCATTTAATTTAATCGTGTGATTAAATGTGCGCTTAAATATATGTAAGCGAGGGAATGTCATGTCGCATATCAGTGCTAACGAATTAAAGGTAAAAGGTATTGCCAGTATTGAGGCGAGTCTTTCTAACAATAGTGAGGCTATTATTTCTGTGAGAGGAAAGGATCGTTTTGTCGTTATGGATATCGAGCACTACCAACATTTACGGGAGTGCGAATTAGAAGCAGCCTTGGCTCAAGTACATGCTGATGTGGCAGCGGGGCGTTTTATTGCAGAATCGCCTGAGGCGCATTTGGCCAGACTTGAGCAAGCGTAATGGCTTTTCGGCTGGTATTTACTGAAACCTATAACCGAAGTGCGCTACGATGGCTTAAGCGTCATCCAGATTTAAAACCTCAGTATCTAAAAACACTCAAATTATTAGAAGCCAATCCGTTTCATCCATCGCTTCGCTTGCATGCCCTAAGCGGTAGGCTGCAAGGGTTGCATTCTGTATCAATTAATTTGTCGTATCGTATAACTCTTGAACTGCTGGTGCACGGAGAGGATGTTATTTTGGTTAATGTTGGTAATCATGATCAAGTGTATTAATTACACTGCTACTAGAGCAGCGTTTCGTCAATTAATTATATGAGTGAAATTGATTCAAAATGCAGACTCGATAAATGGCTATGGGCCGCGCGGTTTTTTAAAACCCGCAGCCTTGCAACCACAGCAATCGAAACCGGCAAAGTGCATGTTGACGGCGACCGTGTAAAACCAGCTAAAGAAGTCAGGATAGGGCAGGTGGTGCACATCCGCAATCGTGACTTTGAAATCGAAGTCGACGTGCTGGCACTTTCAAATATACGCAAAGGTGCCCCTGAAGCGGCATTGCTATACTCAGAGACCCAAGCCAGTGTTATCAAGCGTGAAAATGCAAAACTGACTGGCGAAAATATGTTTGCACAGCGTGATCGTGGCTTGGGGCGCCCCACCAAGAAACAGTTAAGAGATATCAAGAAATTTACGGGCGGCGCTTATTAGTATTGTGGCAGCCATACAGCTGCTGTTTTCAGTTTATCAGGTGGTATAAATGGTTACCAGTAAGAGCAGTATCGAGCATTTGATGAAAAACAATGATGTTCGTTTTGGCACGAGTGGCCTACGTGGTTTAGTGGATCAAATGAGCGATGAATTATGTTACGCGTATGTTGCGGCTTTTTTAGAGGCAGTGGTTGGTAATGCGGAAACAGATAAAAGGGTGGTATTGGGTCATGATTTACGTCCCAGCAGCCCCCGTATAGCAGCAGCATGTGCCCAAGCCATCGTGGACTCAGGTCGTGAGGTTGTTTATGCTGGGGAATTACCCACACCGGCGCTCGCCTCATATGCCTACGAACATCAATTGCCTGCAATCGTTGTAACAGGAAGTCATATTCCATTTGATCGTAATGGTATTAAATTTTACAAATCAAGCGGTGAGATATCCAAAGCGGATGAGTCGTTGATACTCCAGGCAACGGTTGATTTGCCTGACGCAGCGTTTGAAACAGCAAGAGACTTACTCGTCCTTAACCCAATCGTTAAAGCGCATTACATTCAGCGCTATATTGATTTTTTTCAAAATGCACAAATTCGTGGTTTACGTATCGCAATTTACGAACATTCCAGTGTGGCAAGGGATATTCTTCATGAAATATTCAGTGCATTGGGCGCTGAAGTGATATCACTAGGCCGCAGTGAAGGTTTTGTGCCTATTGATACTGAAGCGGTTAGGGCAGAAGACGTTGCGCAAGCTCTGCAATGGGCAAAGCAGCATGATTTTGATGCAATTGTTTCAACGGATGGTGATGCGGATAGACCATTAATTGGTGATGAAAACGGTCAATGGCTGCGTGGCGACATTGTGGGTATTTTATGCGCTAAATTTTTGGCAGCAGATGTTGTTGTGACGCCTGTCAGCAGTAGTACGCTTACAGAAAAATCCGGATGGTTTAAGCATGTTGCCCGTACGAAAATTGGCTCGCCTTATGTCATCGATGCCATGCAGAAATCTCAAACAGGCAAACAAAACGTAGCCGGGTTTGAGGCGAATGGGGGCTTTTTGCTTGGCAGTGATGTTGTGTATGGTAATCGTGTTTTGAAAGCACTTCCTACACGTGATGCAATACTGCCTATATTATCGCTGCTATCATTATCAAGGCAAAATCGACAGCCTGTTTCTGCGCTTATTGAATCATTGCCATCCCGCTATACGGCGAGTGACCGATTGCAAAACTTTTCTACCGCACTCAGTACGCAGTTAATTGATTCATTAGACCGAGATCATCAAACCATCTTGACACTCATGTCCGCCAATTCCGGAAAAATCGCTTCAATTGATCGCACTGATGGCTTTAGAGTGATATTTGAGAATGGCGACATTGTGCACTTGCGCCCATCTGGCAATGCACCCGAGTTGCGTTGTTACGCAGAGTCTGAAACGCAAGCAAAAGCAGAGTCTTTATGTCATGCCTGTTTGAGCAACTTAAAGCGCATATACCCTCAATAAGTTTCGACTGGTTTATTGCATCAAGGCATTTGGTGGAATAATTTTTCATAACGTGCTTATTATTTGTTAGAATTGTGTTCAATCATTGAACGGTACTTAATCACTCGCGATGCTCACTGACGAATACAGGTACAAAATACTCAAGCTAATAGAGGCTGATTCAGAAATCAGCCAGCGTGAGCTTGCAAAAGCGTTGGGTATCAGCCTGGGTAAGACCAATTATTGCCTGAAGGCGCTGATTGATAAAGGTTTGCTTAAAGTAAGCAACTTTAAGAATAGTAAAAATAAATTGGCTTATATGTATTTATTAACACCTAGGGGAATTGAAGAGAAATCGGCAATCACCATCAGGTTTTTAAAGGCGAAAGTAGCTGAATATGAAACCCTTAGCGCAGAAATAAAATTACTGATGCAAGAGGCGAATACTGATTTATCACAATTTTCTGCGCATCTTAATCCAGGCGATCACGCAAAATAAAAAATTACAATATGACTCAATCCTTAATCAACATTACTCCGGTTATTCTTTGCGGAGGTTCCGGCACCAGATTGTGGCCGTTGTCACGCACAGGTTTTCCTAAACAGTTTCTGGTGCTTTCCGGCAATAACAGTCTGTTTCAGCAAGCAACTGATCGCCTGAGCCAGTTGGCGGCGGATAATATTGCAGTAGGTGATACCTTAGTTGTTACGAATGAAGAGCATCGCTTTTTAGTGCTTGATCAATTGCGTGAGTTACCCCATGTCTCTGCAAACCTGCTGCTTGAGCCGGTAGGGCGCAATACCGCACCTGCCTTAACGTTAGCAGCATTACAGGCGATGAGTAACGGCAATGATCCGGTTCTGGTAGTGACGCCTGCTGACCAAACAGTGAAAAACAGCCATGCTTTTACCATGGCGCTGCAAAACAGTATTCATGTTGCCGCTGCAGGTGCCATTGTCATATTGGGCATTACGCCTGACAAGCCTGAAACCGGTTTTGGTTATATTAAACGTGAGGGCGGCGCAGGCCAGCACGATGAATATGATGTTGCACAATTTGCAGAAAAACCGGATTTGAAAACTGCGCAAGCCTATGTGGCATCTGGTGACTATGCATGGAACAGTGGCATGTTTGTAGTGCGTGCCAGCGTATGGCTTAAGGCGTTGAAGCATTTCAGGGCGGATATATTTGAAACGACATCAAATGCTTTTGCCCATAGTGTGCGTGATCATCTATTTATACGCCCTGATGCTGCTTTATTTGCAGATATACCGGGCGAGTCCATTGATTACGCTGTGATGGAAAAATGCCCTGGATCTGAATTTCCTATCAAAATGATATCGCTGGATGCAGGCTGGAATGATCTTGGTGCCTGGGATGCAGTCTGGCAGGTAGGCGAGCAAGATGAGAATGGCAATGTATCTCATGGCGATACGATACTTGAAAATACCAGCAATACGCTGATCAATGCCAGCCATCGACTGGTCAGCGCGGTTGGCGTGAATAATCTGGTGGTGATTGAAACTGCGGATGCTGTGCTGGTCGCGGATCGCAGCATGAGTCAGGACGTTAAAAAAATCGTAAACCGGCTGGAAGCGCAAAAAAGGGAAGAGCGTGTGCTGCACCGTAAGGTGTCCCGCCCCTGGGGCTGGTATGACACAATTGATGTAGGCGAACGATTTAAGGTCAAACGCATACAGGTGAATCCTGGCGCCAGCCTGAGTTTGCAGAAACACACCAAGCGTGCCGAACATTGGGTTGTTGTGACGGGCACTGCCGAAGTGACTTGTGGCGATAAAGTGATTACGCTTCATGAAAATGAATCCACATATATTCCTCTGGGTGAAACCCACCGCTTGGCCAATGCCGGTAGCATGCCTCTGGAGATTATCGAAGTGCAATCCGGTGTTTATCTTGGTGAGGACGATATCATCCGGTTTGATGACAGCTATGGACGTGAAGGTTAATTAATTGAATATCAATAACCCTAAAATATATGTTGCCGGGCATCGTGGCATGGTTGGTTCTGCCATTGTCAGGGCTTTGGCAGCCAAAGGCCTGACGAATATCGTAACACGTACCCGCGCTGAACTGGATTTAACGGATCAGGCAGCAGTGCGCAAGTTTTTTGAGACTGAACAGCCGGACCAGGTTTACCTGGCGGCAGCTAAAGTAGGTGGTATTCATGCAAACAATACTTTTCCTGCCGAGTTCATTTATCAGAATTTGATGATGCAGGCGAACATCATTCATGAAGCGTGGCAGCATGGTGTACAAAAACTTTTGTTTTTGGGTTCCAGCTGCATTTATCCTAAATTGGCGCCGCAGCCAATGCGTGAAGACGCCCTGCTTACCGGGACATTAGAGCCTACGAATGAACCTTATGCGATTGCAAAAATAGCGGGGATCAAACTCTGTGAAAGTTACAATCGACAATACGGAGTTGATTACCGCAGCGTTATGCCAACCAATTTATATGGCCCAGGCGATAATTATCACCCCGAAAATTCTCATGTCATCCCGGCTTTAATAAGACGATTTCATGAAGCAAAACTAGCCAATGCGCCATCTGTAGCTATTTGGGGCACAGGCACCCCCAGACGGGAGTTTTTATACGTAGATGATATGGCTGCCGCCAGCGTGTATGTCATGAATCTGGATAAGCATATTTATGATGCACATACACAACCTATGCAAAGCCATATCAATGTTGGTTATGGTGATGATGTAACCATCAGTGAATTGGCACACGCCGTAGGTCAGGCTGTAGGTTACAAAGGTGAAATCAGCTTTGATACCAGCAAACCGGATGGAACACCCAGAAAATGGATGGACAGCAGCCGGTTAAATGCACTGGGCTGGAAGCCGCAGGTGGATTTGCAAACTGGCTTGGCAAAAGCCTATGAAGATTTTATAACGCACGCCGACGTGCTCAGAATGGAATAGAAGGAAAGCAATATGTCGCAGAAAGTGGCTTTAATCACCGGTATTACAGGTCAGGATGGTTCATATTTAGCGGAGTTTCTGTTAGAAAAAGGCTACATTGTGCACGGCGTAAAACGCCGAGCCAGCTCTTTTAATACACAGCGTGTGGATCATATCTATCAAGACCCGCATATTGAGAATGCACACTTTAAACTGCATTACGGAGACCTGACCGACACCAGCAATTTAGTGCGCTTGATTCAGGAAACACAGCCGGATGAAATTTATAATCTGGGCGCACAAAGCCACGTAGCGGTCAGCTTCGAAAGCCCGGAATATACCGCAGACGTTGATGCCATGGGCACGCTAAGAATTTTGGAAGCCATTCGCATTCTTGGCCTGGAAAAAAAGACACGTTTCTATCAGGCATCTACCTCCGAGCTATACGGCCTGGTACAGGAAATACCGCAAAAGGAAACCACGCCATTTTACCCGCGCAGCCCATATGCAGTGGCTAAACTTTACGCGTACTGGATTACGGTGAATTACCGTGAAGCTTATGGTATTTATGCCTGCAACGGCATTTTGTTTAACCATGAAAGCCCGCGTCGAGGCGAAACCTTTGTAACGCGCAAAATTACGCGTGGTCTGGCCAATATTGCACAAGGCTTAGACCAATGCCTGTATATGGGTAATATTGACGCTTTGCGTGACTGGGGTCATGCCAAAGATTACGTGCGCATGCAATGGATGATGCTGCAGCAGGAATCTCCTGAAGATTTTGTGATTGCAACTGGGGTGCAATATACAGTTCGCCAGTTTATCGAGTGGAGCGCTGCCGAGCTAGGCATTAGCCTCAGGTTTGAGGGGAGTGGGGTAGACGAAAAAGCCATTGTTACCAAAATAGAAGGTGACAATGCTCCGGCATTAAAAGTGGGCGATGTCATCATGCAAATCGATTCGCGTTACTTCCGCCCAACCGAAGTAGAGACTCTGCTGGGTGACCCAAGCAAAGCCAAAAACAAACTTGGCTGGGTACCGGAAATTACCGTGCAGGAAATGTGCCGCGAAATGGTTAAAGCTGACTTGTCTGAAGCCAAGCGCCATGCTTTGTTAAAAGCGAATGGTTTTGATGTGAATGTAAGTGTTGAGTAAAAAAATATGAAAATTGCCATTGCCGGCACAGGCTATGTTGGTCTGTCGAACGCTATCTTGCTTGCACAACATAATGAAGTTGTTGCGCTTGATATCATTGCTGAAAAAGTTGAGATGCTTAATCAAAAAACATCTCCGATTGAAGATGCGGAAATTGAACATTACTTAAAAAACAAACCGCTTAATTTTCGCGCCACATTAGATAAGCATGATGCGTACACCAATGCAGAATTTGTAATTATTGCTACACCCACAGACTACGATCCGGAAACCAATTACTTCAATACACGTTCAATTGAAGCAGTTGTTCAAGATGTTATCTCGATTAATCCAAATGCGGTAATGATTATTAAATCTACTGTGCCAGTTGGATATACCGCTAAGATAAAGCAGCAATTTAATAGTCAAAATATCATATTCTCCCCTGAATTCTTGCGCGAAGGTAAAGCACTTTATGACAATCTTTATCCTTCACGAATTATCGTTGGAGAACGTTCGCAGCGCGCAGAAACTTTTGCACATCTGCTAAAACAAGGGGCGGTTAAACAAAATATTGAACTTTTG
>CAZUOQ010000027.1:0-1354 GCA_964622195.1 uncultured Methylotenera sp. | reverse complement strand
AAGCTGAGGCAATCAAACTTTTTGCAAATACCTATTTGGCGATGCGCGTTGCTTACTTTAATGAATTGGACACTTACGCTGCGACACACGGTCTGGATACCAAACAAATCATTCAGGGCGTAAGCCTGGACCCGCGTATTGGTGACCACTACAACAACCCGTCATTTGGTTATGGTGGATATTGTCTGCCAAAAGATACCAAGCAGTTACTGGCAAACTACTGCGATATACCGCAAAATCTCATTCATGCCATCGTTGAAGCTAACACTACACGCAAAGATTTTATTGCTGGAAGTATTCTGAAGCGCAATCCTAAAGTTGTTGGCATACACCGTCTGGTCATGAAAGCTGGCTCAGATAATTTCCGCTCGTCAAGTATTCAAGGCATTATGAAGCGTATAAAAGCTAAAGGCATAGAAGTCATAGTGTATGAACCGGCATTAAAAGACCCCACTTTTTTTAATTCCCGAGTCGTGAACAATTTGGCGCAATTCAAACAAGAGGCAGATGTAATTGTTGCTAATCGCATTACTGAAGATATTCAGGATGTTGCGGATAAAATTTACAGTCGCGATTTGTTCGGTAAAGATTAATTGTTGTCACGACTTAAATCCCATGCAAATAAAGCCTTGAGTCATCAAGGTTTTCGTCGTTATTTTGCAAATACATCATGGATGCTTGGCGAAACAATGCTGCGTATGGTGGCAGGGTTGTTTGTTGGTGTTTGGGTGGCACGTTATTTAGGCCCAGAGCAATTTGGCATATTTAGCTATGCAATCGCATTTGTCGCGTTATTTGGCAGTGTTGCCAAGTTAGGGCTAGATAGTATTTTGGTGAGAGATTTAGTTAACGATCCCCACAATAGAGACATTTATCTAGGTACTGCTTTCTGGTTAAAGTTGATGGGGGCATTAATTATGTTGGTTATTATTGCCTTTGCTACAATTTTTACTAGTAACAGTTTTACGACTAATCTTTACATCTTCATTATCGCAAGTGGTCTCATTTTTCAATCATTTGAAGTAGTTGATTTTTACTTTCAATCAAGAGTACTTTCTAAATTTGTTTCTATTTGCAAAATCACACAGCTTATATTGTCATCATTGCTGAAAATATATCTTGTACTAACAGGGGAAGATTTATTTTGGTTTATTGTGGTTAGTTTTTTAGACCAAGTTACCCTCGCAGTTACGCTGTATATTGCCTATAAATATCAGAAGCTTGGTAATTTCTATCACCATTTTGATTTGAACAAAGCAAGGCAACTCTTAAAAGATAGCTGGCCGTTAATTTTTAGTGGTCTTGCTATCGCAGTTTATATGCGTATTGATCAGATAATGATTGGAGAAATGCT
>CAZUOQ010000026.1:0-29830 GCA_964622195.1 uncultured Methylotenera sp. | reverse complement strand
GTACGAACTAAAGACAATATAACACTAGTTAAACTGCCTCAGTCGTCATTCCCGCTCAAAGAACTCATACTCTTTTGTTGCTAATTATATAGGATTTTTATGTTTTCTCGGCTTAACCATGCAGTCAAGCCGTTAATCAGTTCATCATGCAGGTCAACTCGCCATTCGCTTCCCAGCATCAGCTCTACTTTACTGGTTTTATTGTGGTACTCCACTTTCACCGCACAACCACGCTGCTCATCTGATATGCCTACGCAATAAGGTTTAAGCAAGGTCTTTAACTTCATCGCATCGGCCTGACCGTTGCATGAAATTTTCAGAAAACTCGCCTTGCTGTTTCTTAAAGTCGATAAATCATATAACTTTCTGGCATTGACGCGAATGCCGCCCGAGAACTCATCATTGCTCACGCGCCCTTCTACAATCACCAACTGGTCATCTTTTAATAACTGCTGCGACTGATTCAGCAATTCATTTCCGACTACCACCTCAATCCGCGTGGTACCGTCATCAATACCGACAATCGCCATCTTGCCGCGTCCGGTCATACGCACACGTATGCCGGAGACAATACCAGCTAACAACTGTGGCTGTTCGCGTGGTGCCAAACTGGCCAAGGTTGTCGTAATGAAATTACTCAGATCTTTTTGATAAGACCAGTAAGGGTGACCGCTCAGATAAAAACCCAGCGCCGCTTTTTCTTCCTGCAACTTCTGCTGCTCTGTCCACGGCGCAACGTCAGGCAACACATGCACAGACTGATCTGAAGCTTCGCCAAACAAACTATTCTGGTTACTGTTCGCGTTAGCCTGTTCTGCTGCGCTGATGGCCAAAGCGACGCCAGCCAGCAAAGCACTACGGTTAGGCTCCAGCTTATCAAAGGCACCGGCGCGGATTAATGACTCAATCACCCTGCGGTTTACCTTGCGCAAATCCAGGCGGCAGCAGAAATCAAACAGATCCTTGAACGGCCCATCCTTTTTACGTGCCTGCAGTATCACTTCAATCGCCGCCCAGCCTGTACCCTTGATTGCACCCAAACCATACAGTACTTGCGTCCTGCTGATAGGCTTGAACTTGAATTCACTTTCATTGACATCCGGCGGCAGTACCTCAACCTTGTTCGCTACACAATCGTCGTAGAAAATATGCACACTGTCCGTGTTGTTCATGTCCGCAGACATGGTTGCGGCAAGGAAAGCCGCTGGATAATGCGTTTTCAGGAAAGCCGTATGGTAAGCCACCAGTGCATAGGCGGCCGCATGTGATTTATTGAAACCATAACCGGCAAATTTTTCCAGCAAATCAAACAACTCGCTGGCCTGCTTCTCGGTCATGTTATTTTTGGTAGCGCCCTCGGTAAATATTTTACGCTGGGCATCCATCTCTTCTTTTTTCTTTTTACCCATCGCACGGCGCAGCAAGTCAGCGCCGCCAAGGCTGTAGCCTGCCACCACCTGTGCGATCTGCATCACCTGTTCCTGATACACGGCAATACCGTAGGTTTCCTTGAGGATAGGCTCAGTCAGCGGATGCGGATATTCCACACGCTGCTTACCATGCTTGCGACGGCAGAAATCCGGAATCAGATCCATCGGCCCCGGGCGGTACAGCGCCACCAGCGCAATAATATCCTCGAAACAATCCGGCATCGCCTGTTTGAGCATATCCTTCATGCCGCGCGACTCCAGTTGGAACACAGCGGTCGTATTCGCGGTTTTCAGCAGCTGAAATGTTGGCTTATCATCAATCGGCAGCGCTTCAAATGACAACGGCGGCAGATTACTCTCGGCACGCTGTTTATTGGCATTTTCCAACGCCATATCGAGAATGGTCAGTGTACGCAGACCCAGAAAGTCGAACTTGACCAGCCCTACTGCTTCAACATCGTCTTTATCGTACTGGCTCACCAGACTGGCGCCATCGGCCTGACAATATACCGGTGAGAAATCTGAAATCTTGCCTGGGGAAATCAGCACACCGCCCGCGTGCATGCCGATATTGCGTGTCAAACCCTCCAGGCGTAACGCCAGTTCCAGCAGTTCGCGCACTTCTTCTTCATTCTCGCGCCGTTCGGCCAGTTGCGGTTCTTTTTCCAGCGCGTCTGATAAAGTAATGCCAAGCTCTAACGGAATCAGCTTGGCGATGCCATCCACGAAGTTAAACGGCAAATCGAGCACGCGTCCCACATCGCGAATCACGGCCTTTGCCGCCATGGTACCGAAGGTGGCAATTTGTGACACCGCATCAATACCATATTTTTGTTTCACATATTCAATGACGCGGTCGCGCCCTTCCTGACAGAAGTCGATATCAAAGTCAGGCATGGAAACACGGTCCGGGTTCAGGAAGCGCTCGAACAGCAGGTTGTATTCAAGTGGATCAAGATCGGTAATGCCCAGGCTGTAAGCGACCACGGAACCGGCACCGGAACCGCGGCCCGGCCCTACCGGCACGCCATTGTTCTTGGCCCAATTGATAAAATCAGCCACGATCAGAAAGTAGCCGGCAAAACCCATCTGGTTAATCACACCGGTTTCAAAATCCAGCCGGGCATCATAGTCAGGCTGCTTGGCGGCACGTATATTCTCGTCGGGATACAGCACCTCCAGACGCTTAACCAGACCACGCTTGGCCTCGGCAATTAAATAGTCGTTAAGGCTCTCACCATTGGGTGTCGGAAATTTAGGCAGGTAGTTCTTACCTAAAGTCAGGCCAAGATTGCAGCGCTTGGCAATTTCGACGCTGTTGGCAAGCGCTTCCGGCATATCGGCAAACAGCGCACCGATTTCAGCCTGCGTCTTGAAATACTGTTCAGTGGTAAAGTTTTTAGGGCGGCGCGTATCAGCAAGCACATATCCTTCAGCAATACAGGTGCGCGCTTCGTGCGCACGGTAATCATCCGGCGTGGTAAATTGTATCGGGTGTGTTGCCACAACCGGCAATTCAAGCTGCGCTGCAATTGCGCGCACATTCTGGATGTATTGCTCTTCAACTGGTTTTTGCGCACCAACAGCAATACGCTGCACTTCAAGGTAATATCGGTCAGGGAATAAATCTTTCCAACCACTCGCTAGCTTGATTGCCGCCTCCAGATTACCCTGCACACACGCCTGACCCACATCACCAACCATGGCACCGGAAAGCATCAGCAAACCATCAGTACCAGACTCAACGAACCATTCACGCTTGAACTCGGCACGACCACGATACTGGTTGGATAAATAAGCACGGCTTAACAATTGGCATAATAAAAGGTAACCGGCATGCGATTGACATAGCAGCAAGGCGCGTGATGGCTGCTCCCTGTTAGCTGAGTTTTCAAGCCAGATGTCGCAACCGATGATTGGTTTAACGCCTTTGCCACGCGCTGCCTTGTAAAACTTGATTGCACCAAACAGATTATTCAAATCCGTGAGCGCTAATGCCGGCATACGGTCATCAACAGCATGCTTTACATAGTCATCAATCCGCACAATGCCGTCCACAATGGAATACTCACTGTGGCAACGTAAATGGACAAATGCTGGTACTGCTGGATGTGTTTGATCGATCTCTGACATAAAGCAAATTTTACCTTATTTGAAGCCGCATCCTTAAAAACATTGCTACTTTTCAATCACACCAGATAAACATGGTATTATTTCCCATCAAAAAGGATTGGTGGCCGGTGTTAACTGACGTAACTGACATTGCTATCTCACAACGCGAGATTAATTTTAGATCGTCAATATTTATATTTTGTCATTCGGGAAACTGATTAAAAAGGATAATTAAAATGGCAGATCAACTTCCAGTAGCAACTAATTACGCACAACATGAAACACTTTCTCTACAAATGCCAGATAAAGGGGCGTTGGTAGTCATATACGATCAAATTTCCAAAGGCGGAGCGCTAGTCCCACTAAGAAATGACCCCGTTAACTACAATAATGATATTTGTTTGGTATCTGCCGTGCTGAATCGCATGAAAACAGATGACATCAACATGAGCAGCGTTAAGGTGACGATTATCAGCAATGACCTCCATCTCAAGGACTTAATCAATAGTAATCTGGAAAAATACAGAAATAGCAATCATGAACAAAATAATATTAAAACTGATTCTATGCACAATAATGGTCCTGTAATAACACTCAACCTCAAGAATGGATCATTCATCCAGCAACAAAAACAAATACAGCAAGATTTAGAATTGCAGTAAACTGGATTTTAAAAATAATAGTTAAAAAAGTAAGGCAAGCTGCTGTTATTTCAAATTCATTAGCGATCAGACTGCACAACGCCAATCATTCAGACGCTTATCTAAACATTTTAGGACGATATCAATGAACAAAAAAACAACCTTGACTATCATGGCTCTAGCCGCACTGCTTACAATCCCGCTCTGGGGATGCTCTCCAGAGGTCGGTAGCGATCAATGGTGTGCCAATCTCAAGGAAAAACCAAAGGGTGATTGGAGCATGAATGAAGCTGCAGACTTCACGAAGCATTGTATCTTCAAATAATAACTAGGCGGATAGCTCAAACAATCCGAGTTAAACACCATGATCGCTGTCAGCAGCTTTGCACCGATTGAAGGAGATTTTGCACGTGTGCTGATTCTTGGCTCTATGCCTGGTGTCGCGTCACTCGCAGCGGAACAGTACTATGCTCATCCACAAAACGCATTCTGGAAGATTATGCAGGAGATATTAGGCATACCTGCAGATACATATTACACAGTACGCGTTGAGACACTAAAACGCTCAAATATTGCATTGTGGGACGTACTGGAAAGCTGCATACGCCCCGGCAGCATGGATGCAGCAATTGATATGGATTCAGCAAAAGTGAATGACATTGAAGCGCTTCTTCAGCGGCATCCGGGCATTAGCTGCATTTGCTTTAATGGCGGCATTGCAGAAAAAATCTTCAAGAAACGTGTATTACCGTCACTTGGTGACTATTCCATAAAATATATCAGGCTACCTTCTTCCAGCCCTGCTCATGCCAGTATATCTTTTGAAAACAAAGTCGCTGCTTGGCGTAACGCAATACAGGATTCACACATATAGTTATTTTACTAAATAATATGTCATTCCCGCGAAGGCGGGAATCCAGTCTAGCTGGCAGTCACGAATGGTTGTTTATCGACACAATACGAGTATTCACGTAGTCTGGATACCAGCCTCCGCTGGTATGACGAATAAATGGAATTAACTACTTTTTTAGGATTATTTAATGAAATAGCTATAATTAGCGACAGTTCTGCGCATACTGCAAAAACTTACTATAGCCTGCACCAATTGAGGCTAAATGCGTGTAATTCGTACGAGAAAATTAGAAGTTCTGATATTCGCACTGGGAGCACCTATTAAACAGAGCCCCCAGCGCGGAATAAAGATTGCAGCTAAGTTAGAACTAGCGTTGCAATAAAGCCTTCACCTGCTCAACCAGGGTTTCATCCTGCACCGGCTTACCTAGGAAGGCATCAACACCAATTTCCGCTGCTACATTGCGGTGCTTGTCCGCAGTTCGTGAGCTAATGACAATCAGCGGGGTTTTTACTGTCGCGGGATTATCGCGAACATAGCGTGAAAACTCGAAACCATCCATACGCGGCATTTCAATATCAGTCAGGATAATATCCGGTGTAACTTCCTGCAATTTCTCGATCGCATCCATACCATCGTTCGCCGTGACTACTTCAAAATCTTCACGCTCAAGCACGCGTGAGAGTACTTTACGCATAGTCAAGGAGTCATCTACCACCAAGGCTACTTTCCTTAGATTTTCAACTACCGGTGCCATCTCGGCAACTTTAGATACACCGACCGCAAATACTTCACGGTTTGCCAATTGCACGGCGTTAATCACCAATACAATCGCACCATCACCCAGCACAGAAGCACCAATCATGCCCGGTACGTGCGAGAGCTGCGTACCCATAGGCTTCATCACAACCTCCTGGTTGCCAATAATTTCGTCTACATGCAACGCTGTACGATAGGTACCGCTACGCATGAGGATAATTGGCGTGTAAATGTGCGACTGAGCCACATGTTCGGTATCACCAATCAGTTTAGACAGGAAATGCAGCGGGTATTCACGCCCGGCCCATTCGACCTTGCCGGCCTGATAAGCGCTGTCCAGACCATTTTGCTTGAGCTTCTGTACCTGCTCAATCATCACGGTTGGAATCGCAAACATTTTATGTCCGGCACGTACCAATACCACCTGTGCGACAGACAATGTAACCGGCAGGTAGATATTGAACATGGCGCCTGAACCAGACACATTGCTTACATCGATACGACCGCCCAATGCAGCGATATCACTACGCACAGCATCCAGACCCACACCGCGGCCTGCGATCTGGGAAATAGAATCTGCTGTAGAGAAGCCTGGCTCAAAAATAACAGCCATCAATGCTTGCTCAGTAACGTCCTGCCCTGCAGCCAGGAAGCCTTTTTCCGTTGCTTTTTGTTTAACTTTGGCTAAATTAACACCAGCGCCGTCATCAGTAATGATCAATGTAATTTCATCATTTTCCATATTGACTTTAAGTCTGATATGGCCGATTTCCGGCTTGCCGGATTTGATACGCTCTTCAGTGGTCTCAAGGCCGTGCGCAACGGCATTGCGCAGCAGATGCTCCAACGGGGCACCCAATTTATCCAGCACGCCACGGTCCAGCTCAATATTCTCACCGTCAATCGTCATCTCGACGCGCTTGTTCAGCTCACGTGCCGTTTGACGCACGATACGCTGCAAACGCTCGGAAATGGTTGCAAACGGCAGCATACGCACACGCATCAGGCCCTGTTGCAATTCCCGGTTCATGCGGTTTTGCTGTTGCAGTGCTGCGTCAGTCTGATCCAGATTGAGCAGCAAGCCATGTTGAATTGTTGAAACGTCGTTTACGCTCTCTGCCATCATACGCGTCAATTCCTGCAGACGCGTAAAACGGTCAAACTCCAGCGGGTCAAACGCTTCATTTGCCTCTTGCAGCAGACTCATACGAGATTGCAACTGTGTTTCGGCTTCAATCTCCAGCTCGCGCAAATAAGCACGCAATCTGGTAATACTGTCAGTCAGGTCAATAGATGACTGTTTGAAGTTCTGCATTTCCCTATCCATACGAGAACGCATAATAGAAACTTCACCGGCTTCATTAATGAGCCTATCCAGCACATCTGCACGCATACGCAGGAACTGGGTTTTACGTACACTTCTGCGTGCAGGAATCACTTCCACGGCAGCTTCAGAACTTGCCTCATCTGTAGCTTTGGCACCAGAACCGCCTGTCACCTGTTCCAGCATCAAGCTGATCTGGTCGAACTCAAGGAACATGGTATCAAAATCATTAGCGGTAATCTTGTGATTCAAGGCACGAATTACATGATCTTCCATACCGTGCACACTGTCACCGATTGAAGCCAGACCTGCCATGCGTGCGCTGCCCTTGAGCGTATGCAGCACACGTTGCAGTGAATCAATATATTCATGCTCCTGCGGATTAGCGCGCCAGCCACGAAGGTCCTTGCCGATCTGCGGCACCAATTCTCGTGCTTCTTCCAGGAATAACGCCAGCAGCTCTTCATTGACCACATTATCTTTACGCTGCTGTGCCTGCGTCTCAGCAGCGTCTGCAACGGCAGGTAATTCCGGAGCAACATCAGCAACTGGCGGAGCTACAGCCGGCACTTCTTTAGCTTCAGCTATAGGCGCAATGCCTGTAATTTCAGGCGCTTGATCAATTACAGGCGCCATTTCAGCAGCCACTTTCGCCGCAGTCTTGGCGCTTGCTTTTTCTTTTGTCTTTTTCGCGGACTTTTCAGTCTCTACAACTTCAAGTACAGCAGCTTCTGCCTGTTGTGTTGCCGCTGCTTGCATTGCTGCGGTAGATTCACCCAGGGCCACAATCAATGCACGTGTTGTTTTAGGCTCGTTCAGTGCTTTAACACTTTCCAGCCCCTCGCCCAGCGCTTTTACTACATTGCCATACAGTTCAATATGCTGTTCAGTCCAGTTACCGTTGTGTTCCTCAAGCCAATGCTCAAGAGCACGTGCCAAATCACCAATCGGCGTGAATCCGGCCGTTAGCGCATTGCTACCCAAGGTATGGGCAGCGCGATAACTTTCGCTTGAATCCATAATGATAAGGTCCTGCGCATCCACCAACGTTTTGTAATGCTGCTCTGCTTCAGCAAGGAAAATATCAAAGAAGGCTTTACTTAATTTACGGGTACCGCCAATCAGCACTTCTTCTCTTTGCGGTACAACTTTTTCTACCAAGGCTTGCTCGAACTCAGCGATGAGATTTTTGGCTTGCTGCTTGAATGGCAACGGGCTCAGGCTTACGCTCTGTTTTTCGAGTAACTCGGCTACCCAAGTAGCAAACTCGGCAGTCACCTTTTCAATAAACGCCAATATCGCTGCACTAGGAAACGCCTTACTCTCCAGCAACACATTCAATAAATCTTCTACTGCCCAGGCTACTTCGCCCAATGCAGTTAATCCAACAGTCCGGCCACTGCCTTTCAGCGTATGATAAGCACGGCGCACTTCAGTTAAAGCCGCACTGTCAGTTGCATTCACACGTAAAGCCTGTAGGTTCTGGGCCAGTGTAGCCAGTACTTCCTCAGCTTCTGTCAAGAAAATATCCTGTAGTTCAGGATCCAGGGCTTTATCTACGACAACATCTGCCACGGCTTGCGTAACCGCTGCTGGTTGAGTTTCAACGGCTGCAGCAGGCGGCGTAACAGGTTCTAATTCAACTGGCTCGCTAACAGGCAATTCTGCTGCGGCAGCGGGCTTAACAAACTCAGGAATAGCCTCTTCGAATGAAAGATCAGGTAATTCAATAGCAGATACTGCAGAATCTGCAGTATCAAAAGTTTCTTCTACATTCAGATTCAGTGCGCGCGCACCGTCTTGCAGGCGACGCAAGGCATCAGACAAAGCATGGTCAGACTCGGCTCGCACATGCGGCAACTCTTCAGCATACAGACCGAGCATACTTAAGCTCTCTGCTACGAGTTCAAAACTGTTGCTATAGGGTTCGCCAAGCGCTGCATTAGTGGCATTATGCTTGAACAGATCAACGAATAATGCGCTTAATTCGGCAATTGCTCTAGGTGTGGTCATTTCGAGCATTTCGAATGCAGCTACAACCTGTTGTAATGGTTTATCAACACCACTGAGTACCGTGACATCATCAGGATTTCTGAAGAACGTATCCAGCGCTTTTTCCACCAGTGCCAGCGCATCAATAATCTGTTTCGCAACAGCCTGCACCACACTGGCATCAAGCTTGCTCGTAGCGAAGGCATCAACAGCAGGCGCAAGCTCCAAGCCTTGAACAACAGCTTGCAGGCGTTCAGTTTGCGTCGCTATTTTTTGTTTTACATCGCTATCCAGATGTTGGTAATGGTCACAACAATGCTCAAGCAAGTTTAGAGATGCCGCAATTTCAATAAATGAAATCTCATTCAATTTTTGCTTGTCTGTATCTAGCGCCTGAACCGTATCGTAAGTCGCATTAATTAACTTAATGATATTTTTATTGGAAATGTTCTGCTGAACAGCTGAAGAAATAGTCTGCAGTTTATTGATAAATGCGGTTAAATCAGCTGCCGAAGCAGCAACATCACTGCTGCTGATATTAGACCAGAGCTCCTTAAGCCCGGGTAATTCTGCAATTAACTGCGCCAGTGCCGCATGTTCTGCTGCAATTGAAGGCATCGCTTCACCAGCGGGGGACGCATCCAGAGGCAAAGCCTCATCAAGCTCAAAAACGTCTTTAACGCGAGATATTAAATCTGTTACACGGTCACTGATTGCAACGTAATAAAGCAACTCACGCAACAACTGGGAAGGCGCTTTGGCATCCCCTGATGCCAGATTGCCTAGCTGGCGATCCAGTTTGCGACAGAGCTTTTTTGCGCCGTTATTGGCTGCCACTTTATCCTGAGCCAAGCTATCAGCAAATGCTGAAGCGGTCCACCACAATGTTCTTGGTGCATTTTTAACCTGTACTTGCTGCACTTTTACCACAGCATCACGCATTGAATTTAATGCATCTGCATTTTTGTTTCGCAACCAGTCCAGCAACGATTTCTGGAAAACTGCTCTTTGTTCTGCGACAAAAATAGGGATTGCCGATTCTTCAATCGGGTTTGATGGCAGATCTTTTGGTGCTGTGTTATCGGTATCCGGAAAGAATAATTCACTTTCTTCGATTGTTTCGCCTTGCGCCTCAACCAGAGGTTTCAAGGTCGGATACAAACGTATTGGGGTATCAGCCGCACCATTCATGAGGTCTTGCAAATACTGTGACAGCGTCTCTACTGCCTGAATCAGTTGCCTAATAACCTCTTGAGTCACAGGCACTGTCTGCTGCGCAATTTTGCTGGTCAGTTTTTCAATTTCGGCGCAATAACGCTTGCAGCCTTCCAGACCTACCATATCCAGCGCACCATTCACCTGATAGAGATGCGCCAGGGTAAGCCTAAGCGATGCAACACTGCCTAGATTCTGGCTAACCTCATTAAAGCTGGCCAGAACTTTTTTCAGCGACTGATCAATCTCGTCTTTAACCCAGGACAATGGGCCGGTATCAAATGCTTCAGGCATTTTGTACTCCCATTTCTATATACGTTTTTTTCATGGAGTTCTTTTTATCTCACGTTACAAATTAAACACGTAGCAATGACGTAGAGGATATCCAGTCATGGGTTACAGTTTAAAACCAGCTACAGAGTCACGTAGTTCTTCAGCCAGTGAAGTGAGCTGACCTACAGACTCAGCGGTCAACTTGGTACCCTGTGTCGTTTGTGTCGTAATTTCCTGAATCATCTGCATGTTATTTGCAACCGTTTTGGCAGAATCTGTCTGCGCATTAGTCGCCACTGAAATAGACTGAATCAGTTGCGCCAGGTTGGTAGTAACCGTTTCAATCTCATTCAGTGCCTGACCCGCAGCATCCGCAACACGCGCACCGTCAACTACACCCTCGGTACTCTTCTCCATCGCGGCAACCGCGCCGTGCGTATCGGTCTGAATCGTTTTCACAATTGCACTAATCTGCTTAGTCGCCTCAGATGAACGTTCCGCAAGACGCTGAACCTCCTCCGCAACCACCGTAAAGCCTCGGCCTGCTTCACCGGCAGACGCCGCCTGAATCGCAGCGTTCAACGCAAGAATGTTGGTTTGTTCGGTAATGTCTGAAATCAATTCCACGATTTCACTAATTTCTTGTGAGCTTTCACCCAGACGTTTAATACGTTTAGAGGTTTCCTGAATCTGGGTACGAATCTCGTTCATCCCCGAGATCGTGTTTTGTACCGCTTGTGAACCCTGAACAGCAGCTTCCAGCGAGCGTTGCGCAACCTGTGCTGCCTGTGCCGCGTTGCTGGAAACTTGCAGGATAGAACGCGTCATGTCGTTTACCGCGTCGGTGGTTTGAATAATCTGTGCAGACTGTGTTTCCGCAGCGCTCAACAACTGTTCAGACGTATCCTGCGCGACGGAAGTCGCTGAAGTCACCTGCTCCGTCGCATGGTTAATCTCGGTAACCAGATCTCGCAAGCTGTCAATCGTGTAGTTAATAGAGTCAGCAATCGCGCCGGTAATATTGTCACGCACTTCCGCTTTAACAGTTAAGTCACCGTCCGCCAAGTCACCCATCTCATCCAGCAGTTGCAAAACCGCTTCCTGGTTATCCTGACCTTCTTTAGCGAGTTGGTTAGTCAAAACTACAGACTGTGCCGTTTGTTTTTTACCGTAGAAGAACATCAGGAACACCAGTACCAAACCCAATAACAGCAAGCCAGCCAGCACGAACTGGATAAAACGGGTTTGCGATTCAATCAATGTGTTGTTTTCTTTTTGAATTGCCAACGTAAAGTCGTTACCTGCCTGCTTACTGGCTTCAAACGCAGCCGTTAAATCCAGCAGCGGCGCTGACGCTGCTACCGTACCAAGTGGTAACGCTGGAATATAGCGTTTATTCGCCACTTCAAAGAAGTTTGAACCTGCCTGAATCACGGCCTCCAGCTGCGCCTGCAGTTTTTCATTATCAAGATTTTTACGCCAATATTCTGAACGCTCCTTAAACAAGGCCTCACTCTTGGCAGCGTTGGCGAGCGCTTTATCGCGTTTTTCATTATTAAAGTTGGTAGAAGCAACATACGCTTCGTTATATGATGCAAACGCATCCAGCGGAAACATTGGAGGCGGATTGGTATCTGCTGTCAGATTTTGATACTCGTTCAGGATATTGGAAATCGGACCATTCACACGCACCTGGTTAATTACCCAGAAACTCAATATCGCAAATAATATAAACGCCACAATTTGCAGCATCAGTTGACGGTAGCCTGCCGCCAACGCGCCGGCATCAGAAGTACTTTTCTTACTGGAAAATTTATTTTTAAAATTCTGAAATAAACCGCTTACCGTAGCCCCTAACTGCGATGGCAGGTTTTTAAAAGCTGCAAGATTTAATGCCATTTTGAACCCCAATTCCAATAATTATTATACGTACCGTGTAACCTGCTACTCAATAACCAAGATTTTAAAAATTATCAAACACTTAAATTACAACCATTTACATGATTAACTACATCAATAAACAATGCGTTAATTAAAACAACATAAACAAAACAATATTTATATAGGTTGAATAAAACTTTTATCCTGAACCAAGCTTTCAGTATCAAGCTCAATCCACTCATTGCCGTCTATATCACTCAGCCTCTGCTTACCGAATAGCTGCCTGGATTCATCATTTTCTGACTCGGCATGCATTTCCTGAATACTACGCAGGCCCGCTAAACCATCAACCAGCAATGCAACCTGCGCTGTGGTTTCTGTACTCAGCAGCATGATGCGGTTATTCACAGACTTTGCTGTCGGCGGCATATTTAAAAACTGCGCCAAATCACTTACGTTATATAAATTACCGCGAACGTTGGTCGTGCCAAGAAACCAGGATTTGGTTAATGGCACTGACAGAATTGGCGGTACTGGCAACACTTCTTTTACTTCATTTAAATTAATTAAAAACCTTTTCGCGCCCACTAACACACCCAAACGAGAGGTAGACTCCGTACCAGCCTGATTAGCTGCATCTTTAAGTTTTGCAAGAATCGCTTCCTGAAACTCACGTAAATTTGAAGTTTTTGCCACGATTTATTAACCAATCAAAGGAGTGTTTAGCCGCTACTACTCTAAAGTCTTAATCAAAGCCAGCAATTCCGAGCCAACTACTGGTTTGGTTACACAAGCTTTAGCACCCATTTTCATTGCCCAGGCCAAGTCAGTTGCCTGAGATTTACCCGTACACAAAATCACCGGGATATTAGCGGTATCAGGATTCTTGGTAAGTGTACGTGTCACCTGAAAACCAGTTAAACCCGGCATCACAACATCACATAAAATCAAATCAGGATGAATTTCTGCCGCTTTCGCCAGACACTCTTCACCACTTTCTGCGCCAATTACGGTGTAACCGGAAGTTTCCAACAGTTCGGTCAGAAAAAAACGGTCTGTTGCTGAATCATCGACCACTAAAATATTTTGTATTGCCATGTTTAATCCTCTTCTTGATTATTTCTAGATTGTGCAGCATAAACCTGCACTGCTTCCAATAAGGTTTCCTGCGTAAAAGGCTTGGTGAGATACTGGTCAGAACCGACCATACGTCCGCGTGCACGGTCAAATAGTCCGTCTTTGCTGGATAGCATAATGACTGGGGTTGTTTTATAGCGTGCGTTTCTTTTGATTAGCGAACAGGTTTGATAACCGTCGAGTCTGGGCATCATAATGTCGACAAAAATCAAATCCGGATGCTCGTTGGATATTTTTGCCAACGCATCGAAACCATCCTCTGCGAGGATAACTTGACAGCCTGATGACTTAAGAAATATCTCGGCACTACGACGAATCGTATTACTGTCATCAATGACCATGACTTTGATTTTAGATAATTGATCTGGCGTCAACTTTTCTTGACTCGGCTTTTCCTGGGTCACCAGTAAGCTCCTTTTAATATATGCAACTATTTATAGATATTGGTTATTTGCACAATGTTGTTAAACCATTTTATATATAGTCTTAGTTAATAAGCAATACTAATTAAAATTTTATTAAAAAAATAATATTTTTCCCCTTTTCTTGGAAAGGGTCATTTATAATAAATATTACATTTATTTACAATTTTGTGTAACATTTATTTACAATTTTGATTGTGCGCTTTAAAGTGCATTAAAAATATTATAAAAATTCTGATGTTTTAAGCAGAAATCCGAGGGGTCAGCATGATAGTAAGACAAGAGTCATTAACGGCAAAAATGACGTTAAAAGATTTACCAGCCACTTCACCACTGCCTACCGCAAATCTGGTTTTGGTATTTGGTTCTGTAAAACGTTTTGGCGAAGCAAAACTACAAAGTACTTTAAAAGAACGTTATCCAACCGCACAAATTATCGGCTGCTCAACTTCCGGTGAGATTACAGCTTCAGGCGTCTATGATGACAGCCTGCAAATCACAGCAATTCTGTGGGAAAAAACTGTCCAGCGTGTCACACACACCAAAATGTCCGGCATGCAGAACTCTTTTGAAACGGCGGCAGGCCTCGCCAAACAATTAAAGGCCGACAGCCTCAAAGCAGTGCTTGTATACTCTGACGGCCTGAATGTTAACGGTTCCGAGTTACTTGAAGGCTTTAAAAGTGTACTTGGCGAAATCCCTATCATGGGGGGTATGGCCGGCGATGGTTTCAATTTCAGCAAAACCGTACAGATATTCAATGAAACCGTCGGCGACGGTTTGGTAATTGCTGTTGGCCTGTATGGCAACCATTTGATTGCAGCTACCGGCGTTGGCAGAGGCTGGAAACCTTATGGCCCGCCACGCAAAGTGACTAAATCCGAGAAGAACATCGTGTTGGAACTCGATGGTAAACCTGCCCTGCCGCTTTACAATCTTTATATCGGCGCACACTCAGCAAAAGACTTACCAGGCAGCGGGCTCAAATTTCCGTTCGCGATCATTGAGGAAGGTAAGCGCGACATTGAAAAGATTCGCACACTGCTTGCAATTGATCCTAAAACCAACAGCCTGACCTTTGCTGGTAACGTTGACGAAGGCGAAACGGTACGCTTCTGCCAATCCACACACGATAGATTAGTAGAGGGTGCCGGTGATGCCGCACACTTGGTAAAAGACAATACCAATATGAACCAAACCGGTTTAGCTGTCTGTGTAAGCTGTGTTGGCCGTAAAGGTGTGATGGCTGATCTGGTTGCTGACGAAGTTAAACTGGTACAGCAGATTTTAGGTAATCAAACTGCTATTACCGGCTTTTACTCATATGGTGAATTTGCACCGCGTCCGGACACCAGCGACAGCGTACTGCATAACCAAACCATGACCATTGGCTATTTAAGTGAAAACTTGATCTAACAAGAAAAAGACCCTACTAAAACAAAGGGTTATATTTTCTAGCAAACCTCATACGCCCAGTGCAAACTGGGCGTTTTTGTTTTATGATGTGAGCATCCGCGGCGCTTGACGCCTGAACTCCAACATCAACCAACAAAAGGATAAACCCATGACAAACACAGTTACCCTCAAAGGCGGCCCAGTAGACATTGGCGGCAATTTCCCGCAAAAAGGTCAAACCGCACCAGACTTCAACCTGGCTGACAAAACACGTACCGATGTAACGCTGGCTAATTTTGCCGGCAAACGCAAAGTATTGAATATTTTCCCGAGTATTGACACGCCAACCTGCGCAACTTCAGTTCGCACCTTTAACCAGCAGGCTGCGAAGCTCAGCAATACCGTTGTACTTTGCATTTCCGCTGACCTGCCTTTTGCACAGAATCGTTTTTGCGCAGCAGAAGGTATTGAAAATGTAGAGACCCTTTCTACATTCCGCAATACAGCAGCATTTGCCGAGAGCTACGGCGTAGCGATCAAATCCAGCAGCCTGGCTGGCCTGACCAGCCGTGCGGTAGTGGTGCTGGATGAAAACAATAAAGTGTTACATAGCGAACTGGTCTCTGAAATTACCAGCGAACCAAATTATGATGCAGCCTTAGCTGTGTTGTAGTCAGCAGTTATATTGAATAACAAAAAACCAGCGTTAAGCTGGTTTTTTGTTATTCTGTTTTCGACTTCTTAGACTTATTTAATCTTCACTGTAAGCAGTATATTTGGCATTGCTACCGCGCGCTTTATCAGCAGGGTATTTTTTAGCATTCAAATCTATTTTCTGATTAGCCGCTGCGATCAGGTCGATATTCAGTACTTCCGCAATCCTGAGCAAATAAACAAAGGTATCAGCCAGCTCATGGCTCACGGCCTCGCGTTTTTCAGGTGTTAGCTTCTGGCTTTCTTCGGGCGTATCCCACTGAAACTGCTCTACCAGTTCGGCAGCTTCCACTATCATGGCCATTGCCAGGTTTTTTGGCGTATGAAACTGCGCCCAGTCACGTTCTGCGACAAAGTGATTGATGCGTGTTCTGAGTTGCTGCAATGAATCCGTCATTTCCTGTCCTTACACTACATTATTTACGGTTACTGCCCGCCACCATTTTAATTTCAAACAAACGACACTCCAACGGCCCGTTAAATAACGGTGTGCGTTTACTTGGCGTCAAACGCATCAGTTTAGGCATACGTAAATCATTAGTCAAAAAGTATGTATTCCAGCCCGCAAACTTGCGTTTCAAGGCCTCACCCATTTTCGGGTATAACGCTGCCAGCTCTTCGTCTTCACCGATACGCACGCCATAAGGCGGGTTTGTTACCAATACGCCGCTATCTGCCGGCGGCACTGCATTAAGCATGTCTACGTGTGCAACCTGCACCGCTTCGAGCAGCCCTGCTGCTTCGAGGTTCTGCTTGGTCACACGTACCGCGCGTAAATCCATATCTGAACCATAAATTTTCTGGAATGAGACTTTCTTCACTTTGCTTAAAGCCTGATTTTTGATCTTTTTCCAGCTGTCGGACTCAAAAGTTCGCAATTTTTCAAAACCAAAACTGCGTTTTAACCCGGGTGCAATATCCAACGCTACCATCGCCGCTTCCAGCAGAAATGTTCCACTGCCACACATCGGATCTAAAAATGCCTGTCCTGGCTGCCAGCCGGATAATTTCAAAATGCCTGCCGCCAGATTTTCACGCAGCGGCGCCTCAATACTTGCACCGCGATTGCCACGCTGATATAAAGCTGCGCCCGAGGTATCTACATAGAACTGGTATTCATCAGCAGTTAAGTAAGCATGGATACGCACTGCAGGGGTTTTGGTATCAATGTAAGGCCGGCTGCCAACCGCCTGCCTGAATTTATCACACACAGCGTCTTTAATCTTTAACGTCGCAAATTCCAGGCTCTTGAGCGGGCATTTCACGCCAGTTACTTTGACCATAAAATCATGCTTCACTTCAAACCACTGCGGCCAATTCAGCTTATAGGCTGCATTGAATAAATCCTCTTCATTCGTATACTTGCCGCGTCCAACCTGCCACATAATGCGCGTAGCGATACGGGAATGTAAATTAGCGGCATAACATACTGCCCAGTCGCCATCAAAACTCACACCGCCATCAGTGGGCTTGATGGATCTGGCGCCAATCTGCTGCAATTCATCTGCAAGCAGCGACTCCAGGCCACGTGGGCAAGTTGCAAAGTACCGGTTGGGGGCTTGTTGTGCCATAGATCAAATATCACTTTTCATAAAAATTCGGTTACTGCTACTGTCATTATGTTCTGCCAGTTTTTCTACAAACTGCAAGAACTCTATTTTGTGCGTTTTTTCCAGTGCTTTTGCACGGGTACGCAAACTGCTTAAACGCAAATCTGCGGGTTCACGCTTGAAGCCGAACACGGCGATATTTCCTGGCCGGCCTGTAGGCAGAATCAGCGCTTTTCCAGAAAAACTCTGCTCTATTCTACTCAAATAAATATCAAAGTTTTTATCACTGCCCCATAAGTTAATCACCAGAATACCATCATATTTCAAGCTGTCTGCGCATTGGTCGAAGAAGTCCTGACTGCAGAAATCAGGCGGAATACCATTACTGTCAAATGCATCGATCATGAGTACATCGGCAACCTCTTTATGTTCTGCCAGATACTGCAAACCATCGGCTTCAATCACTTCCAGACGCTCGTCATTTTCTGGCACACAAAACTGGTTATGTGCAACCTGAATAATCCTGGGATTGATTTCAATCACTTTACTCTCAATTTCGGGGCAGTACGCATGTACATACTTGGCAATGGAGCCGCCGCCCAGACCGATCGTGAGCATATGCCTGACGCTATCGTGAAACAGCAGAAAACACATCATGCCGCGCGTGTAAGCAAGCTCCAGCGCAAACGGGTCACGAATTCGCATTGCGCTCTGAATCGTAGCCGACCCCAGATGCAGGGCACGTACGCCATCCAGCTCACTCACATCCACAATTTCATCCGCCGCAGATGAACGGGATAATCCACGCATTAAATGTTTAGCAACTCGAAACACTACGCAGCCTCACCCTCAGTTTCTGCATCAGCACTTGCTGCTGCTTCAACATTGACAACCTCCGTAATCGCAGTCTCGACAGCTTCAATATCCAGAACTTCACCTTCGGCATCATCCAGCACCAAAGGCTGCACGGGCTCTTCTTCCAGCACGCGCAGGAATTTAGTACGCAGCTCCATCATCAATGTGTCCACATCCTGCACCTGTAAACTGACGCGGGTACCCGGCTTCAATTCCGGCATGCCGTAAACCTTGGTCATGTAGGGCAGCTTATCGAGGCGCACCAGATTTTCGCGCCATACCGTCGCATGAATCTCCTGCACGCTTTCCTGAATCAGGTATTGCAGGCACCAGTAGCGCTCCATGCGAATCTGGAATTCACTGTAAGCTTTATAGGTCAATTCAAAATTACGCATATGGGTCGTCAGTGCATCGCTTTTCTGCGGATAGGCTGGTTCAGCATTCTGCACCACGCTGATGATTTGGCGCTGATTAATCAAATCTACCGCGCGGCGCAGCGGTGAGGTACTCCAGCTATATTGGGCAACACCCAGGCCCTGATGCGGCTCTGGCTTGGTCGTCATGTAGACCTTGCCGCCCATCTGCGCACGATACAGCCCCGGCACGCCATGCGCTGCAAGCAGCGCCCCCCACTGACTATTCGCTTCTATCATGAGCTCTGCCACGACCTTATCCATGGGCGAGCCGCGATGACGGCTGACGATACTCACCTTGCCATCATTTACATAAAAGTTGTAATCAACCTGCGGCGGTTTGGTTGGATCGTATTTACCGCGCGCTTTTTCCAAAGACTCGGCCAGATCAAACAGAAAGCGCAATCTGGCCCAGTATGGATGACCGCTGTCGGCTTCCAGAGTCGTTTCATTAAAGTAAGGCTCTAATGCATCATGGCGCAGGTTATCTGCAATTTTAATGCGCTCGACCTTACTGTTACGCTGCAGCACGGTTAAATCCGGCGCAACATCCAAATATAAGGACAACACCGGCTTAATCGTACCTTCGTCCAGACTGAACGGCCTGATCGTGGATTCCGGCAGCATCGTGATCTTGTGCCCCGGCATATATACCGTAGATAAGCGATGCATCGCTTCTTTATCCAGCGCACTATCAATTGCGATTCCCAAAGCCGGTGCAGATATGTGGATACCAACCCTGGCAACGCCGTCTGCCAACTGCTGCAGTGATAATGCGTCATCAATCTCGGTTGTGGTGCTGTCATCAATACTGAATGCTTCAACCTCTGCCAATGGCAAATCATCAGGTACTGTCGGAATGTCATCCGTGTTAAAAGCCGATCCCTTAGGAAAATACTCGCGTAAAAATGCGCCTAAGTGATAATCATGAATGGATGGAATCGCACCGCAGCTATGCAGCAGCTTGATGTGATTCAAATGCAAGGCACTGGCCGCGGCATCCAGCGTTTTGTATTCAAAAGCATTTTTATCAGGCTCATACAGCAGCATATCAAGCTTCTGCATCAGTTCATCCGGCATGCTATGTGCCTTGAGCTGCTCGACATAACTCGCCATTTTTTCTGCCAGCAAGCGTTTCTTCTCTAGCCCCGCAAGTGCGGCTTTTAATATTTCAGCAGGTGCGGCCTTATAGCGTCCCTTACCCTTGCGGTTGAAATATACCGGCGCGCTGTGCAGTTTGATGGCAATCGCAGCGGCCTCAACCGGTGCCGGCTTGCGTCCGTAATATTCGGCAGCAAATTCCTCAAAGCCGAATTCCGGCTCACTACAGCATTCCCATAAAAAATCGAGATCCAGTGTCTCAGCCTCGGTATTGGCAGCTTCTAAAAAACCTGCCAGAGGTGCTTCAAAGCGCATCAGCACATTGCTCGCCTTGAGCTTACTGCGCTTGCCGCTTGCAGATTCTATTTGCATAGAACCCTGCGTTTCGGTCATGATAGAGGCAACTTTAAAACTGCCGTCTTCTTCAAAAAATACATTCATACTGTGCTATCAATTAAAATTTGTGACATTTTACCTTGTATTTAGGGCACTTCTTTAAATTCAAATTGCTAAATTAGACAAGGCGCGAATAAAAAATCAGGACGCAGTATATATTGATATATAAGGACTAATTTTTTATGAGCAACGCAGTATCATGACGGAATTTTAGTTTATAGAAGTGCCCTTTAGCAGATTCCCTTTGAATAAAACCAAACTACATTATGGATAACCGAATCCCCGTCACCCTACTCACCGGTTTTTTAGGCAGCGGAAAAACGACGCTGCTGAACAAACTGCTGCATCACCCTGCCATGCGCGATACCGCAGTCATCATCAACGAACTGGGTGACGCCGGCCTGGACCAGATATTTGCCAACAGTAACCTGGCACAAAATATTGAAAGTGAACATATCGCAGACAACACTGTGCTGCTGAGTTCCGGCTGTTTATGCTGCTCTTTGAAGAATGAACTGGCAGACACCATGCGCGACCTGTTTTTCAAACGCTCATTACAGGCTATCCCGCAGTTTAAACGCCTGGTGATTGAAACTACCGGCATGGCAGACCCCGGGCCGATACTTGCCAACCTGATGAACGAACCCGTGATTGAATCCGTTTACAGGCTGGATGCGGTAGTAGTCACTATTGACTGTATCTACGGCCTTGAGCAGTTAACTGCTAATAAAGAAGCGCTTAAACAGGCTGCGGTCGCTGACGTATTACTGCTGACCAAAACCGATTTAGCCAGCGAAGAACAAATTCATGCACTAAAACAGAAATTAAGCGCACTCAATTCCGGCGCTACACAACATACAATCGCACATGGGGACATAAACCCGGCCTTTATTATTGATGTCGGCTTATTCGACATTGAAACCAGACAAGCAGAACCTCTGCGCTGGCTACAGGCACCTGTTAAAAACATCCTGCCTAAAGGCTCATTACCACAAAAAGCGCATGATGATGATATTAAAAGCTTTACCGTCACCATGCCGACCTCGTTAAAATGGCGTGATCTGAAACCAGTGATTCTGAAGTTATGCCAAAGCCATGGTGGGAACCTGCTGCGCTTGAAAGGGATTATTCATGCAGAGGATCAGCCCTCACCACTCGCTATTCATGCTGTGCACTTTACGCCCTACCCGCCCACGCTGCTGGAAGGCTGGGCCGAAGACGAGCCAAGCTCACGCATTGTGATTATCGGCAAAGGGCTTGATGAACTTGAAATCAGAAAAATGCTGATGCAGGTTTAGCGTTTAACGGTAACAATATACTTTGGTCAATCTTCTGCCATAATTCAAGAATGCTACTTAATTGGCATGATGGAGAACCGTGATGAGCCTTTACGATAAAGAGCAGGCTGAAAAATTCATGCGCTACGCCATTGAGCTTGGCCGCAAAGGCATGCAAGCCGGTAACGGCGGCCCCTTCGGCGCTATTGTTGTTAAAAACGGTGAAATTATAGGCGAAGGCTGGAACCGTGTACTTTCATCTAACGACCCAACCGCACATGGTGAAATCACAGCAATTCGTGATGCCTGCAAAAATATACAATCCTACGACTTGAGCGGCTGTGAGCTTTATACGAGCGGAGAACCATGCCCGATGTGCCTCAGCGCAATCTACTGGGCACGACTTGATCGTATCTATTACGGCTTCAAAATTCAGGCAGCAGCAGAAGCACTGTTTGATGATGAATTCATTTTCAGTGAGCTTAACAAACCAGCAAGCCAGCGCAAGATACCTGAAATTCAAATTCTGGAAACCGAAGCGCTAACCGTACTCAAAGATTACATAGCTAATCCTAATCGCGTCATCTATTAATTCTGGCAGGATTATCAGGTTGAATCCGGTATCTTTCATTGCTCACAATGGTTTTTGTTACCCGGCTTAAGCGCACTACTTTGACTTGGGCTGCTTTGGCTTGGCTTACGCTGCGTAGGCCTTGCAACCAGGCTGGACTTTAATGATGGCGTTTTCCAGCTTGGCTTCAATGGCGTCATCCCGGCCACGCGTTTTCTTGCAACGATAAAATAGACGCCACCGGTAAACGGTAGCCAGCGGTTACCGATTTTGTCCATAAAACTAAAACGTCGCTGCCATTTTTCCTGCTCGAATGGCGGGATATGACAGCAGATTTCTACTGACACCACCTCAAAACTCAACAATGTCAGCCAGTCTTTTAAGCGGTTCAGTCCAATAAAGCGGCTATTCCATGGAAATGTTTTTGTACTGCACTTACCAGAAAATATATTTTTAAATAACAGCGTTAATCCCCACAGACTGAAAGGATTAAAACCGGATATCAGCAAATGTCCTTCAGGCATCATCACCCGTTCAGCTTCGCGCAAAGTCTGATGGGGACGCTCACTGAACTCAAGGCGGTGCGGCAATAGCAACAGGTCTAAACTGCTATCGGCAAAAGGCAGAAAGTCATCACAGCATTGCAAATCGGTTTTTATTGACGCGCAGGGAAAATCTGAGGATTTATAACGATGCGGAATGCGCGAGTTACGCAGCAGATCCATTTGCGGGCACCCCATTTGCAATGCGTTGAAACCAAACAAATCAACCACAGCCTGGTCATACAACTGTTGCTCTTCAAATTGCAAATAGCGCCCTGATGCAGTGTCAAACCACTGATACGGGTTAGTATTAACTTGCTGCTGATGCGGTTGCGAATTCATTACGAGGGTATTATTCCAATATAGCTAACAAGCAGTTAAAAATTGAAACCTTTTGCCAGATAATAGACGATATGCAACAGCAATTACAAATTATTCCAGTACCCGCATTCAAAGATAATTATATCTGGCTGATTCACAATGGAATCCATGCCGTAGCGGTCGACCCAGGCGATGCTGCACCATTACTCAATATATTAAGCACGCAAGGCCTCAACCTCGAAGCCATATTGATTACGCATCATCATCAAGATCATATTGGCGGTGTTGACGCACTGCTTGAACAATTCCCAGATTTAAATGTGTTTGCACCCAAGCTCGAGCACTATGATTTCAAGCACACTCCAGTTGGCGAACCGGATGAATTTAAATGTACAGACTGGCTGCCTAAAGTAAAAGTTTTAGACTTGCCTGGCCATACACTTGGGCATATTGGCTTTTATATAGAACATACCGATCAAAAATGGCTTTTCTGCGGCGACACCCTTTTTGGCGCCGGCTGTGGCCGCTTGTTCGAAGGTACCCCGTCACAGATGTTTGCCTCGCTGCAAAAACTGGCAGCGCTGCCTACAGAATCACAAGTTTACTGTACGCATGAATACACGCTTCATAACATCAACTTTGCGCTATCTATAGAGCCTGATAACGAAGCGCTGCTCCAAAGAAGGCAGGATACTATCGCGCTACGCAACGCAGAATTAGCAAGCCTGCCATCCACAATTGCACTGGAACTGGTGACCAACCCTTTCTTACGATGCGACTCAAAACAAATTCAGTTGTCAACGCAGTTGCTTAACCAGCCGTTACTACAAGTTTTCACGAAGATAAGAGAACTAAGAAATACTTATTAATCATAAAGTTATGATTAATATATAAAGTAATTTACACTGTGATTTTGCTTGACTTGGCAAGCGTGTATTCGTTACCATGCAAGATTGTGATTTACAGCGTACCGATGAAATTTCTATTGTTTTGCGCATATATCATTCCAAAAACAATATTCAGCGTCTGATTCGAATGAAATCTTCCAGTATCAAATTATCATCTCTACTCATCATATTGCTGGCTGCAAATATTTTAGCCAGCAATCAGCTGCATGCTGAACCCAATACCATCTCCAACGTTCATGGTGATGAAATCATCATTTATTCAGATGATAGTTTTAAACCGGCAATACGAGACATGGGTGGCGTTAACAACAGCCCACTAAACGACCCTGGCACAAAAAGTACCGACAAGAAAGCTACCAGCCCTGCGACTAATAATGTTCCAGCATATAACACTGGCAGCAGCCCGATTTATAACAGTCCCATATACAATAGCGGCGATGGTGTCATGCCCAAAGGTTCGCGTGACAACAGGCTGAGCAAATCACTCGATCTCACTATACCTTCAGATGGCACTTACAGCCAAGACGAGACATATCAGAACGCGGCACAGCAGATCGAAAGAGACGACTTGTGGCAGCGTATTAAAAATGGCTATGCCATACCTGAATCAACATCAAACCTAACTCAAAAACATGAGCAGTGGTACAGTTCCCGTCCAGACTATGTAAAACGCATGGTTGAACGCAGCCAGCGATACCTGTTCCACGTTGTCGAAGAGGTTGAAAAACGCGGCATGCCTACTGAAATCGCACTGCTGCCAATGATTGAAAGTGCTTACAATCCAAAGGCTTACTCTACCAGCCGTGCATCCGGCATCTGGCAATTCGTACCGACTACAGGCAAATATTTCGGCTTAAAGCAGAACTGGTGGTTTGATAATCGCCGTAACATCACATTTGCTACCGATGCAGCCTTAACCTACCTGCAAAAACTCCATGCCATGTTCGGTGCCTGGGATCTGGCACTGGCTGCATACAATGCCGGCGAAGGTACCGTATCACGTGCAATTGAGCGTAACCGGAGATTGGGCTTGCCCACAGACTATGAAAGCCTGAACCTGCCTCCGGAAACCAGAAATTACGTACCTAAACTGCAGGCAGTTAAAAACCTCATGACCAACCCCGGCAACTATGGCCTGAATATTCAAACCATCGCCAATACGCCCTACTTTGCCAAGGTTACCGCACCGGCACAAATTGATGCCCATTTAGCCGCAAAACTTGCCGAGATCAGTGACGAAGAGTTTCTGGCATTAAACCCAAGTTTCAATCGTCCGGTAATTACCAACGACAATAAAAATCTGGAGTTATTACTACCCATCCTGTCCGCACAGACGTTCAGAACCAATCTGGAAAACTACAATAGACCATTGGTAAGCTGGAAAACCTACTTTGCAAAAAAAGGCGAGCGCCTGGAGAAAATTGCGGATAAATTTGGCATTCACGTCAGCAAATTACGTGACGTGAACGATCTACCAGCGCAAAGCAAAATTAAAAAGCCTTCTACAATATTAGTTCCCAATGGCAATCGCACAGACTTTAAGGCAGGCAGTAATCCTGTAGCCAGCACATCAGAACTTACCCTATCCGAAATGGAAGCAGAACTTGCCAGCGACCCGGATTATCGTTCCAGCAATATTGACATTGCCAGTCACGAAGATAATGTATTAGACCTCGCCGCAGTGAATGAAAATGAACCAAAGGAAAACCGCAGCGTCACACACAAAGTTAAAAAAGGTGAAGTGATGGCAGCTATTGCCAAACACTACGGAGTAAGCGTCAAGCAGATTATGGCCGCAAACTCACTAAAAACAAGCCGCGTAAAAGCTGGCCAGGTACTCAGTATTAAAGTGGTAGAAAGCAATAGCTCAAAAACCAGTAACATTAAGCATAAAAAAACGCAAACCTATATTGTGAAACGTGGTGATACGCTACATAGCATTGCGCAAAAATTCGATGTTGCAGTCGCCGATCTTAAACGCTGGAACAAAAAATACAGTAGCCATATTCAACCAGGCAACAAGCTAACCATTAAGCAGTCTGATGAAGTTTAAATAAACAATATTAAAAACAATATTCAAGATGACAAATTCATTTTCGAGCCTTACTAGATCAGCCTCAATTGTACTTGTCACCCTGACGCTTACCGCATGTGGATCGGCTGATAACTCGCCATCAGCCAATGTGGATTTTTCCAGTAATTATCCTGGCGAATCTGGCGGCACACTAATCAGTGCCATGACGGCAGAACCTAGCGGCCTAATTTCAATGATCGCCGGTGAATCTGCATCGTCAGCAATCAGTTCCAATATATTTAACAGCCTGCTCAAATATGATAAAAACCTTGAACTTGAAGGTGATCTGGTCCAACGCTGGGAAATTTCAACCGACCAGAAAACCATTACTTTCAAGCTCAAACCGAATTTAAAATGGGCCGATAACCAGCCGTTAACCAGTGCCGATGTTTTATTTACCTGGCAGGCAGTGACTGATGAAAAAACAGCAAGTCCATATGCCTCGGACTTCCAGCTGGTTAAAAAGGCAGAAACACCCGACCCCCTCACTTTTACCGTCACTTATGAGCAGGCTTATGCACCGGCGCTGGATAGCTGGGCAGGATTGCAGATATTGCCCAAACACTTGCTGCAAGGGCAGGATTTACATACCACATCGTTCGCACGTAACCCTGTAGGCAGCCACTATTACAAGCTCGACCGCTGGACGCATGGTGAAAACCTCAAATTATCCAGAAACCCCAACTCGGTATTAGGTCAGGCCAAAATTGACCAGCTCATCACGCGCATCATTCCAGACAATTCAGCCCAGTTTCTGGAGTTGATGGCAGACAATATTGACTATATGGGGCTGGACCCCATTAAATTTTCGCGCATCATCCCCGCACGCCCGGAATTACAGCAAAAATTGGCGCTATACAAAGAGCTGGGCAATAGTTATACCTACATGGGCTTTAATCTTAAACATAAACCCTTTGACGATGTGCGCGTGCGTCGTGCCATTAACTACGCGATTGATAAACAGGAGATTATTGACGGCGTATATCTGGGTCTCGGCATCAACATTGCGTCACCATACAAACCAGGCACACGCTGGAGCAACCCTGCACTCACGCCCTACCCTTACGACCCGGCTAAGGCACGAGAACTACTCAAAGAAGCAGGATTTACAGACGCTGATGGTGACGGCATACTGGAGCGCGACGGCAAGCCTTTTGCGTTTGAGATTGTCACCAATCAAAACAAGGAACGTGAAAAGTCTGCCGTTCTGATTCAGCGCAGGCTCAAGGATGTCGGCATTGATGTCAAAATCCGTGCAATCGAGTGGGCAAGCTTTATCAGCCGCTTTATCAAAACCGGCGACTTTGATGTAGTCGTGCTAGGCTGGGGCCTGGGCCTTGATCCAGACCAGTTCAATATCTGGCATTCCAGCCAGCAGTCGCCAGGCCAGTTTAATTTTATCGGCTATCAAAACCCTGCTGTTGACAAACTATTGGAACAGGGGCGTCTGGAACTGAACCCCGACAAGCGCATGAAAATCTACCATGAATTTGCGCGCACATTGCTGGAAGACAGCCCGATCGTTTACTTATCGGCAGGTTATGGGCTAACTGCTATCCATAAACGTGTGAAAGGTATCGACAACCCTGCACCTCCAGCCGGCATCGGCCATAACTCTCAGGACTGGTACATTCCTCAACCGCTCAGGCGTAACGAAATAAGTCAGTAACCATGCTTAAATATATTATTAAACGTGTCCTCTGGATGATTCCGCTGCTGATCGGCATCAGTCTGATTTCATTTATGATCATGCATCTGGCTCCGGGTGATATCACCAGCAATGAATCTGCCTTCAACCCGAAGGCCAGTGAAGAATCACGCCAGAAACTGCGTGAAATGTACAATCTGGATAAACCGGTGATTGTGCAGTATGGGTTATGGTTGAAGCGCATGGCTACGCTGGATTTTGGCAAGTCATTTGCCAGCCACCAGAAACCTGTGTTCTGGCAGACGATAGATAAAGACGGCAATGTGACCAAAGGACTCATTCAGGAAGCATTACCGATTACATTAATGATCAACCTCCTTGGGCTGGCAATCACGCTGCTATTGGCGATTCCGTTAGGCATTATTGCCGCGCGCAAGTATCTGGGCTGGCAAGACCGATCGATCACCCTGTTCAATTTCATAGGTTTTTCTATCCCCGGCTTCTGGCTCTCCCTGCTGTTAATGTACTGGCTGGGCGTCGTTAACAACTGGTTCCCGATTTCGGGCCTGCACAGTCTTAACTACGACTCACTGGACACCTGGGGCAAAATCAAGGATTCACTGAGCCATTTATTCCTGCCTGTTGTGATTCCGTCGATTACCGGGCTTGCAGGCATTACCCTGTTTGTTAAAAACGGCATGCTGGATGTGCTGCATCAGGACTACATTACAACCGCACGCGCAAAAGGCCTGAACGAGCACAAGGTGATTTACACGCATGCATTGCGTAACGCACTGCTGCCGCTGATTACAATTATCGGCTTGTCGATTCCGGGCCTGATCGGCGGCTCGGTGATTGCCGAGACAATTTTCGCTATACCGGGCATGGGCAAGTTATTTTATGATGCAGTGCTGATGCGTGATTTTCCGGTGGTGATGGGCATATTGACCATCGGTTCCGCATTAACGCTGCTAGGCAACCTGCTGGCTGACCTCATGTACGCATGGGCAGATCCGCGCGTAAGACGTGGCGTAGTAAAAGGTTAAATCATGAACTGGCCCCTGTTTAAAAAAGCTTTATCCAACCCACTGGCACTGGCTGGTTTCATTATCATCGTGCTGATATTTCTGCTCGCCATGCTGGCACCCTTGATTGCGCCATATGACCCGAATGAAATTAACGTAAAGGCTATCTTGCTAGGACCATCCATGCAGCACTGGATGGGTACCGATGGGCTGGGACGTGATGTATTAAGCCGCATGCTGCACGGCGGCCGTATATCGCTACTGGTGGGTCTGGTTGCGGTTGGCATCTCGACCCTGATTGGCATATTGCTAGGCGCAATCGCCGGCTTTTATCGGGGCTGGGTAGATGTTTTGATCATGCGCCTGGTAGACGTAATGCTATCAATCCCCAGTTTCTTTCTGATTCTGGCCGTGATCGCGTTCCTGACGCCTTCTATCATTAACATCATGATTGTGATTGGCCTCACCTCATGGATGGGGGTCACACGTCTGGTACGTGCCGAATTCCTGAGCTTGTGCGAGCGTGAGTATGTCATGGCATCACGCACACTAGGGGCCAGGGATTATCGCCTGATTTTCAAACATCTGCTGCCTAACAGCCTGACACCGATCATTGTCAGCGCAGTATTAGGCGTAGCCGGTGCAGTGCTCATGGAATCAGGATTGAGCTTTCTCGGCTTGGGCGTACAGGCACCACAGGCCTCATGGGGCAACATACTGACTGATGGCAAGGAATATATTCAATTTGCCTGGTGGCTATCGCTATTCCCGGGATTAGCGATTTTAATCACGGTGTTAGGGTATAATTTGCTCGGTGAGGGTCTGCGTGACGCGCTGGACCCCAGGAGCGGACATCGCAAGTAAGCGCCGCATCGCAAAAACAAATAACAGGGTACTTCTTTAAATGCAGAGTTTGGGATGCAGTACAAGGCGCACGGAACACAGCAACCGAGATAGTATGCGCTATACAGCGAGGTTGCGAGTACCGCGCAACGCAGTAA
>CAZUOQ010000025.1:0-30362 GCA_964622195.1 uncultured Methylotenera sp. | reverse complement strand
TAGAGGTTGCTGCGGCATCTCGCGATCGTAAACCAATTAAAACTTGGTCACGTCGCTCTACGATTTTCCCAGATTTTATCGGTCTTACTATTGCAGTACATAATGGTAAGCAACACATTCCTGTGTTGATTTCTGAAAACATGGTTGGTCACAAGCTTGGTGAATTTGCGTTGACACGTACATTCAAAGGCCATGCAGCCGACAAGAAAGCTAAGAAGTAGGAGCTGATGATGCAAGTATCTGCAATATTAAAAGGTGTACATCTCTCTCCTCAAAAGGCTAGATTGGTGGCAGACCTCGTACGCGGCAAAAAAGTTGATCACGCGCTTAACATCTTGAACTTCACACCGAAAAAAGGTGCGGAGATCATCAAGAAAGTTGTTGAGTCTGCAATCGCTAATGCTGAACATAACAATGGAGCTGATATTGACGAGTTGAAGGTTACTTCAATCTATGTTGATAAAGGCATTGTGCTGAAACGTATTCGTCCACGTGCAAAAGGTCGCGCTGGTCGTATTACTAAACCAACCTGTCACATTCATGTGACTGTCGGTAACTAAAGGATAATCATGGGTCAGAAAATTCATCCAATTGGTTTCCGTCTGAGCGTTCAGAAAAACTGGGCCTCACGTTGGTATGCCAATAGTAAAAACTTCCCTGCGATGTTGCAAGGCGACATTAAAGTACGTGAGTTTCTTAACAAGAAATTAGCGAGTGCTGCAGTGAGCCGTATTTTGATTGAGCGTCCTGCCAAGAACGCAAAAATCACAATCTACAGCGCGCGTCCAGGTGTTGTGATCGGTAAAAAAGGTGAAGACATTGAGTCATTACGTTCTTCTCTGCAAGGTTTGATGGGCGTTCCTGTTCATCTGAACATTGAAGAAGTGCGTAAACCAGAGCTTGATGCAACTTTGATTGCACAATCAATCGCGCAGCAACTTGAAAAACGTGTGATGTTCCGTCGTGCCATGAAACGCGCTATGCAAAATGCAATGCGTTTAGGTGCGCAAGGTATCAAAATCATGAGTTCAGGTCGTCTGAATGGTATCGAGATCGCACGTACTGAATGGTACCGTGAAGGTCGTGTGCCACTTCATACATTGCGTGCTGATATTGATTACGGTGTTGCTGAAGCTTCAACAACATACGGTATCATCGGCATTAAAGTATGGGTATTCAAAGGTGAGATATTTGCAGGTAATGCACAAGCTGCGCAAGCTGCTGTTGCACCAGCTGCTGAACCTGAAAAAAGAGTAAGAAAGGCGAGGGCTAAAGATGCTACAACCGTCTAGACAAAAATACCGTAAGATGCAAAAAGGCCGTAACAAAGGCATTGCAACTACGGGTAATAAAGTAAGCTTTGGTGACTTTGGCTTGAAAGCGATTGGTCGCGGTCGTTTGACTGCACGTCAAATTGAAGCTGCGCGTCGCGTGATGACTCGTCACATTAAACGTGGTGGTCGTGTATGGATCCGCATTTTCCCTGATCAGCCAATTTCTAAAAAACCTGCTGAAGTGCGTATGGGTAACGGTAAAGGTAGTACCGAGTACTACGTAGCCCAAATCCAACCAGGTAAAATGTTGTACGAGATGGATGGTGTAAGTGAAGAGCTTGCACGTGAAGCGTTCCGTTTGGCAGCTGCTAAGTTGCCAATCGAAACAACATTCATGACTCGCCAACTTGGTAGTTAAGGAAAGGTGAGCTAACTATGAAAGCAACCGATTTAAGAGCAAAAAGTGTTGATGAGTTGAATGCAGAGTTAATTGAATTGCGCCGTGCGCAATTCTCACTGCGCATGCAATTGGCTACTCAACAATTAAACAATGTAGATCAGCTAGGTAAAGTACGCAAAGATGTAGCGCGTGTTAAGACTGTATTGGCTGAGAAAGCAAAGCAGGCATAATATGACCGAAACAACAAAAGTAGTGCGTAGTCTTACTGGTCGCGTAGTTAGCGACAAGATGGACAAAACTGTTACTGTTTTAGTTGAGCGCAAAGTGAAGCATCCTTTGATTGGTAAAGTTGTTCGCCAATCCAAGAAGTTTCATGCGCACGATGAAACAAATAGCTGTAAAGAAGGTGATGTGGTGACTATTGTTGAAAGTCGTCCATTATCAAAAACTAAAACTTGGGTAGTGAAACAAGCCTAAGTTGCATAGTGCGCAATTACCGTCAAAAGTAATTGCGCATTTTGTATTAGCTGTATATAATGTTTTGTTTTTCGGCGAGCGACTTATATAAGTCATAAAGCTCTCGCCCCAATACTGACCGTGGTCTGTCGGCCTAGATAGTTTTTAACTATTAAATGGCCGGTGTTGGTTTTAACGGATTAAGTTGGAGATTATTCTCATGATTCAAATGCAATCAAGGCTTGAAGTTGCCGACAATACTGGTGCGCGCTCAGTGCAGTGCATCAAGGTATTGGGTGGCTCAAAGCGTCGTTACGCTGGTATAGGCGATATCATTAAAGTTAGCATCAAAGATGCTGCTCCACGTGGTCGCGTCAAAAAAGGCGAAGTTTATAGTGCTGTTGTTGTGCGTACTGCTAAAGGTGTTCGTCGTCCAGACGGTTCTTTGGTTAAGTTCGACGGCAACGCTGCTGTTCTGTTGAATAACAAATTAGAACCGATTGGCACCCGTATTTTTGGGCCAGTGACTCGTGAATTACGTTCAGAAAAATTCATGAAAATCGTTTCATTAGCACCAGAAGTATTGTAGGAGCTCACATGAGTAAAATTCGCAAGGGTGATCAAGTCATCCTAAATACAGGTAAAGATAAGGGTAAGCAAGGTACAGTATTGAGTATTCTTGATTCCGGTAAGGTGGTAGTTGAGGGTCTTAACTTGGTTAAGAAACACGCTAAACCTAACCCGATGAAAGGTATTGCTGGCGGCATCATCGCTAAAGAAATGCCTATCGATATTTCAAACGTTGCTTTATTTAACAGTGCGACCCAAAAAGGTGATCGCGTAGGCTTTAAGACATTGGAAGATGGTCGCAAAATTCGCGTATTCAAATCTAATGGCGAAGCAGTGGACGCATAGGAAGAATTATGGCGCGCTTAAAAGATTTTTATAAAGACTCTGTTGTAAAAACTATGACGGAGCAATTTGGTTACACTTCTATCATGCAAGTGCCTCGCATTGAAAAAATCACCTTGAACATGGGTGTGGGCGAAGCGGTTGCTGACAAGAAAGTGATGGAGCATGCTGTTGCCGATATGGAAAAAATTGCTGGTCAAAAAGCAATTGTTACCAAGGCTAAAAAATCAGTAGCTGCATTTAAGATTCGTGATGACTATCCTGTTGGATGTAAAGTAACTTTACGTCGTGAGCGTATGTACGAGTTCCTGGATCGCCTGGTTACAGTTGCGATTCCACGTATTCGTGACTTCCGTGGTATTTCTGCCAAATCATTTGATGGCCGTGGAAATTACAACATGGGTGTTAAAGAGCAGATCATTTTCCCTGAAATTGAATACGATAAAATCGATGCACTTCGTGGGATGAATATCACTATTACTACTACTGCGAAAACAGATGAAGAAGCAAAAGCATTGCTGACCGCATTCAGTTTTCCTTTCAGAGGTTAAGACATGGCTAAAACCTGTATGACAGAGCGCGAAATCAAACGTCGCGCAACTGTAAGTAAATTTGCTGCAAAACGTGCAGCACTTGAAGCTGCAATGAATGATGTTAATGCTACTGCTGAGAGTCGTTTAGAGGCGCGTATGAAGTTCCAAGCGCTTCCACGTAACTCAAGCCCGGTGCGTCTGCGTAATCGTTGTGCTTTAACTGGTCGCCCACGTGGTGTGTTTAGTAAATTCGGTATTGGGCGTAGTAAACTGCGCGATTTGATGATGAGTGGCCAAGTGCCAGGCGTCACCAAGGCTAGCTGGTAATAGGAGAATAGATCTATGAGTATGAGTGATCCAATTGCCGACATGTTGACGCGTATTCGTAATGCGCAGATGGTCAATAAAGCGGTAGTAACTATGCCTTCTTCTAACGTTAAGTCTGCTATTGCTAGCGTGCTTAAAGATGAAGGTTATATTGAAGATTTTGCTGTTTCAAAAGACGGCAGCAAATCAACATTGAACATTAGCCTGAAATATTATGCAGGTCGCCCAGTAATTGAGCGTATCCAGCGTGTAAGTAAGCCAGGTTTACGTGTTTACAAAGGAAGCCAAGAGATTCCTAAAGTAATGAATGGCCTGGGTGTGACTATTATGTCTACATCTAAGGGTGTAATGACAGATCGTAAAGCGCAAGCTGCCGGTATCGGTGGTGAAGTGCTGTGCGTAGTGGCTTAAGGAGAAGCAAATGTCACGTGTTGCTAAAAATCCAGTAGCTATCCCTGCTAAAGTTGAAGTTGTGTTGAGTGCTGATGCAATCAACGTAAGTGGTCCTTTAGGTAAATTAACTCAGCCTTTGACTTCAGCTGTTGTGCTGAAAAAAGAGGGTGATGCGATTACTTTTGCTGCCGCTAACGATGCTCAGCATTCACAGGCGATGTCAGGCACTGTGCGTGCTCTGGTAGCAAATATGGTAAAAGGTGTTTCAGAAGGCTTTACACGTAAATTAACGCTGATTGGCGTTGGTTACAAAGCTGCTGCACAAGGTGCTGTATTGAACTTAGAGTTGGGCTATTCACATCCGATTAACCACAAAATGCCAGCAGGCGTTACTGTTGCGACACCAACGCCGACTGAAATCGTGCTGACTGGTGTAGATAAACAGGTTATTGGTCAAGTTGCGGCGCAAATTCGTGCTTACCGTGCCCCTGAGCCATATAAAGGCAAGGGTGTTCGCTATGCAGATGAAGTGGTTGCAATTAAAGAAACCAAGAAGAAATAAGGCTTAAAAAATGAACAACGTAAATAATCGCTTGCGTCGTGCACGTAAAACCCGTGCCAAAATTGCAGAGCTAAAAGTTACCCGTTTAAGTGTGCACCGTACTAATACACACATTTATGCGCAAATTATTGCTGAATCTGGCGATAAAGTAATTGCTAGCGCTTCTACGGTTGAGGCCGACGTTCGTAAAAACATTAAAAACGGCGGCAATGTTGAAGCTGCTGCAGCAATCGGTAAATTGATTGCTGAGAAGGCGAAAAAGGCCGGTATTACCACCGTTGCTTTTGATCGTTCTGGTTACAAATATCATGGCCGTATTAAAGCGTTGGCAGATGCCGCACGTGAAAACGGCTTGTCCTTCTAATTGGTCTGATTGCTTAAGAGGTTAATGATGGCAAAAGAAATTGAACAGCAACAGCAGCAGACTGATGGTTTGCGCGAAAAAATGATTGCAGTTAATCGTGTAAGTAAAACGGTTAAGGGTGGTCGCATTATGAGTTTTGCTGCACTTACAGTAGTAGGTGATGGCGATGGCGCTGTAGGTATGGGTAAGGGTAAGGCGCGTGAAGTTCCAGTAGCAGTTCAAAAGGCTATGGATGAAGCACGTCGTGGTATGTTAAAAATCAATTTAACAAACGGCACTTTGCATCATGCAGTTACAGGCGTTCACGGCGCTGCAAAAGTATTCATTCAACCAGCTTCTGAAGGTACCGGTATTATTGCTGGTGGCGCGATGCGTGCGATCTTTGAAGTGATGGGTGTCACTAACGTTGTGGCTAAATGTATCGGTTCAACCAACCCTTACAATTTAGTTCGCGCTACATTAAACGGCTTGGAGTCTATGAATACGCCAGCGGAAATCGCGGCTAAACGTGGCAAAACAGTCGAAGAAATCAGAGGCTAATCATGGCTAAAGCAAAAAAAGATGCATCAACTATCAAAGTAACGCTGGTAAAAAGTGTTATTGGTCGTATTGAAGCGCATAAAGCTACAGTTAGAGGCTTGGGTCTGCGTCGTATGCACCATACAGTTGAGTTACAAGATACACCGGCAATTCGCGGCATGATTAATGCCGTTAGCTATCTCGTAAAGGTAGAAGCATAATGCAATTAAATACTATTAAGCCTGCAGAAGGCGCAAAAAAAGAACGTCGTCGCGTTGGTCGCGGTATCGGTTCTGGTTTAGGTAAAACAGCTGGTCGCGGCCACAAAGGTCAGAAATCACGTACTGGCGGCTTTCATAAAGTAGGTTTTGAAGGCGGCCAAATGCCGATTCAACGCCGCTTGCCTAAACGTGGCTTCAAATCATTGACTAAGGCTGATACGGCACATGTTCGTACTAGCGAGTTGGCTTTGATTCCTAATGAAGTGATTGACTTGCTGGCTTTGAAAGCAGCAAACATCGTTTCAGGTACAGTTAAGAACGCTAAAATTTACTTGTCTGGTGACGTTGCTGGCAAATACAACATCCAAGGTCTGCTTTTGACTAAAGGTGCGCGTGCTGCTATTGAAGCTGCCGGCGGTAAAGTTCTAGAAGCTGCATAAGAGATAATATTTTGGCACAAGAAGGCTTATTAAAAACAGCGGCAAAAATGGGCGAGCTTAAAAGTCGCCTGTTTTTTGTTTTGGGTGCTTTGGTCGTTTATCGCTTGGGTGCACATATACCTGTTCCAGGCATTGACCCTGAAGTTCTGGCTAAATTGTTTGAGTCGCAAAGTGGCGGTATTCTGGGAATGTTTAATATGTTCTCAGGCGGTGCTCTATCTCGCTTTACCGTGTTCGCGCTAGGTATTATGCCTTACATTTCTGCATCTATTATCATGCAGTTATTGGCGGCAGTATCACCTAAACTCGAACAGCTGAAAAAAGAAGGCGAAGCCGGACGTCGTGCGATTACTAAATACACACGTTATGGTACGGTTGTACTTGCAACATTCCAGGCGCTAGGTATTGCAATCATGCTTGAAGGTCAGGCTGGTCTAGTTTTAGATCCAGGTATGGCATTCAGGTTGACAGCTGTGATCACTCTGGTTTGCGGCACCATGTTTTTGATGTGGTTAGGCGAGCAGATTACTGAGCGCGGCATTGGTAACGGTATATCGATCATTATTTTTGCTGGTATCGTTGCCGGGTTGCCACATGCGATTGGCTCTACTGCAGAAATGGTGAATACGGGTGCATTCAGTATTCCGCTAGCTTTCTTCTTGCTGGTAGCTACAATTTTGGTAACTGCGCTGGTGGTGTTTGTGGAGCGTGGTCAACGTAAGATTACTGTTAACTACGCCAAGCGTCAGGTGGGTAATAAGGTATATGGCGGTCAAACGACGCATCTACCTATGAAGTTGAATATGGCTGGCGTCATTCCACCTATTTTTGCTTCTAGCATTATTTTGTTCCCAGCGACATTGGCTGGTTGGTTTGGTGGTAGTGAGAGCACATTCTGGTTGAAAGATGTAGCAGCAGCTTTATCACCAGGACAGCCAATCTATATCTTGCTGTTTGCTGCCGCGATTGTATTCTTCTGTTTCTTTTATACTGCTTTGCAGTTTAATCCAAAAGATACAGCGGACAATCTGAAAAAAAGTGGTGCTTTTATTCCTGGCATCAGGCCTGGTGATCAAACTGCTAAATATATCGACCGCATTATGGGTAGGTTGACTTTAGTTGGTGCTGCGTACATCACCTTGGTATGTTTGTTACCTGAGTTCTTGATCCTGAAGTTTAATACCCCATTTTATTTCGGTGGTACTTCTCTGCTGATTATTGTGGTAGTAACCATGGATTTTATGACGCAAGTCCAATCACATTTGATGTCGCATCAATATGAAGGCTTGTTGAGAAAAGCTAATTTTAAAGGTAACGCGCTTGGGCGCTAAGTAATTCTAAGATGGCTAAGGAAGATAGAATTGAAATGCAGGGCGAGATTCTAGAGAATCTCCCAAATGCAACTTTTAGAGTTAAATTAGAAAATGGCCATATTGTTTTAGGCTATATTTCTGGGAAAATGCGTATGCATTACATTCGTATTTTGCCTGGTGATAAAGTCACCGTTGAGATGACGCCTTATGATTTATCCCGTGCGCGAATTACTTTCCGTGCGAAATAAATTATAAAGTGTTGTGTGCATACAGTTTAGTTGTATTGGAGTGAAATATGAGAGTTCGTGCATCAGTAAAGGCTTTATGCCGTAATTGTAAAGTTGTGCGTCGTCGTGGCGTTGTACGTATCATTTGTACAGATCCACGTCATAAACAACGTCAAGGTTAATTGATTTATTTCAATTAATCCAAATTAGTAACAATTGAGGTTGCTACTAATTTAAGTTGGTCAATAATTTGATTGATCAGAAGATTAGCTATTTGATAAAAAATGGTTTTCCTGTTAGAATCGTCGGCTTTTTCGAAGCAAGTGATTCAGGCAAGCCTAATTTGGAGTAAAGTATGGCGCGTATTGCAGGGGTAAATATCCCGAATAATAAACACACGGAAATTGCATTAACTGCGATTTACGGTATTGGTCGTAATACAGCACAAAAAATCTGTGCCGCAGCTGGTGTATTGCCTACTGCAAAAATTAAAGATTTGAATGATGCGGACGTTGAAAAATTACGTGACGAAGTTGGCAAATTCAAAGTTGAAGGTGACTTGCGCCGCGAAGTGTCAATGAACATCAAGCGCCTGATGGATTTAGGCTGCTATCGTGGTGTTCGTCATCGCCGTGGTCTGCCGGTGCGTGGTCAACGTACAAAAACAAATGCCCGTACACGTAAGGGTCCAGTTAAAGCGATTAAACAATCTAAATAATCCTTTTAAGGCTTAGATAGTTTACAAATTTTAGTAAGTTTATTGGTAAGGAAAAATGCAACATGGCAAAAGCTAATGTACGCGTAAGAAAGAAAGTTAAAAAGAATATTGCAGAGGGTATCGCCCACGTGCATGCATCTTTTAACAACACCATCATCACCATTACAGACCGTCAGGGCAATGCGTTGTCTTGGGCGACTTCTGGTGGTCAAGGTTTTAAAGGTTCACGTAAAAGTACTCCTTTTGCTGCACAGGTTGCTGCAGAAGTTGCTGGTAAATCAGCACAAGAGAGTGGTGTGAAGAATTTGGAAGTGCGTATCAAGGGTCCAGGTCCAGGTCGTGAATCTGCTGTGCGCGCACTTAATGCAGCTGGTTTTAAAATTACCAGCATTACTGATGTGACGCCAGTGCCGCATAACGGTTGCCGTCCACCTAAAAAACGTCGCATTTAAGCGAAAAAGATTACTGGAGAACTATCTTGGCTAGAAATTTAGATCCTAAATGCCGTCAATGCCGTCGTGAAGGCGAAAAATTGTTTTTGAAAGCTGAAAAATGCTTTTCTGATAAATGTGCTATTGAAAAACGTAATTTCCCACCTGGTCAGCATGGCCAACGTAGAAATCAGCGTCTGTCTGACTATGGCGTTCAATTGCGTGAGAAACAAAAAGTACGTCGTATTTACGGCGTATTAGAAGGTCAATTCCGCAGCTATTATGCCGAAGCTGATCGCAAAAAAGGTATTACTGGCGAGAACTTGCTGCAGTTGCTTGAGTGCCGTTTAGATAACGTTGCTTACAGAATGGGTTTGGGCGGTTCACGTACCGAAGCGCGTCAAATTGTGCGCCACAATAGTATTTTGGTGAATGGTAAACGTGTAAATATCCCTTCATACCAAGTTAAAGCTGGTGATGTGGTAAGTGTTGCTGAAGCATCTAAAGCGCAATTGCGTATTAAAGGCGCATTGGCGGCCGCTGAACAACGTGGTTTCCCAGAGTGGCTGGAAGTGGATGTTAAAGCTTTGAAAGGTACTTTTAAAGCTAAGCCACAACGTGATGAATTACCACCAACAATCAATGAATCATTGGTAGTTGAGCTTTACTCTAAGTAATTAAGTTGTAAATCGCGTAGTTAGCAGATCCTGAAGGGTTTGCTAACTTCAGCGTTTATAGGCTTTGAGTCTATAAATTATTAAAAAAATTAAAGGTATAACTATGCAAAACAGTCCTACCGAGTACTTGAAACCGCGTGTTGTTGATGTTGAGGTGTTATCTCCATTGCGTGCACGAGTAACGCTTGAACCTATGGAGCGTGGTTTTGGTTACACATTAGGTAATGCGCTACGCCGTGTATTGCTTTCATCAATTCCTGGCTTTGCAATTACTGAAGTAAAGATTGATGGTGTTGTTCATGAGTATTCAACGCTAGATGGCGTTCAAGAAGATGTTGTTGATATCTTGTTGAACCTTAAAGGTGTTGCTCTTAAATTGAATTCAAAATCAGAAACAATCCTCAAGCTGAACAAATCAGTGGAAGGTGTTGTAACTGCTGGAGACTTTGAAACTGGTCACGATGCTGAAATCGTGAACCCAAATCATGTGATTGCACATCTGACTAAGGGTGGCAAGTTGAATTTGGAAGTTAAGGTCGAAATGGGTCGTGGTTACCAACCAGTTCCTGTTCGCCAAAAGGCAAATGATGAAGATCGCGTGCTGGGCTTTATCATGGTTGATGCTTCATTCAGCCCAATCAACAAAGTAAGTTACTATGTTGACAGCGCGCGTGTTGAACAGCGTACTGACTTGGATAAACTGGTAATGGACGTTGAAACAAACGGCATTATTGAACCTGAGCAGGCTATTCGTGATGCAGCGCGTATTCTGATGGGTCAGCTGTCTGTATTTGCTGATCTGGAAGGTGCTCCAAGTGAAGTTGAAGTTAAATCAGCGCCTCAAGTGGATCCAGTTCTATTGCGTCCAGTTGATGACCTGGAATTAACTGTGCGTTCTGCTAACTGCTTAAAAGCAGAAAATATATTCTACATTGGTGATTTGATCCAACGTACTGAGAACGAGTTGTTGAAAGCTCCTAACTTAGGCCGTAAATCACTGAATGAGATTAAAGACGTTCTGGCAACTCGTGGCTTAACATTAGGCATGAAGCTAGAGAATTGGCCACCAGTTGGTCTGGAAAAAGCTTAATAAAGCTTGATATTGAAGTTATAGAAACCTTAAGGAATTACTATGCGTCACGGTAATAGCAATCGTAAATTAAATCGTACTAGCAGCCATCGTGCGGCGATGTTCCGTAACATGACAGCGTCATTGTTACGTCATGAAATCATTAAAACTACTTTGCCAAAAGCAAAAGAGTTGCGTAAATTCGCAGAGCCTTTAATTACTTTAGGTAAAACTGCAACTTTGGCAAATCGTCGCTTAGCTTTCGATCGTTTACGTGATCGTGATATCGTAGGCAAGCTGTTTGGTGAACTTGGTCCTCGTTACAATACACGTAACGGTGGTTACCTGCGTATCCTGAAATGTGGCTTCCGCAATGGCGACAATGCACCTATGGCATTGGTTGAACTTGTAGACCGCCCAGATACATCTGCTGAAGCAGTTGTTGCTGAGTAAGTAATTCACAAGTGATGAAATTAAAAAGCCAGCTATTTGCTGGCTTTTTAATTTATGTAATACGTCTTGAAAATAGTGAGTAGTTAGGCGCTTATTAGCATAACTATGTCATCTGCGGAAAATGGCCAATTCAGTTCAGCCTGGGTATCCACTCGCTGCAGCACTGGAATTTTAATGCCGTATTTCTCAATCAATTTGTCATCATCACTGATTTCTATCGTTAGCCAGTCTATTGCATGCTGCTGCTTTATGCTGGTTAAGAGCGCCAGTGCCTGTTCACATAAATGGCAGTGCGAGGTTGTATAAAGTGCTAATTGTGTCATTAGTGAAAAATCCTTGGTTTTAGTATTGATTATTCTATTATTTGGTCTGAATCAAAGTAAATTTATCCTAAAAATTTCTATTTTTATTCAAAAATAAATCATAATGGCGTACTAGTATACATAAACTCAAACGGCGTTAATTCGGGTCCTTATGGTTGATAATCAAGATTACAAAGAAAGTTTAAGCGAGAGCCTGCAACAGGTTATTTCCTTACTTGATAAACATCGATTAGTCGAAAGTCTGGTGCATAGCCAGCAGATGCCAAACCACGAACTCGTTGAGTCTTTAGTACACAAGCAAAATTTACAGGAATTACAGAAGAAACTGGATGCACTGCATCCAGCTGATGTGGCCTATATCCTTGAAGCATTGCCGCTCGAGCAGCGTTTGGATGTTTGGGAACTGGTAAAAGCAGAGCGTGATGGTGAGATTCTGCTGGAAGTGTCAGATGCAGTTCGGCAGACACTGATCGCAGATATGGATTCCGATGAGTTGCTGGCTGCGGCTGAGCAACTTGATACGGACGAACTGGCTGACCTGGCACCTGACCTGCCTAGAGATGTTTTTCAGGACTTGCTTGATAGCCTGGATGCGCAGAATCGTGCCAGGTTGCAATCTGCACTTTCCTATTCCGATGATTCTGTAGGCTCCATCATGGATTTTGACATTGTCACAATCCGTGAGGATATTTCCCTTGAGGTTGCACTACGCTATATGCGGCGTCTGGGCAGCTTGCCAGATCACACAGACAAACTGTTCGTTGTAAATCGGCACGATATCCTGCGAGGCGTATTACCGCTTAAACGCCTTGTTGTGAGTGATCTGGATGCGAATGTAGCTGATGTTATGTCCGAAGACGCAGTTGTGTTTCATCCTGAGGATATCGCAGATGATGCAGCCAAAGCATTTGAGCGTTACGATCTGGTGACTGCACCTGTAGTAGATGACAACAATAAGCTGGTTGGCCGTGTGACCGTTGATGCGGTCATGGACCTGATTCGTGAAGAGGCGGAAAGTGACATGCTGTCGATGGCTGGCCTGCGCGAAGAGGAGGATTTCTTTGCTTCTGTATGGAAATCCGTGCAAAACCGCTGGGCATGGCTCGCCATCAATCTGGTGACCGCTTTGGTAGCGTCGCGAGTGATTGGTTTATTTGAAAACTCGATTGAGAAAATTGTTGCATTAGCTGCTTTAATGCCTATTGTTGCCGGTATCGGAGGTAATTCCGGGAATCAAACCACTACCATGATTGTGCGTGGTCTGGCGCTAGGCCAAGTGTCTACGCATAACATGCAATCACTTATTACTAAAGAGTTGGGCGTATCCCTGTTAAACGGATTACTTTGGGGGGGTGTGTTAGGCGGTATAGCGTATGCGTTATATGGTAGCTATCAGCTAGGCCTGGTGATGATGGCAGCCATGACACTTAATTTGCTGCTGGCAGCATTGATGGGCGTGATGATTCCCCTTGTCATGAATAAGGTTGGGCGTGACCCGGCGGTAGGTTCCAGCGTGCTGATTACAGCAATGACTGACAGCGGCGGCTTTTTTATCTTTTTAGGTTTGGCCACTATATTTTTATTATAGCCACAAGATTTTTGTTATAGCCATAAAGCTTTAATTTTCAATTGTTGTATGCCGGATTGATCTAAATATGAATCAAGATAGTATCCACCACATTTTGCAGGAAATTGTTACTGATATCACAACGCCGGCAGGCTTGTGGCAGTTGGCTATTATTTTAAGTTCCTGCGCTGCTGCCTGGGCCATTAATGGCCTGTTGCGCGCACGCGTGATGCGACATGCGCCTGAGCACTGGAAACTCGGTATAGGCGGCATAAACCGCGTTTTATTTCCATTATCTACACTGTTATTTGTTCTAATCGGGAAGTTCATATTGGCAAATTGGCAGCATACCAGTTTGCTGCTGCTCGCAAGCAAGCTGTTGCTGGCAATGGCCGCGATTCGTTTGATAGTTTATGCGGTGCGGTATATCACTGAGCCTGGAGGTATGCTTAAAACGCTGGAAAACAGCATTGCCGGCACTATCTGGATACTGCTGGCTTTGCACTTGAGCGGAATTTTGCCCGAGATATTCAGTGCGCTGGAAGAAATCGAATTTAAAATCGGGAAAAATCCGGTCAACTTATTGCTGGCGCTGCAAGGCGTACTAACGGTGCTGGTCACAATATTCATTGCATTGTGGTGTAGTCGCATCATTGAAAACAGGTTGATGCGTGTCAATAACATCAACATGAATTTACGTGTTGTGCTGACCAAACTGCTGCGTGTAATTTTGCTGTTTATTGCGGTGCTTATTGCCTTATCAGCAGTCGGGCTTGATATCACGATGCTTTCTGTATTCGGTGGGGCGTTAGGTGTAGGTTTGGGTTTTGGCCTGCAGCGTATCGCCAGTAATTATGTGAGTGGTTTTATTATTCTGCTGGATAAATCTATGCAGATCGGTGATGTGGTGACGATTGAAAATCACTATGGTGTGGTGAGTGATCTGCGTACACGTTATTTAGTGTTGCGCAAGCTGGATGGCACTGAAGTGATTATTCCGAATGAAACGCTGATTATCACGCCGGTAATCAATCATTCATTTAGTGACCATAAGGCCAGGGTGCAAATGCCAATCCAGGTGAGTTATGATAGTGAATTAGAGCTTGCCATGCAGTTGATGCGGGATACTGCCGTGCGCCATCCTCGCGTCATGGTTGAACCTGCCCCGGCAGTCCAGATTAAAGGGTTTGGGGAAAGTGGAATCGATTTAATGTTGACTGTCTGGATTCCAGATCCAGAAGAAGGTTCTGCCGCGTTGCAATCTGAAATCTATTTGGAAATCTGGCAGGCATTCAAGCAGAACAATATTTCAATCCCATTCCCGCAGCGGGAAGTGCGTATTTTAAATGCTCAGACTTTAGCCTAGCTAATGTATAGTTTTAGAGTGCTGGGGTTAAGCGACGGGCTCTATACATTGCAGTTGAAAAATACAGATAATAAAAAAGCCCACTTGAAAGCGGGCTTTTTTATTACTGAAATAACAATTATTTCAATTTTGTTTCTTTGTACATCACGTGTTTGCGAGCAACTGGATCAAATTTTTTGATCTCGAATTTGCCTGGCATAGTACGTTTGTTTTTTGTAGTGGTATAGAAGTGACCTGTACCAGCACTTGATTCCAGTTTGATTTTTTCGCGCATTTTACTTTCCTTTATTGGCTAAATTTAAGTCAGCAGCTTAAATCTTTTGGCCAGCAGCACGCAAATCAGCTAAAACAGCATCAATACCGTTTTTGTCGATTGTACGTAAAGCGGCGTTAGTAATACGCATGCTTACCCAGCGATTTTCGCTTTCAACCCAAAATTTGCGGTTTTGCAAATTAGGTAAAAAACGACGTTTTGTTTTGTTTTGTGCGTGAGAAACATTGTTACCCACCATCGGCTTTTTGCCTGTTACCTGACATACACGTGCCATGGTTATCTCCAAGAACTCTATTTTTGAGAAAGAGCGGCATTATAGACCATAAACTTATCTTTGTTCAAGCTAAATATGTGATTATTAATGCAAGTTGTTTATTAATGTTTGCCCGTACTGCCAAAACCGCCCTCGCCGCGCTCAGAGGTATCAAAATCATCTACGACATGAAATTCTGCCTGCACTACCGGCACAATCACTAATTGGGCGATACGCTCCATAGGATTCAGCTCAAATGCTGTATTGCCGCGGTTCCAGCACGATACCATGAGTTGGCCTTGGTAATCAGAATCAATCAGTCCTACCAGGTTGCCGAGAACGATGCCGTGCTTATGGCCGAGTCCGGAGCGCGGCAGTATCAGCGCAGCATAATAGGTGTTATCAATATGAATTGCCATGCCGGTCGGGATGAGCGTGGTTTCGCCTGGTTGTAGTGTCATGGGTTCATCAATGCAGGCACGTAAATCAAGTCCGGCTGAACCCGGTGTTGCATAAGTCGGGAATTGGCTGCGCAGGCGGTCATCTAGGATTTTCAGGTCAATAAGAATGGACATGGTTGGGTTGTTATATTGGTTAGAATGAGTGCATATTAGACACTAAATATACATAATAAAAAAGCCAGTAAGATGACTTACTGGCTTTTGGCAGAAAATTAGAACTAATTGAATTGGTAATTAGCACTAATGCCTAATAAATAATTTCGGTCTGTTGCCGTTTCAAAGAAGCGAGAGTTTGTGTCATTAATCCGTACTGAGCCAATATATTCCTTATCAAACATATTTTCTATGCGCAGATATTCACTAAAACGCCAGTTGGCTAATTTCTGTGTAAAGCCCGCGCGCAGGTTAAAGATTGTATAAGAAGGTGTCGCGTCGGTATTAGTGTCGTTGACATATGCTTTGCTGTTGTGACGGCCTTCGAATGCCGCACTGAATCCTAATGGGTCATATTTCCAGGCAACTTCACCATAAAGCTGAGTTTTATAGGTGCCGGGTATTTTGTTACCTGATGCAATCGACCCAAAATCAGAGTCAAATTTAGCATTCAGTAAGGTATAGGCCGCATAAAGTGAAACGTTGTTAGCTAGCTCAGAATTGATTGAGAACTCGACGCCGCTACGTTTCGTCTTGTTTGCATTGGTGTAAACAGTTCTACCACCGCTGCTGCCTTGAACAACTAGTTCATCATCAGTAGTGACTTTGTAAAGCGTTAAGTTGGCTTGTGTATTGTCACTTAAGAATGCTTTTGCTCCTAGCTCATAGTTGCGACTTTCGCTTGGTTTTAAATTTAAATTAGGCGTAGCGCTTGAAGCAGTAGAATTATAAGCAGCCTCAATGAAGGTTGGTGTTTCAAAACCTTTACCGTAGTTTGCATAAAGGTTAAATGTTGGGGTTACTTTCCAAACAGCACCCATTACTGGTGTAGTTTTTTGATATTCTACATTGCCACTATTGTCAGGGTTTGTACCTGTAATCAGGGCGTCTTTGACCTCGAGTTTTACCTTGGTGTGTCTTGCTCCCGCATGTAAATCCAGATTATCCAGAAGAGAAAGTTTACCTTGGGCATATTGGTCAAAGTTGGTCGAGATGTTGCTCTCTTCGCGGTTGAGGCTGAATGGCGTCCCAAGCACACGCTTTACACCATTATCAGCATTAATATCCATTCTGGTGTCATCTGATTTACCGTAGGTCAGGCCCAAGCTGAAATTATAGGGGCGACTAAGAATATTACCATTGTTATCCCAGCGAACATCGGCGCCCCAAAAGTCACGTGAGATCTCGCTGGCGCGACCATTTGCGTTAACAGGGGGGCTTGAAGGCAGGGAAAGATATTGCTCATTCTCACGATTCCCGACATAAGTCATAAGGTTGATCGCATTGTTCTTGCTAAAGCTATGTTCTAAATTGAAACCTACTTGAGCGTGGCTACGATATACGCGAGTATTGGATTCAATTGCGCCAACGCCAGCACTCTTGGGATTGGTGAATGCAACTTCTCGTGTCAGTCCTAGAGGGTCTTGTGCCTTTTGATCAAACCAGTTGACCAAGGTTGTTAGTTTAGTGTCTTCAGTAATATTAAATTTGAATTTTGCGGTAGCTTGCTGTTTCTGGCCTGAGTTGTGCGCACGATAACCTTCAGTTTCAAAATTAGAAGCGTTTAGCATATATTCAACACCATCTGCAATACCAGCAGCTTCAATGATCTGACGCTTGGTGTCGTAGCTGCCAAACATCACCGTTGCACCGATTTCAGGTATTTTAGGGGCATCTTTTGTCAATAATTGGATGACGCCACCTGACGAGTTGCCGTAAAGTGCAGAGAATGGGCCACGCATGACTTCTATTGATTTAATGGCAGATAAATCTACAACACCAGGCTGACCTTGGCCATCTGGCATGGTTAAAGGAATCCCATCAACATACACTCTTACACCTCTTACCCCAAATGCTGAACGAGAGCCAAAGCCGCGCGTTGATATCTGCGGATCCTGAGCCTGATTATTTCTATTTTGTGCAGTAACTCCCGGTACACGAATCAAGCTTTCTGAAAGCGTCATCTGCAGTTGGCCATCTTGAATGTCCTTTTGCTCTACAACGTCAATCGCAACTGGCAGGTCAAAGCTATTTTGTTCAACACGTGTAGCTGTTACAACTACCGGTGAAGTGACTATTTTTTCTGAGGATACTTCTTCGGCAACAGCTTGAAAGTTAGTGCCTAGCGCGCTTAAAACGGCGAGTGATATTAGTTTTCTTTTAGATAGGCTGGGTTGTGACATAAAAATAACCTTAGATAATGAATGAGTGAATAGGTATATAGGGTCGTATTTTAAGTGATTGCCAAGAATTGACCATCAGGATTTCCATGATTTAAATATGGATATATTCTGGGCGGTAATTATATAGATTGGTGAGCCCTGGATTTAAAGCTAAAGTGTTTACGGTGCTCTATAAAGCTTTAACTACACCATGGCTGAGATATGTTGTAATAGCATTTGAGCAATTAATTTTTTAGGTAGCCTGGGAAGTGGGTGTGTACCTTTCTCATCAATTAGCGTAACGCTATTTTCATCTTGACCCATACTTTCACTCATGAGGTTTGCAACAATTAATGGCAGTTTTTTGCTTTGCGTTTGGTTTCTGCATACTCAAGCAGGTTTTCTGTTTCAGCTGCGAAGCCTACACAAAACGGCGCGTTGGGCAAGCTGGCAACTTCGGCCAGTATGTCCTTGTTTGGCTTGAGTTCAATGGTGAGTAATGACTTACTTTTCTTGATTTTCTGGGCGCTTGTTTCCCTAGGGCTATAATCAGCAACCGCCGCTACGCTGATAAAAATGTCCTGTGTGGCGATGTTTTGCATGACGTTCATGTACATTGAATCGGCACTGGTGCTAGAAATAAATTCCACGCCATGCGGCGGTTTCAACGTGCTGGCGCCGCTGACCAAGGTAACATCCGCGCCCATCTCAAATGCGGCCTGTGCAATGGCGTATCCCATTTTTCCGGAGCTTAAATTAGTGATGGCGCGAACCGGGTCTATCATTTCCAGTGTGGCGCCAGCCGTGACCAGTATTTTTTTGCCCTTGAGGATTTTGGGTTGAAAGTGCGCCTGAATCAGATTGAATAGCTCTTCGGGTTCCAGCATGCGGCCTAAGCCAGTTTCGCCGCAGGCTTGTACACCGCTGTCGGGCCCAAAAATTTCGATGCCGTCTGCCTGTAGCTGTGAAATGTTGCGCTGCGTGGCCGGATTTTCCCACATCTGTTTGTTCATGGCCGGCGCAACCAGCAATGGGCAGTCGCGCGCGAGGCATAAGGTCGAAAGCAGATCATCGGCGCGGCCATGCACCAGTTTTGCAATAAAGTCGGCACTGGCAGGTGCAATTACAATTGCATCGGCTGCGCGGCTCAGTTCTATGTGTGGCATGCCGTTAGGAATAGAAGCATCCCACATATCCTTGAATACAGGTTTACCGGATAATGCCTGCATGGTCACCGGTGTGATGAACTGGCAGGCGGCATCGGTCATCACGACCTGTACGTCTATATCGGCCTTTACCAGCAGGCGCACCAGTTCAGCGGCTTTATAAGCGGCAATGCCACCGGTAAGACCTAGCACTATGGATTTGTTTTTTTGCATATTCGCAGCAATTTATGTAATGCTTGCATTTTAACCCAGATTACCTGCTCAGTAACACCTGTGAAAGATTGATGAATGATGTGGCGTAAGTTAAGAATTGTGATTCTGCTGTTAATTCTGGCAACTGTCATACAGCAGGTCTGGCTCGATAAAGTCGATCTGGACTGGAAGCGGAATTTTTATGTTGCCGTGTATCCGGTGAACGCAGATGGCAGCGCGAGTGTGAGTGCATACTTGCGTACGTTGACTACAGAGGATTTTGAACCGGTTGCTGAATATTTTGCAGAAGAGGCGGTACAGTACAAATTGGGTCTGCGTCGACCTATAGAGCTGCAACTGGGCGCGCAGGTGGAAGAAACACCGCCGGCACCTCCGTCTGGCGGAAGCGTTTTAGAGGCAATGCTCTGGAGTTTAAAGTTCAGGGTATTTGCCTGGGCGAATAGCCCAAAAGTACATGTAAAGCCTGATATCCGCATGTACCTGCTTTATCATGACCCTGCAACCCATTCTGCATTAGGCCACTCTACCGCCTTGAATAAGGGACGGATCGGGCGCGTGAATTTATTTGCCGATAGTGAACATCATCAACAAAATCTGGTAGTGCTTGCGCATGAGCTGCTGCATACGCTAAATGCGACTGATAAATATGATTTAAGTACGACATTGCCGGTATATCCAGCCGGTTACGCTGACCCCGGAAAAGTGCCGCTTTACCCGCAGGACTTTGCTGAGCTAATGGGTGGGCGCATTCCGCAAAGCGAGACTAATGCAGTCATCCCTATAGGGTTGAAGCAAACGTTGATAGGTGACATGACAGCGCGCGAAATCGGCTGGCTAAGATGATTGAATTATTTTTGAATATGCGAAGGCGATAACATGGCGATTACCGACTGGCCGGCCAGTGAGCGGCCACGTGAAAAACTGATCGAGCAGGGCGCGTCCGCGCTATCAGATGCTGAACTGCTGGCGATATTTTTGCGTGTAGGTGTGGTGGGTAAAAGCGCGGTGGATCTGGCGCGGGATCTGCTGAACCAGTTTGGCAGCCTGAATGGAATTTTTGCTGCAACAGAACATGAACTGAGCCAGGTGCATGGCATAGGTAGCAGTAAATATGTGCAGCTGCAGGCAATTTTTGAGATGAGCCGACGTGCGCTCAATGAGCAATTGCAGCAGCGCGATGTATTTACATCGCCGCAACAGGTTCGGGATTATCTGGTATTGAAGTTGGGCAGCCTTACACGTGAAGTTTTTATGGTAATGTTTCTGGATGCGCAGAACAGGTTGAATGCCACTGAGGAAATGTTTAGTGGTACGCTTACACAAACGAGCGTTTATCCGCGTGAAGTTGTCAAGCGGGCCATGCATCACAATGCTGCCGGTGTTATTTTTGCACATAACCACCCATCCGGCGTGGCAAAGCAGAGCAGTGCGGATGAGTTGTTAACCGGGCAATTGAAGCAGGCGCTGGCTTTGGTCGATGTACGTGTGCTCGATCACTTTATCGTTGCGGGTAATCAGACCCTGTCTTTTGCCGAGCGTGGCTTATTGTGAGTGATGTTGAATCAATAAATAGGACATATGCATGATTATTGATAGTGCACATTGGTTAAATCTGGCGGTCGCTTTGGGTATCGGTTTATTAATTGGCGCTGAACGAGAGCGCAAAAAAGCGGCTGCCGGTGAGCGTAGGAAAGATGGTGCCGGCAGCAGCACGGTGGCCGGGGTGCGGACTTTTACTATTGCGTCACTGTTGGGAGCCGTGAGCATGGCAATTGACCCGTGGCTGCTGATGGTGGCTATTGTTTGTGTGACTATTTTTGTAACCGCCGCAACCTTTGTCAGCAAAGATGATAACCCGAGCCTGACGACTGAAGTCAGTTTATTACTTACGTTGATTTTGGGCGGCCTGGCGATGAGCGCGGCTGGCTTGGCTGCCAGTCTGGCAGTAGCCGTGGCGATCTTGCTGGCTGCCAAAGAGCCGATTCACTGGTTTGTGCGCGGTGCAGTTACCAAAGATGAAATGAACGATTTTTTCATTCTGGCTGCTGCTACGCTGATTGTGTTGCCAGTTGTGCCGAACGAACTGATCGGGCCATTTGATGCGATTAATCCACGCAACTTGTGGTTGGTCGTCATTCTGGTGATGTTGATAGGCGCCCTCAGCCACCTTGCATTACGGTTATTTGGCAGTAAAACCGGCTTGCCTGTTGTTGGGCTGGTATCCGGATTTATTTCCAGCATAGCCACTGTCGGTGCCATGGGAACGCGTGCGCGAAAAACGCCGGAACTGATGGGCGCCACAGTGGCCGGTGCCACGCTTTCATGCCTGGCAACAGTTTTGCAATTGAGCTTGCTGCTTGCGGCCATTCATCCGCCAACCTTATATGTGCTTGCCGCACCCCTGATTGCTGGCGGCGTCACCATTTCGATTTATGGGGTTGTCGTGACACTGAGTTCGTTTCATCAGAATGGCACTGAAATGGACAACCCAGGTCGCTCTTTCAGTGTAAAAACGGCAATTATGCTGGCAGCAATCATTGCATTGGCACTGCTGGTTTCAGCAGCACTTAAAACCTGGTTCGGTCAGGCAGGCTTGATCGTGGCATCTGGCGTGGCAGGGCTTGCAGACGCACACGCGGCCACAATCTCTGTTGCATCGCTTGCCCTTGCCGGTAAGCTTGCTGTAACAGATGCCGTTGTACCTATTCTGGTGGCATTTTCAGTCAATGCTGCTTCTAAAGTGATGGCGGCGATTATTACCGGAGGTCGCGTATTTGCGCGCCAAGTCACTTTGGGTATTATCATTCAGGTTTCCTCGATCTGGATTGCATGGTGGCTGTTTTAAAATTCGCTTTAAATAGTTGTTTAACTTTCATATCTTAAATAAATCACTATAAAAATCATGATGAATAAAAATCTAAGAATCATCGTATGGCTGGCAGTGGCCTTGTTGGGAGCATTTGCACTGGCCGGTATCGCCCTTAATCGTGGCGAGAGCATCAACGCACTGTGGATCATTACGGCGGCTGTGTGTGTCTATGCAATCGGTTACCGTTTTTATTCAGCCTGGATTGCTGCCAGGGTGCTGGTGATAGATGAAACCAGAGCGACTCCGGCAGAACGTCTGGATAACGGACGAGATTTCATTCCAACGAATAAATGGATTGTATTCGGACATCATTTTGCAGCGATTGCCGGCCCCGGCCCACTGATTGGGCCAACGCTGGCTGCGCAATTCGGTTACTTGCCAGGCACATTATGGATTCTGATCGGTGCAGTGCTTGGCGGCGCCGTGCAGGATATGGTGATCCTGTTTTTCTCTACACGTCGCAATGGCCGCAGTCTGGGTCAGATGGCGCGTGATGAGATCGGTGCGGTGGGTGGCACGGCAGCGCTGGTGGGTACGTTCCTGATCATGATTATTCTGATCGCGGTACTGGGTCTGGTGGTGGTCAATGCGATGAAGCACAGTCCGTGGGCCACTTCTACTGTGGCGGCAACGATTCCAATTGCGATGATTGTCGGTATTTATATGCGCAATATTCGTCCTGGGCGTGTGCTGGAAGCTTCAATCATCGGTGTGGTACTGCTGCTGCTTTCAGTATGGGGCGGCGGCTGGATTAATAATCATGAAAGCCTGCGTGCGTGGTTTGACCATGATGGCCTGCCATTAGCCTATGCGATTATTGTATACGGGTTTGCGGCAGCAGTGCTGCCGGTATGGCTGCTGCTGGCACCGCGTGATTATCTGTCTACCTTTATGAAACTAGGCACGATATTGCTGCTGGCCGTTGCCATCGTGATTCTGCGACCGGAGATTCACATGCCTGCGGTCACGCAGTTTGTGGATGGTACCGGGCCGATCTTTGGCGGCAAGTTATTTCCCTTCGTGTTTATTACCATTGCCTGCGGTGCCATTTCCGGTTTTCATGCCTTGATTGCATCGGGCACCACGCCCAAGCTGCTCATGAACGAGCGCGACATCCGTATGATAGGTTACGGCGGCATGCTGCTGGAGAGCTTTGTTGCGATTATGGCGATGATCGCCGCTACCGTGCTGGAGCCGGGTATATTCTTTGCGATTAACAGCCCGGCCGGTGTGGTTGGTAAAGAGGCCGTTGATGCAATCGCAAAAATCAACAGCTGGGGTTTTGCTGTTACGGTTGAGCAAATGGAGCAGCTTGCCAAAGACATGGGCGAAACCACGCTGTTTGCGAGAACTGGCGGTGCGCCTAGCCTGGCAGTCGGTATGGCCAGCATATTCGGCAGTGCGTTTGGTAAGCACTTACTTGCGCTGTGGTATCACTTCGCGATTATGTTCGAGGCGATTTTCATACTGACCACACTGGATGCAGGTACGCGGGTCGGGCGCTTTATGCTGCAGGATATGCTCGGTAATTTCAACAAAAAACTTGGCGAAACTTCTTATATGCCATCCGTAGTTTTTACCAGCAGCGTTGTGGTGGCAGGCTGGGGTTACTTTTTATATATTGGCGTCATTGATCCAAACGGTGGTGTCAATATTTTATGGCCGTTGTTCGGTATTGCGAACCAAATGCTGGCGGCGATTGCCTTATGTGTAGCAACAGGTATTCTGGTGAAATCAGGCAAGCTGAAATACGCCTGGGTAACTGGTTTACCATTGCTGTGGCTGGTGATTGTAACGAGTACAGCTGCGTACCAAAAGGTTTTCAGTACGGATATCCGCGTCGGTTTTCTTGCTGCCGCAGATGATATGGCCGCTAAATTGTATGGTGGCATGTTGCCGCCGGAGAAAGCCGCAGTAGCGCCGCAGCTGATTTTTAATCAACACCTGGACGCGTATTTGACCCTGTTTTTTGTGGTGGTGCTGTGGGTGGTGATTATCGATATGCTGCGTTTATGTGTGCGTTATTTAACCGGAAAGCGTGTATTAAAACTATCAGAAGTCCCGCACGAGCCTAGCCGGTTAGTTGAGAATTGGGTACGAGATTAATGTTAAAGAAATTAAAGCACTTGTGGCATATCATCCGTCGACTGGCGGGTGATGATGCTTATGAGCAGTATCTGAAACACCATGCCGAATTTCATCAGGCCACGGTAGATGCGCCGCCGCCATTGTCACGTAAGGAGTTCTTCAAGCTGTGGCAGGATAATAAATGGAAAGGTGTAAAACGGTGTTGTTAAAGCCGGAGCTGACTGAGGCAGAAGTATCGCGCGTGATTGAGATGGCGTGGGAAGACCGTACGCCATTTGAAGCGATAGCAGCGCAGTTTGGCCTGAATCAGGATGGCGTGATTAAATTGATGCGCGCTAATCTAAAGCAAAGTTCTTTTAAATTGTGGCGTGAACGTAGCAGCGGGCAAAAGACCAAGCACTTGATGTTAAGAAGTGCTGCGGTGAGTAGACATAAGGCTAATCACCGCGTCAAGCAGTTCTGATATTTGCTTGTTTTTAGCGCGCGTTTATTTTCTGACTGAAAATAAACATCACAACACCGATAATTACCATCGGTAAACTTAACCACTGGCCCATACTCAAGCCCATAGACAGCAGTCCCAGATAGTCATCCGGTTCGCGCGTATATTCTGCCAGGAACCTGAAGCTGCCATAGCCGATCAGGAATAATGCGGAGATGGAACCTGTTGCACGTGGTTTTGCTGAGTAGATCCACAGGATCATAAATAGCAGTACACCTTCCAGCGCAAATTCATAAAGCTGTGACGGGTGTCGTAGCAGATTATCTACACGCGGAAACACCATACCGAAGTCAGCGTTAGTGACCCTGCCCCATAATTCGCCGTTGATGAAGTTACCCATTCGGCCGGCGCCCAAGCCAATCGGCACTAAGGGCGCTACAAAATCCATGATCTTTAACCAGTTAAGGCGGTACTTCCTGCCAAAAACCCACATGGCTGCCAGTACCCCCAGAAATCCGCCATGAAAGCTCATGCCGCCTTGCCAGACCGCAAGTATCTCTGCCGGATGTTGAATAAAGTAATCAAGCTGATAGAACAGCACGTAGCCCAGGCGACCGCCAATAATGACCCCCAGCGCGCCAAAGAACAAGGCGTCATCGAGCATGGGGACGGTCCAGCGATGCCAGCTGCGGTGGTTGATCTGCCATTTACCTAAAGCAAGAAACGATAAAAAGCCGATCAGGTACATCAGGCCGTACCAATGGATACCAAAAGAACCTAGATGGATGGCAACGGGGTCAAACTGTGGGTGAACAAACATGAGGGGCAACTTCTAGTGAATATGCGGTGATTTTACCTAAAATTTTCGTAAAGGCTAACTTTAGTATTTATATAATTTTTGATAACAGCTTGATTAAGTGCTGGGTTTGCAATTACGCTCCAATTCAATCAGATGTGGTAATAGCTCAGAGTTTTTCTGCACATGAAAAATAAAACGCGGTACATCGTGCGCGGTAGTCTGTGCCATGAAAGGTTCGCCCCAGAAGCTCAGCAATGCCTCGGTATCACCGTTAGCCTGATTGTCGGCAAGAATAAAAGAAACGGTTTTGCTTAAATTCCGCCAGCGCGGTGCCCTGACTTTTTCGCTGCCATTGCATGCAGCAATCTTGGGTTGTATCTCGCACTGCCAGAGTTCGCGCTGGCTTTCATCCAGCACAAACTGTATTGATTTGACGAGCGGATTTTCTATTGCCGGCCGTAATAGCGCATCAAATAATGGCTGTGGTTTATACATAGACATGCAGAGGTTATACCAGAGTGTATCACCACTCATCTGCCTGATAAATTGTTCGTTTACAGAGCGTAAATGGCGGGGGCCAATTAAAACAACATCCGGTGTTTTTAATGTTGACTGAATTTTCTGGATGGCTTGCAAAGTATGGTTGACTTGTTCAGCAGTTATTTCATTATTTCTTGTGTGGCGCATGAAGTTAATCAGCAACAGTGCAATCAGAGCCAAAATAATAGGCAGAATGACGTGTTCGTCAACGATGTGGAGCAGATGAAGAACGAGGGCGATTACAGCAGCAAGAATTCCGGCGATTGCATCCCACTCAAAGCTGAGCATTGTTTTTAATTTCATTTTCAGGGCCTCACTTTGCTGAACTCATAGGTTTCTGAATTACATAGATTTCTTAATTCATGCTTAGCTGAATTAACGCCTGTTCAGGCTGGTAAATCTGAATGATCGCCACGCTGAATTTTTTCAGAACAAGCTTAGACTTAACAATGCCTATTTGTCTATATTTTTTGTCAGGTTTGTAACTTAGGAAGTTGGTGCAGAAAGCGTGGTTAATTCTGGTGCAAAGTATAAAGTGAGATATGTAGGTATTTCAGGTGTGATTCTAATCAATTAGCTTGGCAATGAGGCGACTGAAGTAATTGATATTGCATCTGCCGCTTTTACCGATTGTTTTTTTGATGGCCTGTGAGGAAAAGTAATTATGCATGGCGAAAAAAATACAAAGTAAGCCAAGTGCTATACCTGCCAACTGCATCCAGCATATGCGCCTCATTAATAATGTTTCAGCAATTGGGCGAATTGAACTGTTTTGCAATGTGCTAAGCTCATGGTTAAGCCACGCGGGAATTGTCCAATAAAAAATCATAAACAGCAGGCAGCCAAGAATCACATACCCTTTCCAGCCAGGCGTATTTGTGACATGCAAGCGCTCAGATGATCGCGCATCTGATCTTTTTCGATTTTTTATGTCATGATTTTGGGGCATACATTTTTCAAGGCTATACACACATCCCGCATGGCGTTAATACTTCGCAGCCATCTGATTGGCTTGCTGATTATTAACAGCACGCATTGTACGGGATAGCTTGTCTATGGTCATCACCAGAATTGGTGATATAAAGCCTAAAATCAGAGTAATAGATAATTAAATCTGGTTTGCGTTAAATATGATTTTTCATCATATTTCTTTGGCTAGTTCGCGTTAGCTAGTCTAAAATTACACTTTTATTGAATCTTCAAATAATTACGGATTTTTATCATGCCTGTTTATCGTTCACGCACTACTACTCACGGTCGCAATATGGCGGGTGCACGCGCTTTGTGGCGTGCCACCGGCATGAAGGATGGCGACTTCAGCAAGCCTATCATCGCGGTTGCGAACTCGTTTACGCAATTTGTGCCTGGCCATGTGCATTTAAAAGACATGGGTCAGCTGGTTGCGCGCGAGATTGAGAAAGCAGGTGGCGTGGCAAAAGAGTTCAACACGATTGCTGTGGACGATGGGATTGCCATGGGTCATAGCGGCATGCTCTACAGTCTGCCGAGCCGAGACTTGATTGCCGATAGCGTAGAGTACATGGTCAATGCACACTGTGCGGATGCCTTGGTATGTATCTCAAACTGCGACAAAATCACGCCGGGCATGCTCATGGCGGCGCTGCGCTTGAATATTCCGGTAGTGTTTGTTTCCGGCGGCCCGATGGAAGCGGGTAAGGTAAATTGGGATGGCAATATGCACAAGCTGGATCTGGTAGATGCCATGGTAGCGGCAGCCGATGATAAAGTAAGCGATGCTGAATCTGAGGCGATTGAGCGCTCAGCCTGCCCAACCTGCGGTTCATGTTCAGGTATGTTTACTGCTAACTCCATGAACTGCTTAACTGAGGCGTTGGGTCTTAGCTTGCCGGGCAACGGTTCTACGCTGGCAACGCATGCCGCACGTAAAGAATTATTCCTCAAAGCCGGTCGTTTGATTGTTGAACTGGCCAAGCGCCATTACGAGCAGGACGATTACAGCGTATTGCCACGCAGCATTGCCAACCTGAAAGCATTCGAAAATGCGATGAGTCTGGACGTAGCGATGGGTGGTTCAACCAATACCGTGTTGCATTTGCTGGCAGCAGCGCATGAAGCCGGTGTTGATTTCACAATGAGCGAGATTGATCAGATCTCACGTAAAGTACCCTGCGTGAGCAAGGTGGCGCCAGCTACTGCCAAATACCACATGGAAGACGTACACCGCGCCGGCGGCGTGATGGCGATTTTAGGCGAGTTGGATCGTGCCGGCGTAATTCACCGCGATACACCAACTGTGCATAGTGCAACCTTGGGTGATGCGTTGGATCAATGGGATATTAAAGTGACCAAGGACGAGGATGTGAAGAAATTCTACCGCGCAGCCCCTGGCGGTATTCCTACCACGATTGCGTTCAGCCAGTCCATGCTGTGGCCGTCACTGGATGATGACCGCGCTGAAGGCTGTATTCGTGATAAAGCACACGCCTACTCACAGGATGGCGGCCTGGCAGTGCTGTACGGTAACATTGCGCAGGATGGCTGCATTGTTAAAACTGCGGGTGTGGATGACAGCATCCTGAAATTTACTGGTCGTGCACGTATTTTTGAAAGCCAGGATTCTGCGGTTGAAGCGATTCTGGCGGACAAAATTGTAGCGGGTGATGTTGTGGTGATTCGTTACGAAGGCCCACGCGGTGGTCCAGGCATGCAGGAGATGTTATATCCAACTTCGTACTTGAAATCTAAAGGATTGGGTAAAGAGTGTGCCTTGCTGACAGATGGCCGTTTTTCCGGCGGCACATCTGGCCTCAGTATCGGGCATGCTTCACCAGAAGCTGCAGAAGGTGGTGCAATCGGCCTGGTGCAGGAAAATGATACGATTGAGATTGATATTCCTAACCGTACCATTCATCTGGCAGTCAGTGATGAAGAGCTGTCACACCGCCGCCTGAAGATGGAAGAAAAAGGCAAGGCGGCGTGGAAACCGCTAAACCGTGAGCGCGTGGTTTCACCAGCCTTGCGTGCATATGCTGCCATGAGCACCAGTGCCGCGCGTGGCGCAGTGCGCGATGTGTCTCAAATCGAGAAGTAAGGGATAGCAATAATCGTTGGCCGCCATCAGGCGGCCAATTTAATTTCTAAAGCAAGTTCAAAAGTAAGTGCAGAGTAAAGTTAAATGACACTAATCAGTGCAGTAGAAAAAATTAATCCGGTAGCTGAAGCAGAGAATCATCACCTGCGTTTCATTCGTGACGAGAATGGCCTGGATTACATCGAAATAGATAATGATCTGGCAACTGCAAAGATTGCATTGCAAGGTGCTCATGTCATGGCATGGCAGCCAAAATCGCAGCAGCATCCGGTATTATGGCTATCAAGCAATGCGCGTTATGTGCCGGGCCGTTCTATTCGCGGTGGCATTCCTATCTGCTGGCCATGGTTTGGTGCACACCCGACCGACAGCACACTGTGTCCGCATGGCTTTGCGCGCGTGATGCCATGGCAGCTGGTGGATGCTGAAACGCTGAGTAACGGGGCTACACGATTGGTACTCCAGATGCTTGACCCAGCAGAATCAAAACGACAGCTTTCTTATCCGCATTTGCTGACCGTTACGATTACGGTTGGTGAGACTTTAAGATTGGATCTTTCGACCACCAATAAAGCGGATCATCCGTTTATGGTGGGTGAGGCGTTACATACTTATTTCCAGGTAAGCGACGTAGCTTCAATTCAAATTAAAGGTTTGGAAGATACGCTGTACGCTGACAAGGTATTTAATTATGAGCGTCGTGTAGAGAGTAGTGATGTGCGTTTCAACGGCGAGTTTGATCGCGTTTATCTCAATACGAATGCTGATTGCATGATTCACGATGCCGGTTTGAACCGCCAGATTCGCATTTCAAAATCCGGCAGCCAGTCCACAGTGATCTGGAACCCATGGGCAGAAAAAGCCAACCAAATGGTAGACATGGGTAAGCCGGATGAGTGGCGCGAGATGATTTGCGTGGAAACAGCCAATGCACTCGAGAATTCGGTAGTGATCAGTCCTGGCAGAACGCACACGATGTCAGTTGAGTATCGTGTAGAGACGCTTTAAGCTGCGTTAACTAAGTTTTTTTGTTTGATTGATTTAATTCTTTGGTTTTTTAGTGTTGTATATGTGTTAGTGTCAACGCGTGAAACTATCGCTGCGTTGAATGTTCTCACAGTGTTGTAGATTTACCAGGTTCGGCTGATCAAGTTGATTGAATTTAAGCGTAATTATTTGATTTAGCTCACTTGTTAAAATTTTAATAATGGGTATTATTAAAACGTTGTAAATTAAATAATTATTATTAGGCGTTAATTTAAGGAGATAGCATGAAAGCTTTATTACTAACAATCGCTGCTGCTGGTTCTATGTTTGTTGCAGC
>CAZUOQ010000024.1:0-30501 GCA_964622195.1 uncultured Methylotenera sp. | reverse complement strand
TATACAGAGCTTTCAGACCGCGTCAACTCTAATTTCAAAATATTTCTTAATTAAAATTAACCACTCTTTTTAATGCACTTTGCAGCTTTTACACTGCTAAATTTATTGGTTGCGGGAACAGGATTTGAACCTGTGACCTTCGGGTTATGAGCCCGACGAGCTGCCAGACTGCTCCATCCCGCGTCCGGTTCGACTTGTTGCTGTCGAGAGGTGAGACTATAGCAAACCTGCATACTTACTGCAAGCACTATCGAGAATTTTTATAAAGGAATCTACATAAATGTGACCGAAAGTTTGATCTTGCGTCAGTTGCTAGCTTATTACACTGCGCACGTAAGCTAAATCGCTCTCGGTATCAACGCCAGTGGCAGGCGCATTATCGGTAATGGCAACCGCAATTTTGTAACCCTGATAAAGCACACGCAGTTGTTCCAGACTTTCATACTGCTCAATCGCTGCCGGTGGAATATGCGCATACTGATTCAAAAACTTTGTACGATAAGCATATATACCTATATGACGGTATACCGGCATACCGGAAGGTAACTCAGAATCACCAGCAAAGGTATCTCTGGGATAAGGAATTGGCGCGCGGCTGAAATAAAGTGCGTGCCCCTGCTTATCCAATACTACTTTTACAATGTTGGGATTAATAAAATCCGCTTTACTATGAATAGCGTGACATGCAGTTGCCATTAAAGCCTCTTTATTATTAGCCAAGGTTGCTGCAACTTCAGAAATCAGTGCCGGATCTATCAAAGGCTCATCACCTTGCACATTGACAACAATCGCGTCATCCTGCCAGCCTTCACGCTGCGCGACTTCGGCAATACGGTCCGTGCCGCTTACATGGTCGGCACGTGTGAGCATGGCATAGTAGCCATACTGCTTCACTGCTTCGACAATACGCAAATCATCCGTTGCTACTATAATCTGCGCTGCGCCACTTAATCTGGCACGGTCAGCTACATGAACCACCATAGGTTTTCCAGCAATATCCAGTAACGGCTTGCCTGGCAGGCGCGTACTCGCATAACGTGCAGGAATCACCACATAGAACTTGGATGCTTTATCTTGAGGATTATGCAACTTCTTCTCCATCCTCCAGCTTGCGCGCCTCATCTTCCAGCAATACAGGAATGCCATCCCTGACTGGATAAGCCAAACGTGCGGATTTGGAAATCAACTCGTTTGTCGTTTTGTTGTAGATTAAAGGCCCTTTAGTGACAGGGCAAACCAGAATTTGCAGGAGCTTTGCGTCCATATACGCCTCGATTCAATTTCAATTACTATTTAATTTATTCAACACAATCGGCATTAAACCATCATTCACTTCGGCACTCACCGGCAACACCCAAAAATTGGTTTGCGTAAAAGCCCGGCACTTAACCGCATCTTTTTCCGTCATCAGAATCACGTTCGCACTGACCTGTTCAAAGTCTTGAGCCTGAAACACATAATGATCAGCATAAGCCCGGCTTTCAAACTGCAAACCGAGATTACTCAACTGGTCGAAAAATCGCTGAGGATTGCCTATACCGGCAATAGCCAAAATAGAGCCTTGCTGAGTCAAGGCTTTTGCATTGGCCTTTTTTTTCACATCAGCCAGATTATAAAAATCCGTAGCGACAAGCTGCATTGTAATTGGATTAAAGCACTTTGAGCTTTCTCTGCGATCAACACCATTGCTCACAATGGCATCCACAGTCTTTAATCTAGCCTTTGACTCCCGCAGCGGCCCCGCCGGCAGCAAAGCACCATTACCGAAGCCTTTCACACTGTCGTACACAACAATCTCAACATTGCGCTGCATACGATAATGTTGCAAGCCGTCGTCACTGATAATGACATTGCATTCCGGATATGCTTTTAACAGATGCTGTCCTGCTGACACGCGATCAGCACTCACGAATACCGGGCAATTGGTACGCGCCGCAATCAGAACAGCTTCGTCGCCAGCCACTATTGCATTACTGTCAGGCAACACCTCAGTCACTTGCCGAGCACTGCCACCATAACCGCGGCTGATAATTCCCGGCTTGTATCCCGCCAATTTGAGCTGTTCCGCCAACCAGATGACAAGCGGGGTTTTGCCTGTACCGCCGACATTAATATTACCTACGACAATCACAGGAACATTTAAGCGATAACTTTTAAGCCAGCCATGCTGATAGAGATATTTGCGCAAAGAGGCAACAATACCGAACAGCCAGGACAATGGGATCAGTATGATGTGCCAGAACGTGAAGGTTGCCCACTGCTGTTGGAACCAGTTCGCCATAATTAGTCCAGAGATTTCAGCCTAGAGAATTTCAGCTAAATTGCTTTTGATACAGCTTGGCATAATGACCATCCAACTGCATCAATTCTGCATGGGTTCCACTCTCGACAATTTGCCCACGCTCCATAACCATAATACGGTCTGCATTCTCAATTGTGCTCAGGCGGTGTGCAATCACGATGCTGGTGCGATTTTGCATGAGGGCATCCATTGCGGCCTGTACATGCTGTTCAGATTCCGTATCGAGTGCAGAGGTTGCTTCATCCAGCAATAGAATCGGCGCATTCTTGAGAATTGCCCGCGCAATCGCAATACGCTGGCGCTGGCCACCGGATAACTTGACCCCGCGATCACCGATTACATTCTGCAAACCATTGGGTAAGTGCTGAATAAAGTCCCAGGCATGCGCGGCTTTTGCAGCAGCAATCACATCCTCTTCTGTGGCATTACGCAACACGCCATAGGCGATATTATTAAAAATCGTATCATTGAATAAGATGATGTCCTGACTGACTAAAGCAAATTGCTCACGCAAGTTACTCAGCTTTAACTCCCGCACATCCATGCCATCCAGCATTACCGTGCCCTGCTGCAACTCATAAAACCTTGGTATCAAATTCACCAGCGTCGTTTTTCCGCCACCAGAGCGTCCTACCAAAGCAACCTTTTCACCCGCCTTGATCTTGAAACTCAAATTATTAAGCGCCGGGGCCGGTGTATTTTCATAACGTAAGGTGACGTCTTTGAATTCAATTTCACCTTTGGCGCGGCCAATGGTCGACACACCATCATCGACTTCTTTATGAGAATCAATCACCTCAAAAATACTATGCGCTGCAGTCAAGCCCACCTGCAAATCTTCGTTAGCCGCAGCAATATGTTTAATCGGGGAAATCAGCATTAACAAAGCACCGACAAAAGCTGCGAACTCACCCACGGTAAAATTACCGATGGCATAATGAATAACCAAACCCAAAGCCAGCGCTGCAAATAACTCAACCACAAAGCTGCTCAAGCCTGAAATACGGGCTACACGCAACTCTATACGACGATTATTGCTGGCAATTTGCGCAAAACGATTATATTCAAAGTCTTGTGCACCAAAAATCTTGACAATACGCTGCCCGGCAATCGCTTCTTCTGCAGATTTAGTCATTTCACCCACGCTGTGCTGCACTTCTTTCGCGTTAGCTTTTAATTTAGGCGTAATTTTTTTAAGATAAAGCCCGATGAAAGGAAGCACTATCGCAAATATCAGCGTCAACTTCCAGTCCAGATAAAGCATGTAGCCAATCAAACCTATGACCGTCAATACATCACGCAATACATTCATCCAGGAACGTGTAGTTGCTGTAGAGAGTCGCTCGACATCGTAAGTGAATTTGGACACTACCGAGCCAGCTGATCTCGCATCGAAATAATGAACAGGCAACAGCATCAGCCTGGCGAACATTTCCTTGCGGAAATCTTCAACCACCCTGCGAGCGACCACGCGCATGGAATAAGCAGAAATAAAGCCGGCCAGACCTCGCGCTATCATCAGTCCAATCAGCATCAACGGCAAAATTACAGCCTGATCTGCGGCCTTTTTTACAAAACCTTCATCTGTGACCTGTTTAATCAGTGCAAGGAATGCAGTATTGCTGGCAGCTAAAATAACCAGTGCCAGAATACTCACAATAAAAACATATTTGTAGTGCCAAGCGTAACGGAACAAACGCAAATACACCTCTTTTGCGTTTGGAATATGCGCTGCATCTTGCAGCTTGATTTTAGATTTTTTGGTTTTAGACGACATGTGTTACGTCGATTGACTTTAAAAGACTAACGATAGAAAGACAAGTGTATGAAATAAGCACTTGAACTCAAGGGCCTGTTTGCACCTGTGTTGCAAATGTAATATGTGTGTAACCCGCAACGCGTGATGCCTCCATCACATTCACTACAGACTGATGCGTGCTGTTGGCATCGGCATTAATCACAATCGTAGGTTCTTTGCCACCGCCATTAGCCGCAGCCTGCAATGCAGCGCTGATGCCTGTTACTGAATTATCAGCAGGCGATTTGCCATTAATAAGATATTTGCCAGTAGCATCTACAGCGACCTCAATCATTAACGGCTTATCCTGCGGGGCATTGGCCTCGGCTGTTGGCAAGTTAATCTGCAACTCGTTGGTACGCGAAAAGGTTGCGCTGATAATCAGGAAGATAATAATCACCAGCAGCACATCGATCAACGGAATGAAGTTGATTTCAAGTTCTTCGTGTTTTTTTCCACGTTGAAAATTCATTTGTTATTCCTTTTACCTGGGGCCAAACCAGTTGACCCAAGCATTTTTTAAATCTAGGTATTTTTTAAATCAGCGTTAATTTATTTAACGTTAGGATTAACGTTCACCATGAAGGATTTCAACCAGCTTGATTGCCTGCTGTTCCATATCAATCAGGATTGCATCTACTTTGGTACGGAAATAACGGTAAGCGATCATTGCCGGTACCGCCACCACAATACCTGCTGCCGTGTTATATAGCGCAACTGAAATACCGCGGGCAAACTGTGCCACATCGTGACCGGTAGAAGTAAACGCGCCGAACAGCTCGACCATACCAATCACCGTACCCAGCAAACCAAGCAATGGCGCCACAGTAGCAATGGTGCCCAATGTCGCAAGATATTTTTCCAGCTCATGCGCAACAGCACGTGCGGTTTCTTCGATAGACTCTTTCGTGATATCACGTGACTGTTTTGCTGTGGCTAATGCTGTAGCGAACACACGACCCAACTGGGAGTTCTGTTCCAAACGCTCGATCATATCTCTAGTAACACCACCCGCCGCAAGCCATTTCTGCACTTCCGGCAACAGATTCTTTGGTGAAATGATATTTTCACGTAATGCAAAAATACGTTCACCGATAATTGCTACCGCAACAACTGATGCGATGATAAGCGGCCAGATCGGCCAACCGGCTGCTAAAATAATTTGCCACACAGTGCAACTCCCTAAATTCAATAACCAAAAAGTTCAATAACCAAATAAAACCTGTAAATAAACGGATAAATCAAATCCGTGCGATACTTTAGCTTGTAGTCTGCTTTTGGGCAAGCTCCTACTGCAATCCTTTTACAGTCTGCACACTTGCGTTAGCTAGCTTATTAGTAATAAATATCATGCCAGTAGCGTCTGTTTTGTTTGCGCCAGCCTGTGACGTTAATCTGCCCATCTAAATCATCATTAACAAAATTCAACGTGATTGCGCCATGATAGTCTGTGCGCAGTATTTTGCTTTGCGCATGCTCATAACGCGCTACAACTTCTGGTCTTGGATGCCTGAACCGATTTAAATATCCGGCGGTAAAAACAGTCAGTTCGGGCTGTACTTCACTGATAAACTCGACGCTGGATGAAGTCTTGCTCCCATGATGCGGAGCGATCATGACATCACTTTTCAAAAAAATTGAATTGTAGTTATTTTGCTGCTCAAGCAGCTCCATTTCAACTGCCCGCTCTATATCACCGCTGAGCAGTAAACTGCCAGCCGCACTGCTGATTTTGAGCACACAACTGCGGTTATTATCAGTCAATGCTGCATCTTCGTAACTTTCAAGCTGCGGATGCATCATTTGAAAGTCGACACCATCCCAAGTCCAGTGCTGACCGGAAAAACATTTTATAGATTTGATATTACTATTTTGCTGCGCAGAGTCCGGCAGTGAGCTTGCCAGCCAGGACACTGGAATCTGCGCCAGTACTGTGCGCATGCCACCGCTGTGGTCTGTATCATCATGGCTGACAATAAAGCCATCCAATTTACTGACGCCCTCACCGAGCAAGAATGGCAGCACAATACGTGACCCTGCATCTGCCTGCTCGCTGTATTTACCGCCTGCATCATAAAGCAAAGTGTGTGTTGCGGTTTGCACCACGACACTCAAGCCCTGCCCCACATCCAGCACCGTCATTTTCATATCACCTGTATTTGGCCGCTGCGGTGCAATCAACAGCATAGGTAACAGCCCCAGATACCCCAGCCAGCGCATAGGCACGCCGCGTGGCAGCAGCAGCCATAACACGCCAATCATCGCCGGTAATAATGTCCACTTCGGCGGGGAATACTGCTGCCAGACGATATCCGGCAATTGATTGAACCAGTTGAGCAACATCATGCAGATATCAAGCGCATGGTAAGCAAGCTTGAGGGCGAAATCTATAGATAAAAAGCTGCCGAGCAATGCCAGCGGCGTGACAATGAAGCTGATAATTGGAATGGCAATCGCATTTGCAAACGGGGAAACAATTGATACCTGGTTAAACATTACCAGCAGCAAAGGCACCATGCCGATAGTGACCGCCCACTGTGTCTGCAGCGTAGCTTTAAACCAATTTGTATGGCCGATGCGCGCACCAAGCGCGAAACTCAGCATCGCTACAGCACCAAATGACAGCCAAAAACCAGCGGAAATGACAGCCCACGGATCAAGCAGCACGACCACAAACAGTGCCAATGCAAGTACCTGGGAAATAATCAACTGTCTGCCAGTCCATAATGCCAGCGCAAAAACCATTAACATATACAGCGTGCGCTGTGTAGGCACGGCAAACCCCGCAATCAGCGCATAAACCACAGCGGTTAGCATACCGGCCAGCGTTGCTGCTTTTCGAGCCGGCAAACGTGTCACCAGCCCCGGCACGCGCCGCCACAAGAATCCGGCAAGTACGAATACCAGACCAGACAACATCGTGATATGCAGGCCGGAAATGCTCATTAAATACTGTTCGATTTTAATGTGTGGGTTGCATACTACTTCATAATTTTGGATGTCTGATATACGCCCAAAACAGTCATACAAAACTTGTTTAGCTAAAAGTTACAAAAATTATACGCGTGAGCAGCAAAACCTTTGGTTAATTAAACTATTAGTCAAAGCGTCATCAAATCTTCATAAGCATATGGAAATATGAATTGAAATTTTGTTTGCTTATGGAGTATTTGTGACTTCAAAAAACGACAACCCGGATATTGAAAACATATCTAAAATTGAGATTCCAGTTGCACAATATGTGCGGATGTCTACTGAACATCAGCGCTACTCTACAGAAAATCAACAATTAGCTATTGCTGATTATGCAGTATTGCATGGAATGCGAATCGTTAAAACCTATACAGATGCAGGCAAAAGTGGTCTAAACATCGGTGGGAGAGTGGAACTCCAGCAACTTCTCACAGATGTACAGAAACCAGATGTTGAGTTCAAGGCTGTACTCGTATATGACGTAAGCCGCTGGGGTAGATTTCCCGACCCAGATGAAGCAGCTATGTATGAACAAACGTGCAAAAGACAAGGCATTCAAATAATTTATTGTGCCGAACAATTCAAAAATGATGGATCTCTGCAATCCACAATTATAAAAAATATAAAACGCAGTATGGCCGCAGAATACGCGCGAGAGCTTTCAGTCAAGGTATTTGCTGGTCAGCGAACGCTCATTAAGAAAGGATATCGCCAAGGGGGAACCCCTGGCTATGGTTTACGGCGACAGCTAGTTGACGAAAATCATAATCCCAAAGCCATCCTTAAACGCGGTGAACATAAAAGTATACAAACAGATCGAATATTGCTGATCCCTGGTCCAAAAGATGAAGTTGATATTGTCAATTTCATTTACGATTTATTCTTAAATGATGGCATCCCAGAGAGAAATATCGCCAAAATTCTTAATGATAAGAAAATAATTTCAGAAACTGGGCGTCCATGGACTCGTGGCGTAGTCCATCAAATACTTACTAACGAGAAGTACATCGGCAATAACGTTTTCAACAGAACTTCATTTAAACTAAAAATCAAACACGAACATAACGATCCGGCAGACTGGATCCGAAAAGATGGCGCTTTCGAGGCAATCGTTTCTATAGAAAAGTATTTACAAGCTCGAGCCATTATCGATGCCCGATCTCAACATATAGATGATGCTCAGATGCTTGAGTTGCTCAAAGAAATACTCAAGCGACACAACGGACTATCGGGAATCATTATTGATGAAGAAGACGGAGTGCCATCCAGTTCAGCATATCGCAGTAGATTTGGAAGCCTACTTCGCGCATATCAACTAATTGGATTTAATCCTAAAAGGGATTACGCCTATCTTGATATAAATCGTACTCTTCGCAAAATATACCCCGACCTTATCACTGAGATCTCTTCCAACATCAAACGATTTGGTGGATGGATTACGGAAAATAAAGAGAACGACCTACTAACTGTTAATAGCGAGTTTACGCTATCTGTCGTTATAGCAAAATGTAAACCTACACCAGCAGGATCGAAGCGATGGCGCATTAGATTGGATAGGAGTCTTGAGCCTGACATAACAATTGTAGTCCGTATGGACCATACAAATCAGAAAGCTTTTGATTATTACATTTTCCCGTCTATAGACTTTTCACCTTCATTATTACCATTTAAGGAATACAACTCATTTATGTTAGATGCATATCGAGTAAGTGCACTTGAATTATTTTACATGTTCGCAGGACGTGAACTCTTGAGGAAGGTTGCCTAATGAACGATTCTGTCAAAGTTGAAATGATTCCAATTGATGCCATTACAGTGGTTAATCCAAGGGAACGCAATTTAAGAATCCACCAGGCTATTACAGATAATATTGACGCAGTGGGTTTAAAGCGACCAATTACCATCCGCCGCCTAGATGAGGATGGTAAATATGCTTTGGTATGCGGCCAAGGTCGACTTGAGTCTTTAAAGATGCTAGGGCAGTCAACTGTTCCAGCAATAATTGTTGATGTTGATCAAGAGACCGGTCACATTATGAGTTTAGTGGAGAATATTGCCAGACGATTGCCACGCGCAGGCGAAACTCTGGAACAAGTAAACATACTTCATCAAAGAGGTTATAGCCATGCTGAAATAGGTTACAAAGTTGGTTACTCGACAAGTTGGGTAAAAAACGTTGTGCACTTACTTGAAAAAGGTGAGCGAAAACTTTTAGCGGCAGCGGAAGCAGGTTTTATATCCTTACATTTAGCATACGAAATATCCCGTGTTGACGATGCAGAAGCTCAACTGCTAATTTATGCTGCTTATGAAAACGGTGAGCTTAATGGCAAGAAAATAAGTGTTGTTCGTAAGATACTGGAACAACGTGGGCATAGTGGAAAAAATTATAGTCAATATGTTTTTGGCGCATCGAATCCATCAAAAAAATTAAATGCTGATGAACTTTCAAAGATGTACCAAGAGCATACTGAAAAGCATCGAAATATTCAGAAAAAAGCTGAGCGTGCGCAGCATACACTTTTGTTGGCTCAACAGATTTTTAAAGACTTATACTTAAATCATGAGTTCGTCGAACTTTTAAAAGCTGAAAAATTAGATACCGTACCAAAACCACTTGCAAACTTTGTGCTTGATGGAGGGGCTTTATAATGCAAATACATGGTGAGCCTATTCGACTAGCGTTTCATGATCATTGTGTTGATATCCCCATTTCAAAGTTGCGTTTATCAAAAGCACTATCTCCAACAATTAAAAAAAGTAAGAAATATCAGCAAATAAAATTATCTATTGAAGCAATTGGATTAGTCGAACCTATTGCAGTAGTGTCACACCCCAAATATCAAAATGACTTCTTGGTGCTAGATGGACATTTGAGACTAGAAGCCCTTATTGAATTGAATATTGATCATGTACTTTGCTTGATTTCCAAAGATGATGAGGGCTATACCTATAACAAAAGTGTAAACAGATTATCTGCTGTCCAAGAGCATCACATGATTGTAAAGGCCAATGAAAACGGAGTTGCTGCTGAAACCCTAGGAAAAGCACTTGGTCTATCTGCAGACTCTATTCGTCAGCGTTTTAGGCTACTAAACGGCATATGTAATGAAGTAATTACTTTATTAGCAGACAAACCTATTCCAAGAGCAGTTTTTCCAGTTTTGAAAGCCATGAAACCGTTTCGTCAAATTGACGTAGCCAATATTATGATTAATCTAAATAATTACTCATTTAAATTCGCACAGGCTATGCTTCATGCTACTAATGCAGATCAACTTGTTGAAAGCAAAAAATTAAAAGTTAAAAATGGAAACATGGTTGAAAGCTTACAGCGACTTGAAAGAGAGCTTGCAATTGTGCAACAAGATACAAAATTACTTGAAGAAAGTTATGGTCCTGCAAATCTTCAACTAACTATCATTAAAAGTCATATAGCTAGCATCCTGGATAATGCACGAATTGTGAAATGGTTACTTAAATCCAACCCAGAATATCTTGAACAACTGCAACTTATTGCGGAGTTAAAAACGGTATCCAAAACGTAAAAATTAATGTTTTAATAGATAATTGATACTCATCAAATGACTGGTGCCGGTGCGCAAAAACAGTTGCCAGTCATCCACGGCAATCTGGCTATCGTCACCCATTACCAGCGCCTGAATCACTCCAGTGTAGGGTTTAGCTGCCAGCACCACTGAAATATGCTGCTGAATTAGCTCACGCACATGCTCAACGATATATGCAGGGCGCCAGACAAAATCCTGCAATTTTTTATTGTCCGCCTTGGCTTTTATCGTGCCGGTAGCACGTATATTTTCAGCAAGCGCCCACGCCTCGAAGTCAAAACCATGCGGGTTCTGTGTGCCGTGCGGACGCTTTAAACGCACCGTAAATTGCCAGCGCTGTCCGGCCTTGAATTTCGCAAGTCTCGGTTCCTTTTGCACAAAAGGCTCGCCCCAAAGCTCGGGGGCATAATAGCTAAGTGAAATATGCCGGGGTGTAACGGCAGCTTTGGTCAGTACTTTTTCCACATCGAAACGAAAGCGCTCGCCACGCTCGGTCAGTTCGGAAACACTGGCCACTACGCCAACGATTTTGATGGGCCTATTTTCCCAAGCTGCAGGTAAAGCATCAGCCAGCCTGATAGTGGCGAATGTTGCCGCCCAGAAAAAACCAAAAAGAAAACCTGCAGAAATGAGCGCTGAACGTTTCAGTAAAACTTGCCAATGCTGATTGGCATTAGCAAATTTAATATGAATCAACAGCAATGGAATTAATGTCAGCGCCCAGAATAGACTGGGCAGCACGGACATTTGCTGCAAACAGAAAGCACCGAATACAAACGCCAGTGCCAGACAAATCATTGGTCAGATAGCCAGCAGCTTGCCATCAACCAGCTTGTATTGACGTCGCATTTTTGATGCCAATTCTATATCGTGCGTCACCACAATCAAGCTTACGCTCTGCGTCTGGTTCATTTCCAGCAGCAGATCAAACACAGCATGGGCGGTATGGCGATCCAGATTGCCGGTAGGTTCATCAGCCAATATACATTGCGGCTGCGTGACCATGGCCCTTGCCAGTGCTGCACGCTGACGCTCGCCACCGGAAAGCTCGCCCGGCATATGTTCCAGCCTGTGCGCCAGGCCGACCTTAGCCAGCATTTCGCTAGCCAACGTAAGCGCTTGCTCTCGCCCCATGCGCCTGATCAGAAGCGGCATCGCCACATTTTCCAGCGCCGTAAATTCAGGTAATAGATGATGGAACTGATAAACAAACCCCAATGACTGATTACGTAAATTACCCTTTTGCGTCTCGGACAACTGTGCGAGATTATTACCGAGAATACGTACCCCGCCGCTGGTAGCCACATCCAAGCCTCCCAGCAAATGCAGCAAGGTGCTTTTACCGGAACCGGATGCGCCGACAATCGCCACCTGCTCACCGGCACTCACAGACAGATTAATACCGTTTAATACGGCAACATCCAGCCCCTGGTAGGTTTTATGTAAATCAGCACAAGAAATAATGGGTTGTAAAACTGGGCTACTCATAACGCAATGCCTCTGCCGGATTGATTCTGCTTGCTTTGTAGCTTGGGTACAGGGTTGCCAGCAGGCTTAATATAAAAGATACAGTTACTATTGTAGTAACATCTGACCATGCCAGATCAGAAGGCAGGTCGCTAATGTAATACACGTCTTTTGCCAGAAACTGGACGTTAAACAGACTCTCGATAAAAGGCACAATGGTTTCAATATTAAGCGCAACCAGAATACCAAACACTGCGCCCAGCACTGTACCGATCACGCCGATCATGGCGCCCTGCACAATAAATATCTTCATGATGCTGCGCGGACTGGCGCCGAAAGTACGCATGATGGCAATATCAGCGCGCTTATCCGTCACCGCCATTACCAGGGTAGATACAATATTGAACGCAGCCACAGCCACAATCAGCGTCAGGATAATAAACATCACACGCTTTTCCATCTGCACGGCGCGGAAGAAATTGGCATGCTGCTGTGTCCAGTCAGTCACAAAGTAATTGCCATAAGGATTCAAGCGACGGTTAAGCTGATCAGACATTTTGGCGGCAATCTCTGGCGCTTCAAATAAATCATTGAGTTTCAGCCGTACACCGGAAACGTTGTTTCCCATACGGTAAAGCTTGGCTGCATCTTCAATATGAATGAGCGCCAAACCGGCATCATATTCATACATGCCGATCTGGAACAGGCCGACCAAAGTAAATTGTTTAAGGCGCGGCACGACCCCGGTTGGCGTAAACTGCCCTTGCGGTGCCATCACCACCACTTTATCGCCAATCTGCGCACCTAAGGCAAAAGCCAGATCTGCGCCTAAAATGATACCGAACTCACCGGGACGCAAATCACTCAGATTACCCGCTTTCATATGACGGCCCAAATCTGCCACTTTATCCTCTGCATCAGGCACCACGCCGCGTATGATTGCGCCTCGCACGCCCTGGTCATAACTCAGCATACCCTGTGCTGTGATGTACGGTGCACTCGCCAGCACTTGTGGAGCCTTGGCGGAAAATTCGCTAATACGCTGCCAGTCGGCAAGCTGATTATTGGATCCGGTAATTTCCAGATGCGAAGCCACCCCCAGAATGCGTGTGCGTAATTCCTTCTGGAAACCGTTCATGACAGACAACACAACGATCAGTGCAGCGACGCCAAGCGCGATACCAATCATGCTGGTGAGGGAGATAAAGGAAATAAAATGATTTTTGCGTTTTGCCCGCGTGTATCGCCAGCCGACAAATAACTCGTAAGGTAGTGATTTCATATCGCAGATTTTAGCAGGCTTCTAATTGTTATCTAGCGTTATCTGTTAAAATTCTATCTATGTTTACAGGAATCATACAATCCGTCGGCGAGATTACACAAGCAACCCCGGTCGGTAAAGATATACAGCTTGCAATTAATACCGGATCACTCGACATGGCTGATGTTCAGCTGGGTGACAGCATTGCCGTTAACGGCGTATGCTTGACGGTAATAAAACTCGGAGCCAGCCTTTTTGAGGCACATGTGTCGCATGAAACGCTCTCGGTAACCGTAGGGCTGGATCGGCCACACACGGTCAATCTGGAGAAAGCACTGCGCCTGAGCGACAGGCTCGGCGGCCACCTGGTCAGCGGTCACGTTGATGGCGTAGGCCAAGTAGTCAGCTTTGAACCGCTGGGAGACTGCTGGCGTCTGGACATTCGTGCGCCACATGCCATTTCAAAATACATTTCGGTTAAAGGTTCGATCTGCATCAACGGCGTAAGCCTCACTGTGAACAGCATTGTTAACGATATATTCAGCATTAACCTGATCCCGCACACGCTGGAACACACCACGCTGAAATCACTGGCTGGCGGCCATCATGTCAACCTGGAAGTCGACCAGATTGCAAGGTATGTGGAACGCATGACGCTCTGGGAGTCTGAAAATCAAGTTGAGTCTGAAAACCAAGCTGAATCCGAAACTGAAGGGCAAAAACAATAATGACTAACCATATCAGCCCTGCCAAAGAAATTATCGAAGAAATTAAATCTGGCCGCATGGTCATCCTGGTGGATGACGAGCATCGTGAGAACGAAGGCGATTTAGTATTAGCCGCTGAATTTACGACCCCCGAGCACATCAACTTCATGGCAAAGTTCGGTCGTGGCCTGATTTGTCTCACCCTTACCGAAGCACACTGCAACCAGTTAAACCTGCCAAAAATGGTAGAGAAAAACGCCGCGCGCATGGGTACCAACTTCACGGTTTCTATCGAAGCCGCCGAGGGCGTGACTACCGGCATTTCAGCTGCTGACCGCGCGCGTACTGTGCAAGCTGCTGTAGCCAAAAATGCAAAACCGCAGGACATTGTCAGCCCCGGTCATATTTTTCCACTGGCAGCCATGGATGGTGGCGTACTGGTACGTGCCGGCCACACCGAGGCAGGCTGCGACCTGGCAGAACTTGCCGGACTGAAACCTGCAAGCGTCATCTGTGAAATATTAAAAGACGATGGCAGCATGGCACGCCTGCCAGACCTGATGACCTTCGCGGCTGAACACAACCTCAAAATCGGCACGATTGCCGACCTGATTCACTACCGCGCCGAAACTGAGAGCTTCATTGAACGCAGCGCCGAACGCATGGTACAAACCCCATACGGTGAAATGAAACTGGTTGCCTACACAGACAAAATCGGCAAAGAAACACACCTGGTTTTAATCAAAGGCACCCCGACACCGGACAAGGAAGTACTGGTGCGCGTACACGAACCGCTTTCGGTATTTGATTTACTGGATGGCAGTAACTGCTCACACAGCTGGAATACACTGAAGGCCATGGAAGTGATTGCCAAAGCAGAAACTGGCGTCATGGTATTACTGCGCCAGCAGGAAACCGGCAAAAGCATCATTGAACGCATTCAAGGCGCAGATGAACCGATACGCATCAACCAGGAACTCCGAACCTATGGCATAGGCTCGCAGATACTGCTGGACTGCGGTGTTAGAAAAATGAAATTAATGGCCAACCAGCGCAAGATGCCAAGCATGGCAGGTTTTGGCCTGGAAGTCACCGGCTACCTGGAAGCAGGTTCTAAAATTTAAACGTTATGACACTGGAAAATACCAACTTCACCGGGCACTTTCTGATTGCAATGCCCAACCTGACTGACCCTTACTTTGCAAAATCAGTCACTTTCATCTGCACGCACAATCAGGATGGTGCGATGGGCATTGTCATCAATCGCCCGACCGACATGACTTACAGCATGTTATTTGAAAAAATCAATCTGGAGTTGCACGACAAAACACTAACCGACAAGCCCGTACTCTATGGCGGGCCAGTACAGAATGAACGTGGCTTTGTGCTGCATCAGCCCGCAGGTGACTGGGACAGTTCGATTACTATATCGGACGATATCGCGCTCACCACTTCCAAAGACATTCTGGATGCAGTCGCACATGGCAACGGCCCTGAAAAGCTGCTGCTGTCACTAGGTTACGCCGGCTGGACTGCCGGCCAGCTGGAACAGGAAATTTCGCAGAATGCCTGGCTCTCCGTAAAACCTGAAGATGTGCAGACACTCAAAAAAGTACTGTTTGATACACCGCATGAAGAACAACTGAATGCGGCGATGGCATTATTGGGGTTTGATCCGTCGATGCTGTCGGATGTCGCAGGTCACGCCTGATGTCCAGCGCATCACACATGCAACTCATTGATAACGAAAAGGTTTACGACAAATTAAAGGTACAGTCCGGCACGGTGTTGGCCTTTGATTTTGGTGAAAGGCGTATAGGCGTTGCCGTTGGTGAACACCTGATCCATAGCGCCAACCCACTCACCACCATCGACAGCGAAAGCAATGAAGTCCGTTTTGCCACAATCACCCAACTGATCAATGAATGGCAGCCTAAACTGCTGGTAGTAGGCTTGCCATTAAGCCTGGATGGCAGTGAGACTGATGTCACTCAACTCTGCAAGAAATTTGCACGGCGCCTGAATGGCCGCTTCAACCTGCCGGTAATACTGGTTGATGAGCGCTACAGTTCGGCTGAGGCCAGCCAACTGCTTAACGAGACTGGCATAAAAGGCCGTGCGCAGAAAGCCATGCTGGATCAAGTCGCGGCACAGACTATATTAGGCAGTTATTTTGACAGCTTGTAATCATAAAAAAGGGGTATGTGATTACTTCAGTGCTTCTTTACAGTACTAAAGATTGGTTCAATTTTTAACAAACATATCCCCAATCCGTCATTCCGTGCTTGACACGGAATCCAGCCAAAATCAATATCAGCGTACTTTTCACGCCACTGGATACCAGCTTTCGCTGGTATGATGAGATTGTATGATTTTTTGTAAAATTGGTCGCGTATTTTATTTCGGACAGTAGTACACCAACACACCACAGGCACCCCGATTTGCTAAGCGCTAAAGCGCTTGCAAAGTCGTATGCCGGAATGACGAAATCGAAAGACTTTTAGGTTTAAAATACTTCGTGCAAAGGTCTCTAATCATCATTAGAGCAACAAAGAAAAGAAGATTTACTAGTGATGTTAAATTTTCAGTAAAATAGCGGTATGACAAAAGATCATTCAAACAAACCTCACCCGCCATTACCCGATGCAGAAGCATTATTAACCATTCTGGCTCAGAAACTGGAACCGTTATTGCAAAAAAATACGGCATTGGTTGGCATTCATAGCGGTGGCGTATGGCTCATGCAGCGCTTGCTGACCTTACTCGAAAGCACCATCAGCAAACACGAAATTGAACATGGCACACTGGATGTGTCTTTTTATCGTGATGACTACGCAAAACGCGGGTTAAAGGCTGAAACCCGCCCCAGCCAGATTCCGTTTGATGTTGAAAACAAACATATTATCCTGATCGATGACGTGTTCTATACCGGCCGCACCACACGTGCTGCCATGAATGAACTGTTCGATTACGGACGTCCAGCCAGCATCAGCCTGGTCGCACTGGTTAACCGCGGTGGACGCGAATTGCCGATTGCTCCACAAGTAGTTGCAGCCGATTTGCTGCTGGATGCCTCACAGCATCTGCAGCTCACAAAACTGGCGGATGACACACTAGTTCTGGAACTCACTCAACATAACAGCGCGAGAACACAAGAGCATGAATAATCCTCAACTCGACCGTGATGGCAACCTGATACACTTGCTCTCGATTGAAGGTCTGCCTAAAAGAATACTAAATCAAATACTTGATACCGCGGAATCGTTTGTTGGGGTTGCAGAACGCGAAGTGAAAAAAGTCCCGCTGCTGCGTGGAAAAACCGTGTGTAACCTGTTTTTCGAAAACAGCACCCGAACACGCACCACGTTCGAGATTGCCGCAAAACGCCTTTCTGCCGATGTTATCAGCCTCAATGTGAGTACTTCTTCACAGTCAAAAGGCGAAACAATTCTCGACACTGTGGATAACCTGATTGCGATGCATGCCGACATGTTCGTGGTACGCCACGCACAATCCGGTGCCGCGCACCTGATCGCCAAACATGTGCCGCCGCATATTCACGTGGTCAACGCGGGCGATGGCCGCCACTCCCACCCGACACAGGGTCTGCTCGACGTATTCACTATCCGCAAATACAAGCCGGATCTGCACAATTTAAGAATCGCAATCGTCGGTGATGTGCTGCACTCCCGCGTTGCGCGCTCTGAAATCCACGCATTGACGACATTAGGCGTGCCGGAAGTACGCGTGATTGCACCAAAAACGCTGCTGCCTTCAGAAGTGGAAAAACTGGGCGTACACGTATTCCATGACATGGAACAAGGCCTGAAAGACGTTGATGTAGTGATGATGCTACGCCTGCAGAATGAACGCATGAACGGCGCCATGCTGCCCAGCACGCAAGAATATTTCAAAACCTACGGCCTGACGCAGGAAAAACTCAAACTGGCCAAGCCGGATGCGATTGTCATGCACCCCGGCCCGATGAATCGTGGCGTGGAAATCGATTCCAACGTTGCCGACGGCAAACAATCCGTCATATTGCCGCAGGTCACTTACGGCATTGCCATTCGCATGGCAGTCATGGCAATCTTGGCAGGCGGGAATCCAGCCAGCCATGGAGGAGACGCGTAATGAAAATACATATAAAAAATGGGCGCGTGATTGACCCAAAAAACAATATTGACAGCAAACTTGATGTTTATATCGCAGCCGGCAAGATTGCTGGTATTGGCAGCGCCCCTGAAGGGTTCACTGCCAACCAGACCATCAATGCTGAAAATCTGATTATCTGCCCTGGTTTGGTAGATTTATCTGCGCGCCTGCGTGAACCTGGTGATGAATACAAGGCTCGCCTCGTCAGCGAGTTGCAGGCAGCAGTCGCCGGTGGCGTGACCAGCCTGGCCTGCCCGCCCGATACCGACCCGGTGCTGGATGAGCCTGGGCTGGTAGAAATGCTTAAGCATCGCGCAAAACAGCAGGGCTTGGCCCATGTTTATCCATTAGGTGCAATGACCCGCCAACTGGAAGGCAAAGCACTCTCCGAAATGAACGAACTGACGGCTGCTGGCTGCGTAGGGTTCTCACAAGCGAATATTGCCGTGACCGACACGCAGGTACTATGGCGCGCCATGGAATATGCAGCCACATTTGGTTTTACATTATTCCTGCATGCTGAAGAACCTTTCCTCGCTGCTAAAGGCGTGGCACATGATGGCGAAGTTGCCACCCGATTGGGCCTCAAAGGCATTCCAAGTGCAGCTGAAGCACTGGCACTAGCAACAATATTACGTATTGCAAAAGAAACTGGCGCCAAAGTGCATATCAGCCGCCTGTCCACGGCCGAAGGTGTAGACATGGTACGCGTCGCCAAACAGCAGGGTTTAAATATAAGCTGTGATGTTAGCGCCAACCACCTGCATCTTACCGAGCATGACATAGGCTATTTTGATGCCAACTGCCATCTGAAACCGCCACTGCGCACACAGCGCGACAAAGAAGCCCTTAGCGCAGGCCTGAAAGACGGCACGATTGATGCTATTTGCTCAGACCACACCCCGGTGGATGATGATGCAAAAATGGCACCATTTGCCGAGGCTGAAATCGGTGCCACGGGTCTGGAACTGCTACTGCCACTTACCTTGAAATGGGCTGCCGAACACAAAGTCAGCATGCTTCATGCCATCAAGCTCATTACCCAAACTTCGGCACAAGTACTGGGCATTCCTGGCGGCAGTCTAAGCGTGAATCATGATGCTGACTTATGCATTTTTTATGCCGATGAATACTGGAAAATAGATGCAAATGCACTCAAAAGCCAAGGTAAGAATACCCCGTTCAATGGCTTGGAACTTGCAGGAAAAGTAAAATATACATTGGTACACGGCCAAGCCGTTTACCAGCATCACCAATAAACTCTGCTTTTCCAATATCCCCATCAGCCCCATGGGGTGTGCCGAATAAATGCATACCCCGTGAACTCAACTGAAATTTCTACAGAATATCTCCTTTAGGCACCTCAAAGCATTATGTAATTCAGCATGATAACCATTTAAATTGCATGCCGAACTAAAGCTCCGTATTGCCACACTATTGCAAAAACCGCTGAAATAACTTTTTCTTTCAGTACCAGCCTTGAATATCAATTCGCTTGTTTTGTCATGTTTCGGATATTTTTAAAAGAAATTTCCCTTAACGCACAATACCCATAAAAAAACATTGTTGACTTTCCAACAAACATTGTTGACTTGCTTACATTTTTGTGGGAAAGTTTCCCACGTAACATTTTGATACATATTTTCTAAAACAAATAGAGGCAAGCTAGCTTTAAAGTAATTTTCTGTAGGTATTACGTTTATTTCTGTTCAGAAAGGAAGCAATCATGGCTACGAATGAGAATGTGGTTAAAGAAGAGTTGCAAGAGGTGGCGAGAAGTATTTATGTCGCCAAAGAGATGATAGCTGGGTTTAGAAGTGAGGTTCTTAACACCGGGGAGCATATTCTGAAAGGGTTAACAACCCCCGCACAGGACGCGATTGCTCATGGTCCGGAAGCGACCTTATCATATTTATCCTCTTTGAGCCCCGCTTCACAGCTCGCAGACACAGCAGGCACATTGACGAGAGCGGCATTAGGCGATGATGCTGCACAAGCAAAAATCAACCATACACTAGCCAAAGCAGAAGATATAGCAACTGCCTTTCCAAAAAGCTTGGGTGAAAACACTGCCAGAGCAGAATTAGCCGCAAAAGAAGGAAACAGTTACGAGTTTGGCGGTGCCTTAGGTGCTATTGCAATGATGACAGTAGGAGGGCCTGAGGCCAAAGCGGCTGAAGCTGCAACTATTAGTGTGGCGGCACATGCATTAGAGGGTGAGTTGGTGGAATCTAATACCGTGGCAACCAGTCAGCAAATTGCCGCTACAAGTGCTGAAAGTTCTACAATAAATGGTACCCTAATAGATACTAGTAATGGCGTTACACCAACAATTGAAAATTCTGCCGCTGTCACACCTGTCACACCTGTCACACCTGTCACACCTGTGGTACCTAACATAGCCGATCCTAAATACACCCCTGTCACAACTACTCTCCAGAATTCAAATCTTCCAGATCAGGCCAAGAAAGTGTTACAGCCGGTGGCCAATGTATTGGATGAAGTCAAAAATATATATGTACCACCAAAACCAACAAACTTGACTGAGCACATGAATCAGGCCGTCTCAGATTCATATAAGCGAGAAAATATATTTAAAGAAGCGCTGGATGGAAATGATGGGGGGCATATAAATGCAAGAACCGGCCAGACTATTGCAGAGACGACGCATTACACCAATTGGAACAAAGCGCAGGTACCCACACGCGCGCTATTTTACAATGAAGTATTCCAGCATAATCCCGAACTGGCAGCGCAACTCGAACAACAAGGCATCACTTCAGATGGTGTAAAAAACTTGCTAATGTCAGATGTGAACGACCATTTGATGGGAATCAAGCCCTATGAAGGACAGCAGACACGCAGCTTTACACGCGGTTATAAGGCTGACGAACAGTTAGCTATAGATTGGGGTATTGAGTACAAGAAGCCGAAAGAGGGGTTGGGAGGTTTACTTCAAGAATTAACTGGTAAGAATGAAATCACCTTAAATAAGGAACTTCAAGAGGCGAAAAAAGCTGTAGAGGCCGCAGAGGCGCTGCAGGCCGCAGTTCATCAGGATGCTGCCAAAAGAATACTTATTCCTGATCTGCCAAGGAATGTTGAATTGGATGCAAAAGTACAGCAATTACTTACAGCACAAGTGGATAATGGCACAGTATCTGCAGAGACTAGGCAAGCTTTGCCGGCTGAACTGCGCGCCCTGCCGGTAAAGAATCTGGAAGCGCTACAGGAAAAAGCACAGCAGGCTGTGGCAACAGATCAACTCCGATTAGCAGCAGAACAACAGGCAACCCCATTAATCACTGGCAAAGTGCAAAATAATGCAAAAACAGAAAGCAGCAATATAACTGCAGTCGCTGACTACACGCTGATATCACAAGCTATACAGGATACATTTATACAATCATTATCTGCAGTAAATCGTCAGGCAGCTGTAACCGAAATCGTACCGCTAACAGAAGCGCAAATTGCCGCAAAACAAAAAGTTGCGGAATTTACCGAGGGCAAAAGTACTGCTGAAGTAGGCACTCGCATTGTTATTGATACATTAGCCGGTAGTGTTGGTGCGGGTTACAATTTTGGTCAACTAGAACTGGCAAAAATGGCTGAAAAGGCTGCCGTATCAGATTATGCTGCCTTGCAAACAGGGGTAGAAACTGGCCTGAGAAAAACAGCAACTACACTTGTAGTCGCAGGAACGGCCGTAGTTGCTCCGGTAGCGATTCCAGTAGGGGTTGCGGGGCTAGTAGCTGCAAGAATGGTTGCAAATAACGAAACCGCAACAGCAGTCATAAAAGATCTTACGGTGAATGCAAAAGATTATGTAACGGGTGCTGTAAATAACTTACGGTCGCCTCAACGTGAGGCAATAGCTGAAACTCTCCCCAAAAACGCCGATGGTACACTATCACCGCAAAGCCAAAGAGTGTTGGAATTAGTGGACGAACGCATGGCCAAGGCTCAAACAGAACGCCCTCTGACTTTCCAGGAATTTGAGCGATAGCGATATGCGATAGTAGCTACCGTTAATTCAATGTTAGTTCAATTAGCTCTAAAACTACTCAATATTGCATTATCACAACATAAAAAACCATTCCATTTAGTTTATTCCCTGCAACGTAGTGAGTGAACTAAATGGATGAATCTAACCACGTGTTTTGACTATACATATACAAAAAGTCGAACTAAACAATCCCCAAACTATCCAGCCCTGCTGACAAGTCCTTATCATGTGCACCCTTACCTTCCAGCTTGATTTTGAGACGCAGGTCATTGACGGAATCCGCATTACGCAGCGCATCTTCATAGGTAATCACATCAGCCTCGTGCAGATCAAATAATGACTGGTCAAAGGTCTGCATGCCCATCTCACGAGATTTTGAAATAATCTCTTTGATTTCATGCACTTCACCTTTGAAAATCAGGTCGGAAATCAGCGGTGAGTTCAGCATCACCTCCATTGCAGCTGCGCGGCCTTTGCCCTCTTTTTTAGGAATCAGCCGTTGTGAAACAAACGCGCGCACATTGAGCGACAAGTCCATCAATAGCTGGTGGCGACGCTCTTCCGGGAAAAAGTTGATGATACGGTCCAGCGCCTGATTGGTACTGTTGGCGTGCAGTGTCGCCATGCACAAGTGACCGGTTTCAGCAAAGGCCACAGCGTAATCCATGGTTTCACGGTCGCGGATTTCGCCAATCAGAATCACATCCGGTGCCTGGCGCAGCGTGTTTTTCAGAGCAATTTCCCAGCTATCCGTATCTACACCCACTTCACGCTGTGTCACGATGCAGTTCCTGTGCTCGTGTACAAATTCAACCGGGTCTTCAATGGTAATAATATGACCATAGCTATTTTGATTGCGATAACCGATCATGGCCGCTAACGAGGTAGATTTACCGGAGCCGGTACCGCCGACAAAAATCACGAGGCCACGCTTGGTCATGGCGACATCTTTTAATATATCCGGCAAGCCCAGTTCATCAAGATCGGGGATTTTTGTCGTAATCGTTCTGAACACCAGCCCAACCGAACCGCGCTGCACAAACGCATTCACACGAAAACGCGCGACGTTCGGAATGCCAATCGCGAAGTTACACTCATTGGTCGCATCAAATTCTGAGGTTTGCTTGTCATTCATGATAGAGCGCGCAATTTCACGCGCCTGCTGCGGCGTAAGCGGCTGGCTGCTGACCGGGGTTACTTTGCCGTCAATCTTGATTGCAGGCGGGAAGCCTACGGTAATGAACATATCGGATGCTTTTTTTGCCAGCATCAATCTTAATAAATCGAATACAAACTTTTCGGCCTGACCTTTTTCCATCTGACTCTGCACGTTAATTCCCTTTCAACTACATTTGTTTTACGGTGAGCAAATGACCGTAACTATTATTCAACAGTGAGCTATTTAACAGATCGCCATATTAACCAATAATTGAATCTTTATTCGCGGCTTTCGAACGTGCCTCATTCGCTGAAATGACATTACGTTTCACCAGATCCTGCAAGTTCTGGTCTAAGGTCTGCATGCCAACATTCTGACCTGTCTGAATGGCTGAATACATTTGTGGAATCTTGTTTTCGCGAATCAGGTTACGGATAGCCGGCGTACCAATCATAATTTCATGCGCAGCAACGCGACCCTGGCCATCCTTGGTTTTCAGCAGGGTCTGTGAAATGACCGAACGCAATGATTCTGAAAGCATGGAGCGCACCATTTCTTTTTCTGCCGCCGGGAACACGTCAATAATCCGGTCTACGGTTTTAGCTGCGGAGCTGGTATGCAAAGTGCCGAACACCATGTGTCCGGTTTCCGCTGCTGACAGCGCCAGTCGAATGGTTTCCAGATCGCGCATCTCACCAACCAGAATCACATCCGGGTCTTCACGCAGGGCTGAACGCAGGGCGTTATTAAATGACAGTGTATGCGGGCCAACCTCACGCTGGTTGATCAAACACTTCTTGGATTGATGCACAAACTCGATGGGATCTTCCACGGTCAGAATATGCCCATATTCATTATCATTAATATAGTCGATCATCGCCGCCAGTGTGGTTGATTTACCAGAACCGGTTGGGCCGGTCACCAGACAGATGCCGCGCGGCGTTTCAGCAATCTCTTTAAAAATGGCCGGGCAGTTTAATTGTTCCAGTGTCAGGATTTTTGACGGAATGGTACGGAATACCGCGCCGGAACCGCGGTTATGGTTAAACGCATTGACGCGGAAACGCGCCAGATTCGGGATCTCGAACGAAAAGTCACACTCAAGATGCTCTTCATACACTTTGCGCTGACCGTCATTCATGATGTCATACACCATGTCATGCACCTGGCTGTGGTCCATTGCCGGTACATTAATCTTGCGGATATCGCCATGCACGCGGATCATCGGTGGCAGGCCTGCGGAGAGATGTAAATCCGAAGCTTTGTTTTTAACTGAAAATGCGAGTAAATCTGAAATGTCCACAACCTGCTCCTGTTATAATTTTTTAATTGTTATACGCATACATTTGGGCCCCATGAATTATGACCACAATTGCTAATCGCTTGCAAGATATTCTAGCAACTATTCAATCGGCACAAGCATCCAGCCAATTTGCACAGGCGGTCAAACTGGTGGCTGTAAGCAAGGCACAGCCGGCATCTGCTATCCGCGAAGCCTACCAGGCGGGCCAGACCATATTCGGTGAAAATTACCTGCAGGAAGCCTTGGACAAGCAGGCGCAACTGACAGATCTGGATATTGAATGGCATTTTATCGGTCCCATACAAAGCAACAAAACCCAGCCCATCAGCCAGCACTTTGCATGGGTGCACAGTGTAGACCGCCTCAAAATTGCACAGCGCTTAAATGAAGCCCGCCCGGCAGATTTACCGCCATTACAGGTGTGCATCCAGGTCAATATCAGCAATGAAGATACAAAAAGCGGTGTACTGCCTGATGATCTGGCGACGCTGGCAGCCGAAATCCAGAAATTACCGAAATTACAGTTACGCGGCTTGATGGCAATCCCGGCGCCGACTCATGACATAAACCAGCAAATTGCACAATTCAAACGGGTTCGGCAGTGCTATGATGCGCTATTGGAAAAAGGCTTTACACTGGATACACTATCCATAGGCATGTCAGATGACTACCCGGTAGCCATCGCACAGGGCGCAACCTTTGTACGCATTGGATCAGCATTGTTTGGTGCCAGACCTCGCAAAACTTGAGGTACAGCAAAATAGCATGAAAAATTAACCAAGTTTAATACAAATAATAAATACAGAATTTCCGGAAATACATATGAAAATTAATTTTATCGGCGGCGGCAATATGGCGCGCGCCATCATCGGTGGCCTGAAACAAAATGGGCTGGATATGTCAGCAGTCACAGTACTTGAGCTGGATGCGCAAAAACGTATCGACCTGGCACAGGAGTTCGGTGTTAAAGCTACTGACAGCTATGCCGACTTTAGCGATACTGATGTGATTGTATTAGCGGTTAAGCCGCAACAGCTTAAAGAAGTGTGCGCCAATTTGCACCCGGTTTTAAAATCGCAGCTCGTGGTTTCAATTGCAGCAGGTGTCAGAAGTAAAGATATTGCACGCTGGCTCGGTAATTACAGTGCGATTGTACGTGTCATGCCAAACACGCCGGCGCAGATACGAGCCGGCATCTCAGCGCTTTACGCAATGCCGGAAGTCAGCAACACCCAGCGTGACCAGGCCAATATCATATTAGCCGCCGTCGGCAAAACGCTGTGGCTGGATGATGAAGCCAAAATGGATGCAGTGACTGCAATTTCCGGCAGTGGCCCAGCCTATGTATTTTACTTTATAGAAGCATTGCAGGATGCAGGACTTGCACTCGGTTTGGATGCAGAAGCTTCAAAACTGCTGGCATTGGAAACGTTTGCCGGGGCAAGCTTGCTTGCAACGCAAAGCAAAGACGACATTAAAACCCTGCGCGCGCAGGTAACATCCAAAGGTGGAACTACAGAGCAAGGAATACTGGCTTTGGAAACAGGCAATATCAAAGATATTATCAGCAAGGCCGCCAAGGCTGCCGCAGATAAATCAGTGATGCTTGGAGACCTGCTTGGTAACTAGGCCAGAGAGCTATCATTATGAGAGACTATTGCACGAAACAAAAATATCAAAAAACCGTCATTCCGGCGGAGGCCGGAATCCAGGCAAGGTTGTATTTAGACTGGAAATTTTCAGTAAGATAATGTCAAAATTTCAATACAACCTAATTACTTTAGAAGAAGGTCAATATTTAGCTTTGCCTGAACCCTTTTATTTACCCATGAAGCCTGTCTGGATTCCGGCCTCCGCCGGAATGACGAAATTGATAAACTCACACTTCATGCAGAGGTCTTAATGATTAACAATGCCATTTTATTTTTACTGGAAGCTGTACTCGGGCTACTCAGCATCGCTTTTCTACTGCGTTTCTATTTCCAGCTCACCAGAACATCGTTTCAGAACCAATTCGCGCAGCTCATCGTTACCGTTACGAATTTCGCGGTAAAACCATTACGGCGTGTCATGCCTGGCTTGGGTAAAGTGGATATTTCAACATTAATGCTGGCTTATTTAACACAATTGGCCCTTAACTTTTTTACGTTCCTGCTCAATGGCTTCCCGATATTTGTTGCGGGAAACGCGGTCTGGCTGGTCATGCTAGGTCTGGCATTCATCGGTATCGTCAGCATCAGCATTTCTATTTTCTTGTATGCTGTGCTGATACAGGCAGTTCTAAGCTGGATAAATCCACACACCCCTGCTGCACCGATCTTGAACAGCCTGACAAATCCGGTACTGCGCTTATTCAGAAAATACATCCCGCCGGCTGGGAATTTCGATTTAAGTCCGCTCGTATTCATTATTGCGGCGCAATTATTGCTTACAACGATTCTGGTTCCATTAAAAAATAATTTACTTTCTGTACTGTAGGTGACATTAACAATAACTGGATAGAAAATGCTAAATGGCAAATTAAATCAAACAGCTAGCAGCAGTTCGACTTTAACTGAAAAAATAGCAGAATATAGCCAGTGGCGTAAAAACCTGATCGCAACAATCGATGCCTATGTTGATTGGTCCGGGCACATAAAAGAAATGAATGCCGTTCAGGAGTTAAGACTCTACGACATTAAAGAACTGTTAAAAAAAGACCAGCTGATACTGGCATTTCTCGCTGAATTCTCACGCGGCAAAACTGAAACAATCAATGCATTATTCTTCTCGGACTTCAATCAGCGGCTTCTACCTAGCGAAGCCGGCCGCACAACCATGTGCCCGACAGAAATATACTTTAACGAGAGTGAAGCCCCCTGCATCAAGCTGCTGCCGATCGGAACCAGGCAAACAGACGACACGCTCAACTATTTAAAGACCATACCTGAAGCCTGGCACAAAGTGCTGCTAGACACATCCTCGGCAGATACCATGAAACAGGCACTAAGGGCATTGGTGCAGACCCGGAAAGTTGACCTTACCACCGCAAAAAAACTAGGCTTCTCCAGCGAAAATGATCCATCCCTGCAGCAGGCTTATGCAGAAACAGGTGTCATTGAAATCCCTGCCTGGCGCCACGCACTCATTAACTATCCGCACCCGCTGCTCAAAAACGGATTGGTCGTACTGGATACTCCGGGGTTAAATGCAATAGGCACCGAACCGGAGCTGACGCTGAACATCATCCCCAGTGCGCAGGCCATCGTGTTCTTAACTTCAGTAGATACCGGCATCACCAAGTCCGACATGCAGGTATGGACAGAATATGTGCAAAAAAGAGCCGCACATAAACTGGTATTGCTTAACAAAATTGACAACCTGTGGGACGGACTGGAGACAGAGGCTGAAGTCAACGCCGTGATAAAAAAACAGATTCAAAACACCGCACAGGAGCTGGAGCTAAGCGAAAAAAACATTTTTGCTATTTCTGCACAAAAAGCATTATTGGCTAAAATTAAAAAAGATGACGCCCTGTTACAGCGCTCAGGTATTAATGCGGTGGAAAATGCACTTGCTGAACAAATCGTAAGCGCTAAACATGAAGTACTAGGCAAAGCCATTATCACCGAGTGCTCCAATATGATTCGAGCCTCACGCAAACTTGCGCAAATTCGCGTCAGCAATATTAAAAACCAGTTGAATGAATTACATGCATTACAGCGTCAACATCAAGGCACATCAAAAGAAATACTGACTAAGGTAATCGCTGAACGCAAGCGCTATGAAACCTCGATGATCACCTTCAATCAGGGCAGTGAAAAAATCAGAAAATTAAGCAGCAGGCTGTTACGTCATCTAAGCTCGAGTTACCTGGAAACTGTGCTGGCGCAGTCAAAACAGGACATGGGAGACAACTGGACTACCGTAGGCTTGAATCAGAGCATGCGCAAAATCACGCGCCATACCAACAAGATGGCGCAGGAGATTATGGCTGAAAGTCACGTGATAAAGCAGCATGCTGACGATTTATATAAGTTGTTTCAGATTAAGCATGGCCTGGAAAAAAATAAAGCCGCAGATCTTGATCTAAGCAGGCTCACCGAGAGTATGCAGGCATTACAGCAAGTAACAGACGATTTCTGTACTAGCCCCGTGAATATCATGACGGAGAAACATTTCCTGATCCGCAAGTTTTTCCTGAGTCTCGGCAACCAGATTAAATCTATTTTTGAACAAGCGCATACAGATTGTGAGCGCTGGCTGAGCTTGGTAATCGGCGAATTGAAGAATGAAATTGACACCTATAAAAGTACGCTTGATAAGCGCGCAGCATCACTGATGGAATCACATGACAACACTGACAAGTTGAATAAGAATATTGAAATAACAGAACGAGAAGCTGCCACCTACCAGAAGCAAGCCGCCCAACTTGACCTCATACTGCTTAAGCTCATGAGCTGTGTTAAGTTCAGCGCTGAAAAACCAAAAACTGCTGCCTGAAACTTCGCGGCAATACTTCCCGGCATTAGTACGGCCTGGCTTACCATGCTATAAAAGCGATTAAATTAGCTTAACTGCCTAATTTAACCCTCTCCAATTTAACCCTCTCCAATTTAACCCTCTCCAATTTAACACTCTCCGATTTAATTCTGAGGTCGATACAGAATACTTTGATGGCTCTGTTTTCAACACACGATTCCCAGAATCACTTTCCTGATGTAGTAGCGTTACTGGAAAGCATCAATGTATTACACGGCATCGGCGTTGTGAGGGATAATAGCGCCCACATCATTTTTGCACTGCTTTTGGAATTACCCCCATGGAAATTAAGGTCAACTTTCTCGATAAGCTACGTCTTGAAGCCAAGTTCGATGACTTCACGGTAATTGCCGACCAGCCTATCCGCTACAAGGGTGACGGCTCGGCTCCTGGCCCCTTCGATTACTTTCTAGCTTCATCGGCTTTGTGCGCGGCTTATTTCGTAAAGCTGTACTGCGATACCCGAAATATTCCTACCGAAAATATCCGCCTGTCACAGAATAATATTGTTGACCCAGAAAACCGTTACCAGCAGATCTTCAAGATCCAGGTCGAGTTGCCGGAAGATATCTCCGATAAAGATCGACTGGGCATCTTGCGCTCCATCGACCGCTGTACGGTGAAAAAAGTGGTGCAGGCCGGGCCAGAGTTCATTATTGAAGAAGTCGCGAATCTGGATGCCGATGCACAGGCTTTGCTGATGATAAACCCGACAACTGAAACGAGCACCTATATTACGGGCAAGGATCTGCCGCTGGAACAGACCATTGCCAATATGTCAGGGCTGCTGGCGCGTCTCGGCATCAAGATTGAAATTGCTTCGTGGCGCAATATCATTCCCAATGTGTGGTCACTGCATATCCGTGATGCGCACTCACCGATGTGTTTCACTAACGGCAAAGGTGCAAGCAAGGAAAGCGCGCTGGCATCGGCTTTGGGCGAGTATATCGAGCGACTGAGCAACAACCATTTCTATGCCGGGTCGTTCTGGGGCGAAGACATCGCCAATGCTGAATTTGTGCATTACCCGAATGAGCGCTGGTTCAAGCCCGGGCGCAAGGATGCGCTGCCAAAAGAAATCCTCGATGAATACACATTGGAAATATACAACCCCGATGGTGAATTGCGCGGTTCGCACTTAATCGACACCAACTCCGGGAATACCGAGCGCGGCATCTGTTCGCTGCCGTTTGTACGCCAGTCGGATGGTGAAGTTGTCTACTTTCCGTCCAACCTGATCGAAAACCTGTACGTCAGTAATGGCATGAGTGCCGGCAATA
>CAZUOQ010000023.1:0-31578 GCA_964622195.1 uncultured Methylotenera sp. | reverse complement strand
GAAGTGCTGCAGAACATGCTGGGAGACGCTAGTCTGGATGGCATTCATATTTTCTTTCCGGATCCATGGCATAAAAAACGCCATCACAAACGCCGCCTGATTCAGGCTGAGTTTGTAAAGCTGCTATGCACCAAGCTGAAGTCCGGTGGCTATATCCATGTCGCAACTGACTGGCAGGAATATGCAGAATGGGTACTTGAGGTATTGTCAGCTGAGCCGCAGTTGCAGAACACAGCTAAAGATTATGCAGAAAAACCAGGTTATCGTCCGTTGACCAAATTTGAGAATCGCGGCATCAAGCTTGGGCATGGCGTCTGGGATATGGTGTTTACGCGTAAATAACAGTTATTTTCAGATAGTCGGCCCAAATATATGCGCCAAGCACATTTCTTCTAATTATCTTGACTATGTAAATGAGAATCATTATCATTTGAGTAAAGGTAATCGAAAGGAATGGGCCATGAATAGAAAACAAGTGATTGGTAAAACGGTTTTACCGAGTAATACCGAGTGCAAGGTGATTTACAGCAACAGCAGTGATCTGGTTGAAGTGCAGCTAGGCGGCACTTCATTGAGGTTTAATGCGGACAGTTTTATTCTTCTGAACGAGCTGCTGAGGAAGGCTGCTGCTAAAGTGATTATGCAAACAACCATAGTGAATGCCTGACTATTCCGGATGCTCTTCATTCTCATCGGAAAATAGCCATTTGCCGATGACTTTTTCTGCTTCTTCAACCCCTTGCTTTTTCAGGCTCGAAAATAACTGGATCGTACACTCGCTATTGTAGTGGTTACCCCAGGTCTCAATCAGTTCCTTGCGTACTTTGTTCAAAGTCAGTGCAGCTTCGCTTCTCGAGAGTTTGTCTGATTTTGTTAACAGCACATGCACCGGTTTGCCGCTAGGGCAGAACCAGTCCAGCATCTGCCGATCCAGCGGCGTCAGCGGGTGTCGGCTATCCATCACGAGTACCAAACCTCCCAGGCTTGAACGCTCGCTTAAATAGCGCGCCAGCACATTCTGCCAATGTGCACGCATGGCTTCAGGAACTTTAGCGTAGCCGTAGCCGGGCAAATCAACCAGGTGTCTGTCGTTACCTAACGTGAAAAAGTTGATGAGCTGTGTGCGGCCTGGCTGTTTACTCACGAAAGCCAGGCGATTATGGTTGGCCAAAGTGTTAAGTGCGCTTGACTTGCCTGCGTTGGAGCGACCGGCAAACGCCACTTCGATACCGCTCGCTGGCGGCAGGTCACGCAAGTGGTGCGCGGAGATAAAAAATGTAGCATTTTGAAACAAAGGCATAAAAATCCAATTCAATTAAGCGGGTACTGCAAATAGCAGTTAGGGAGCGTAATGTGGGGCTTATCCGGCAGATTGCAATGTGACTTGCTCCCACATATTTCTGACTATTTAAAGTAATTGCTGTTATCGTGAAAAATGCTATCACGAATACTAGTTTTTAGCTAAAATAGCGCGTTAATTGTTTGAATAATTTAGATTTAGGAGCAGTAATGCAATTTCGTCATATAGCGTGGTTGGTATCCAGTCTTATGTTAACAGTGTCTGCTGAAGTGCTTGCGGAAGCGTCTGCTCAGAAATCTGCCGAGCAAACGATTAATACCGTATGTGCAGCCTGCCATGGTGCGGATGGTAACAGTGCGATTACACTTAACCCAAAACTGGCCGCTCAGCATCCTGAGTACCTTGAGAAACAGCTGACAGAGTTCAAGTCAGGCAAACGTGCAAATGCGGTGATGTCTGGCATGGCAGCCGGTTTGAGCGAGCAGGAAATTAAAGATATCGCTGCTTATTTTGCAGCTAAAAAATTGAATCTGGCGCAAGCCACTAAAAATGGCGCCGGTTCACTCGGTGAGAAAATCTACCGAGGCGGTATCGCAGCAACTGGGGTTCCTGCCTGTGCTTCATGTCATAGCCCGAATGGCGCAGGCTTGCCTAAGCAGTTCCCACGTCTGTCAGCGCAGCACGCTGATTATACATTGGCACAAATGAAAGCTTTCCGCAGCGGTGAGCGTGCAAATGCGCCGATGATGATGGCGATAGCAGCAAAAATGACAGATGCTGAAATGGCTGCAGTAGCGGATTATATCCAGGGCCTGCGTTAATTTAAGCTGTTGATAACAAGGGTAGCCTGCGCTACCCTTATTTTTTGATATCCATAAATGCTCGGCTAGCGGAAATATTTGGCTAGACTAAAGTTAAGTTAAGCGTAAGTTAATAAAATTACCAAAGTTTTTAATTGGTAATCGGCAACTATATCTATTTTGTTGAAGTCCAAAAATACGTAAGAATACATAACTAGATTACACAACAAACTTCACGATGCTTTAACGTTTCTATCATTTTGAGTGCTGTACTTTGAATCCAAAACTATCATTTACCAGAAACTTCTTTGATCTGTTAAGCTCCATGCGCTTTGCAGTAAGCCTTTTGAGCGTTTTAGGTGTTGCTTCGATCATTGGTACGGTGTTAAAGCAGAATGAACCATACGAAAATTACATCATTAAATTTGGCCAGTTCTGGTTTGGCTTGTTTGAAAAGCTAGGTCTGTATGATGTTTATCATAGCGGCTGGTTTCTGCTGATTCTGCTGTTTCTGGTGGTATCAACCAGCTTGTGTATCTATCGTAATACCCCATCAATGCTTAAAGAGTGGCGCACGTTCAAAGAACATGCCACTGAAAAATCACTGAACGCTTTCAGTCATCAGGAAACTTACAGCACCAATGCCGCGGCTGATGAATTAAAACAGAAGCTGACACAGTTTTTGGCGGCTAAAGGATTTCAATTCAAATTCAGAACACAGGAAGATGGTAGTGAACTGATTGCAGCCAAAGCCGGTACGCATCAGCGCTGGGGTTATATTTTTACCCACGTAGCAATGGTGGTGATTCTGTTCGGCGGCTTACTTGATGGTAATCTGCCTTTCAAAATACAGGAAATGCTTGGTTACAAGCGTATTGAAACGTTGGATATTCCGGAATCACAGGTGCCACCTGAGAGTCGACTCAGTATTTTCAACCCGTCGTTCCGTGCCAATATGACCTTGCCGGAAGGCGTGAGTGATAATGTTGCATTCGTACGTGTGCGTGATGGCTATCTAGTGCAGGAACTGCCATTCAGGGTTGCACTCAAAGACTTTAGAATCGAGCATTACGCCACAGGGCAGCCCAAGTCGTTTGAGAGCGATCTGGTGATTATGGATCCTGATTTGAAAGAGCCGATTACCAAAACCATCAGCGTGAATCATCCGCTGACATATAAAGGGATTGCCATCTACCAGTCAGACTTTCAGGACGGTGGTACAACGCTGAATTTTAAAGTGTGGAATTTATTTGCACCAAATGATGAAACGAAGTCACTGGCTGGCGCCATTTTCCAGAGTGGTATTTTGGGTGAGGGTGATAATGCTTTAAAGGTTGAATTTAACGATTTCCGTAAATTCAATATCATCAATATGTCACCGGATGGCAAAGGCAAGCCACGCAATGTAGGTCCGAATATTACTTATAAGTTGCGCGATAACCGCGGCCAGGCAGTAGAGTATGTGAATTACATGCAGCCGATGCAGATTGACGGTAAGTATTACTTCCTGTCCGGTATGCGTGAAACAGTGCAGGACGAATTCCGTTATCTGAGAATCCCGGTAGATAGTGACTTTAGTCTGGATGGCTTTATGCGTTTCAGGGCCACGATGCTGAATGCGTCAAAATACCCTGACATCGCACAGAGAATTGCGCGTAACTCGCTTGATGTCAACAAAGAGCCGAAGGTAAGGAAGCAGTTTGAAGATAGCGTGATACAGCTACTGACAGTTTTTGCAAAAAGCGGCTATACCGGCGTGGCGCAGATTATTGAGAAAAGCGTACCTGAGAAAGAGCGTGAAGCTGTTGCCAGAACTTATATCAAGATGATCAGTGTCGCCGCGTTTGAAGCTTATAACATGAGCCTGGAGGCAAACAACAAACCCGTGTTGGCAAGCAATGCCGATACCGAGGCTTTGCTGCGTGATAGCCTGAATGCGTTCAGCGATATTTTCTTCTTTGGTACGCCGTACTATCTGCAGCTAGAGCAGTTTGAGCATAAAGAAGCCAGTGGTTTGCAGCTTACAAAATCACCGGGTCAAAAATGGGTGTATTTAGGTTCGGTTTTACTGGTATTGGGTATTTTTGCCATGATGTATATCCGCGAAAGACGCATCTGGCTGTCAATAAGACCCGGTAAGCAGCAAGTGCATTTTGCAATGGCATCCAATCGCAAGAATCTGGATTTTGAAAAAGAGTTTAATTTGTACCGTGAACAGCTGAGAAGCTTGATCGGCTAAAGGGCTTTAAGGAGTAACTATGGATAACTCACTCGAATATCAGCAAAAAACCTTGTTGCAAAGCCTGCGGTGGCAGGATTGGCTGTATGCACTGATTGTATTTGCGGGTTCAGTCTTTGCTTTTATTAAATATTCACAGTACATGGATATTTATGAAGTTTCGTTCCTGTTCAGTGCTGCAGCCTTGGCTAGCTATTTAGGGTGGCGCTGGAAAGCGTTAGGTAAACTAGTGCTGGCAGTCGGCGTGATCAGCGTGTTTGCGATCAGTTTATACAGTGGCGAGCAGGCAAAAGCGACGCAGGTATTCCTGCTTAAATTCCTAATTTCAAGCCAGTCGGCGATCATGTGGATGAATGTGCTGTTTGTACTGGCGATGGTCACCTACTGGTTTGCGTTATATAAGCGCAGTGACTTTGCCGGTAAGTTTGCATCAGCTTTGACCTGGGGTGCTGTGCTGTTCGGCTTTATTGGTTTGATGGTGCGCTGGTACGAGTCATACCTGATCGCGCCGGATGTCGGCCATATTCCTATCAGTAACCTCTATGAAGTGTTTATCCTGTTCTGCCTGATTACAGCGCTGCTTTATTTGCATTATGAGCAGAAACTTAATACCAGACAGTTGGGCGGTTTTGTACTGCTGGTGATTAATGCGGCGGTAGGTTTTATCCTCTGGTATACGTTTGATCGCCAGGCACACAATATTCAACCGCTAGTACCCGCGTTGCAAAGTTACTGGATGAAAATACACGTGCCAGCCAATTTTGTCGGCTATGGCGCTTTCTCATTGGCAGCAATGGTTGCCGCCGCCTATCTGCTGGCAAATAAAGGCATATTGGCATCACGCCTGCCTGGTCTCGATGTGCTGGATGACTTGATGTATAAATCCATCGCGGTCGGTTTCGCCTTTTTTACGATTGCGACTATTTTAGGCGCCATGTGGGCAGCAGAGGCTTGGGGTGGTTACTGGAGCTGGGACCCGAAAGAAACCTGGGCACTTATCGTCTGGCTCAATTATGCGGCATGGTTACACTTGCGCATGGTGAAAGGTTTGCGTGGTCCATTATTGGCATGGTGGTCACTGATTGGCTTGCTGGTGACAACCTTTGCTTTCCTGGGTGTGAATATGTTCCTGAGCGGTCTGCATTCTTACGGCACGTTGTAATTAAAATGGTTTGAATAAATAAAAAGCGCAAGGGCAATACCAACCCTTGCGCTTTTTTATTTATTCGGCAGTCATTTCCAACCTGAAGCGCACTTCACCGTCCTCATTATCCAATAAGCTCAATTCATAGCCAGCAAGCTTTGCCTGCTGCGCCGCATGATACAAGCCAACGCCCAGGCCATTGCTGGAGCTGATGTTGGATTTAAACAGCTTGTGTGTAATTTCCGGTGGAATTGCGGAACCGGTGTCGGTCACTTCAAGGCAAAAGTGTCTGGATGGCATCAAGCTGACATTAATCCTGATATCTTGTTCGCGCTTGGCTTTTGTCAGCGCATTCTGCAATAAATTATCGACAACGCTATCAAGCACATCGGTGTCGATATCGGTTTTGGGTAAATTGGCCGGTGCTTCAAACTCAATCTGGTAATGCGCATTAATCTGTTTGAAATTTGTCCACCACAGGCTGACTTTCTCCTGATGTTTTCTTTCAACGCTTGGTAGTTCAAGCTTGGTCAGTGTGTTGGCTAAACGTCTGCTTAGCCTTGGCAATTGCGTCTTGATAAGCTCAATCAGCTTGGCGTCATTGCCTCCATTCTGGTTCTGTTCAACTGCTGAGGATAAAGTGCCCAATGATTGCAAAATGTTTTTGATGTCATGCGTCAAGCGTGAGCCGGTTTCATACAGAGTTTGCATGTACATGTTTCTGCTGATGGTTTCTTCACGGCATTTTGCCTCGTAAAATTCCTGCATGATTTGTGTCAATAGTTGCACATGCAGGTACATTGCAGGCGAAAATTGCCAGCGTGAGTATACTGTAAGCTGTAACTGCTCAGAATTGTAGGTAGAAACAAATTTGCTGGTCTCGCCAATCTGCTGTGTGAAGCCACCGTTTTGCCACATGAGGCCGCTCACCCAGTTAAGCGCGGCAAGTTCGTGCATTGCTGCCATCAGAAAACCCTCTGACGATGATTCTTTTTCGGCATGGTTGGCAATATTTCTAATCCACTGTTCAAATGGCAAGCCAACGCTTAGTAAGTAGCGCGACATCAATAACTCAAGGCCCGAGAATGTTTTACTCGGGTTCCAAAGCCAGCTTAATGCAACCAGGGTTGCCGCTAAACCAAACACGACAAAAATAAGCAGCTTCAGGTAGTGAAGCTGCCAGATAACGCCAATCGCAAAGCTGCCTAATATCACGATGACCGTCAGCAGGAAAATCAGCAGCGTATAGAAGAAGTCAATATTGCGCGCCTGTGCGACAGGTTTGTTGGAGGTAGGTAGAAATAAAATGGCGAGTGGCAGTATCGGCAATAGATAATTGAGCAGGAATTCTGCTGCTGCCAGATCACCTTTTGCATCAATTAGTTTAGGCACTACCCAAATCAGCAGGATAGTAAGCAAATAAGATGCAGCTAATACTTTAGGCAAACGCCAGTGTTCTGTGCCACCAGATAAAGCCCGGCCGCCAGTCAGTGAAAACAGCCCGGCAACCCAGAATGCGATGAACCATAAGTTTTTAAACAGCACAGTTGCACCAGCAGCGAGCGTGAGAATAACCAGTGCCTGCCGCCATGACAGGATGTTGTTCTGACGCAGAATTGGCTGCCATAGCAAGAAAAAACCGTAATGGCATAACAGCAGCGCATTAAAAATGCCTCTGGTATCGCCCCAGACCAAAAGTGCGTGCAGCGATAAAATCGTCAGCGCCATCAGGCGGTCTGCATCATCCAGTACTGATCGATAAAGTTTGTATAATGGCTGCATAAATATCAACTCATGGCTAAAGCAAGTAGCTTGGGGGCTATTAATTTTTAGTGGCAGCTACTAATATAGGGGAGCTGCTGTCGGCATTCGAACATGCCTGTTTATTTTTTAACAATAAAATTATGCAATGTTTAATTATTTCTTATAGAATGATTGCATAATCTTGGCAATTGCAATAAATAAAAGTTGGTATGTGAATTGCTAGACAAATAATAACATGATGCAAGCTCTTACCTGATAATGAGCCTGCGCTATTACGTTACTCAATTTCGGGGATTTGCATGAAAAAAACACAGACAGGCTTCACATTAATTGAATTGGCAATCGTGCTGGTGATTATTGGTTTGCTGCTGGGTGGCGTGCTAAAAGGGCAGGAGCTGATTAATAGTGCCAAGGTTAAAAACCTGGCGGCGGATTTCAAAAACATCCAAGTTTATATTTATGGGTATCAGGACAAATATAAGGCACTTCCGGGTGATGATAGCAAAGCCAATGTTCATGTGTCTGGAACCAATGCAACAACAGGCGGTACGTTGGGTAATGCTGTAATTGAAGGAAAGTGGGATTCAACTACAGTAACAGAAGAGTCGGCATTATTCTGGCAGCATGTTCGATTGGCAAATCTTGCTGCTGGGCCTACGGTGGTTACCGATGGTAATTACTACCCTACAAATGCAGATGGCGGGCGAGTTGGCGTGCAGAGTGTTTCAGGTTTCTCGGGGCCTACAGGTTTTTCAGGGGCTTTTGTTATTTGCTCAGCTGGTATTCTTGGAAAATTTGCTAAGCAACTGGATACTACATTGGATGATGGAGAGACCTCTACTGGTTCAGTTAGAGCTTATGCTGCAGCTGCTACAAGTTGGTCTCCTACAACTGGAACTGGAGCGGTTGCGGATTCAAGTACCTATAATGTCTGTATGTCATTCTAAAGATTTTTAATTAAAAAGCCCACTTAAGTGGGCTTTTTTACCATATTTTCCAACGGCACCAGCATTTAAAAGCTTGCATAGCCGCTAAATTGTTTTAGAATAGCAGCTTAATAAAAAGCAAGATATTTAATCACTTACCTATCCATTCATGACATCCAATATTGTAGAAATAGATAACCTGTCCTTTGGTTATAAAGGTCGTTTACTGCATAAAAATATCAATATGATATTTCCGCGCGGTAAAGTCGTGGCCATTATGGGTGGTAGCGGCAGCGGTAAAACCACGTTGTTGCGTTTGATTGGCGGCCAGATCAAGCCTACGCGCGGTCAGGTGCGTGTAGATGGCGCAGTGGTGCATGAGCAGAATCGTGAAGGTATTTATAAATTGCGCCGTAAAATGGGCATGCTGTTCCAGCATGGTGCCTTGTTCACTGATTTGAGTGTATTTGATAATGTCGCGTTTCCGATGCGCGAGCTCACTGATCTACCGGAATCGATGATCCGGGATCTGGTGCTCATGAAGTTGAATGCGGTAGGTCTGCGCGGGGCGCACCAGCTGATGCCAACCGAGCTTTCAGGTGGTATGGCCAGGCGTGTAGCGCTGGCGCGTGCGGTGGCACTGGATCCTAATATCATTATGTATGATGAGCCTTTTGCCGGGCTGGATCCGATTTCCATGGGTGTGATCTGTGATCTGATCCGCAGTCTTAATGATGCGTTAGGTGCAACTTCAATTATAGTTTCCCATGATGTGAAAGAAACATTCCTGATTGCTGATTACGTATATTTTGTTGCTGATGGTGAAGTGGCTGCTGAGGGTACACCACATGACCTGATGCTGTCTACGCTGCCTTTTGTACATCAGTTTGTACATGGCGAAAAAGATGGCCCAGTGCCTTTCCATTACCCGGCAGCAAACTACCAGTCTGAGTTGTTAGGGTAGCCTGCCCGATAAGAATTTAATTTAATTACAAGCGTAAATATGAGATCAACTTTGTTATTTGGTTTGACTGGCCTGCTACGCGGTGTTGGTCGGCGCATGATAGAACGTATCTGGCGTCTGGGTGCGGGGGCGAGGTTGTTTTTTCTCACCATTATTTATTCAGGTGAAAGTTTCAGAAGGTTTCATCTGACGCTGCGTGAAATTTATTTTACCGGCGTGATGTCGTTGCTGATTATTATTGTATCGGCTTTTTTTGTCGGCATGGTATTGGGTCTGCAAGGCTATAACACTTTGCAGAAATACGGTTCCTCGGAAGCGATCGGTGTGCTGGTTGCGCTTTCATTGGTGCGTGAACTGGGGCCGGTGGTAACAGCATTGCTGTTTGCAGGCCGCGCCGGTACAGCGATTACCGCTGAAATTGGCTTGATGAAAACGACCGAGCAGTTGTCTGCGATGGAAATGATGGCGGTTAATCCGATTGCGCGTGTTGTCGCACCGCGTTTCTGGGCCGGTGTCATATCCATGCCTATTCTGGCAGCACTTTTTTCCATGGTCGGTGTCTTGGGCGGTTATCTGGTTGCTGTGCCTTTGATTGGCGTAGATGACGGTGCTTTCTGGTCACAAATGCAGGCGAGTGTGGATGTGCGCGAAGATATTGTTAACGGTGTCATCAAAAGCGTAGTATTCGGTGTGGCATGTACCATGATTGCATTGTTCGAGGGTTTTGACGCGCCGCCGACTGCGGAGGGCGTTAGCCACGCGACTACACGTACAGTGGTGATTTCGTCATTGACAGTACTTGGGCTGGATTTTGTTTTAACGTCTTTCATGATTACCGTTTAAGTTTGACTATTAAGCGGTGTATGAGGGAAAGAATGAGGGGATGGTAAGTGGATAGAACTACAATAGATTTATGGGTTGGCGTTTTTGTGGCATTAGGTGTTGCAGCTCTGCTGGGACTTGCCATGAAAGTGGGTAATCTCACGTCCAGCAAACTTGGTGATACCTATAGTGTATCTGCTGCTTTTGAAAACATTGGCGGTTTAAAACCCAATGCGCCGGTGAAGAGTGCTGGTGTAGTGGTGGGCCGCGTTGCTGGTATCAGTTTTGACTCCAAGGCATACGAGGCAGTCGTTACCATTAAAATTGACGAACGCTTTGAGTTTCCAAAAGATACCTTTGCCAATATCTACACAGCTGGTTTGCTTGGAGAGCAGTACATTGGTCTTGAGGCTGGCGGCGAAGATGAAGTTTTGAAAAATGGTGATAAAATCACGCAGACTCAAGATGCTGTTGTGCTGGAAAAAATGATCAGTCAGTTTTTATATAACAAAGCCTCGGAAACGGATTCTAAAGCAGACGCACCGTCTGATGAGAAAAAACCAGGCGAGGCAAAGTCAACTGAATTAGGTGATGCGCCGTTCTAGTATGAATGCTGGCATGCGGGGTTTATAATGCGGTCAACTGTAATTTACCTAACTCAATAATAAGTATTTAGAGGGTACCAATGAAAACGTTTTTAAGCTTTTTAACTGGCTTTGTCTTATCCGTAAGCTTGGTGTTTAGTTCTGGCGCTGTTGCGGCAGAACTATCTGCGGATGATCTTGTTAAACAAACCGCTGAAGATGTGTTGGCTACCATCAAAAATGATAAGGATATTCAGGCTGGCAATCAGCAGAAGATATTTGCGCTCGCTGAAGAGAAAATTCTGCCAAATTTTGATTTTGACCGCGTATGCCGCATGGTGCTGGGTAAGAACTGGAAATCAGCCAGCCCTGAACAGCAGGCTACTTTCCAGAAAGAGTTCCGCAGTCTGCTACTGCGTACTTATGCGACTGCACTGGGCAAATATAAAAATCAGGTGATTGAGTATAAGCCGTTACGTGCAGAGCCTGGTGCAAAAAATGTGAGTGTTAAAACCCAGATCTTGCAGCCTGGCGGTCAGCCAATTGCTGTGGATTACAGCCTGGTGAAGGGTGACAATGGCTGGAAAGTTTACGATATCGTGATTGAAAGCGTGAGTCTGGTGACCAACTACCGCAGTCAGTTCAGTAATGAAATCCGTACTAACGGTTTGGATAGCCTGAACAAAAAACTGGCAGAAAAAAACAAAGCAGCAGGCGTCTGATGAGCATTACATTGCAAGATAATCAGTGGTTGGTCTCTGGTGATATCCTGGTAGATAACGCCAATGCAGTTTTGAGCGAAAGCAAGGTTCTGGAGATTACCGAGGATTTACAGATAGATTTTTCTGCTGTGAATGATGTTGATACTGCGGCACTGAGTTTGTTAATTGAGTGGCAACGGCGCGCTTTAGCGGCAAATAAAAAAGTCGAATTCAAGAAGCTTCCTGAAAGCTTGATCAGTCTGGCTGCGCTGTACGGTGTTACTGACTTTATTCCGCTGCGTGTTAACTAGAACTATTGTTTGAAAGTTAATTTGATTCTTAAATAAGGCCAATATTTATTGGCCTATTCTTTTTTTATCAGCTTTGATTTTTATATTTACCAATCAGCACATGAAGGCAGAATTTTGAGTTTACCGGCAATTAAAATCAGTGGAATCCATAAGCATTTTGGCGCCCTGCATGCACTGAGAGGTATTGACCTGACGATAGAGCAGGGTGAATTCTTTGCACTGCTTGGGCCGAATGGTGCCGGTAAATCAACTCTGATCAATATTTTGGCCGGACTAATCTCGCCAAGTGCCGGCAGCATATCAGTCATGGGTTATGACGTGCAAAGACAGTATCAGCAGGCGCGTCAGTTGCTGGGTGTGGTGCCGCAGGAACTGGTATTTGATCCTTTCTTTAATGTGCGTGAAATGCTGCGATTTCAGGCTGGCTATTTTGGACGAGGCCGTGAAAATGATGCCTGGGTGGATGAAATTCTCGAAGGCCTGGGTTTGTCTGATAAAGCCAACACTAATATGCGCAGACTTTCCGGCGGCATGAAACGCAGAGCGCTCATTGCGCAGGCGCTGGCACACAAGCCGCCGGTGGTCGTGCTGGATGAGCCTACCGCAGGTGTTGATGTCGAATTAAGGCAGATGCTGTGGGAGTTCATTAAAAAACTGAATCGTGAAGGCCATACCATTATTCTGACAACGCACTATCTGGAAGAAGCCGAAACCTTGTGCAGCCGCGTGGCGATGATGAAGCAGGGGCAAGTGGTGGCTTTGGATAGCACTTCCAGTTTGCTGAATAAATTCTCAGGTAAACATTTACGATTAACTTTGGGCAGTGTGTCCTTGCCATCAAGCATTGAGCCATTGGTGCGCAATGTTGAGAATGGAATCTATACCTTTGCTCTGGATGATATGACCCAAATCGAGTTTGTACTGTCAGCCCTGCGTACTGCAGATATTAAAGTGTTGGATATGCAGCTAAACGAGGCTGACCTGGAGGATGTGTTTTTATCTCTGGTAGGTAACTCTGGTCAAAATGGCGTAAGGAGTGCATCTTGATAAATCCAGCAGAACCAAGTTCAGCATCAATACTGCCCGCAGGGTTAAGAGGACCGTGGACCTTGCTGAAAAAGGAGTTGTTAAGGTTCTGGCGCGTAGCGTTTCAAACGGTAGCTGCGCCTGTCATCACTGCGTTGTTGTACCTGTTGATTTTTTCGCATGTGCTCGAAAGTCATGTGCAAGTGTATGACGGCGTACCTTATACGGCGTTCCTGATTCCGGGGCTGATCATGATGTCTGTGCTGCAGAATGCATTTGCAAACAGTTCATCGAGTCTGATTCAATCTAAAGTGATGGGCAATATCGTATTTGTACTGTTGACCCCGCTTACGCACGTGCAATTCTTCATGGCGTTTTTAATTGCTGCGATTATCCGTGGTCTCGTGGTCGGGCTTTGTATTTATCTGGTTGCCATGTGGTTTGTTGACCTGAGTGTAGCTAATTTCTGGTGGATCGCTGCATTTGCGTTGCTGGGGAGTGCATTGCTTGGTACCTTCGGCATTATTGCCGGTATTTGGGCTGATCGCTTTGACCAGATGGCCGCGTTTCAGAACTTCATTATCATGCCGCTGACTTTCTTATCAGGTGTGTTTTATTCGATTCACTCATTGCCGCCATTCTGGCAAAAAGTATCGCAGTTGAATCCATTCTTTTACATGATTGATGGTTTCAGATATGGCTTCTTTGGCAAAGGCGATGTTTCGCCAATGTTCAGTCTGTTTGTTGTAGGTGCTGCATTCTTAGTGTTAGCACTGATCACCCTAAAAATGCTAAAATCCGGTTATAAACTAAGATCTTAGTTTAATGGACATTAGTTTGGGTGTCCGGGTTTAATCTGGAATCTAAAAGGTAATTATCAGTGTTAAGTGCGCAGCAGTTAGAAACATATATCACACAGAATTTAGCCTGTGACTATATCAAGGTACTTGGTGACGATGGTACGCATTTTGAAGCGGTTATCGTCAGCCCCGAGTTTGCGGGTAAGTCAATGGTGCAGCAACACCAGAGAGTTTACGCAGCATTGGGCGATAGAATGAAAGCGGAAATACACGCATTATCAATGCGTACGTTAACGCCAGAAGCATGGCAGAAGCTGAACAATAATAAATAATTACGGCGATTTATAATTTTTACAACCGCTGTAACAGGCATCATGAAACAGGAAAGCAAATGGACATACAAGCAGTCATTAAAGAGCAGGTAACAAGCAACCCGGTAGTGCTGTACATGAAAGGCACGCCAAAATTCCCGCAATGTGGCTTTTCGAATCTGGCGACACAGATTCTGAAGGCATGTGATGTGGATTATCTGGCGGTGGATGTGCTGGCTGATCAGAACATTCGTGAAGGTATCAAGGTTTATGCAAATTGGCCGACGATCCCTCAGCTCTACGTTAACGGTGAGTTCATCGGCGGCTCCGATATCATGCGCGCCATGTATGAAAGCGGTGGACTGCAAACTTTATTGAATGCGGCTAAATAATTGGACAAATTACTGATTACAGGCGGTAACCGTCTGCATGGCGAAGTCACTATCTCTGGTGCAAAAAATGCGGCATTGCCGATTTTATGCGCATCCTTGCTAGCTGAAACACCATTGCATCTGAGCAGTGTTGCAGCGTTAAAAGATATCGATACGACCATCAAGTTGCTCGACACCATGGGTGTCAAGATATCGCGTAATGCCGATAAAGTAACTCTGGATGCAAGCGAAGTCGCTTCATTTGAGGCCACTTACGAGATGGTTAAAACTATGCGTGCTTCCATTCTGGTATTGGGCCCGCTATTGGCGCGTTTCGGTACGGCACGGGTATCGCTGCCGGGCGGTTGTGCTATCGGTTCGCGTCCGGTTGATCTGCATATCAAAGGTTTGCAGGCAATGGGTGCTGCGATCCATATCACGCACGGTTATATTCAGGCCAGCACCCTGCATTTGCCTAATCGGCGTTTGCAGGGCACTCGTTATTACATGGATCTGGTGACTGTAACCGGCACCGAAAACCTGATGATGGCGGCAGCCTTGGCTGAAGGCACAACAGTGCTGGAAAATGCAGCTAAAGAGCCTGAAGTGATTGATCTGGCTGAAATGCTCATAAAGATGGGTGCCAAAATCACAGGTGCGGGTACCGACGTGATTACGATTGTGGGCGTAGAGAAACTCAACGGTACCACGCATAATGTAGTGTGTGACCGTATTGAAGCGGGCACTTACATGGTGGCAGCTGCGATGACCGGCGGTGAGGTCAAGTTGCTGAACGCGCGTGCTGATTTGCTTGATGCTGTAATTGAAAAGCTGCGTGAAGCCGGTGCTACCGTGACTTCGGATGCTGACACGATTACTGTGAAAAGTGATGGTAAATTAAAAGCAGTGAATATCCGCACAGCTCCGCACCCGGCTTTCCCGACCGATATGCAAGCCCAGTTTATGGCGCTGAATGCAATGGCTGAAGGTGTGGCGAAAGTGACAGAAACCATCTTTGAAAACCGTTTCATGCACGTGCAGGAAATGCAGCGCATGGGTGCCGATATCAGTATCGATGGCAATACTGCACTGGTAAAAGGTGTACCTGTTCTTGATGGTGCAACCGTGATGGCGACTGATTTACGCGCATCGGCAAGTCTAGTGCTGGCTGGTCTGGTGGCGCGCGGTGATACCGTAATTGAGCGTATTTACCACCTGGACCGCGGCTACGAAAACCTGGAAGAAAAATTAAACGCCTTGGGCGCAAATGTTAAGCGGGTCGCTTAAAGAAAAACAGACATAAAATGATTACGATAGCACTATCAAAAGGCCGTATTTTCGAAGAAACTGTACCCTTGCTGGCAGCAGCGGGCATTCATGCGGCAGAAGATCCGGAGTCATCTCGCAAGCTTATTATCGGCACCAATCGTGATGATGTGCGTTTGATTATTGTGCGTGCGACCGATGTGCCGACCTATGTGCAATACGGAGCGGCTGACTTGGGTATCGCCGGTAAAGATGTGCTGGATGAGCATGGTGGGGAAGGTCTATATCAGCCGATTGACTTGCAGATTGCCAAATGCAAGATGATGGTTGCGGTGCGTGAAGATTTTGACTACTTCGGTTCAATCCGCAGTGGTGCGCGCTTGAAAGTGGTCACTAAATATGTGAAAACCGCACGCGAACACTTCGCAGCCAAGGGTATGCATGTCGATCTGATTAAGCTTTATGGATCAATGGAGTTGGGGCCGCTGGTTGGCCTTGCGGATGTTATTGTCGATTTGGTAAGTACCGGCGGAACTTTACGCGCAAATAACCTCAAAGCAGTAGAAGAGGTCGGTGATATCAGTTCACGCTTGGTAGTCAATCAGGCATCGCTTAAGCTGAACAGAGCGAAATTACAGCCGATCATGGATGCGTTCCAAACAGCTATTGCTGCCAGAAAATAAATTTAGTTTATGGGTTCAATCGTATGAAAATTAGACGTTTCTCAACTACTGATAGTGATTTCGAAGGCAACTTAAAAGATTTACTCGCGTTTGAAACCGCACAGGATGACAGTATTGATGTGGTCGTGGCCAATATCCTTAAGGATGTAAAAGGTCGTGGTGATACCGCAGTGCTGGAATACACCAATCGCTTTGATAAGACTGCTGCAACTAGCTTGGCAGCGCTTGAAATCAGCCAAGCAGAACTTGCGGCGGCTTTAAGCGGATTGCCTGCTGATCAGCGAGCAGCACTGCAGACTGCGGCTGACCGTGTGCGCAGCTACCATGAAAAACAGCTCATGAGCTCATGGAGCTACACCGAAGCGGATGGAACGTTGTTGGGTCAACAGGTGACGTCGCTTGATCGCGTAGGCTTGTATGTGCCAGGTGGCAAGGCGGCTTATCCATCTTCTGTGTTGATGAATGCGATTCCAGCTAAAGTTGCCGGTGTGCAGGAACTGATCATGGTAGTGCCTACGCCTAACGGTGAGAAAAACCAGTTGGTGCTGGCTGCAGCTGCAGTGTGCGGCGTAGATCGCGTATTCTGTATTGGTGGCGCGCAGGCAGTTGGTGCCTTGGCTTATGGCACTGAAACCGTGCCGCAGGTAGATAAAATTGTAGGTCCGGGCAATGCTTATGTAGCTGCCGCAAAGCGCCGTGTATTCGGTGTGGTGGGTATCGATATGGTGGCTGGCCCATCTGAAATCCTGGTGATCTGTGATGGCAAGACTGATCCGGACTGGATCGCGATGGACCTGTTCTCACAGGCCGAACATGATGAATTGGCGCAGTCCATATTATTAAGCCCGGATGCGGCATTCCTGGATAAAGTGGCCGCTAGCATCGAAAAGCTGGTGGTAGAAATGCCGCGTAAAGACATTATCACGACCTCGCTCACTAACAGGGGCGCATTGATACAGGTGCGTGATCTGGATGAGGCTGCAGAAATCAGCAATTACATTGCGCCAGAACATCTGGAATTATCTGTAGAAGAGCCATTGGCCTTCAGCAAAAAGATCAAACATGCCGGTGCCATTTTTATGGGCAGAGATACCTGTGAAGCATTGGGTGACTATTGTGCCGGACCAAATCACGTATTGCCTACATCACGTACTGCCAGGTTCTCATCACCGCTGGGTGTGTATGACTTCCAGAAGCGTTCGAGCCTGATTATGGTCTCTACAGAAGGCGCGCAGCTATTAGGTAAAGTTGCTGCAACCTTGGCTTATGGTGAAGGTTTGCAGGCGCATGCACGTTCTGCAGAGTACCGCCTCAAAACGCGCAATTAAAACGATCACGGTGTTGGCATCGTCTTCAGCTTTTCGCCGTACTTATTGTACTGTCTTCAAAGCTTCATCCTTGCCGCCTTGTGCTCCTTTTAATATCGCGTTTGAGGGGGTGGTTTTACGAAAAAATCCGAGATATGAAAATGAGTAAATTCTGGAGTGACATCGTACATAAGCTGACGCCTTATGTACCTGGCGAGCAGCCAAAGTTAACCAATCTGGTCAAGCTGAATACGAATGAAAACCCTTATGGCCCCAGCCCTAAGGTGATTGAAGCTTTGAAAGCTGAGGCTGCAGAAACTTTGCGCCTGTACCCGGATCCGAATTCGGATGCCTTGAAAGCGGCGATTGCGCATGCTTATGATTTAAACCCTGATCAGGTCTTTGTCGGCAATGGTTCTGACGAGGTTTTGGCGCATGTGTTCCAGGCATTGCTTAAACACAATAAACCTCTGCTATTTCCTGATATCACCTATAGTTTTTACCCGGTGTATTGTGGTTTATACAGTATCGACTATAAGACCATACCGTTAGCAGAAGATTTTTCGATTAATATCGATGACTATAATCAGCCTAACGGCGGCATTATTTTCCCGAATCCGAATGCGCCGACCGGTATTCCGCTGGCCTTGACCAAAATCGAGCAGTTATTGCAAAGTAACCCGGAATCGGTGGTGGTCATCGATGAAGCTTATGTGGATTTTGGTACTGAATCTGCAGTAAGATTAATCAACCAATATCCTAATTTGCTGGTTACGCATACGTTGTCCAAGGCGCGCTCACTCGCCGGTCTGCGTGTTGGTTATGCGATGGGCTCACCAGATTTGATCGAGGCGCTGATTCGCGTTAAAGATAGTTTCAATTCCTATCCGATTGATCGATTTGCTTCAGCCGGCGCAATTGCAGCAATACAAGATATAGAATATTTTGAGAAGACCTGCAAACAGGTGATCGCTACACGTGATGCTTTGATAAGCGATCTGGTTAAGCTGGGTTTTGAAGTATTGCCATCAGGTGCCAATTTCATATTTGCTAAACATCCGGCATGGGCGGGTGCGGAGTTGACAGCAAAATTGCGCGAACGCAGTATTATCGTGCGTCACTTTAAATCGCCAGCGCGTATTTCACCTTATCTGCGTATTACGATAGGCACTGATGCGCAGTCTGAATTGCTGATTAATGCTTTATCAGAAATTTTGTAAGGCGACTTCTGTAAATACATTCTTTGGGCAGCATTGCTGCCTTGCGCGGAACTCACAACCTCGCTGTATAACCCATACTATCTCGGTTTTTGCGTTCCGTGCGCCTAGTACTGCATCCCAAACTCTGTATTTATATAAGTACCCATAAGAGCTTGTGCTTGCTGATAACTCTAATGCAGGCGCGGCTTAGGGTCTCGATAGTACATAAATTGTAAAAAAACTGTTAAAAATAAACAGGAAAAGTTTGAAATTTCTGCATAACTACGGTTATCATAGCGGAATGTGCGTTTTTGTGCACAATATAATAATTAATTTCAATTTCGTATTTTAAACCTACAGTGAATCATGATTTGATTCACTATTCGTTGGAGGATGTATCGTGGCACAAACCCAAATGGCATTAGACTCACTAGATTTCGACGCAACCGTTGCTTTGGCAACTAAAGTTGCTCCACATGTAGATATTTTAGAAATTGGTACTCCATGCATTAAGCACAATGGTATCAAATTGCTGCAAACATTGCGTGCTAAATTCCCAAACAACAAAATCCTGGTTGACTTGAAAACAATGGATGCTGGTTACTACGAAGCTGAGCCATTCTTCAAAGCTGGTGCAGATATCGTGACTGTATTGGGTACTTCAGACATCGGCACAATCAAAGGCGTGATCGACGTTGCTAATAAATACGGCAAAAAAGCACAAGTTGACTTGATCAACGTTGCTGACAAAAAAGCACGTACACAAGAAGTTGCAAAATTAGGTGCGCACATCATTGGTGTTCATACTGGTTTGGATCAACAAGCTGCTGGTCAAACACCATTTGCTGACTTGGCATTGGTTGCCGGTTTGAACTTAGGTGTTGATATTTCTGTTGCTGGTGGCGTTAAAGCTGCTACAGCTGCTCAAGTACGTGATGCTGGTGCAACGATCATTGTTGCCGGTGCTGCGATCTATGGCGCTGCTGATCCAGCTGCTGCTGCTGCTGAAATCACTGCAATCGCTCATGGCGGTTCAACAGGTGGTTTATTCGGTTTTATCAAAAAATTATTCAGTTAATTTTTTGAGTGATTGAATAAAACCCCAGCCTTAAAACTGGGGTTTTTTTATGTCATATGGGTGCGTCTATAAATGCAGGGTTTAGGATGCAGTAAAGTGCCCGAAAAGTGTACTTATAGAAGTGTTCTTATTTCGATTTAGTCATGTAATTATGCGTGATCGCCTTTTAATGGGTTAAAATGCCGTTACATCACATTTAATATATATTTTATGCGTACAGCTAAAGTTAACAGAAACACATTGGAAACCCAGATCACAGTCAGTATTAATCTGGATGGCACTGGCATTTCTTCATTCAATACAGGTCTTGGCTTTCTGGATCATATGCTTGACCAGATTGCGCGTCATGGCATGATGGATATTGAGGTGAACGCCAAAGGTGATCTGCATATTGATGCGCATCATACGGTTGAGGACATCGGTATTACCCTGGGTCAGGCGTTTGCCCAGGCCGTAGGCGATAAAAAAGGCATCCGTCGTTACGGTCACGCTTATGTGCCGCTAGACGAGGCCTTGTCACGTGTGGTTCTGGATATCTCAGGCCGCCCAGGTCTGGAATTCGGCTGCACATTTACGCGTGCGGCAATCGGTACTTTTGATGTCGATCTGGTGCATGAGTTTTTTCAGGGCTTTGTGAATCATGCCAATGTGACTTTGCATATCGATAACCTGAAAGGCCATAATGCCCACCATCAGGCGGAGACAATTTTTAAGGCGTTCGGTCGCGCGCTGCGGATGGCAGTGGAGCCGGATGCGCGTATGGCAGGCATCATGCCATCTACCAAAGGCAGTTTATAAGGCTTTCGCCGTCTGGCGATGATGTAATCATCGATAAAACAAGTTACAGCAACACCAAAGAATAACATGAGCAAAATAGATATCGCGGTAGTGGATTATGGTATGGGCAACTTACGCTCAGTATCAAAAGCGCTTGAGCATGTTGCACCAACAAAAAACGTCTTAGTGACCAGCAATCCTGATGATATTGCACAAGCTGAACGTGTCGTTTTTCCCGGGCAGGGCGCAATGCCGGATTGCATCCGCGAGCTGGATGCAAGAGGTTTGCGAGAAGCCGTTGTTACCGCTGCACTGAAAAAACCTTTTTTGGGGATATGTATCGGCCTGCAAATGCTGTTTGACCATTCTGAAGAAGGCGATGCGGCTGGGCTTGGCGTGTTTAAAGGCAATGTAAAACGTTTTGCTGCGGAAGATATGATAGACAGCCAGGGCGCTAAACTGAAAGTGCCGCACATGGGCTGGAATCAGGTATATCAGGCCGGCTCTAAGCCACACGCGCTATGGCAAGGCATTGAAGATGGTGCCAGATTCTATTACGTGCATAGTTACTATGTGCAGCCGGATGATGCAGCGATTATCGCCGGCTATAGCAATTACCCCAATAAGTTTACCTGTGCCGTTGCAAAGAACAACCTGTTTGCTGTGCAGTTCCACCCTGAAAAGAGTGCTAACGCAGGTTTGCAATTATTAAGCAATTTTGTAAACTGGTCGCCGAGTTAGTTGGAGTGCAAGGCACTAATTTATTGGTACAACTATTTTATTAATCACTACTTTTTGTTTATTACATTAATCTTTCATTATGTTAATTATTCCAGCAATTGATCTCAAAGATGGCCAGTGCGTCAGACTAAAACAAGGCTTGATGGAGGAATCTACCGTATTCTCCGAAGATCCGGGTGCGATGGCGCGCCATTGGGTAGATCAGGGCGGCAAACGGCTGCATCTGGTGGACCTGAACGGTGCATTTGCCGGAAAGCCTGTCAATGAAGGCGCTATTAAATCTATTGTGAACGCGGTTGGCGGTGAGATACCGATTCAGCTCGGTGGAGGTATCCGTGATCTGGAAACCATAGAGCGTTATCTGGATAATGGTATTGATTATGTGATTATCGGTACCGCAGCAGTTAAAACACCGGGATTCCTGCACGAGGCATGTTATGCATTCCCGGGGCAGATTATGGTGGGTCTGGATGCCAAAGATGGCAAAGTGGCGATTGATGGCTGGTCTAAATTAACAGGCCATGACGTGATTGATTTGGCGAAGAAATTTGAAGATTACGGCGTGAATTCGATCGTCTATACAGATATTGGCCGTGACGGTATGCTGACCGGCGTTAATATTGAAGCGACAGTGGCATTGGCGCAGGCATTGACGATTCCTGTGATTGCTTCTGGTGGTGTGACCAATCTGGATGACGTGAGAAAACTGTGTGCGGTTGCCAGTGAAGGTATCATCGGTACCATTACCGGCCGTGCGATCTATGAAGGTACGCTTGACTTTGCTGCAGCACAGAAACTTGCGGATGAGTTAAGTTAATGGAGCGTATCTAAATGGGGTTGGCAAAACGCATTATTCCTTGCCTCGATGTCACTAATGGCCGTGTTGTAAAAGGCGTCAATTTTCTTGAGTTGCGAGACGCTGGTGACCCGGTTGAAATTGCCAAGCGTTACGATGATCAGGGCGCTGATGAGCTGACTTTTCTGGATATTACGGCCAGCTCTGATAACCGTGGCTTGATTCTGCATATTATTGAAGAGGTGGCGAGTCAAGTGTTTATTCCGCTGACGGTAGGCGGCGGTGTGCGCGAGGTTGAAGATGTGCGCCGCCTGTTAAATGCCGGTGCCGATAAGGTTAGTATCAATACAACCGCTGTGCTGAATCCGCAAATGGTGAAAGCCGCCGCTGATCGCTTCGGCTCGCAGTGTATTGTCGTGGCAATCGACGCCAAGAAAGTTGAAAACCAGCCTTTTGAGTGGGAAGTATTTACCCATGGCGGACGCAAAGCTACCGGCCTGGATGCCGTGAAGTGGGCTGAATATATGGTAAGTCTGGGTGCAGGCGAACTGCTTGTGACCAGCATGGATAGAGATGGTACTAAAATCGGTTTCAATAACCCGCTCAACAAGGCTATCAGTGATGCAGTTGAAGTGCCATTAATTGCATCTGGCGGTGTAGGTAACCTGCAGCATCTGGTTGATGGCGTTAAAGAAGGCGGTGCCGATGCAGTGCTTGCAGCCAGCATATTCCATTATGGCGAATATACTGTGCGACAGGCTAAAGAATATATGGCGAAACACGGCATAGAAGTGAGGCTGTAAGTTGGCAAATCAAACACATTGGCTGGATGAAGTGCACTGGGATGCAAATGGCCTGGTGCCGGTGATTGCGCAAGAGCATGACACGGGTGATGTTGTGATGTTTGCATGGATGAACCGTGAAGCTTTGCAGTTGAGTTGCGAGACCAGGCAGGCGGTTTACTGGTCGCGCTCGCGTAATAGATTGTGGCGCAAAGGTGAAGAGTCCGGGCATGTGCAGAAGATTCATGAAATTCGCCTGGATTGTGACGAAGACGTGGTTCTGCTGAAAATAGAACAAGTGGGTGGCATCGCCTGTCATACTGGACGACATAGCTGTTTCTTTAAGAAGCTGGAGAATGATAACTGGCTGGTTGACCAGCCTGTCATCAAAGATCCGCAAGAGATTTATAACCATGAGTAATTCAATGAATGACGTTCTGGATCGACTGTCCGAGTTGCTGGAGCAGCGCAAATCTGCTGATCCTGCATCGTCGTATGTGGCCAAGCTCTATGCCAAAGGCATGGACAGTATCCTGAAAAAAATCGGTGAAGAAGCAACGGAAACTGTGATTGCGGCTAAAGGCGGTAATAAAGAGGAAATTATCTATGAAACTGCCGATTTATGGTTTCATACGCTGGTGATGCTGGCAAAGGCTGATTTGAAACCATCGGATGTATTGGCAGAGCTGGCAAGACGTGAAGGCTTGTCTGGCATAGCCGAGAAAAATGCCCGGCCAAAAGAATAGTGAGACAGAGATGAGCGCAGATTGTATTTTTTGCAAGATTGTTAAAGGTGAAATTCCTTCCAGGAAGATTTATGAAGATGACGATGTGATCGCATTTCATGATATACATCCGATTACCAAGGTTCATTTTCTGATTGTTCCGAAGTTGCATCTTGAAAGCCTGATAAGTTGCGAGGCACAGCACCAGGCCTTGCTGGGTAAAATATTATTACTTGCGCCACAGCTGGCTAAAGAGCAGGGTCTGAAAGGCTTTCGTACCATGATTAACACCGGGCGTGAGGGTGGGCAGGAAGTGTTTCACATGCACGTGCACGTGTTTGGCGGCGGTGAGTCGTTGCCAAGAATTTAGCAGTATTTAATTACCGATATTATTAAGGAGAGCATCATGGGATCATTCAGCATTTGGCATTGGTTGATTGTTTTATTAGTAGTGGTGCTGATATTCGGTACAAAGAAACTACGTAATTTAGGCGGCGATGTGGGGGGCGCAGTTAAAAGTTTCAAAGATGCAATGTCTGAAGAAAAAAATGCATCTGAAGGCGCAGTGCCTGTGGCGGCTAGTAAACATGAAGAATCATTAGTGATTGAATCCAAAGCCGTTGAAGCGCCTGTGGCAAAAGCTCCAGCCAAAAAGCGGGCACCAGCTGCTAAAAAAGCCACGGCAGACAAACCTAAAGCAGCTGCGAAAAAAACTTCGACAGCGAAACCAAAAGCCGAAGCCTGATTTTAGAGATTGGGTAAACACTGCTTCCTGCTATTTATTCGGCTTTAGTATTTAACCGTGTTTGATATTGCCTTTTCTGAGCTGGTCGTAATTGCAATCGTTGCACTGATTGTGATCGGGCCGGAGAAACTACCGAAAGTTGCGCGTACGCTAGGTACTCTGACTGGCCGTATGCAGAAATATATGGCGCAGATTAAGGAAGAAGTAAACCGTGAATCACGTTTTGCTGAACTGCAAAAACTTCAGGAAGAAATAAAGTCGGCCAGCAGTGTTGCAAAGGAAAGCCTGCAATCCGGTGTAAATGTCATTGAGCAAGAGTTGCAAATTACCGAAGCTGATAAGAGTGGTGCTAGTGCCGTGAATGAAACGGTTGAATCTATTCCCCATGCCGAAATACCACCAAATAAAGAATAGCTTTAGCACGTGACTCCTACCGAAAACTTCATTTCACATTTGATTGAATTGCGTACGCGGCTGTTACGCATTGTCATAGGATTGGTTGTTGTTTTTGTCGTATTGTTTCCATTTGCCAATGATATTTATACATTGCTCGCTGCACCTTTATTGGCCAAGCTACCGATGGGCGGACAGATGATTGCTACCGGTGTAACTACGCCATTTTTTGTACCGATGAAGGTGGCGATGATGGCGGCATTTCTGGTTTCGCTACCGCATACGCTGTATCAGGTTTGGGCTTTTGTTGCGCCAGGCCTTTATGCGCATGAAAAGAAATTCATGATTCCCATGATCATCTTCAGCAGTTTTTTATTTTTGCTCGGAATGTCTTTTGCCTATTTCCTGGTATTTCCGGTGGTGTTCGGCTTTATCGTCGGCACTGCACCGGAAGGTGTAGCAGTCATGACCGATATCGGTAATTACCTCGACTTTGTCATGACTTTGTTTTTTGCATTCGGGTTGGCGTTTGAGGTGCCGATTGCGGTGGTAATGGCGGTCCGTTTTGGCTGGGTCAATATCGCTGCGCTGAGGGATGCGCGCGGTTATGTGGTGGTAGGAGCGTTTGTGATCGGTGCGATATTCACACCGCCGGACATTATTTCTCAGTTTATGCTGGCAGTACCAATGTGGCTGTTATATGAATTAGGTATTATTGTAGCCATATTCACCAGGAAAAAAGCTGAGCCGACGATTCAGCCGCCGACTTCATAGCTTTTTATTCAATAGTCTGTTTATTCACTTACCACCTCAGAAGGTTTAGGCCGTTTGCCAATCAGTATCGAGATGTTGATAATGGCTTCAGCACGCGCTATCTGAATTGTAGCGCGCTGATTTGGTTTTAGCGCAGCAATTAAATTAAGCATGGTGCCACTGTCGATGACCGGCTTGCCTTCAATCGCCAGCAGAATATCACCGGCACGCAAGCCGGCCCTGTCAGCGGGGCTGTTGCGCAGAACGCCTGCAATCAGCGCGCCTTGTGGTCGCTTAAGCCGGAACGATTCAGCAAGCTCAGGGGTGATGTCCTGTGCCTCGATGCCAATCCAGCCGCGGGTGACGTTGCCTTGTGCTACGATCTGTTCGGTCACCTGACGTGCCAAAGTCGCGGGGATCGCAAAGCCAATTCCCATTGAGCCGCCGCTGCGTGAATAGATTGCGCTGTTAATACCGACCAGGTTACCTTCAGTATCGATTAATGCGCCGCCGGAGTTACCTGGATTAATCGATGCATCGGTCTGAATGAAATTTTCATAAATATTGATCCCAAGATGTGTGCGGCCAAGTGCACTGACTATGCCTTGCGTAACGGTCTGGCCAACGCCAAAAGGGTTGCCGATGGCCAGTACCACATCGCCGACGTTGAGTTTATCTGAACTGGCAAACGTGATGGCCGGCAAGTTGTCTGCATCTACTTTGATTAGCGCTAAATCGGTATCGGGATCCGTGCCGACAACTTTGGCAGATAGCTTGCGACCGTCTGAAAGGGCCACTTCAATCGCATCGGCTGTTGCGATGACATGGTTGTTGGTCAGAATCAGGCCTTTTGCGCTAACAATAACGCCGGAGCCCAAGCTGTTTTCCGGTTGTGATGGCGTTTCCAGGTCATCGAATTGGTCCCCGAAAAAATGCCGGAAAACCGGATCGTCCAGGAATTTCTCATGCGGATTGGCAACAGGCGCTTTACTGGTGAAAATGTTAACCACCGAAGGCATCGCTTTTTTTGCTGCATGGCGATAAGAGCCTGCAGGTGCTGACTCTGGAAGTTGTTCAGTCTGGTTAACGACTAATGCATGCTCTTTTTGATTCAAAAAGTCAGGATTGAATATGCGCAATACAAATAGCAATGCCATGCACACGGTCGCCGTTTGTGCAAAAATGAGCCATATTTTTTTATGCAGCTGATTATTCATAAGTTAGTAGTAAACAAATTTAGTAGTTTGGATATCGGGTTACTGCAATTAAAAATCAATAGCACAAATTTTAAAGGTCAAAATTTATGGTGAAACTCAATGAGTTAACACATTATACCCAACAACTCATGCGGGTAGAGCGTTTCAAAGATTACTGTCCGAATGGGCTGCAGGTTGAGGGGCGGCAAGAGGTACGAAAGATCGTATCCGGCGTGACGGCAAGCATGGCACTGCTGGAGGCCGCTTATAAAGCGAATGCAGATCTGGTGCTGGTACATCATGGCTATTTCTGGCGTAGCGAGGATGCCAGAATTACTGGAATAAAACGCAACCGCATTGCTTATCTGATGAAAAACGATTTGAATCTGATGGCTTATCATTTGCCGCTTGATGCGCATGCAGAACTGGGGAATAACGTGCAGTTTGGCAAGTTGCTTGGTTTGAATGCTGTTGATTACAACGGTGATGAGAGCCTGGTTGCTTACGCAGAGCTTGATGCCCCGCAAAAGCTGGGTGACTTTTTGTTGCAGCTTGAAAGCTGCCTGCAGCGCGATGCGATGTGTATTGGGGATAGAGATAAGCCAGTTAAAAAAATTGCCTGGTGTACAGGGGCGGCACAGAGTTATATCGAAACAGCCGCAGCGCTTGGTGCTGATGTTTTTATCAGTGGTGAGATTTCAGAGCAAACAACACATCAGGCACTTGAAATGGGGGTGGCTTATGTTGCTGCCGGGCATCATGCAACGGAGCGCTATGGTGTTAAAGCCCTCGGTGAGCATCTTGCTGCGAAATTTAATTTAGAGCATGAATTTATTGATATTAATAATCCGGTTTAGTTGTTTTATTTCAGACACTTATTAAATAAAGCTTTAATTGGGTTCTAAAAAAATGTATAATCCAGCGGATTAAAAATTGCTCAATTTTTAGCTGTGCCATCTGTTAGTTATGTTTGTTTAGCTGGCACTATTTTAATGTATATGATGGCATCGGTCTCAAAAGGACTTGGTGCTGATTTCGGTCAATCCTTTCATGCATGAGGAAAACATGTCAGACAACCAAAATGACAAGCAGCAGGCTGGCTCGCAAACTAGCGGGTGTTCTCAAGTAGATTTAGATAAGCGTAACTTCCTAATAGCAACTTCAGCAGTAGGTGCCCTGGGCTGTGCAGCAGTAGCAGTGCCTTTTGTTAAGAGCATGACGCCAAGTGAGCGTGCGAAAGCCGCTGGTGCGCCAGTAGAAGTTGATATCAGCAAAATTCAGCCGGGCACGATGCTGACGGCAGAGTGGCGTGGTCAGCCGGTATGGATTATTAACCGTACTGATGAAATGACCGCTGAGTTGTCCAAACATAATGATCAGCTGTCTGATCCGGCAAGTGATGTTACTTCGCAGCAGCCTGAGTATTGTAAAAATGAAACGCGTTCAATTAAGCCTGCCATTGCGGTAGTTGTCGGTATCTGTACGCATCTGGGTTGTTCGCCAACTGAAAAAATGAAGGCCGGTGGCGATATGGGTGAAAACTGGACAGGCGGTTTCTTCTGTCCATGCCATGGCTCTAAATTTGACCTGGCAGGTCGCGTGTTCAAGGGTTCTCCAGCGCCGATTAATCTGGTGGTGCCGCCACATAAATATTTAAGCGATAACACCTTGTTGATTGGTGTTGATACTGAAGATAAGGCTTAATCATGACGAACAAAAATAAATCGCAAGAAAAATCGAAGTTGTGTAGTGTCATGGATGACACGATTAACTGGGTGGATGCCCGTTTCCCTCTGACCAGCAACATCAAAGCGCACTTGACCGAGTACTATGCGCCAAAGAACTTTAACTTCTGGTATTTCTTCGGCTCGCTGGCGCTGTTGGTGCTGGTATTGCAAATTGTGACCGGTATTTTTCTGACCATGCACTATAAGCCGGATGCTGATCTGGCATTCGGTTCTGTTGAATACATCATGCGCGATGTGCCATGGGGTTGGCTGATCCGCTACATGCACTCAACCGGCGCGTCCATGTTTTTTGTTGTGGTGTATCTGCATATGTTCCGTGGCTTGATTTACGGTTCATATCGTAACCCGCGTGAGTTGATCTGGTTGTTCGGTGTGGCAATTTTCCTGGCATTGATGGGTGAGGCTTTCTTTGGCTACCTGCTGCCATGGGGTCAGATGTCTTATTGGGGTGCGCAAGTAATTGTGAACCTGTTCTCTGCAATCCCATTCATCGGGCCAGATGTGTCCGAGTGGTTGCGTGGTGATTATCTGGTTTCTGATGCTACGTTAAACCGTTTCTTTGCTTTTCACGTGATTGCCTTGCCGTTTGTATTGGCGGGCTTGGTAGTTGCTCACCTGATTGCTTTGCATGAAGTTGGCTCAAACAACCCGGATGGTGTGGAAATCAAGAAGCTCAAAGATAAGGCGACAGGTATTCCGCTGGATGGCATTCCATTCCACCCGTACTACACGGTGAAAGATTTAGTAGGTGTGTCTGCATTCCTGATCGTGTTCTCAGCGATTATTTTCTTTGCTCCGGAAATGGGTGGTTATTTCCTTGAGGCAAATAACTTTGTGCCTGCCGATCCGCTTAAGACGCCTGCGCACATTGCGCCAGTGTGGTATTTCACGCCTTATTACTCAATTCTGCGTGCTGTTCCACCTATCTTGAATTCACAATTCCCGGGTGTGGCTGCAATGGGGCTGTCTGTAGTGGCTTTTGCTTTCCTGCCTTGGTTGGATAGAAGTCCAGTGAAGTCTATTCGTCAGCGCGGCGCGTTGTACAAGAAATGGCTGGCGGCATTTGTCGTGAGCTTCCTGGTCCTGGGTTATCTGGGTACTGTACCTTCGAATGTATGGGGTCAGTTCGGTGCGTGGATGGGTGGTGCGGATCGTGCCACCGTGGTTGCGCGATTCTTTACGGTTGTTTATTTCTTGTTCTTTATTTTGATGCCTTGGTATACCAAGAAAGACAAAACTAAACCAGTGCCAGAAAGAGTGACAGGATAATAGCCATGAAAACGATAGATATGATGAAAAAAATCTTATTAGCAGCATTGTTTGCGTTGCCAGTGCTTTCTGTGGCAAGTGAAGATGTGCATTTGGATAAAGCGCCGGTAGACGCATCTAACCATGAGTCGCTGCAGCGTGGTGCACGTACCTTTGTCAATTATTGCCTTAATTGCCATAGTGCCAATTACATGCGCTATAACCGTTTGCTTGAAATCGGTTTGACAGAGCAGCAAATTAAAGACAATTTGCTGTTCGCCGGCGAAAAAGTGGGTGATACCATGAAGGTGGCAATGAATAAAAAAGAGGCTGCCAAATGGTTGGGTGCTGCACCGCCTGATTTGTCAGTAGAAGTGCGCGCACGTGGTGCTGATTGGGTGTATAGCTATATGCGTGGTTTCTATCGCGATAGCACGCGTCCAACCGGCTGGAATAACACTGTGTTCGATAAGGTGGGTATGCCGCATGTGCTCTACGAACTGCAGGGTGAGCAAGAACTCGATCATGAAACGCATGAATTGAAATTGGTCAAACCAGGCCGCCTTTCTGTTGAAGAGTATGATGCTCTGGTTGGCGACTTGACTAATTTCATGGCTTACATGGCTGAGCCTGCAAAACAACAGCGCAACCAGCTGGGCTGGATTGTTTTACTATTTTTGAGTGTGTTGCTGGTGCTGACTTACAAACTCAAAAAAGCATATTGGAAGGATATACACTAAATTATGATGACTTTATATTCGGGGACTACAGATCCCTATAGCCACCGTTGCCGAATTGTTCTGTTTGAAAAAGGCATGGACTTTCAGGTGATTGATGTTGATCTGGCCAATAAACCTGAAGATCTGGCAGTGATCAATCCATACAATCAGGTGCCGGTGCTGGTTGAGCGTGATTTGGTGTTGTCTGAGGCTAATATCATCAATGAATATATTGATGAGCGTTTCCCTCATCCACAGTTGATGCCGCCTGATCCAGTGATGCGTGCCCGCGCAAGACTGTTCCTGTACAGTTTTGAAAAAGATTTGTTCAGCCATATCGCTGATATTGAATCGGGTGACGAGCAGAAAGCCGATAAGGCGCGTGCGACCATCCGTGATAATTTGACACAGCTGGTGCCGATTTTCTCTAAGCAGAATTACCTGCTGGGAGATGATTATTCAATGCTGGATGTTGCGGTAACGCCTTTGCTGTGGCGTTTGGGTCATTATGGTATCGAGCTGCCTAATCAAGCTGCACCGATACTTAAATATGCGGAGCGTCTGTTTTCCCGCCCGTTATACGCGGATGCAATGACGCCATCTGAAAAAGCGATGCGTAAATAATTACGTACGCCCCTGTTAACTTGCGATGATCGATTTGATAGTAGGTTTGTATAAATGGCACAGTTGATTTCTACCAAGCCTTATATGTTGCGCGCCATGCATGAATGGTGCGTCGACAACAACCTTACGCCACATCTGGTCGTCGCGGTTAATAGCAGGACGCGCGTGCCGATGGCATACGTCAAGGATGGGGAAATTGTTTTAAACATTAACTACGGTGCAACCAGGGATCTGCACATGGATAATGAGTCCGTGGTGTTTTCGGCGCGTTTTGGCGGAGTTTCACAAAATATTTATGTGCCGATGGACGCGGTTAGGGGGATCTTCGCGCGTGAAAATGGCCAGGGCATGTTTTTTGAGCTGGAAGAGCCGATTGTTGATGAAACGCAGGTTCAGGATGAGAAACCAGTGTCAGCTGGCGATATTTCATCCGAAGATGCATCAAAAAACAGAAATAATAAAAAACCCACACTAACAATCGTAAAATAGCTTTGCATTTCTAAAAATCTCAGTATAATACGCAACTCAAATTTAACGCCGGATTAGCTCAGTTGGTAGAGCAGCGCACTTGTAATGCGAAGGTCGTCAGTTCGATTCCGACATCCGGCACCAAATTCTTAACAAATTCCGTTATGCATTTGACAGCAAGTCAAATTGTCAGCATAATTTCGGGTTCGGTGAGGAGGGGTGGCCGAGTGGTTAAAGGCGACGGACTGTAAATCCGTTCTCTCAGAG
>CAZUOQ010000022.1:0-31741 GCA_964622195.1 uncultured Methylotenera sp. | reverse complement strand
ACCAGGGTAATCCAGACCGGCAGAAACAGAGTGCGTTTCAATAATCTGACCATCAGCATCCTGCATCAGATAAGTACGGTTACCATGTAAAACGCCTACCGGGCTGTTCGCTGTCAATGGTGCTGCATGCATGCCGGTCTCGATACCATGTCCAGCTGCTTCAACACCAATCAAACGTACGCCAGGCACATCAATGTAAGGATAGAAAATGCCCATCGCATTAGAGCCGCCGCCTACGCAGGCAACCACGGCATCTGGCTGGCGACCAACCATTTCCATCATTTGTACTTTCGCTTCATCACCAATCACTGCCTGGAAGTCACGCACCATCATTGGATATGGGTGTGGGCCAGCTACAGTACCGATGATATAGAAAGTATTGTGTACATTGGTAACCCAATCGCGCATCGCTTCATTCAAGGCGTCTTTCAGCGTTTTAGAGCCACTTTCAACCGGCACTACGGTAGCGCCCAGCAATTTCATTCTGAACACGTTAGGCGCCTGGCGCTTCACGTCTTCACTGCCCATATAGACCACACACTCAAGACCAAGGCGTGCTGCAATTGTAGCAGTCGCAACACCATGCTGACCGGCACCGGTTTCAGCAATCACGCGCGGCTTGCCCATGCGTTTGGCCAGCAATGCCTGACCGATGGTGTTATTAATTTTATGCGCGCCGGTGTGGTTAAGATCTTCGCGTTTTAGATAGATCTGTGCGCCACCTACTTTATCGGACAATCGTTTCGCATGATAAATCGGGCTTGGACGACCCACGAAATGTTTCAGGTCATAATGAAATTCAGCCAGAAAGTCTGGATCATGACGATACTTCTCGTACATCACGCGCAGTTCTTCCAGCGCTTCAACCAGGGTCTCGGCTACAAACGTACCACCATATTGTCCAAAATGCCCACGTGCATCCGGCATGTCATATAACTGCATTATTCTCTCCAAAAAACCAGTGCGTTTAGACCTAAAGAAACGCAGAATAAGGCTGCGCGAGCAAATTGCTGCGTTGCGCAGTTTTTTGGTTTCGACATAACCTAAAGGTTAGTCTGCACCGCAACTCCGTTGTCGCAACCTCGCTGTATACCGCATACTATCTCGGTTTCTGCGTTCCGTGCGCATTGCACTTTATCTCGCTCGCCGACTTATTCCGTGCTTCCCTAATTTATATAAACCTGCTGCATAAATGCAGCTATTTTTGCTGCATCTTTGATACCTTTTGACATTTCCACACCACCGCTTACATCGACAGCGTATGGCTTCACCTGACTGATAGCCTGTGCTACATTTTGTGCATTTAAACCACCAGCCAGTATGACCGGTTTGTCCAATACTGCAGGAATAAGGTTCCAATCAAATACATGACCAGTGCCGCCGGCTACACCATCAGTATAGGTATCGAGCAACAATGCTTTGGCTGCGGAAAAATCTTTTGCACATTGTACCAAATTTGTGTCGTTCTTAACGCGTATTGCCTTGATAAAAGGCAAGCCGTAACTTGAACATTCCTGCGGTGTTTCATCGCCATGAAATTGCAGCAAATCTAATCTAACCTGTGAAATAACCTCACGCACAAAATCAGGCGCAGCATTTACAAACAACCCGACCACAGTAACAAAAGCCGGTATTTTATCGGCTATTTCAATCGCTTGCTCAATTTCAACGTTGCGCGGACTAGGACCATAAAAAACCAGGCCTATCGCATCTGCGCCATGCTCTACTGCATTCAGTGCATCTTCCACACGCGTGATACCGCAAATTTTAACTCGTACTCTCAATGCATTATCCCTATTGCTGATATCAAGCCACAAACCGCCATTGTAACGCTAAATCAACACATGCAAGCGATCTGGCGTGCCTGTTACAGGCAAACCCCATTTCGCATCATAACCGACCCCGGTCAGATATAATCCATAAGGTGAAAATGTAGGCGGTGATAATGTTCGATCGCGTTTTTGCAGTAACTCTTTGATATAACTTGGAGAATGAGCGCCCTTACCCACATAAATAAGCGCGCCGATCATATTTCGTACCTGATGCTGTAAAAAAGCATTGGCTGAAAAAGAAAATACAAAATAACGACCTGCCACCTGCACCTCAGACTGCGTCATAGTTCTAATCGGTGACTTTGCCTGGCATTCTGATGCACGAAAGGCACTGAAATCATGCTCTCCAATTAGATAGCTTGCGCCCTCCTGCATTGCGGCAAAATCGAGTGGCAAATGAAACCAGCCTGCTTTCTCTGCCATCAAAGCTGAGGCGACCGGCGCGTTATACAGCAGATATTGATAACTGCGGCTAAACGCTGAAAACCGCGCATGAAACTCTTCATCAACAACATGCGCCCATTCAACCCTTACCGTATTCGGCAAATGCGCGTTTACACCACGTACCCACGCGGACAGGGGCCGCCCAGCCTGCGTTTCAAAATGCACAACCTGTGCGAGCGCATGCACACCGGTATCCGTACGTCCTGCAGCATGAATTCTGACTGGGTGCTGGGCAATAGCCGCTATCGCAGACTCCAGCGCGTCTTGTACGCCACAGGCTGATGGCTGGCTCTGCCAACCACAAAACTGCGCCCCATCATAAGACACCCCTAATGCAATCCTCATGCAAAGCCTCGGTAAACCATAAAAATGAGCAATGCTGTCAACAAAACCATCATCAACTTATCCATTAAATTAAATGGCAACTTCTGAAATGAAACCAGATTTGCTTGCGGCAAATTCTCGATATAACTGTCAATTTCATCCAGATGATTAAAACTAAAGTTGCTGTTATCTTTTGCAGCAAGATCTTCCACGTAATCTAATGTGAGCATTAATCTCGCCGCAAACCGCTCAACATTTATACCGAAGAACTTGAACGGGAGCAGCAGCATATATAAACCCAGCATCATTTGCTCCCTGGGGCTGCCAGTCAATAACAAACTCAATGCCGCTAATGCAATCAACAGTTTTTCAACTTGCAATAGCCCTAATTGCACCCCTTCAAAAGTGGGGGCAAAATTTACCGGGAAATTTGGTATCAGCTCCCCTGGCGTGCCAAATGCGTAGATAATAAATATCGATAAAAATAACCAGCGCATACGAAGTAATACATGCAAGAATGTATAAACTTTAAAGCAGAAAACCAAGACCAATAAAAACATCATCATTAAAATAAGCGTCATATTATTGACTGCACTAATGAGCAGTAACGCTAATATAAAATATAAAATTTTTATTAATGGATGCATGTTTACTGATTAAATTCCACCTGTTAATTCTCAGGGATTCGCAATTGCTGAATCATACTATCGTTAGCTATATCAGTTGTTTGTTATTTAATAAAAAAGCCGAGCATACCGCTCGGCTCTTTTCTTACCAAATAAAACTAGGCCAGACTAGCCAATAGTTTTTCTGCTGTAGTACGCTGCTGAGGACCGCCCTCTTTAAGCACCTCATCCAACAGATCACGGGCCCCTTCTATATCTTCCATATCAATATAAACCTTCACCAAATCCAGCTTGATATCAACATCAGGGTTCTCGTTTTCAACTGCTGCCACTGCCACCAACTCAGGTACAGGCATATCAGCTACCTCTTGTGCAGCTACTACTGCTTGCGGAACTTCATCTGCTTGAGGCTGACTGTCACTCAGATCCAAACTGATTGCAGAAAAATCAAAGTTATTGGCTTCGTTCTGACTTAAATCACCAACTTCTTTATCAATCGCTGGCATCTCTGGCACATCAGCTAACGGAAAATCAAATGAAATCTCTTCCGGTTTATTATCATCAGCTACAGCGCTTGAAGCGTCATCAGCCTCAAAGTTAAGGCTTATACCTTGCAGCGCAATCGCTTGCTGCTTATCTTCATTAGCTTCCGCAGTCGATTCACCAAAACCTTCAAAACTGAAATCGACGGCATCAAGTGCATTAGATTCCGTTTTTTCTGGTTCTACCGGCGAAGCAGCATCCGTAAATCCTTCAATATTAAAATCAGCTGACTCCGCTGCTACTTCCGGAGCCTCTACCGCTTGCTGCTCTGCCACTGGCTCTGCATTAAAATTAAAGTCCAAACCGGCCAAAGCACTGGAGTTTTCATCTGGAGCTGCCGCAGTAAATACAATTTCTTCGTTGACTGGTGAAGACGGCAAGTCTAATGCTGGTGCAGCGTCTTGCTCATTAGCAGTGACTGGTTGCTCGACACTTGAACCAAATGATCCCAAATCCGGGAAATCGAAATCCATAGAGTTATCTGCAGCAGGTTTGCTATCTTCGACTGTTGCAACAGTATTATCTGCACTTTGTGCCACAACTTCGGCTGCTACAGTTGGGGCCGTTGCAGCTGGAGCTTCTATTGTGTCAGCAGAAAACTCACTATTCAAGCTGCCTAGATCAAAAGATGCATTTTCCAACTCATTCGGATTAGCTGACGAACTCTCTATATCCAATGAAGACTCAGCTTCACTAGTCGATTTTGGTTTATCAAATGAAAAGTCCAGGTCTTTGCCAAGATCCATATCAGCAACAACTGTGTCCGCATTAGCGGCAACAGCTTTAACCACAGATGCCGAAGGTGCAATCTGACTAATATCATAAAGCGGATTATCAGGCTCAACTGTAATCCCTAATTCAGCAACTTTTGCCCAAGTAGGATCATCTGCACCCAAAGTAGTGTATAACTCACCGGCAACTGCCTCAAACGCAGAAACATCTTTTCTGGCAGCGTACATTTCCAATAATTTCAAATGCAACTCGTAGCGTTTAGGCTCTTTTGAAATAGCATCTTTCAATATCTCTTCAGCCTGCGCATCGCGGCCATAAGCCATGTAAACTTCAGCTTCGGCAATCGGGTCCACATCATTGGTATCAATCATGGCACCATCAGCACTTTGCGCAAAGTCTGTTAAAAATGAAGTATCCGCGGAGCTTGTAGCATTGCCGGTAGTATTGCCGAATACTGTATTTGCACGCAGACCGCCGGAAGTCAGAATGCCACGTTCAAAGCTATCAAGATCTTTTCTGCGCTTGTTGCGTAAGTACACCCAGCCGGCACCTAACAAAGCAACGCCGCCCGCACCTCCCAGCATGAACAGGTTTACACTCTCCAGCAAGCTGGCAATGAAAGATGGCTGCTCCTCTTCCGCCTGAGCCTGTACTGGCGGTTTTACAACAGTAGGTGCTTTTTTAACATCTTCAGCAGGTTTGCTCGCCTCAGGCGCAGGAGTTGGCGCAGGCTCAGCTACTGCTGCAGGAGCAGGTTCTGCAACTGCTGCTGGTGCATCGACAGCAGCAGGTGCAGGTTGTGGAGTAGCTGCAGGCTGCTGCATTTGTGCAGACTTAGCCGCTGTATCAGCATTTTTCTGCATATCGGCCATGGTTTGGCTTTTTAAAGCCAATAGCTTTTGCATATCAGCAACTTGCGCTTCCAGTGCGGTTGTTCGCTCCTGCGCTTCTTGCAGCGCTTTTTCACGCGCTGTCGCTTCTTCCTGCAAAGCTAAAACTTTGGCATCTGCCTCTGCGCTGCCCTTACCGCCTTGAGCAGCGACTTTACCGCCAGCTGACAGTTTAACAACATCTTGAGGACCAGACTTGACTGGTGCTGCCTTATCTTCCGCTGTCGCTATCTTGCCTGAAGCTGACTGTTTCTGCTCAACCTCTTCCGCTACCGGAGCAGCGACTACATTACCGGCTAAACTGTTTTTATATGCATTCCAATTTGAAGCATGGAGTTTTATTTCTTTTTTGGCTTGTCTGGAGTCAATTGCAGTTAATTCATCTTTGGAAGGAACCTTGATAATCTGACCAACCTTCAGTCGATTCATGTTGCCATCGGTAAAGGCACTTTTATTGGCTTCAAACAGACCAACCATGACCTGGTCAAGACTTACGCCCTCACTCGCAACTTCTTTAGCAATTGAACTTAATGTATCCCCACGTTGCGTGGTAAGCTCGGCAGAATCATTTACAGCAGTTGCAGTGCTCTCAGCCTTAGGACTAGTGTCAGCGGCCACATTGGTTGCTTTTTTCTTTGCTTTACTTTTATCTGCCAAACGTGGCGTAACTTCATGCATTCCCGTATCGACTTTAGTCGAAACTGTATCGCCAGACGCTGCATAAGGTTTATTGATCGCAGATTGAGTTAGCGGCTCTTCGTTGACAGTTTGTTTATATCCAGGGGGGTCAAGCAGAATCGTATATTCACGCAACAGTCGACCAGATGCCCAATCAACCTGAATCAGCATATCAAGATATGGATCATCAATTGGTTGCTGTGATCGCAGTCTCAATACTGGAGATCCATCCGGATTCTTACCAAGCTCCACCCTGATGCTATTGTGCACACCAAGCCGTGGAATGCCTTGTACGGCATAAGCCTCTTCAGATGCAATGGATGCTGTTAGAGACGAAAGCTCATCAGGTGTTACTGACAACAGGTCAATTTGAGCTTTCAGCGGCTCTCCCAAGCCAGAATCAACGTTGAGCTTCCCCAAGCCCGCGGTAAATCCATAAATCGGCATAAATGCCAGGCAGACCGCTAATGATATTTTATTTATTTTAGACTTATGCACATTGCTACCTTTAATCGAACTGATTTCTGCAATATGAAAATAACATCAAATAGTTAGCTATGCAAGCTCATAATGCACATTATATTCGCGAGCTATCTGACTACAGAAAACCAAAGTTATAACATAACAACAGGCTTAAGTTAACAATAATTTACTTTTCAACTAAAATTCGCAACATACGGCGCAGAGGCTCGGCAGCACCCCACAGAAGCTGATCACCTACTGTAAACGCGGATAAATAATCATTACCCATATTGAGTTTGCGTAAGCGACCAACCGGTGTAGTCAGTGTTCCGGTAACAGCAGCCGGGGTAAGCTCTTTCATGCTCGCCTCACGCTCATTTGGTACCACTTTCGCCCATTGGTTAGCCTCGGCCAGCATTTGACTGATTTCATCCAGCGGTACATCCTTCTTGAGCTTGATAGTCAAAGCCTGGCTATGGCAGCGCATTGCACCTATACGCACACACAAACCATCGATCACAATCGGGTTGGCTTCACGGCCAAGAATTTTATTGGTTTCAACGCCACCCTTCCATTCTTCCTTACTTTGACCATTGCCGAGATCCTTATCAATCCATGGGATCAGGCTACCTGCCAAAGGCACGCCGAAATGTGCGGTTGGAAATTCTTTATCACGCAGCGTACCAGCCACTTCTCGGTCAATATCAAGAATTGCCGATGCCGGATTTTTAAGGAAGTCACTGGCAACACGGTGCGCCTCGCCCATTTGCTTGAGCAATTCGCGCATATTCTGCGCACCGGCACCTGATGCTGCCTGATACGTCATGGAAGTTGCCCACTCAACCAGGTCAGCCTTGAACAGGCCATTCAACGCCATCAGCATCAGTGATACAGTACAGTTACCGCCAACCCAGTTTTTACCACCCTGCTGCATCGCATCCTTGATCACATGCATATTGACCGGATCAAGAATGATGACTGCATCCTTTTCCATACGCAATGTAGAAGCAGCATCAATCCAATGCCCATTCCAGCCAGCTTGCCTTAGTTGTGGAAATATCTCAGTCGTATAGTCACCGCCCTGGCACGAAACAATTGCATCCATTGCTTTTAGCGCATTGATATCTTTAGCATCCAGCAAGGCCGGCGTTTCTTTCCCTACATTAGGACCTTTGCCACCCACTTGTGATGTAGTAAAAAACTGTGGTTCAATCAGCGCAAAATCATTCTCTTCCATCATGCGTTGCATGAGCACAGAACCAACCATACCGCGCCAACCTACAAAACCGACCTTTAACATTTTAATTTCCAAATTTAAAATTACTGAAATGCTGAACTCGTCTCAGCATAATACTTAAAAGATTTACAAAAACGCTGCCAAACACCCAATGTATTACAGTGCGGCAACTACCGCATCACCCATCGCGGCACAGCCAACCTTGTTAGTGCCTTCAGTCCAGATATCAGCCGTCCTGTAACCTTGCGCCAATGCCTTTTTCACTGCATTTTCAACGCGTTGCGCATTAGCTTCATCATTAAATGTATAACGCAGCATCATGGCAGCAGATAAAATCGTTGCTAATGGGTTAGCCACATCCTTGCCGGCAATATCTGGCGCTGAACCATGGCTAGGCTCATACATACCTTTGTTGTTCGCATCCAATGATGCTGAAGGTAACATGCCGATCGAGCCAGTTAACATCGAAGCTTCATCAGATAAAATATCACCAAAAATATTACCTGTCACCATCACGTCAAACTGCTTAGGCGCGCGGATAAGCTGCATTGCCGCATTATCTACATACATATGGCTTAACTCGACTTCAGGATAGTCTTTTGAAAGCTCAATCATCACCTGACGCCACAATTCGGTTGTTTCAAGTACATTGGCTTTATCTACTGAACACACTTTTTTATTGCGTTTCATCGCGATGTCAAACGCTACGCGGCCGATACGGCGAATCTCTGATTCTGAATAGCGCATGGTGTTAATACCTTCACGCTCGCCATTTTCCAGCGTACTGATACCACGTGGCTGACCAAAATAGATATCGCCAGTCAGTTCACGCACAATCATGATATCCAAGCCAGAAACCACTTCCGGCTTGAGTGTTGATGCTGAAGCCAGCTCAGGATACAGTAATGCCGGGCGCAAGTTTGCAAATAGGTTCAGTTCTTTACGAATACGCAGCAAACCACGTTCTGGGCGCAAATGGCGTTCCAGCTTGTCATATTTCCAGTCACCAACAGCGCCTAATAATACTGCATCGGCCTCTTTTGCCAGTTTCAATGTTGCATCAGGCAACGGATCACCGGCAGTCTCATAGCCGGCACCGCCAATGGGCGCTTCGGTCATTTCAATATTCAAATCCAATGCATTTAAAACTTTAACGGCTTGAGCAACAATTTCCGGACCGATACCATCACCTGGCAATACTGCGATTTTCATGAACTAGCTTTCTTAAACTTAAAATGTAATCAAATACTAAACTTATGAGAACAACCAAGGCTGGGCTTGACGATGCTTTTCTTCAAACGCCTTGATTTTATCCTGCTGCTGCATCGTCAAACCGATATCATCCAAACCATTCAGCAAACAGTGTTTACGGAACGCATCAACCTCGAACGGATAAACCTCGCCGCCCGGCGTGGTTACAGTCTGCGCTGCCAAATCGACATTCAGTGCATAACCTTCTTTTGCAGCCACCTGCTTGAACAGCTTATCCACGATGTCCGCACTTAACACAATCGGCAGCATGCCGTTTTTAAAACAGTTGTTGAAGAAAATATCAGCAAAGCTTGATGCAATAATCACTTTAAAACCATAGTCTTCCAATGCCCATGGCGCATGCTCGCGACTTGAACCACAGCCAAAGTTTTCACGCGTAAGCAAAATGCTCGCACCTTGATAACGCGGCTGATTCAGCACAAAGTCTTTATTCAGCGGGCGCTGTGAGTTATCCATACCCGGTTCACCGCGATCGAGATAACGCCACTCATCAAAAGCATTCGGGCCAAAGCCGCTGCGCTTGATCGATTTCAAAAACTGCTTTGGAATAATAGCGTCTGTATCCACGTTAGCACGATCCAACGGTGCTACCAAACCATTTAATTGCGTAAAAGCTTGCATGTTATTTTCTTAAATAATGTATTTTAAAGAAGCTAATTTACTTAGCTGAATCCTTGATGATTTCACCACCTTTTTGTATGTCCTGACCGATACCATGCACAGTATTACATGCAGAAACAGCCATTGCCAACAGTACTAAAAAGCATAATTTTTTCATCATTTTCATCCTTAAAATAGTTACTTACAAACTTCTTACATCTATAAAATGTCCGGCAACGGCTGCGGCTGCTGCCATTTCCGGGCTCACCAAATGCGTACGGCCGCCTTGACCCTGACGCCCTTCAAAGTTGCGGTTTGAAGTAGAAGCACAACGCTCACCTGGCTCCAGCCTATCTGCATTCATCGCAAGACACATGGAGCAGCCTGGCTCGCGCCACTCAAAACCGGCATCTTTAAAAATCTTGTCCAAACCCTCTTGCTCGGCCTGTGTTTTAACCAGACCGGAGCCTGGCACCACCATTGCCAACTTTACGTTTGGCGCCACATGCTTGCCTTTTGCTATTGCTGCTGCTGCACGCAAATCTTCAATACGTGAGTTAGTGCATGAACCAATAAACACTTTATCAATCGCAATGTCAGTAATCGGCGTATCTGCAGTCAGGCCCATATAGGCATAAGCACGCTCCCAGTCACCACGCTGCACATCATTTTTCGCCATATCCAGACTTGGCACTTTACCGTCGACGCCTACTACCATTTCAGGTGATGTACCCCAGGTAACCTGCGGCTGAATATCTTCGGCACTCAAAGTAACAGTCGCGTCAAATTTCGCACCTTCGTCACTATGCAGCGTGTTCCAGTAAGCGACTGCTGCATCCCATTGATCTGCACTCGGTGCAAATGGACGGCCTTTAACATAATTTATCGTCGTTTCGTCTACGGCCACCATACCTGCACGCGCACCGGCTTCAATCGCCATGTTGCACAAGGTCATGCGGCCTTCCATGCTCAATCCGCGAATAGCAGACCCGGCGAATTCAATCGCATAACCAGTACCGCCTGCAGTGCCAATCTTGCCAATAATCGCAAGCGCAACATCTTTGGCTGTTACACCATGTTGCAATTCGCCTTCAACACTCACGAGCATCGCTTTTGATTTCTTCTGCACCAGGCATTGGGTCGCCATGACATGCTCAACCTCTGAAGTACCAATACCGTGCGCCAGAGCACCAAACGCGCCATGCGTACTGGTGTGGGAGTCACCACAAACCACTGTCATACCGGGCAAAGTTGCACCCTGCTCAGGCCCCATTACATGCACAATACCCTGACGAGCGTCCATGAATGGAAAATAGGCTTTCGCACCGAACTCACGGATATTGTCAGTCAAGGTTTCTATCTGTATACGTGCTACCGGGTCAGCGATTCCAGCCAAACCCTTATCCCAGCCCGTAGTTGGCGTGTTATGGTCGGCAGTTGCGACAATAGAAGATACACGCCAAGGTTTACGTCCGGCAAGACGCAGGCCTTCAAAAGCCTGTGGACTGGTGACTTCATGCACCAGATGGCGGTCAATGTAAATCAGCGCAGTACCGTTTTCTTCGGTCACCACATGAGAATCAAATAATTTGTCGTATAACGTTTTTGCCATAGCTCTCTGCCTAAACAGCCCTGAATTTGAACTTGCTTAGTCTCTAAAATTACCAAATTGCAACGGAAAATCCGTCACGTTCTTTTTAACAAACGCAATTGCATCCTGCAGCACATCACGCTTAGCGCCATTTACACGCACGGTATCACCCTGAATGCTGGCTTGCACTTTCATGCCGGAATCTTTAATCAGCTTGGTGATGCGCTTAGCCAGATCACTATCGATACCTGCGCGGATTTTAAGATCCTGCTTGACCTTATTACCCGATATTTTTTGGACATCTTTATGCTCAAGACGTTTTGCTGAATCAGGCTCTTTCTTTTCCATTGCCGGCAGTAAAATATCTTTGACCTGATCTAACTGAAAGTCGTTATCACCAAATATTGTGATCACACTGTCCTTTTCATTCAGATCAATTTTTGCTGATGTACCTTTAAAGTCATAACGATTGGTAATCTGCTTACCGGCAGTATCAATCGCATTTTTCAGCGCAACCATATCAACTTCTGAAGAAATATCAAAACTAGGCATAATTTCCCTATCCTAAAAACTCTAAAGCGCTGGTGTTACTAGGCGTGAACACGAAGACAGTACGAATAGTACGGCAAGTGTGAGCAACAACGTAACACCAAGCATTCACTACTCGAAGTGGCAAACGTAGTCTAGTGTTTCTACAGTCTCAATATCAAATGATGAATTTCCTGGCACAGTGAACTTTTCACCTGCTGAATAAGTTTTCCAGGCTTCTTCACCGCTCAGGCGCACTTTGCATACACCGCTGTTAATTTCCATTAACTCAGGTGCTGCCGTATTGAATGTAAGCGTACTTGGGAAAATAACGCCGATAGTACTGCGAGTACCGTTAGGAAACATCACGGTGTGACTTACACATTTACCGTCAAAATAGATGTTGGCTTTCTTTTTTACGCTGACATGATCAAATTGTGCCATTTGCTTTAGCTTTCATTAAAAAAATCAAAATATCATTATCGCAGAAAAGCGTCACCGCTCCAATAAATATGGCTAATCACAGACTGCGATCAAAATGAAACAGGCGTAAAAAAACCTACCGAATCATCGGTAGGTTTTTTGTTATTGGTGGAGCAGGCGGGAATCGAACCCGCGTCCGCAAGCCCTCCACAGACAGTTCTACATACTTAGCTGTGTTGTTTAATTTAACCGTACACTCACCAACGAGCAAGCAAGTGTAAAGCGAGTTACCTTAGATTTAATGATGTATTAAGTAACCCAATACACCACGATCTTCTCTTTATGACGCTGCTGCCAGTTACCTAGCCCGACCGAGAAGCCCTTCGGTGCAGCGTTCAGCCGGTATTAAGCGGCTAAAGCGTAAGTTTCGTCGTTTGCGACTATACTTTTTTCTAGTTTATTTACGAGGTGACTAGGCCTCGGTATGCCCTGCACTGCTTTGCAACCCACGTCGAAACCTGGTCAGCCCCTTGGTGTTTCTTCAACAGTACGCGTGTGACACCCTGCTTTTACATAAAGTTCAACGCGTATTGCAATTATACGCACTTGGAACGCTGGCGACACAACTATTTGTTGTGCGCGCGCATGATTCTGCCTTTTTCGCGCTCCCAGTCACGGGCTTTTTCGGTATCGCGCTTATCGTGTTGTTTTTTGCCTTTTGCCAGGCCGATCTGCACTTTGACGCGCCCTTTAGAAAAATGCATATCTAACGGGACCAGCGTGTAGCCAGCACGCTCTACCTTGCCAATCAGCTTGGCGATCTCTTCATTATGCAATAAAAGTTTACGCGTCCTGATGGCGTCAGGGCGTATGTGCGTCGAGGCCGCGCCTAAAGGCGTAATGTGACAGCCGATCAAATAAATCTCTCCGCGCTGGATAATGACATAAGCCTCTTTAATATTGACCTTGTTCTCGCGAATAGCTTTAACCTCCCAGCCTTCGAGAACGATACCTGCCTCATATTTTTCTTCAATAAAATAATCAAAGAAGGCTTTTTTATTTTGTGCAATGCTCATAAAACTAAATATTTCTTGGCGAATAGCTTAAAATCCACATTTTACTCTACTTCTTAGTCTGTTCGTTTTAAGGTTAATAAGTTTTGAATTTCAAACACGTACTTCACTGCAAATTCATTAAGTTAGGTTTATTAACCTGTTTCAGGGAAAAGCATGGCACAAGTTAAAAAAACAGTCATCATCAATCATTCAGCAGGCGAGATGTTTCTGCTGGTAGACGATGTGCTGAAGTATCCGGAATTTCTACCGTGGTGTGGCGGCGTTGATTTAATCGAGCAGAATGACCATTCAACGACAGCTACGCTGCACATTGCCTACCATGGCCTGCATCAGAAATTCACCACTGAGAATTCCAAAACATTTCCCAGTGCGATGTCGATTCAACTCAAAGACGGCCCGTTTAAACATCTGGATGGCACTTGGCAGTTTATTCCACTTAATGATGAAGCTTGTAAAGTCGAGTTCTCACTTAACTACGAATTTGCCAATCAGTTCCTGGAAAAAATTATCGCGCCAGTTTTTAGCCACATTGCCAATACTTTTGTTGACGGCTTTGTAGTCCGCGCTGATAAAATATACAAATAAAATTAAGGATGCTTTAAATGCCCAGCCAATCTGAAATTACTGTTGAAGTCGCTTACGCCTTGCCGCATGAGCAGTTAATTGTTCCGGTTAAAGTGCAAATTGGCACGACTGCTGAAAATGCCATTTATGCATCTGGAATTATGAAAAAATTTCCGGAGATTGATTTAGCAGTCAATAAGGTCGGCATTTTTGGCAAGGCAACCAGACTCGATACCGTACTGCGCCAGTTAGACCGCGTGGAAATCTACAGACCTTTGATTGCCGACCCCAAGGAAGTTCGCAAACAAAGGGCTGCCGATGGCAAGATCATGAGAAAAGGCGGCGGCGATCTTCCTGAATAATGCAGCGTAACTACACTTTATAAATACCAGTAAATACCAGAATTTTTAAATATCAGAGCCGTTAAATACCAAAATTCTTAACTAACAGTAAACATTAACCATAAAAAAAGCCAGCTTTCGCTGGCTTTTTATTATTACTTATTCCTTAGCAGCACGTTTACGCTCGTGCTCAAGTAGGTGGCGTTTACGGATACGGATGTTTTTAGGTGTAATTTCAACTAATTCATCATCATCAATAAACTCAACTGCTGACTCAAGTGACAAAGCAACAGGCGGAATCAAACGCACCGCTTCATCAGTACCTGATGCACGCACGTTAGTCAGTTGCTTACCTTTAATCGGGTTAACAATCAGGTCGTTATCACGGCTGTGAATACCGATAATCATACCTTCGTATAATTTATCACCCGGCACAGAGAACATGCGGCCGCGGTCTTGCAGTTTCCACAATGCGTAAGCAACGGCTTCGCCTTGTTCTGCTGAAATCAGCACACCGTTACGACGGCCTGGCATATCTGCCTTAACTGGCGCGTATTCATCAAAAATGTGCGCCATCAAGCCGGTACCGCGTGTCAACGTCAGGAATTCACCTTGGAAACCGATCAGACCACGCGCTGGAATCTTGTATTCCAGACGCGTACGGCCGTTACCGTCAGACTCCATATTCTGCATCTCGCCACGGCGACGACCCAATTCTTCCATCACGGCGCCCTGATTCTCATCTTCCACGTCCACTGTCAGGATTTCGTATGGCTCACACTTTTCACCGTCAATTTCACGGTAAACAACACGTGGTTTACCCACTGCCAATTCAAAACCTTCACGGCGCATGTTTTCCAGCAAAATAGTCAAGTGCAACTCACCACGACCTGAAACGCGGAACACATCCGCATCTTGCGTATCTTCTACACGCAGCGCAACGTTAACCAGCAGCTCTTTAGTCAAACGGTCACGGATCTGGCGTGAAGTCACAAACTTACCTTCTGTACCAGCCAATGGCGATGTATTTACCATAAAGTCCATGGTCAAGGTTGGCTCATCCACACCCAGATGTTTCAAGCCAACAGGGTTATCACGGTCACAGATTGTAAAACCGATACCAATATCATCCAGACCTGAAATAATCACGATGTCGCCAGCTTCCGCTTCTTCAACCGGAATACGCTCCAAACCTTTGAAACCCAGTACCTGATTGATACGGCCTTGTGCAATCTGCTGATCCTCATTCATCACCACAACTACCTGGCCAGGTTTGATTCTGCCGTTGGTAATACGACCAACGCCTAAACGGCCAGTGTATGTAGAGTAATCCAGTGCTGAAATCTGCATTTGCAGCGGTGCATTGCTGTCGCCTTGTGGCGGTTCCACGTGCTTAAGAATCGTTTCGAACAGCGGGCGCATGTTGTCGCTCGCCACACTCATATCCAATGTTGCAAAGCCATTCAAAGCTGATGCATATACAACGGGGAAGTCTAATTGCTCATCAGTTGCACCCAGATTGGCGAACAAATCAAATGTATGGTTGATTACCCAGTCAGGACGCGCACCTGGACGGTCAACCTTGTTAATCACTACAATCGGTTTCAAACCAAGTGCCAATGCTTTTTTAGTCACAAATCGTGTTTGCGGCATTGGGCCTTCAACCGCATCCACCAGCAGCACAACGCCATCTACCATACCCAATACGCGCTCAACTTCACCACCAAAGTCGGCGTGGCCTGGGGTATCCACAATATTGATGTGCGTACCTTCGTAGTTCAGGGCTGTGTTCTTGGCAAGAATGGTAATGCCACGTTCTTTTTCAATATCGCCAGAGTCCATCACGCGTTCGGCGACTTGCTGGTGAGATGAGAAGGTGCCTGCCTGTTGCAGCAGTTTGTCCACCATGGTTGTTTTACCATGGTCAACGTGGGCGATAATTGCGATGTTTCTTAAATTACGTGACATGTATTGCTACCGGTTCATTTGAAAGGCGGCGATTTTAACACATTAAGGACAAAAACTTTTAGTTATATGCAATAAACCTTTGACAATAAGTAATTTATGCCTATAATGCGCACAACTTAAAACTTTACTCATTTAAAAGTTTTAGATTCATCGCCCTGACCCTCGGTCGCTCGTGAAGTTTTGAAGCGACTATCTTTAGATTGAATGTTCAATCTATCTTTACTGGTTAGCGGCTATGCCCGTGCGCTGGTAAATAAAGCATCTCAATATATTTTTTGAATTCTGCTTTTTGCGTTATGTTTTTGCATGGCTAGAAACATAGATGTATTTGCTCGCGCCCTTTTTTGTTTTTTTTGAAAGGGACTCAATGTCTTTTGAATCACTGAATTTACACCCGGCAATTTTGCGTGCTATTGAAGAAGCCGGCTACAGCAACCCTACCCCTATCCAGGCACAAGCGATTCCTGAAGTCATCGCCGGCCACGACCTGCTGGCCTCTGCCCAGACTGGTACAGGTAAAACTGCAGCATTCACACTGCCTGCACTGAATTTATTAGCAACACCACACGAATCAAGAAGCCGCGGCCCACGCATTCTGGTATTAGTACCGACACGTGAACTTGCTGCGCAAGTAAATGAATCTGCACGTAAATACGGCAAGTATATCCGCGCACGTACTGTAAGCATTGTGGGCGGCATGCCCTACCCACTACAAAACAAACTGCTGTCACAACCTTTAGATATATTGGTTGCTACACCAGGCCGTTTTATTGATCACCTTGAGCGTGGCCGTATTGATGTTTCACGCCTGCAAATGCTGATTCTTGATGAAGCTGACCGCATGCTGGATATGGGCTTTATGCCTGATGTTGAGCGCATCTGTGAGGCATTGCCGGCAGAACGCCAGACTTTGCTTTTCTCTGCAACTCTGGATGGCAACATCGGCCGTATCGCACGTGACATCCTGCGCAATCCAAAAACTATCGAGATTGCGCAACAGAAAGAAAAACATGCCAACATTGAGCAGCGCTTGCACTTTGTTGATGACATGACGCACAAAAACAAGCTGCTGGAGCATCTGTTGATTGCTCCTGAAGTTAACCAGACCATTATTTTCACTTCAACAAAACGTCACGCTGACGTATTGGCTGAAGACTTGTACGCTGCCGGCCACAAAACCGCAGCATTGCATGGCGACATGACACAAGGTGCGCGTAACCGCACATTGACCAAATTGCGCCACGGTGATGTAAAAGTGCTGGTAGCGACTGACGTTGCTGCGCGTGGTATTGACGTGGCTGGTATCTCACACGTAATTAACTACGATTTGCCTAAATTTGCAGAAGACTATGTGCACCGTATTGGCCGTACTGGCCGTGCCGGCGCTACTGGTATTGCAATTTCATTTGCATCTAATATGGATCGCCATATCCTGCGTAAAATTGAGCAGTTTACCGGTCAACGTATGGAACCGGCGGTGATTGAAGGTTTTGAACCTAAACGCCCGATGAAAATGGACGCTCCAGGTGGCCGTGGTGATCGTCGTGACGGTCACAAACCAGGTGGCCGTGGTGGTTTTAAACCACGTGATGACCGTAGTGGCTACAAAGGCCGTGATGGCGCTCGCAGCGACAACCGTTTTGAAGGCCGCTCTGAAAACAGGGGCAACCGCGACTCAGCTCCACGTGATGTAAACGGCAATTCAGCTGGCTATGCACCAAAAACGGAATTTAACCGCTCAGAAAGACCGGCAGGCGATCGTTCACGTAGTTTTGGTGACCGCAGCAGCTTTGACAGAAATTCTGGTGATCGCAGCCGCGGTACAAATGCAGGCGCTCCAAACCGCAGTTTCGGCGATAGCGCAGCGTTCGGTAAAAAGCCTTACTCACGTGACGGCCAGCCTCGCGAAGGTCAGCGTAGCGAAGGCCGTGCTGATCGTGGCGCAGCACCAGCGCGCCGTGACAACAACCGCAACGAAGGCCGTAGCAATGCATCACGCGGTTTTGCGAATGCGAATGCAGGCAGCGGCGCACCACGTCGTCCACGTAGCTTTGCTTGAGTAGAAATATATAATTGAACAGTATCCAACAAATGACAGAAATAGTAACCGAAGCACTCAATGCAGACAAACCCAGTTTCAGCACATTAGGTCTTGCACCTGAGTTACTCCGTGCTTTAGCTGAGTCAGGTTACACCACGCCAACCCCGATCCAGTCGCAGGGCATTCCTGTGGCTTTGGCAGGTGGTGATTTAATGGCTGGTGCACAAACCGGCACAGGTAAAACTGCTGCTTTTGCCTTGCCTTTACTGCAAAAGTTACTGCCGCTCGCTAACAGCAGCACCTCACCAGCCAAGCACCCGGTACGCGCGTTGATTCTAACGCCTACACGTGAGCTGGCGATTCAGGTGGAAGAAAGCGTCAAGGCTTATGCCAAACATACACAACTGCGCTCGCTGGTTGTATATGGGGGCGTAGACATCAAAACGCAGACCCCACATCTGAAAACCGGAGTTGAAGTGCTGGTAGCGACCCCTGGCCGTTTGTTGGATCATATCGAACAAAAAACGTTACAGCTTGGTCAAGTACAGATGCTGGTACTTGATGAGGCCGATAGAATGCTGGACATGGGCTTTATGCCGGATTTACGTCGCATTTTGGCTTTATTGCCAAAACAGCGCCAGAACCTGATGTTTTCAGCCACATTCTCCAATGAAATCAAGAAATTAGCAGATGAGTTCTTAACTAAACCGCAGCTGATTGAAGTTGCACGAAGCAATGCGACCAACGACAACGTTACGCAAAAAGTGTATCAGGTTGCACAAAGCGACAAACAGGCATTGCTGACACAACTGCTTAAAGAAGCGGATGCCAAACAGGTCATTATTTTTACCAAAACCAAACTGACAGCCAGTCGCCTGAGTCGAAGCCTGGCAAAAGAAGGTATTGCTGCCGACGCGATTCATGGCGATAAAAGTCAGCTGGAACGCATTAAAGCACTGGATGCTTTCAAGGCTGGCACTGTAACTGCATTAGTTGCCACCGATGTAGCCGCTCGCGGTCTGGATATCAGCGAATTACCGATGGTGATTAACTATGAAATCCCCAGCGCACCTGAGGATTACGTGCACCGCATCGGCCGTACCGGCCGTGCAGGCGCTTTAGGTATTGCCATCTCATTCGTATCTGAAGATGAAGAGAAATACCTCACAGAGATCGAAAAACTGATCAAGCGCCAGATTCCTAAAGAAACCATTGAGATTGAAAAACCTGTCCACAAGACACGTACAAGCCACTCAAAAGCGAGCTATCAGCATGATCAGGATGCCGCACCTATCAGACGTCCTGCCAAACAAAAAAGCAGCGATCCTTGGTTTGATAAGCCTTACGAGCCATCTACACAGAAAACACAGTCGGCTGTTACCAGAACGGTACCTGCCAAGAAAAACCCGGTTGCCGCATTGCTTGGCGGCCTGCCAGGCAACAAATAAACCAGCAATTACTGGTTACGCATAAAGTCAGCCACGCCATATAACTGCGTGGCTAATTTTTTCATCAGGTCATCCTCATAACCCAACTGATGCATGGCCTTGATCATGCAATACATCCACTGATCACGTGCTGATTCATCGATTGCAAACGGCAGGTGGCGTGCGCGCAGCCTCGGGTGACCGTAGCGCTCGATATACAACTGCGGCCCACCAGTCCAACCCGCTAAAAACATAAACAATTTTTCACGCGCTGAGGTTAAATCCGGCTGATGCATATCACGCAGCGGCTTTACCTTGGGGTCGCTATCCATAATGTCGTAAAAGGTCTCGACCAGTTGACGAATATTCTCAACGCCGTTTACTTCACCGCCCAGCAGCTCAAAAAATGTTCTTTTATCGCTGCCGGCTTCTTCGATTTTATCTATCATCACTGCAACTAAACTACTGTGGATTTGGTTTAACAGTAGGTTTAACCAGACTAGCTGCCTGTTGCGCACGAGCCCTGGCTTCATCAGTATCTTTACCGGTAGCAAGCGCGACGCCCATGCGGCGTTTAACGAAAGACTCCGGTTTGCCAAACAGGCGAATATCCGCACTTGGGATTGCCAATGCCTTTTCTACGCCCTCAAAAGCCAGTTGTTTCGTTTCGTGACCGCCGTAAATCACAGCACTTGCAGCAGCATCACGCAAGGCAACGTCTACCGGCAAGCCTAATATGGCACGGGCATGCAGGTCAAACTCACTGAAACGCTGGCTAGCCATCGTAACCATACCGGTATCATGCGGACGTGGACTGACTTCACTGAACCAGACCTGATCGCCCTTGATGAAAAGCTCTACACCGAACAGGCCCAAACCACCCAGGCTATCTGTCACCGCTTTAGCGATGCGTTTGGATTCTTCCAGTGCTTTCGGCGCCATGGCCTGTGGCTGCCAGCTTTCTACATAATCGCCACTCTTCTGTACATGGCCGATAGGCTCGCAGAAATAAGTAGTAATTTCGCCTTGTGCATTTTTTGCACGTACCGTCAGTAAAGTGATTTCGTAATCGAAATCAATTTGGCCTTCTACAATAACTACGCCCTGGTTCACACGTCCTGCTGAGGCCGCATAATCCCAGGCAGTTTTCACTTCTCCCTGCTGTGTAATGCGTGACTGCCCTTTTCCGGATGAAGACATGGTCGGCTTGATGAAACATGGATAACCGATACCGGCATCAATCGCCGCCTGCAACTCGGCTTCGCTCTTGGCAAACGCATAAGGTGAGGTTGGCAGTTTAAGTTCTTCAGCAGCCAGCCTGCGAATGCCTTCACGATTCATCGTGAGCTGCACCGCTTTAACCGTTGGAATCACCGTCGCAATACCGGATGACTCAATATCTGCCAAGGTCGCTGTATTTAAGGCTTCAATTTCCGGCACGATCAGATGCGGTTTTTCTTGTGCAATCAAATCACGCAAGACCTGGTCATTCGTCATATCAATGACATGAGCGCGGTGTGCAACCTGATGACCAGGTGCATTTTTGTAGCGATCTACCGCGATCACTTCAACGCCCAGACGCTGTAATGCAATGATGACTTCTTTACCAAGTTCGCCGCTGCCTAACAGCATGACACGGGTTGCATTGGGGCTCAGAGGGGTACCGATTTGCATGGGATTCTTCCTGTTTTTAATTGAGTGAATAATACCATGCGGCAATTCTTTAAGAAATTTGAAGATGTAACTAAACTGTGAAATTGAGGTAGAAAATCAGTTACAGGTAGACTGATGAAGGTAAAACACCATGATCAAAACAGAGATTAGAACTTGATCTGATGCTTATCCATCCGGTAGCGCATGGTCATGCGCGTAATACCAAGCTTGCGTGCCGCTTCAGAAACATTATTTCTGGCCTCCGCTAAAGCTTGTAGCAATATCGTCTTTTCAGCAGCATCAAGCGCAGACTGCTGTGCATCAACTTTCAAGCTGGATTCAGTAGTACGGTAAATCGGCAGTGCCAGATCAACATCTGTCACCAGATTATTGTGGCAGAGCAATACCGCCCTGCTGACCTGATGTTTGAGTTCGCGCACATTGCCGGGCCACGCGTAATTTTCAATCATATTGACCGCATCGGGCGTAAATGTGGGCATCTGCAAACCATAACGCCTGGCGGTCTGTGCTGCAAAATGCCTGGCCAACAGCATCATATCTCCTGCCCGCTCGCGCAACGGCGGCATGGCAATACTCATGACATTCAGCCTGTAATACAAATCCTGACGGAATCGACCCTGCTGTGACATTTCATGCAAGTCTCGATTGGTCGCAGCAATAAAACGCGCCGGCACAGCGCGCTCTTTCGTAGAACCAATACGCCGCACGACACGGCGCTCCAGCACATTCAGTAGCTTGGCCTGCAGCGTCAGCGGCAATTCACCAATCTCATCTAAAAAAAGTGTGCCGTCTTCCGCGGCCTCGATCAAACCCGGCCGTGTAGTGACTGCACCGGTAAAAGCACCCTTCTCATGCCCGAACAGTTCGCTTTCAATCAGTTCTGCCGGTAATGAAGCACAATCAACATGCACAAAGGGCTTATCGTTATTAGCGCAGGATAAATGCAGCAAGCGTGCTGCTACATCCTTTCCAGTACCAGTTTCGCCGCCAATCAGCACGGTTGGCGGTACGCTGTCAGTAGATACCAGCTGCGCGATGCGTTTAATTTGAGCATTGATACTCTGCATGGCCGGGCTATCACCCAGTAGCTCAACACCCTCGATTGCATGCGCATTGCGCTGACGCGAATAATCCAGACTATTGCTTTGTACAGCCGCGGTTTCGGCCTTTTGAATAGAAAGCAGCAACTCTTCAAGGTCAATCGGTTTTTTAAGGTAATCAACCGCACCCTGCTTCATCGCATTCACGGCATCACTGATTTCACCATGCGCAGTCATCACGATCACCATCGCATTTCTGGCAACAAAAAATGGCAGCAGATCCAGACCATTGCCATCCGGCAGGCGCATATCCAGCAACACGATATCCGGTGAAAACTGTTTCAGAATATCGCGCGCATCCTGAACACTTTCAACATGCGCGCATTCGTAATTCGACTTCTGCAACCTGCGCATCACCGCACGGGCAAACAGTGCCTCATCCTCAACAATCAAAACTTTTGATTGCTGCCTGAATGGTGCAGAATTTTCACCTGAACTTTGATGCGCTAATTGCAAAAGAGTCTCCTTAGTTAATCTGCTTTTGCATCATACACTGATTTTTTAGCACCAAAATCATAGCGTACACCTAACCAGCCGGCACGCGGTGCACCTGGCATGACCAGTTTTGATGCAGAGTCTTCACCTGCAAATGCACCACTCTGATCAATCCAGCTCTCGCCCAGTAAGCCACCTGAAGCATATTCTTTATCAAAGATATTGATTGCCTTGGCAAACACCTGCCAGCCACTGTTGCCAAATTTATAACGCGTGTCCAGATTCACAACGGTATAGCCACTGATTTTTCCATCACCCTGATAACCAACGCCTGAATTCGCTTTGTGTTTATTATTTTCGTTACCGCGTGCATAAACGTCAGCAAAAGTGTTGATATTAGTACCTACAGACCAGTTAGGTGTCACTTGGTACTGCATACGAATTTTCAGAGCGTGATCTGGCAAGTTAGCCAAGCGACTGCCCTTTTTGACATCAATCACATCATTACCGTTAATGTCTGTGTATGAAGTTGAGTTAACTTGATTCACTAAAGACAAGTCGCTTTCATAGGTTGCTTTTACGTAGCTATAACCAGCATTCCAGCTGAACTTGCCAATATCTCCGTTCAAACCTAAATCCAGGCCCATGCGACGGGTTTTACCCACGTTATCGAAATAACCCATACCATTTGCGGCATTGGTAGAGATAAACTGAATATCATCATGATTTTCAGTTCTGTATACTGCACCTGACCACTTGATATTTGAAGTTAAATTACCGCGTGCACCAAATTCAAACGTCTTGGACACAACTTTTTCCAAAGGTGGATCACCAGCCATCGCATTTGGCAGCTTGCAAGGATACAACGGGTTAGCACAACCTAGCTCCATAGAAGTCGGCGCGCGCATGCCCTCGTTATATGAGCCGTACACGGTCAAGTCTTTCGTCGGTGTAAAGCTTAAGCCAACAGCAGGATTAAATCTATTGAAGCTATGATCACCGCTCAGTGTTTCAGGATTAGTTGTATCGGGAATCAACTTGTCGCGATTTTCCACTTTAATGTGGTTATAGCGACCAGATAGCGTCAAATGCCAGAAATCATTCAGAGACAATGTATCTGTAGCGAAGATACCCCAAGTATTGGTCTTGCCGTGCAAATCCACTGCAGCCTCATCGTTTTCCAGACCTACCGCATCTACGCCGCGAGTCGCGTTAATAATGCCGAATTCAGTAGACTGGTTAAACTTGATCTTTGAATGATCATAACCAAAACCTACAATCAGCTGATTCTGTTTTTGCATGAATGGCTGGTTAAATGCCAATTGTGCATTAAAACCATAACCTGTCTGGTCGGTTTTACTTCTGTTAAGCGCACCACTGCAATGTTCATCAGCGTCACCACCAGTATTAGCAATACAATCGGCATTGTTTGTATCAATATCTGTACCTAAAACATAATCATCATTTACATCACCATTCAATGTTTTACGATTTGACTGACGGTAATAAGTATTTGCCGTTAACTGCACATCATCATTGAACCAGTGACTGCCGTTCAGATTCAGGAATGACATGGTATTTTTGGTCTGGTCAGGACGGGTATTGATAGTTTCACGACCAAACTGCCTCATGAGTTCCTCTTGAATCAAACCATTGCCGATCATGTTATTATCAGCGCCGGTGTAACTTAATTCCAGGCGTGAAGTTTCGTTCTGCCAGCCCACCTTACCGAAAAGCTGTTTAACCTCAGTCGGTGAATAATCACGCCAGCCATCTTCGTCAAAGTAATTACCGGAAATAAAGTAATCAATAGAACCATCTGCAGATACGCCGCCAAACTCAGCCGCTGTATTTTTACGACCCCATGAACCAAAGCTGGTCTCTACGGCGCCGCCTTGATGAGTACGGCCATTCTTGGTCACGATAGACAATGAACCACCTAAGGTATTCAAACCGAACACCGGGTTAGAACCTGGCATCAAATTGATACCGGCAATTGCATTCACAGGAATCAGGTCCCAGTTCACTGCATCACCGAACGGTTCGTTGACGCGCACACCATCCTGGAATACTGACAAGCCTTGCGGTGTACCTAACAATGGTGAAGCAGTAAAGCCACGGAACAGAATATCCGGCTGGAATGGGTTATTCTGCGTTTCGTTAACACTTACGCCCAATAAATTATTATTCATGTAATCGGCGATATTCAAGCTGCGCTGTTCCAGCAGCTCTTCACCATTCACCACTTGTACATTTGATGGAATTTGCTCGAGTGGCAAACCCACGCCGGCAAGCGGGGTGGTACTGACCACCTCAACCTTTTTGGTTGTGATTTTTCCGTTTTCAGCGGCTACCGCATGCTGCTGCATGGCATAAGCAGCAAGTATCGCTGTTAAAATTAATTTTGGTTGTAATGTTTTTTGCATGATATTCCTTGAGTTCTTTAACTTAAGAGTATTTCTCCCGGTATATAAATAGCAAAAAACATTCCTGTCGGTGCCAATTGTTACAAAATGTTAAAAATGATGTATTTTCAATCACTAAGCGTGATTTTGATTTAAATGGAATTGGGATTGTATCTGAAATATTGGCTGTTTACAGCCAATATGGTGGTTATTAACAACCACCATATATTTAAATACTATTCAGTAACTGTCGAGGCGGAATATTTAAATAGCCGCGTAACCCCAGCCATGCAGCAAAAGGGATAGCAATTGTTGCAATCAACATGGCAGAAAGTGCCAAAGTCAGATTGAATTGAAACGGAATATCCAGCACTTTGGCGCTGATGTAATAAGCCAGCAGATTTGCCGCAACGGTCGCAACCATGGCCGCAATCAAGCCAATCAATGCAAATTCAGTAAAGTAGGCAATACTGACCTGGCGGCGTGACGCGCCAAATACGCGCATGAGCGTGGCTTCTGCAACACGCTCGTCTCTAGTGGCTACCAAGGCCGCATAGAGCACTGCCACACCTGTGATCAAGCTGAATGCAAATACGTATTCAACCGTACTGCTCATTTTTTGCATAATGCCGCGCACCTGCTGCATCAGTGCTGCGATATCAATCACCGTCAGGTTAGGATACTGTTTAACCAGATGATTCAATGATAAATCTGCCCCTAAGGGCAAATGAAAACTGCTGATGTAGTTGGCTGCAAAATTATCCAGCACACCGGGCGGCGTAACCGCAAAGAAATTAGCCCGCATCGTATCCCAATCCACCTTCCTCAGACTAGTGACTGTTAGCGTTAGCGGGTTACCTGCAATATCAAAAGTCAGTTTGTCCCCTAACTTGATACCTAAGGTATTTGCCAGATCCTGCTCTAAAGACAAATATGGTTTTCCATGCCCGGCTTCTGTCCACCAGCGACCGGATACCAGTTTATTGTCACTTTGCATGATGGCGGCCCATGACAGGTTGAACTCACGTTCAGCGAGACGTCTTGCGCGTTCCTCTTGCCACTGGTTGCTCTTGACTGCTTGATCATTGATTTTAACCAGCCGCCCTTTCACCATCGGAAACACCGAAGTGTCCTTAATCTGTTGTTCATTAAAAAAGGTTTTGATACCTTCTATCTGCTGCGGCTGTATATTGATTACAAAGCGGTTGGGGGCATCTTCCGGCAGTGATGCCTGCCAGTTACTGATCAGGTCACCGCGAATCAGCGCCAGCAGCATCAACACCATGAGCCCCATACTAAAGCCGATAGTTTGCACCGTAGACAATGCCAGCCGTGTTCTCAAGCCCTGCACACCAACCGTAATGGTAGAAAAGGTTTTGCTATCAGGTGACAGCCTGATTAAAAGTCTGGCTAAAAACACCAAACCATAGGCAAAAGCAAACACCACCAGACAAAGTGCCAGCATTGCCAGAATGGTTGATAATGCAATCTTGACATCCTGCGCCTGCCAGAAAACCATAGCCACCATCACCAATGCTGCCGGCAGGAATTTTGCCTGAGCCGATATCGGCTGCACCAGGGTTTCACGCCTAAGAATATTCATTGCAGTGAGTTTGCGCATCTGCCATGCATGTGGGACCACCACGGCAATCATCATTGCCAGGCTGGCAACAAGACCAATAGCAACAGGCAGCGTCGATGCTGCCGGCAAGGCTTCAACAAACAGGCTGCCGGCCAGCTTGGCCAAGCCGATTTGTGCAACGTAACCAATCGCTATACCCAACAATGCACTAAACAATGCAATCAGCAGCGTTTGCAGCGCGAGCACTTGCAGCACGGTATTCTGCAAAGCGCCAAAACAGCGCATCAAGGCAAACATATCCAGACTCTGCTTGATGTAAGGCATACTTGATAACAGCATCGCCACCATCGCCAGAATCACGCTTACCATCGCAGACAGACCTAAAAACTGCTCAGCTTTATCCAATGCCAGCTTGATTTCCGGACGTGCATTACGCAAATCTTCAATGCGCTCGCCACGGGCAAGCTGTGGCTTCATCTGCTGATGAAACTGCTGTATTTTTTTCAGATCACCAGACAGCAACAACTGATACTTGACGCGACTGCCGTATTGAATCAGTTTTGTTGCAGCCAGGTCTTCGGCATTCATCATCAAGCGCGGCGCAAAACTGAACATATCGCCGCCGCGCGAAGGTTCGCGCAGCAGTATGGCAGTTACCTGCAGGTTTTTCTCTCCCACTGTAACCTGGTCGCCTACTTTCAAATCCAGCACATTGGCTAACCTGGGTTCTATCCATGCTTCACCACTGGCAGGGGCGGCTTTGACGACACGCCCGGTATCAGAGACCGCAGCTCCCAGCGTCAAATCGCCACGTAGCGGAAAATGACTGCCAACGGCCTTGATCTCAACCAGCTGACTATTTTCGCCAGCAACCACCATACTGGGGAATTCATAAGTCTTCACCGCAGCTAATTCCTGCTGTTGCGCTTGCTGTGAAAAAGCAGCGGGAATTTCATGATCCGCCAACACAGCCAGGTCACCCCCCAGCAGCAAAGCGCCCTGCTGGCTCAATGCAGACTCTACCCGCTCGGTAAAAAATCCTACTGCAGTAATTGCCGACACGGCCAATACCAGCGCGAACACGAGTACCCTCAATGCACCGGCTCGCCACAAGCTCATGGTTTGTGACCAGGCCAATTTAAAATTCAACACCATCGCCTGCATCCCCATTACTGTGCCAGCTCTTGCAACACACCATTAGACAGTTTTAGCTGACGCTGGCAACGGTTAGCCAGCTGAATATCATGCGTGACCAATACCAGCGTCGTACCGGCTTCTGCATTCATTCTGAACAGCAACTCGATAATCATCTGCCCGGTAGCATGATCCAGGTTGCCGGTGGGCTCGTCGGCAAACAATATGGTCGGCTGTGTAGCAAAAGCGCGCGCGATTGCTACACGCTGCTGCTCACCGCCGGATAATTGTTTGGGGTAATGTGTGACGCGTGCACTTAAACCTACTTTTTTCAATGCCTCCAGCGCCAATTCTTTGGCGTTAGACTGATTTTTCAGTTGCAGGGGCAACATCACATTTTCCAGCGCGGTCAGTGACGGCAGCAACTGGAATGACTGGAACACAAATCCCATGCTTGCGGAGCGCACTGCTGCGCGTCCATCCTCGTCCAAATTGCTGAATATCCTGCCCTGGATTTGAACTGATCCTTTTGTTGGCACATCCAACCCTGCAAGCAAGCTTAATAAAGTGGATTTTCCGGAACCTGAGCTGCCGATGATCGCAACCTGTTCACCAGCATTAATAACTAAATTTAAGCCTTGTAAAATACGAATTTGGTTATCATGGTTAATTATTTCATAATAAAGATCGTTCGCCTGAATGATAGGGAGCTGTTGCATTAATGTTAGTCCGTTTATTCTTGATATTGAAAAGTTCAGTACTTAGTCTGTGTTTAATCAGTTTCGTTGCATGGTCTGCACCCGTATTTGCCGCAAACCCTAAAATTTTAATTTATGGTGATAGCTTATCTGCCGCCTATGGTATTCCTCAACAGCAAGGCTGGGCAGCGTTATTAAAAGAAAAGCTTGATCAGGAAAATTTACGCTTCGACGTCATTAACGCCAGCATTAGCGGCGAAACAACCAGCGGCGGCTTGACACGTCTTGCCCGCACGCTGGAGCAGACCAAGCCCCAAACCATCATTATTGAACTCGGTGCCAATGATGGCTTGCGCGGTTTACCTGTTAAAAATATGCATAATAACCTTGATGCAATGATTCAAATAAGCAAAAAATCCGGCGCTAAAGTGCTGCTGGTCGGTATGAGAATACCGCCCAATTACGGTCCCAAATATACAGAAGAATTCAGCCAGACTTATATCAAGTTAGCCAGCCAGCATAAAGTTTCAGTCGTGCCGTTCATGCTCGATAACGTTGCCGCTAAACCGGATCTGATTCAACAGGACGGCTTACACCCGAATACGCAGGGTCAACCGATTATCCTGAATAACATCTGGCCTGAATTACAGCGTTTGCTTAAAAAACGCGTCCGCAAATAGCTTGGAAATTTAACACCGTTTAATACGCCGAATCCTGCCAGATAATTTCCAGCCCCGGCTCATCAGGCTGCGCCTGCAAAGCACAGGCAACGCCCACGCTGGGAACACACGCCAGCTTATCTTCCCAATAAATGAGCGGTATATACATGCGCTGCCATGGCGGCATATTCACCTCCTGTAACAAGTACTTGAGCGTGCGTGTCGGCCTTAGCGCATCCGGTTTAAAACGCTCGCCGCCATCGCGATTGGTGATTCTAAGTTTAGTCACACCCTGCTTCAGGGCCAAGCCAGCGCCAAGTACAGGTTTAAATAGCAGCTTGCCGCCACTGGGCAACGTCAACTCTGCTTCACCATTCCACACCATATCAAATGGTTCCGCCGTTTTATCCGAACACAGATACGCTCTTTGCTGATATTTACGCAGGTTCAGGTGCTGCAGTTTAATGTTAAGGTCAGCATCTTTTCTGGCGTTAAGCAGCTGCTCGACGATTTCATTCAAATGATCTGCAGCAGGCATCGCTAAGTCGTTTTGTGCAAACCACCAGCGCAGCACATTTTTAGCTCGTGCAATGCTTAACTGACCTAGTAACTGCAGGCAAAGACTGTTATCTGACAGCATATTCTCTGCATCCTGTGCAGCGAGCGCCTCAAGCAATTCGCTTGCTTCAGCCATGTGTGACGCAATTCTTGCCAATACAGCCTTGACGCTTTTAAAGCGCAATTCCAGTACAGGCATCACCTCGTGACGCACAAAGTTGCGGTCATATTGCGTGTTGTCGTTGCTCTCGTCATCACACCATTGAATACCGTGCTGCACTGCATACTCATGCAGCGACTGACGTGAAGTGTTTAATAATGGCCGAATTAATCGCCGCGAAGTATCAACTGCCGCCATGCTGGACAAACCTTTAACACCGGCGCCTCTGAATAATTGCAGCAATAGCGTTTCAGCCTGATCGTCCTGATGATGTGCAGTAACTACAAAGTTTGGTGCTCTATCCTCAACACTGTAAGAAAACAATGCGTTGTAACGCAGCTGACGCGCTTCAGCCTCGATGCCCTGCTCGCTGTTTTTATAATCGGGATTTTTGGCAACATTGACATGCGCAATCTGCAACGGCACTTCCAGCTGCTGACATTGTGCTGAACAGAATTCCGCCCAGATATCTGCATTGGCACTCAAGCCATGGTGCACATGCATGGCATGTAATTCGAATTGGAAACTAGCCCTGACTTTCGCCAGCAGATGCAGCAGAACAATGGAATCCAGACCACCACTCAAAGCTAACAGCAATATTGGCTTTGAGTCAGCAGTCTGTAAATTCTTAACAAGAAACGCATTAAGCTGATGGCTTAATGGATGCGTGAAAGTTTCGGGTTCGCGTTTGGCTTTCCGATTCAAAAAAGCGCTATTTTTCAGCGACTTCTTTGAACTTGCCATAACTCATCAAACGTTCGTAACGGGTTACTAACAATGACTTGATGGATTTAGCTTTCATGCGTGTAAGCTCTTCTTTGAGCGCGCCACGCAAAGTTTCCATCATCACCTCAGGTGAACGATGCGCACCGCCTAATGGTTCAGACACGATTCTATCCACCAAACCCATGACTTTAAGGCGATCTGCAGTGATCGCCAGAGATTCAGCAGCAACCGAGGCTTTGTCTGCACTCTTATACAGAATAGAAGCACAGCCTTCAGGCGAAATCACAGAATAAGTGCCATATTGCAGCATCAGCAATTGATCCACTACACCCAATGCCAGTGCGCCGCCGGAACCGCCTTCACCGATAATCACACCAATAATAGGTGTTTTCAGTTCGGCCATTACATACAGGTTGCGTGCGATGGCTTCTGACTGACCACGCTCTTCGGCACCGATACCTGGATAAGCACCCGGGGTGTCGATAAGCGTTATGACAGGGATATGGAATTTTTCTGCCAATCGATACAAACGCAAGGCTTTGCGATAACCTTCAGGACGTGGCATACCGAAGTTGCGGTATTGGCGCTCTTTGATATCACGACCCTTTTGGTGACCAATGACCATCACCGGCTGGCCTTCAAATCGGGCTAAACCGCCTACAATCGCAGGGTCGTCCGCAAATGCACGGTCGCCATGCAGTTCTTCAAAGTCGGTGAACAACGCCTGAATGTAGTCTAAAGTATAGGGACGCTGTGGATGACGTGCCAGCTGTGAAATCTGCCAGGCAGACAAGTTGCCGTAGATGTCTTCAGATAGCTTCTTGTTTTTCTTTTCCAGCGCATCCAGCTCCTTGGAGATATCAAGATTGTCATGGTCGTCGTGAGATGCACGCAGGCTTTCAATCTTGGCTTCCAGTTCAGCAATTGGCTGTTCAAAATCTAAATAGGTAATTTTCATGCATTCAACTCGGTTGTTTAGCTTTAAATTTAAAATATTGAGGCTCAGCGTAC
>CAZUOQ010000021.1:0-32000 GCA_964622195.1 uncultured Methylotenera sp. | reverse complement strand
TTCACCGTAACTTAATACGCTCGTCTCTGTGGCCCTATTCCTCGCCTTATACCTTGCGGCTTTCGGCGGACGGCCGTTAGCCGTCATCCCGCTCTATGCAGCCCGGACTTTCCTCCCCCCACTTGCGTGAGCGGCGACTGTCTAGCCAGCTTCGAACGCATTTTAACACGCAAGCCACTATTCAGAACAAAGTTAAACCCAACAAACTAAAGACACTGGATTGCCGCGCTTCGCTCGCAATGACGAGATTTGATATATTTTAAACAAAAACAAGCAATGTTGAGAGTTCAAATAGCTTCACAATCCCCTGCTACCGCGCCGAGCAGCGCAAGATTTATGGGAACTCCCGGCAATCGGCTGTTTGAGCGTCAGCGAGTTTCCGATTGCCGCCCATAAAGCTGAGCAGCACAGGTAACGAGCGGTAGGGGGTGTCGTTTACTTTGGTTACTTTCTTTTGGACAAGCAAAAGAAAGTAACTCGCAGTCGCGCGATAGCGACTACTAAAAATAACTAAAGTTTAAATTTTGGCCACTTGTTATAACCAATTTCAGGATTATTGGCTCCATGCTCAACTATCAACTGTGCTTCAATTTTATTTATTTCTTCAGCACTTTCAGATTCAAATATTATTTGCTTTCTCACTGAAAAATCACGCATCTCAACTTCAGAAAAATCTTTAGCAACCAACTCACTATTGACACTACCAAAATATGTCAGCGAATTGGTAAGGTCTTTACCAATATAAATCTTCCCATTTGGATAGGTAATTTTATAAATTACTTTCTTCATGAGCCACATCTTCCAAAAGAATATTTAAATCCTAAACCATCTTCCAATGCACCATCTGCTCCGCCCTTAACGGCACTAACACATCCCCGTCATAAGGCAAACTTCCCGGCACTTTCCAACTCTCTTTCACCAAAGTCACCTGCTCCGTATTACGCGGCAAACCATAAAAGTCCGCACCATTGAAACTGGCAAACGCCTCCAACTTATCCAGCGCATGCACAGACTCAAACGCCTCCGCATACAACTCCATAGCAGTACGTGCTGTGTACATGCCGGCACAGCCACAGGCAGCTTCTTTGGTATGTCTGGCATGCGGCGCACTGTCCGTACCCAGGAAAAACTTAGCGCTGCCTGATGTTGCCGCCTTAACCAGCGCCACGCGATGCGTTTCACGCTTGAGCACCGGCAGGCAGTAGTGATGCGGCTGAATGCCACCCTTAAACATGTCATTACGGTTCATGAGCAAATGATGTGCCGTAATCGTGGCCGCCACATTGGCCGGCGCCAGCGCCACAAAATCTGCCGCATCCTTGGTAGTGATATGCTCGAATACGACTTTCAGTGCCGGGTATTTTTTCAAGAGCGGAATCATGTGACGCTCAATAAACACCAGTTCACGGTCGAATACATCAATGTCACTATCGGTTACCTCGGCATGCACCAGCAGCGGCATACCCAGCCTTTCCATCGCTGCCAAAGCTTCCGCGCATTTATCCAGACTGGTCACACCAGAATCCGAGTTGGTTGTCGCCCCCGCCGGGTAAAGCTTTACGCCATGCACCAGCCCGCTGGCCTTTGCTTTTGCAATTTCATCGGCACTGGTGTTATCGGTCAGATACAGCGTCATCAGCGGCTCAAACTTCATGCCGACCGGCAACGCCTGCAGAATGCGCTCTCGATAAGCTAACGCCAGTTCAGTCGTAGTCACCGGCGGACGCAGGTTCGGCATCACAATCGCGCGCGCAAATTGCCGTGCCGTATCCGGCAGTACAGCTTTCAAAGCTGCGCCGTCTCTTAAATGCAAGTGCCAGTCATCTGGACGGGTAATGGTAATTTTATTCATGTTGTTTCGACTCGTTTTTTAGTTGAAGTGCAAATTCGTATAAATCATTTTTTTTAAGCTGGGTAATATCGGTTGCCAGCTTTACCGCCTGCTTTAAGGGCAGTTCGGCCAATAGCAGCCTCAATACGCGCACGGCATCTTCCGGAATGGTTTCAGCCTCTTTCTGCGCCGCAGCTTCTACCAGCAGCACAAACTCGCCGCGCTGCTGATTGGTATCAGCCTCCAGCCACGCAACAGCTTCGCCCAGATTACAGCTGTAAAAGGTTTCAAAGGTTTTGGTCAACTCACGCGCAAAGGTAATGCGGCGCTCTGCGCCTAATATCAGGCTTAGATCAGCAACGCATTCCAATATCCGGTGCGGCGCCTCATAAAATACCAGCGTCACCGTTTGTGCTTTGAGTGTTTCCAGCACCTTGCGTCGTGCCGCGCCACTCGCTGGTAAAAAGCCGTGAAATAAAAATCCATTCTGCGCAATACCGGAGGCTGACAGCGCAGCGATGACCGCACTTGCGCCAGGCACCGGCACCACCTTGATACCGGCCTTGCGCACCAGATCCACCACGACCGCTCCGGGGTCGCTGATACCCGGCGTACCGGCATCGGTCACCAATGCTATATTTTCACCGGCGCTTAACTGAAGCAGCAGTTTTTCAGCCGACTGGTGCTCGTTATGCTCATGTACAGCAATGAGTTTCTTGCTGATACCAAAATGGTTCAGCAAGCCGGAAGTATGCCGCGTATCTTCCGCCGCAATCGCATCTGCGCTTTTTAGAATATCCAATGCCCGCAGGCTGATATCCTGCAGGTTTCCAATTGGCGTGGCGACAACATATAATATGCCTGAGGGATGCAAAATCAGATGACCAAAAAATTAGTTAAGCTTATTTTAACAATATGCCTGCTTTTTAGCAGTTTATATTTACCAGCCCAGGCTGAGACAGCTACCAAAGTAGCGACCGAAAAACCCGGCACCCAGATAAAAAAATCACCAGAAGAAAATTTTTCAGATGGTGAGGCTTGCCTCAAGCAAGGCAATACTGCCTGTGCCAGATTAGCACTGGCGAACACCCCTAGCACATCTGCTTACGCAAAACTACTGCAAGGCAGTATTGCATTATCCGAAAAACAGACTGATAAAGCGCTACTTTTGCTGCTGCCGCTACAGACGGAAGAAAATTTAATCACTGAAGCCAAAATAACACTACATCTAAACCTGGCAGCTGCTTTTGAAAGCCTGGATGATGCACAGCAGACTGTACAGCATTTAATTCAAGCCGAAGCTAACCTCTCCAACTCTAAAGTCAAAGATGCGCAAACGGGCATCTCAGCAATTCATGATCGAATATGGGCAATGCTAGTCAAACTGGAACAAGCTGAACTGATTGAGTCGCGCGGCAACAATACAGACAATATCTTTCAAGGCTGGATAGACCTGCGCCTTGCCGCCATCAACCAGGACGACGGTAGCAGCATCGCAAGCTGGAGCACACTCTACCCAGACCACCCGGCGCAACTATTCACCAAAAACCTTGCAGCTACAAATGCCACAGCGCCAGCGCCACAGGCAAGCCTGATATCCGAAGGCAGCATCGCCTTAATCATGCCGCTGACAACTGAAGCCTACGCAGCAAATGCTGAGGCCTTTAAGCTAGGGCTGGAAACCGCCTTAACAAAACACGGACTTCGAAACGAGGTTAAAACTTACCCGAGCACAGACAGCCAGCAGGATATTGATGCAATGTACGCACTGGCAAAAAACGAAGGCAATGCCTACTTCATCATGCCCAGCTTTAATGCAGGCCTAGCTGTAAGCAACCGAATCCAGCAGACTGATACCGGCAATATTATCCACCTCGCTCCCATACTTGATGATGAAGCACAGCATATTGCAGACTTCGCCCTCAGCCGCGGCATGCAGCAGATTACCATCATCACGACTAACAGCGACACCTCAAAACTTCTCTCTGCAAGCTTTCAGGCAGCATGGCAGAATCACGCCAGTCACGCACACAGCAGCGATACCATTACCATGATTACGCTGCCTGATAACTTAACCGCTATAGACAACAGCCTGTTTGAGCTCAAATCGCAACTTGCAGAGAAAACACCCGACATGATTCTGCTGGCAACACCTGCACTTGAAGCACGCCTAGTCAAACCACATCTGCCAATCAGCACGCCTGCGATGGCATTTTCGAGCACAAATGAGATGCTTGATGACGCAGCATCGCATCATCCACTAAATGCCGTGCGTTTATTCGACATTCCCTACCTGCTGCCTACCAATCAAGCATCCCACCAAGATTATGAAGCCGTAGACGTCAATCTGAATTCAAATGCACTATCAAGGTGGTTTGCACTAGGTGTAGATAGCCTGCAATTATTGATGACCGCACAAAAACTGTCTGATCGCGAGGTAGCCATTATGGGCTTAACCGGCAGGCTTAGCGTAGATAGATCGGGTAATATTAAACGCCAGTTGCCACTTGCCAGATTCACCCATGATGGCATTAGCCTTGAGCAATAAAACAGGCATGCAACTAAAAGTACCTATCAAGCATCTAACCGACGGTAACGCAGCAGAGGAGCTTGCTTGTGCGTTTTTGCAGAAAAAAGGCCTGAAACTGATTGAAAGAAACTTTCGCTGCACCTATGGCGAAATTGACTTGATTATGCAGGATGGGAAAACGCTGGTTTTTATTGAAGTACGTTTACGCAGCAGCGCGCATTTTGGCGGCGCTGCCATGAGCATCAATCATTCCAAACAACAAAAACTAAAGCGTACCGCTGCGCTATACTTGCAAACTTACGGCGATAGCCCCTGTCGATTCGACGCTGTTTTAATGTCAAAAGTCGATATCAGCGCGTTAGAATGGATACAAGACGCGTTTTAGTTAGATTTACACAATTTGACTATATTTATACAATCACTCACACAAAGGACGTCAACAATGAAATTAAGCCTAAAATTATTGGCCGCAATTGCACTCGCATCTCAAATCACGGCATGTGTTCCTGTCGTTGTTGGCGGTGCCGCAGCAGGTGGCGCAATGGCTGCAGATAGACGCACTTCCGGCACTTATGTCGAAGATGAAAATATCGAGCTTAAAGCCACAAAAAACATCTATGACACATTAGGTGAGGCGTCGCACGTCAATATTACCAGTTTCAAAGGTAATGTATTGATCACCGGTGAAGTGCCAGATGACAACACCAGAACTAAAGCCGGCAATATGGTGCTGGCGATAGAAAATGTAAAAAGCATCACCAACGAACTCACAATTGGCCCTAAAACCTCGATCAGTTCCCGCACAAATGATGCCTACTTAACCTCAAAAGTTAAAGCACAGTTTGTTTCAGAAAACCGTTTTCAGGCCAATTATGTAAAAGTTGTCACCGAAAACAGCGTGGTTTACCTCATGGGTTACGTGACACAGAAAGAAGCTGAAGATGCGGTTGAAATCGCGCGCAACACCGGCGGTGTAACCAGGGTTGTTAAAGTATTTGAGTACATCCCGTAAACTTAATATCACCTGCCGCCCTGATTTTTTGCGCTTCACTGAATCTTTTGAGCGTAATAAAATCGAGGCGGCTTATGCACTCATGTAATCTCTACATTAAAAATGAAGTTTGAATTTAGCAACTAAATTGCAGATGTTATAATGTGCGAAATTTTTAGCTGCTAGCAGTGTCTCAATATCCACATTTAACTGAGTTCAATACAAACCATGACGCAAATTAATAACGAAATTATCATTGAGGGTAATACCCGCGCCGGTAAACCATTCCGTCCGAGCGACTGGGTTGACCGCATGTGCAGCACTTATGCTACCTTTGGCGATGACCGCAAACTGAAATATTCACCTTATCTGAAACCCAGAGTCATCAACGGTGTACGCTGCCTGGCGGTAGATCTGAAACTTAAAACTGTAAATCCTGAAGGCTTTGCACAGCTGATGCATTTTGCTGAAGAAAACCAGCTGAATGTTCTGGATGGCGCAGGCAACAGCATTGCTGTACCGCAATAACCGCAATCTAAATTTAGTAAACTTAATAGATTCTTAGAGAGATTCTTAGGTTAACACTGACTAATAAAGCTGCAATATTCATATTGCAGCTTTATTTTTTTCCGGCAATCATACGCTCGACATAGTCTCTGGTAATCAGTCCGCGCTTGATCTTTACCAGCGCTCCCTGCGGATTATAAATAAAAGTGGTTGGCAATACTTCTGCCGACCCGATTTGCGCGGTAACGCTATCATCTCCGAGCACAATCGGATAAGACATCAGCATATCGTCAACATATTCGTTGACCTCTTTGACGTCTTTATAATCAAACACCACACCCAGGACCATTAAGTCTTTTTGCTTGCGCTGATCGTAGAGATTAACCAGATCAGGCACCTCTTCCAGACAGGGCGGGCACCAGGTAGCCCAATAGTTAACCAGCACCCACTTACCCTTATAACTGGAAAGCTGATGCTTTTTACCCGACATATCCTTGAGCATAAAATTAGTTGCAGCAGCTGGCTCTGCAAACGCAAGCTGATTGACAGATGCAAGCTGGCTAAGCATCAAGGCTATCAGGAAGAATAAAAATCTTTTCATTTAACTTTCAAAATCCATTTATTTTTGGAAAATCCTGCATAATTCCGGAACTAAATCAGTTTAATTTAGTACTTAAACTGATCATATAGTTGCAATTATAACCACCCGCCACCATAGTAATGTCATACAATTGGTTGCAAACTTGGCGCTGCTACTAAAAAACGTTGAATGACCTCAAAAATGATACCCCAGACAAGGGCTGCCTTACATAACTGACAGTAATTCAACTTTAAATTTCACAAGTTAAAGATGCCACTTCACGAAACCAATTTTTTTCGTTACGATACACATTTATTATCAAGTATTATTCATTAGAGGTTACCATGAGCGAACACATCACACACCTGAGCGATGCGAGTTTTGAACAAGACGTCTTGCAATCGCAAATTCCTGTACTAGTTGACTACTGGGCAGAATGGTGTGGTCCATGCAAAATGATTGCACCAATCCTGGATGAGATATCAAAAGAATACGCAGGCCGTCTCAAGATAGCAAAACTGAATATCGACGATAACCAGCAAACTCCTCCTAAATACGGCATCCGCGGTATTCCGACACTCATGCTATTCAAGAACGGTAATGTTGAGGCAACTAAAGTTGGTGCACTGTCTAAATCTCAATTAACAGCTTTTATTGACAGCAACATCTAAACACTTTACGCTTAGCACTATATTCAAATGCTTGGTTTTACTGCATTAATTTCAGTATCACCAAGCATAATCTTCCGCAGTCAGTAAAATTTAATCCAAAAAACTAATCCTTAGCTTTTAATCAATAAGCTTAACACTTCAAACAAAATCTTGTTCTAGCGAGACCTCATGCACTTATCAGACCTCAAGCATCTACCCGTAACCGAGTTAGTTGAAATGGCAATTGCCAACGAAATAGACAATGCCAGTCGCATGCGCAAACAGGATCTGATATTTGCCATCCTGAAAAACAAGGCAAAAAAAGGTGACAGCATCTTCGGTGATGGTACGCTGGAAGTGCTGCAAGACGGTTTTGGATTTTTACGTTCACCAGATACATCTTACCTGGCCGGCCCGGATGATATTTATGTATCGCCATCACAAATCAGGCGCTTTAACCTGCACACGGGCGACAGCATTCAAGGTGAGATCCGCATTCCGAAAGATGGCGAACGCTATTTTGCATTAGTGAAAGTTGACCAGGTTAACGGCGAAGCGCCCGAGAACACCAAGCATAAAATTCTGTTTGAAAACCTGACACCATTATTCCCGACCATACCGCTTAAGCTGGAACGCGATATCAAAGGTGCTGAAAATATCACCAGCCGTGTCATCGACATGATTGCACCTATCGGCAGAGGCCAGCGCGGCCTGCTGGTAGCCAGCCCGAAAAGCGGTAAAACTGTCATGATGCAGAATATCGCGCATGCGATTACTGCAAACCATCCCGATGTAATCCTGATCGTACTGCTAATCGATGAACGTCCGGAAGAAGTTACCGAAATGACCCGCTCCGTGCAGGGTGAAGTAGTTGCCTCTACTTTTGACGAACCGGCTACCCGTCACGTTCAAGTGGCCGAAATGGTACTGGAAAAGGCAAAACGCCTGGTAGAACATAAAAAAGATGTCGTGATTCTGCTTGACTCCATTACACGTCTGGCACGTGCTTACAACACTGTGATTCCTTCATCCGGCAAAGTATTGACCGGTGGCGTGGATGCCAACGCGTTACAGCGCCCGAAACGCTTCTTTGGTGCGGCGCGTAACATTGAAGAAGGCGGCTCATTAACGATCATCGCCACCGCACTGGTTGATACCGGCTCGCGCATGGATGATGTGATCTATGAAGAGTTCAAGGGTACCGGCAACATGGAAATCCATCTTGACCGCCGCATGGCAGAAAAACGCATCTACCCAGCTATCAATGTCAACAAATCGGGCACACGCCGCGAAGAACTGCTCATCGAAAAAGACGTACTGCAAAAAATCTGGGTATTACGCAAACTGCTGTATCCGATGGATGACCTTGAGGCGATGGAGTTCTTGCTCGATAAGATCAAGTCTACCAAAAACAATGGGGACTTCTTTGACAGCATGCGTAGAGGCTAATTTGTAGCAACTTAAATACTGTTCAAGATTAACAATTTATTCTTGCATCACTCGGACAATGTAAATATAATGCCGAGTTACCGCAAAAATGCGTAATATAATTTTGCCGTATCATTCGGCAATCAATACTGAGGCTATATATTATGAAAGATGGAATTCATCCAGAATACCGCGAAGTCGTGTTTCAAGACATCGGCGCGGACTTTAGTTTTTTAACACGCTCTACCATTCATGCAAAAGACACTATCAAGTGGACTGACGGTAAAGAGTATCCACTGGTTAAAATCGAGGTGTCATCAAAATCACACCCTTTCTACACTGGTAAACAAATGATTCTTGACACTGCCGGTCGCGTTGATAAATTCCGCAAAAAATACGGTATGTAATGATTACTTGCATGGTTTCTTGCAAATAGTCATGGATCAAAAAGGCAGCCTGGGCTGCCTTTTTGCTTTAATGCTACACTCGCTTAGTGTTACACTCGCTTAATATTACATCAGCCTGCTTTGCAGGCTCATGTAATAGTCGATCTACAATAAAACCAATTCGCTACCATTATGCGCTTTCAACTTGATCACGACTGGCAAGGCAATATGTCCACACCGCGCGCGCGCATAGGTGAAAATGCCAAAACTCACCTGCTGCTCGTGCTGTGTGCAATCTGGGTATTATTCGGCTTAACTGGTCACGCGCCGTGGAAACCGCTGGAAAGCGCCAGCATTACGATTGTTAAAGGCATTATTGATGGCGGCAGCCTGATTGCCCCGCTCGCAGCAGGCGAATCAACCTTGGACTCGCCACCACTTTACTATCTAACTGCCGCTGCCAGCGCGCAATTATTCAGCCCGTTTTTAAGCATGCACGATGGTGCGCGACTCATCAACGCCATTTGGGTCACGATTATCCTGCTCATGGTTGGCATGACTGGCCGTGAATTATGGGCACGCGGCGTAGGCCGCCATGCCACATTCATTATGGTCGGCACCATTGGCCTGGTCATGAATGCGCACAGCCTGAATGCTGAAATCGCCAGCATGGCAAGTGCAGCTACCGGCTTCTATGCGCTCGCGCTTTGCAAACGCCGGCCGTGGCGTGCAAGCGCACTGCTGGGCATTGCCTTAGGCGTAGGCTTCTTGACAGACGGCTTGGTCATTCCGATTATTCTACTTAGCACATCGCTATTACTGGCACTCATTTTCAAGCCCTGGCGCACCGCCAGCTTTGCTAAAGTTTTAATCACGGCAATTATGATTGCCAGCCCACTGGCGGGCAGCTGGCTGGCTTTGCTCTATTTTCAGCAACCGCTCATCTTAAATCAATGGCTGGAAACCAGCTTGAATGCATTCAAGCTGCATAACCACTTCTATTTTCTGCGAATTCTGGTGTGGTATGCCTGGCCGGCACTGCCGCTGGCAATGTGGGGGCTATGGCGTAATCGTGACAAGCTGTTTTCCAAACCAAAATTCCAGCTCATTATCATCTTTTTTGCAAGCAGCCTGTTCTTTTTGGGTTTCAGTGCGCAATCCAAGGATATCTACGCCATGCCATTGCTATTGCCGTTAGTAGCGCTTGGTGCCGGCAGTGTTGAATATCTGAAACGTGGCGCAGCTTCTGCCTTGAACTGGTTTGGTATCACATTATTTGGACTGATCGGCTTTCTGATCTGGCTTGGCTGGATCGCAATGGCAACTGGTCACCCGGCCAAAATCAAAGAGCGCATGCTGTTCTTATCTGGTGCCACCGATGCCAACATACAATGGATCATGCTGCTGCCTGCTATTCTGGTTACAGCCATCTGGCTGTTTACCTGCATACGTGCAAAACAGGGCAACCGCTCTACAGTTACCAACTGGGCTGTAGGTATGACATTTGGCTGGAGTTTGCTCATGACATTATGGCTGCCATGGATAGACTCGGCTAAAAGTTATGAACCGGTATTTACCGGCATCTATAAAGTGCTGCCGGCCAATACGAGCTGCATCAACAGCCTTGGCGTTGGCCAATCACAACGCATGCTGTTCAGTTACTACACCAGCATCAACCTGAAGTCTATCGAAGCCACCGAGTTGCTTGACTGCAATTTTTATCTGATTCAGGATGAAAGAGGCGTGGCCAAGATGCAGCCTGCTGATGAATGGAAACTGATTTGGCGCGGTAAACGTGCGGCTGACCGTAAAGAAAGTTTCAGGTTGTTTCAGCGCCAATAATTAAACAACCTGTCTGTTATGAATAGACAGGTTCATAGTAGTGAGGATCGCTGATTAAATCTGCAAATAAGCTTTAATTGCAGTCTGCACCTGCTGATGCAAACCCTGACCACCTTGTTCATGCACATATTGGGCAATCTGTTTGCGCATGGGCAATGCCCAGAACTTGTTGAGGTGTCCGGCAATGTCTTGCTGAGCATGGCTCTGGTCAGGATAGGACTCATAAAAATCACCAATCTGATTAGCCATTGAAATTAAACGCTGAATATCCATTTTTCCAGTTCTATCTAAAAAATTCTAACATTTATTAATTCACGTTATTGATGCAAAATCCGTTCATTGTGGCTATACACCACAAAACGATTCTGCCTCGCAAAGCCAACCAGTGCCAAACCGCACTGTTCTGCCACACGTACCGCTAAACCTGTAGGCGCAGAAACTGCCACCAGCATAGCTATACCGGCAGTCGCAGTTTTTTGTACCATCTCAAAGCTGGCACGGCTGGTGGTTATAATAAAACCATCCAGCGGCTGGTCCTGCTGCGTGCGCATTTTCTGTAATGCGCCTATCAATTTATCCAAAGCATTATGCCTGCCGACATCTTCACGCACGATAGTGACTGTTCCATCCGCCAGTACAAAAGCACTGGCATGCGTGGCGCCAGTCTCTTTCTGCAGCAACTGCTGCGCATGAATTGCATTCAAACCGAGTTTGATACTCGCCGCGCTAAACTTCGTATCTGTTAGCAGCAACTGCGGATATCGCATCGCCTGGCTTAAACTCTCGGCACCACACAAGCCGCAGCCGGTTTTCCCCGCCAATGTCCGGCGGCGATCTTTCAGCTGCATAAAACGTTCACTGGCAATGTCACAGTGCAGCTCTATTCCATCTGCCTGTGCGCGGACTTCAACGCCATAAAGCTCACTCGCAGTTTGCACGATACCTTCCGACAATGAAAAGCCTAGCGCGAAATCTTCCAGATCCTGTGCCGTAGCCAGCATCACGGCATGTGAAACACCGTTGTAAATCAATGCAACCGGCGTTTCTTCGGCTAGGCAATCCTGCGCCTGCACTTGCTCACCATCCTGCCATTGCGTCACTTCACATGTGCTCAATGGCACATCCAGCAGTAGCGACGACTCTAACACTTTCAACAACTTAACGCTTTACTGACTAAATAACTTCTGCTTTTTTACCGGCAAAAGCAATTTGCGCTTCACTGAAGCTCTTGTAATGTTTTTGCCAATCAGATAGCTGACTGACTCGTGACACCTGCACCGCAGTCACCTTATATTCCGGGCAATTGGTGGCCCAGTCTGAGTTATCTGTCGTAATCACGTTGGCGCCGGATTCCGGATGGTGGAATGTGGTATACACCACTCCAACCTGCACGCGCTCGGTTATTTTCGCACGCAACACAGTTTCACCCGCGCGGCTGGCAATGCCTACCCAATCACCTTCCTTAATACCGCGGTCTTCAGCATCATGCGGATGAATTTCCAGTATATCTTCAGGGTGCCATGCGGTATTTTGTGTACGGCGGGTTTGTGCACCCACGTTGTATTGCGACAAAATACGACCTGTCGTCAATATCAGCGGGAACTTCGCATTGACCTTCTCGGTAGTCGGCACATACTGCGTAATAAAGAACTTGCCTTTCCCGCGCACGAACTCATCGATATGCATGATAGGTGTACCGTTCGGATGCTCCTCGTTACATGGCCATTGAATACTGCCCAACTCATCCAGTTTTTTGAAGCTTACGCCGTGGAAAGTCGGCGTCAGCAGCGCAATTTCATCCATGATTTCAGACGCATGTTTGTAGCCCATCGGATAACCCAGGGCTTCTGACAATTTGGCAGTCACTTCCCAGTCTTCATAGCCATTTTTAGGTTTCATGACGCGGCGCACCGGTGAAATGCGGCGCTCGGCATTGGTAAAGGTACCACTTTTCTCGAGGAATGACGCACCAGGGAAGAACACATGTGCATACATCGCAGTTTCGTTCAGGAACAAATCCTGCACAATTACGCACTCCATATTCTCCAGAGCATGGGTCACATGCTGGGTATTCGGATCAGATTGCACAATATCCTCACCCACACAGTACAAGCCCTTGAAGCTGCCTTCACTGGCCTGATCCAGCATATTCGGAATACGCAAACCAGGCTCGCTGCTTAATGGACGACCCCAAGCTGATTCAAACAGCGCACGTGTCGCATAATCTGAAACGTGGCGGTAGCCCGGGAACTCGTGCGGCATGGAGCCCATATCACATGAACCCTGCACATTGTTCTGGCCGCGTAATGGGTTTACACCCACACCTTCGCGGCCGATGTTAGCTGTTGCCATGGCGAGGTTGGCAATACCCATTACGGTAGTGGAACCCTGGCTATGCTCAGTCACGCCCAAACCATAATAGATAGCCGCATTGCCGCCTGTTGCATAGAGACGAGCCGCAGCACGGATATCTTCGGCTTTTACGCCAATTTCATCAGATAATGCCTCTGGTGAGTTTTCCGGCTTAGCCACGAAGTCTCGCCAGGCCACAAATGAATCCCACTCACAGCGTGCTTTGACAAAGTCTTCCTGCACCAGGCCCTCGGTCACAATCACATGTGCAAGCGCGGAAATTAAAGCCACGTTGGTACCTGGACGCAATTTCAGGTGATGATCAGCACGGATATGCGGAGAATTGGCAACCAAATCAATTTCGCGTGGGTCGGCAATGATCAATTTGGCACCATCACGTAAACGGCGTTTCATTTGTGAAGCAAATACCGGGTGACCATCAGTTGGGTTGGCACCAATAATGAAAATCACGTCTGACTGCATCACTGAATCAAACGTCTGTGTACCGGCAGATTCACCGAGTGTTTGTTTCAAACCATAACCGGTTGGGCTATGGCAAACACGCGCACAGGTATCGACGTTATTCACGCCAAACACGGCACGAATCAGTTTCTGTGTTACATAAACCTCTTCATTGGTGCAGCGCGATGAGGTAATACCGCCAATCGCATCCTTACCGTACTTTTGATTAATACGATTAAGCTCACTTGCGGCATAACTGATCGCCTCATCCCAGCTTACCTGCTGCCAGGGGTCTTTAATACTCTTGCGTATCATTGGCGTAGTGATACGGTCTTTATGTGTGGCATAACCCCACGCAAAGCGACCCTTCACACAAGAATGGCCATGGTTGGCACCACCATGCTTGCTCGGCGTCATGCGTACAACTTCTTCGCCTTTCATTTCCGCATCGAAGCTGCAGCCTACGCCACAATAAGCACAAGTCGTCGTCACGCTATGCTCTGGCGTACCGGCTTCAATCACGGTTTTTTCTATCAGTGTTGCGGTCGGGCAAGCCTGCACACAGGCACCGCAGGATACACATTCAGAATCAAGGAAACTTTTATTGCCGGCTGAAACTTTCGAATCAAAACCACGACCGGAAATCGTCAGTGCAAATGTACCTTGTGTTTCCTCGCAGGCACGCACGCAGCGCGAACAGACAATACATTTGCTCGGGTCAAACGTGAAATACGGGTTGCTTTCGTCTTTGGCAGATTTAAGATGGTTCTCGCCATCATAACCATAACGTACTTCGCGCAAGCCAACGGCACCTGCCATATCCTGCAGCTCACAGTCACCGTTAGTGGCACAGGTCAGGCAATCGAGCGGATGGTCTGAAATATAAAGCTCCATGGTGCCGCGGCGGATATCTGCCAGCTTCGGTGTTTGCGTGTGTACCACCAAGCCTTCCGCTACCGGCGTCGTACAGGATGCAGGATAGCCGCGGCGTCCCTCTATCTCCACCAGGCATAAGCGGCATGAACCGAACGGTTCCAGGCTATCGGTTGCACATAATTTAGGCACCATCACACCTGCCAATGCTGCAGCATGCATGATGGAAACGCCATCGGGCACTGTGATCTGCCTGTCATCCACCGTCAGCGTTACCTGTTTGGTTGACTGGCTTGTTGGTGTACCGTAATCCGTGTTTGGATTGTATTTGATCTCGTCCATAATTTATCCCTACCTATATCACTAGGCTACTTTGGCCTCCGATGAAAGACCGCTTGATGAAACGCCAAAGTCTTCTGGAAAATGATTAAGCGCACTCAGCACCGGATATGGCGTCATGCCACCCAATGCACAAAGTGAACCGTTCAGCATGGTATCGCTTAGATCGCGCACCAGTTCGATATTTTTAGCACGGTCTTTACCGGCAGTAATTTTATCAATCACTTCTACACCGCGTGTAGAACCGATACGGCATGGCGTGCATTTGCCGCAGGATTCAACCGCACAGAACTCAAACGCATAACGTGCCATTTTTGCCATATCCACACTGTCATCAAACGCAACAATACCGCCATGACCGAGCACTGCCCACAACTTGGCAAACTCTTCATAATCGAGTGGAGTATCAAACTGGCTTTCTGGCAGATAGGCACCGAGCGGCCCACCCACCTGTACGGCGCGGATTGGCCTGCCACTGGCAGAACCGCCACCATAGTCATACAGCAATTCGCGCAAAGTTGCGCCAAACGCCAGTTCGACCAGGCCACCGTGCTTGAGGTTGCCTGCCAGCTGAATCGGCAAGGTGCCGCGTGAGCGGCCCATGCCGTAATCGGCATAGAACTGAGCGCCTTTATCCAGAATAATAGGTACTGTTGCCAGTGAAATTACATTATTCACAACGGTTGGTTTGCCGAACAAACCTTCAATCGCTGGTAGTGGCGGCTTAAAGCGCACCAAACCGCGTTTGCCTTCCAGGCTTTCCAGCAGTGAGGTCTCTTCGCCGCAGACATAGGCACCGGCAGCGCGACGTACTTCCAGATGGAAGGTTTTGCCACTGCCAAGAATGTTGGCACCTAAGTAGCCTACCTTGTTGGCAACTGCAATCGCCTCATTGAGCACCGCCAACGCATGCGGATATTCAGAACGCAGATAGATATATCCCTGTGTTGCACCCACTGCCACACCGGCAATGGTCATGCCTTCAATCAGTACAAACGGATCGCCTTCCATAATCATGCGGTCTGAATAAGTGCCGGAGTCACCTTCATCCGCATTGCATACAATATATTTCTGCTCAGATTCGCAGCCTAAGACTGTATTCCACTTAATCCCGGTCGGGAAAGCTGCGCCGCCACGGCCGCGCAGGCCGGAATCGGTCACGGTTTTGACTATGTCTGCACCGGACAATTTAAGTGCGTTTTTGAGTCCTTTGTAACCGTCATGTGCCAAATAATCTTCGAGTGACACTGGATCAGTGATACCAACACGCGCAAAGGTCAAACGCTGCTGCTTTTTAAGCCATGCAATTTCTTCCGTTAAACCCAGGCTCAAAGCATGCGGCTTACCGTGAATAAAATCAGCATCAAACAATGAAGTGACATCTTGTGCCTTAACCGGACCGTAAGCCACACGGCCTTGTTCCGTTGCCACTTCTACCATGGTTTCCAGCCAGTACAGGCCGCGTGAACCATTACGGATGATTTCAACATCAAGGCCACGTGCTTTGGTTTCTGCCGCAACGGCTTTCGCCACTTTTTCAGCACCAACAGCCAGCGCACTGGAATCACGCGGAATATATATTTTTGTAACCATTACGCTTTAGCCTCCATAATTAGAGCGTCTAATTCCGCTGGAGATACGCGCCCGTAAATTTCATCGTCCATCATTACAGAAGGTGACAGTGCACAGTTACCCAGGCAGTAAACTGGTTCCAGTGTAATTGCGCCATCTGCCGTCGTCTGGTGATAATCCACATCCAGGCACTTCTTGGCGTGCGCTTCCAGCGCTTCAGATCCCATCGCCTGGCAGGACTCGGCACGGCAGATCTGCATGATATGGCGGCCTGGTTTATGTGTGCGGAAATGGTGATAAAAAGTCACCACGCCGTGAACTTCTGCCACAGACAGACTCAAAGCTTTAGAGATGGCTACATAGCAAGACTCCGGCACGTATCCGACTGCGTCCTGTATAGCATGCAAAAGTGGCAATAAAGCGCCCGGCTGCTGCCGATGCTTGGCAATTAGTGCATTAATAAGCTCGGCACTAACGTCCTGTGTTGTTTGTAAATCAGACAAGCTATTCTCTCCGGATTAACTAACATGAAATAAAGTTAATGTTAGTATAATACATCTAATTACTGCATAACTATACCGACCTGTAATGATTAAAAAAGTGCCTATATCTGCACAAAAAATTCCCAGTGATCTCCACAGTGAACTGCCGAGCGAACTGATAGACCAGTTTGGCCGCAAAGTTGACTATATCCGCCTGTCTATTACAGACCGCTGTGACTTCCGCTGCGTCTACTGCATGGCGGAAGACATGACGTTTCTGCCGCGTGACGAAGTATTGAGTCTGGAGGAATGCGCACGACTGGTTAAAATTTTCGTAAAACTGGGCGTCACCAAGGTACGCATCACCGGCGGCGAACCACTGGTGCGCAAAAACGCATTATGGTTGTTTAATGAAATCGGTCATTTACCCAACCTGAATGAATTAGTGCTCACCACCAATGGCAGCCAATTAGAAAAACAGGCACAGGATCTAAAAAATGCCGGTGTCAAACGCATCAACATCAGTGTGGATAGCCTGGATAGCCAGCGCTTTAAAGCGATTACCCGCATCGGCGATCTGGAAAAAGTGCTCAATGGCATACAGGCGGCAAAACGGGCTGGCTTTGAAAATATCAAACTCAATAGCGTACTGATGCGCGGTATTAATGATGATGAAGCCCTGCCCTTGGTTGACTTTGCCATCAATCAAGCCATTGATATTTCCTTCATTGAAGAAATGCCGCTGGGGGAAGTGAACCATACCCGAGAATCTACCTTTGTCAGCAATGCCGACACACTGAAATTACTGCAAAGTAAATACACACTTACACCCAGCACCCACAACAGCGGCGGCCCTGCCCGCTACTGGCAGGTTGCAAATACACACACAAAAATCGGCTTTATTTCACCGCACAGCCATAATTTCTGTGAAAGCTGCAACCGCGTGCGCATCACCTGCAAAGGCGAATTGTTTTTATGCCTGGGCCAGGAAGATAAAGTCGACCTGATGCCACTGCTACGTCAGCACCCGGATGATGACACGCCTGTCATACAGGCGATTCTGAACAGCATGTCGATTAAACCCAAAGGGCACGACTTTGACCTGCGCCGCGCAGAACCTGCCGTCATCAGATTCATGTCTCATACAGGCGGCTAGCCGTGTCAGTTACAGCGATTATTCTTGCTGGCGGCAGGGCGGTACGCATGGGTGGTCTGGATAAAGGTCTGGTACTGTTCCAGCAAAAACCGCTTGTTACCCATGTGATTACCCGGCTAATGCCGCAAGTGGATGAAATTCTGATCAATGCCAACCGCGAAATAGAAACATACAAGAGATTAGGCTATCAGGTGCTGCCAGATGAAATTGCCGACTTTGCCGGCCCGCTCGCAGGCATACAGCTTGGCTTGAAATATACCAATCACGATTACGTGCTGACAGCACCATGCGACTCGCCCTTGCTTCCGCTAGATTTAACCAGCCGTTTGCAGGCTGCACTGACTGAACATGATGCAGAGATTGCCATTGCTAGCAGCGATGGCAATACACACCCGGTTTTTTGCCTGTGCAAAAAGTCTGTATTGCCTACTCTAAATCATTACCTTGACCACGGCGGCAGGAAAGTAAGCGAATGGCAGCAAAGCTTGAATCACATCTATGTGGATTTTAGCGACTGCGTCGAGGCATTTACCAACCTCAACACACAAGATGACTTAACCAACTTTGAAACTAAACTTCATAAACTATCGCCCATAAGTTCTCCCCATGACAGCAACTAGAACACTACCGGTAATCGGCATCTGCGCAACTGGCAGCAATACCGGCAAAACCACGCTGATTAACAAACTGATTATCGAGCTGCGTGAACGCAACATCCGCGTTTCCGTGATCAAGCATGCGCATCATCACTTTGATATTGACCACCCCGGCAAGGACAGCTACGAAATCCGCGAGGCCGGTGCGGTACAAACGCTGGTTGCTTCCGGCAAGCGCTGGGCGCTCATCACCGAAATGCAGCGCACACCCAATCCAACTGATGAAGCGAACTTAGGTGGATTGATTGAATTGATCAACCCGAACTATGCAGATCTGATTCTGGTAGAAGGTTTTAAAAATGCAGACATCCCTAAAATTGAAGTGCATCGACCAAGCCTGGGAATGGCGTTGACCAGTACGGGTGACAGCCATTTTATTGCCGTTGTCAGCGATGCCCCGCTTGCAATACAAACACAGCTGCCGGTGCTGGACCTCAATAACATTCAAAAAATTGCTGATTTTATTGTGAAAGTAATCAATTACAAATGACAAACCCGACCCTATCACAACTGATTTCAAACCCGAGCTGCATGGATGATTACGACCCTAACTCCATGCCGGTGGTTAAAGCCCGCCAATTCATCAAACAATATCTTGAGCCGGTCGCTGAAACAGAAATCGTCACCTTGCACGAGAGTTTGGGGCGCGTTATCGCGCAAGATATCCTATCCCCAGCCAATGTGCCTAACTATGACAACTCGGCGATGGATGGCTACGCATTCAACGCACAGGACTTGAATACCCCATCGCTTAAAGTGATCGGCACTGCATTTGCCGGCAAGGCATTTACCGGTACGGTAGCAAGTGGCGAGTGCGTGCGCATCATGACCGGTGCCGCTATGCCGCAGGGCACTGATACCGTTGCCGTACAGGAAAAGGTATTACGTGATGATGACAGTATTCAATTTACTGAGCAGCCCAAGCCGCGCGCCAATGTACGCTATGCAGGTGAAGACCTGCAGCAAGGCCAGAATGTGCTGTCAGCAGGTCACCTGATGCAGCCCGCCGATCTCGGCCTCCTTGCCTCACTCGGTGTCGCAGAAGTGAAGGTATATCGTAAATTAAAAGTCGCGTTTTTCTCCACCGGTGATGAGTTGGTTGACATCAGCAAACCTTTAGCAAGCGGCCAGGTGTACGACAGTAACCGCTATACGCTGTATGGCATGTTAACCAGGCTAGGTGTAGAAGCCATCGACTTGGGAGCGATTGCCGATGATCCGCTACAACTGGAAAACACCCTGCTGAATGCCGCAGTACAGGCCGATGTCATTATTACCAGCGGCGGCGTTTCAGTCGGCGAAGCGGATTACATGAAAGAATTACTCTCCAAACATGGACAGGTCATGTTCTGGAAAATTGCGATGAAACCAGGCCGGCCATTGGCTTACGGCAAAGTAGGCCATGCACACTATTTTGGCTTGCCAGGCAACCCGGTAGCCGTCATGGTCACTTTTTACCAGTTTGTACGCGAAGCTTTACTAACGCTGATGGGGCAGCCGGCCACCAATCCGTTGCCGATGTTCGAAGTGGAATGCACAGCGCCTATCAAAAAACTGACAGGCCGCACCGAGTTCCAGCGCGGCATTCTGTATGCCGATGCAGCCGGCACATGGAAAGTCAAACCTACCGGCGCACAAGGCTCGGCGATACTGAGCTCGATGTCACTGGCCAATTGCTTTATTGTGCTTGATGAAAAAATAGGCAATCTTGACGCTGGCGCGATGGTACAGGTACAAGTGCTGCAAGGCGTGATCTGATTACAGGCAGACAAAAATGACTGCCTGGAAAATAACCCAGTAAGAACAAGCAAAAAACAATTAAAAGCAAGCACATAATTTAGCAATCAAAAATTATGTGCGCCTGTTGTATAATCTTGCGTTACTTTCAACTTAACTATCTATATACAGATTAAAAATACAGGTTCTTCGTTGTCTTGAATATCGCAGTTAACCATCCCGCGTCAGCACACACTATTATTTGGGCAGTCATTTGCTCAATGCTGCTGCACGCCCTGCTGGTGATCATCATACCGAACATCAAATTTGACGAAGTCAAAACACCTGATATTTTAGAAGTTGATTTTGTAAAACTGCCGGAACCACCACCGGCACCCGAACCGGCTCCACCGCAACCGGAAGTCGTAAAGCCCAAGATTGAACCAAAAATCAAACCGGAACCTAAACCTGTAGTCAAACCTCAACCAACACCGGTAGTGGAACAGAATGAACCGGTGGCAGAACCGCCGCCTGCACAGCCAACCGAGGTCATCGCCGTAGCGCCTAAACCCAATGCCGCTCCACCGGTACAAACTGTGCCCGCACCAGTTCCAGTCAAGCAGGAACCACCGCCCGTGACCAACCAGGTTGATTATGAAGATGCCCGCAGCAAATACGGCAATTCGTTATGGGGCGCAATCAGCAAACACAAGAAATACCCGAAAATTGCTGCCATGCGCAACTGGCAGGGTGAAGCCATTGTGGAACTTGAGCTTGATGGCAACGGCAAACTGAAGTCTAAGAAAATCATCCAATCCAGCGGCCATGACGTGCTGGATAAACAGGCGCTAGAAATGGTAGAAAAAGCATTGCCGTTCCCGCCGCCGCCAGATGTACTTCGCGGCAACAACTTTACTATTACCGTACCTGTACCATTTAAACTAGAGTAATTGTGACACTTCAGATGTAGTAGGCAAGAGCTCCGTGATCAACAAAAAGACCCCTCTCAAGAACCTGTTACTCATTCATGAGCTGGCGTTTATTTTACTGATATTTCTGGTAGCAACCATCGGCGCCATCGGTATCCACCTGCAGGAAGAATCCAGCCAGGAATCAAACCGCATCAGCTTAATCGTGCAGGAGGTGCAGCAGACGCGCGGCGACCTTTACCGGCAGATGAAAGAGCTATTTGACGCGTATTTTTTGCAAGATATTGAAGCGCGGAATGAATACAACAATTTCACGCTTTCTGTTGAAAATCATTTTGTACAATTACATAAAATTGCTGAGGGTGAGGCAGAAAAGACCGCCATTAACAACCTGCATGCGGGTTACAAGGCTTTTGTAAGCGAAACATCGGCCTTATTCGAATTGCAACCGAACATTACCGGCGATGAACTTAAAAAGATATTGAACACAGACCTCGAAGCGGGGCTTTTCAACCGTTACGAATCCTTGCTGGCACACACCGAACAACTGCTTAATGAAAAACAAGCCGAACTTGATCTCAAATTAAAAGACAGTAAACGCAAATCAAACTTTCTGTTGTTTATGCCGCTGATTCTGGCGGCATTATTGCTGATTTTCTCGCGTATATTCCTGAAGCGCTCCATCGTAAAACCCATCGAAGACGTGTTAAAAGCCACTTCTGAAATCAGCGCAGGTAACCTCAGTCACAAGGCACCGGAAGAAAATATCGAAGAACTCGCATCCTTATCAAAAGCCATCAACGAAATGGCAGAAAAATTGATCACGAGCCAGGAAAACCTGGTGCGCACTGAAAAACAGGCCGCTCAAGGCCTGCTGGTACCGATGCTTGCGCACAATATTCGCAATCCTTTAGCGAGTATTCGCGCTACCGCGCAAGTGCTGGATGAACCGGAACTCGATACTGAAACGCGTGAGTCACTGCACGGCATCATCAACACCGTTGACAGGCTGGAGCGCTGGACTGGCGCACTATTGGCATATTTGCATCCGCTTAAACCACAGCCCAGCATCACTAGCATCAGGGAAATTATTGCAGGGGCACTAGAACCGCTGCAGCAAAAATTATCTGCCAAATCCATAGAGCTGATAATTCCAGACTGGTCTCATTTCAACAAAGCCGGTGCTGATAATATTTTCACCGATCAGCACTTGCTGGAACAAGTCATCTACAATCTGGTGCTGAACGCAATTGACGCTTGCAGCAAAGCTGGTCAGATTGAAATACGGCTTGCAACGGACCGTGATGAATTTACCCTGCAGATATTAGATAACGGCAGCGGCATGCCGTTTACGCCTGACCCCAGCGCCATAAGCGCACCGACCACAAAAAGATTCGGCACCGGCTTGGGTATCCCATTTGCATTCAAAGTCTGCGATGCTCTTGGCGGCAGCCTGCAATATAACTCCAGGCCGGGTGGCGGCACTGTCATCACAATAAAATTACCCAAAACCATAGAACTTAATTAACGGTAGATTGCCTAGTAATATGCCTTAAGGCGCATTTAAAGCGGGCTAATTAAAAATATTGTCACTTTCATATCTTCTCCTCTTGCCTTAACAGCGCTTTTTATCAACAATGTAGGAAGGCTTTAACAAAGATGATACTCACTCCAATGCTTAACCAATCCGTAACAGATTTTCAATTACCGGCAACCGGTGGTAACACATTTCAGCTTTCAGCGTATGCTGGCAAAAATCTGGTCATTTATTTTTACCCAAAAGACTCTACACCGGGATGCACAACACAAGGCATTCAGTTTCGCGATGCTTATGCCCAGTTTCAGGCGCTTGATACTGAAATCTTTGGCATCTCGCGTGACAGCCTGAAATCACATGAGAACTTTAAAGCCAAATTCACATTCCCGTTTGAACTGCTGTCTGATAGTGAAGAGTTGGCATGCACTTTATTTGGTGTGATTAAAATGAAAAATATGTATGGGAAACAAGTGCGCGGCATTGAGCGCAGCACCTTTGTTATTGATAAAAACGGAAAACTAATAAAAGAATGGCGTGGCGTTAAGGTAGATGGCCACGCCGCAGAAGTGTTAAGCTTTATTCAAACGCTATAATTTAACTGAACTCAATCACTTTTACAGAGAGCAATGTATGGCCAAAAAATCCGCCAATGCTACAAAGTTGTTCGTACTTGATACCAATGTATTGATGCATGACCCCTCTTCGCTGTTCCGCTTTGAAGAGCATGACATTTACCTGCCAATGGTGACGCTGGAAGAGCTTGATAATAATAAAAAAGGTGTTACGGAAGTCGCGCGTAACGCACGCCAGGCCAGTCGCAGTCTTGAAGAGATTGTTGGCACCGATCTAACGAACCTGGAACTGGGCTGCCCTTTATCGCTCAACGGCAATAAACAGGCCACTGGCAGATTGTTTTTACAAACGACACAACTGAATATTGATTTACCGGGTCTGGCCGGCAGTAAAGCTGACAATCAAATCATCAGCGTCGTGATATGCCTGCAAAAACAATATACCAATCGCCAGGTCGTGCTGGTCAGCAAGGATATCAACGTCCGCATCAAGGCGCGTGCAATGGGCGTGCTGGCCGAAGATTACTTCAATGATAAAGTGCTCGAAGATACCGATATTCTATACAGTGGCATGAAAGAACTGCCTGCCGACTTCTGGGAAAAGCACAGCAAAGCCATGGAGTCCTGGCAGGAATCTGGTCGCATGTTCTACCGGCTGACCGGCCCGCTATGCAAGACATTCCTGGTCAATGAATTTGTATACTACGAATTTGAAAAACCTTTTCATGCAATAGTGCGCAGTATCCAGCACGACACCGCAGTGCTTGAAGTCGTTAAAGATCATTTACAGCCCAAGCATAACGTGTGGGGCATCAACGCGCGTAACCGCGAACAGAACTTTGCGCTGAATCTGTTAATGGATCCGGAAGTAGATTTTGTCACGTTACTCGGCCAGGCCGGTACCGGCAAAACCTTGTTAACGCTTGCCTCAGCACTCACCCAGGTTTTGGATAAAAAACTTTATTCAGAAATTATCATGACCCGCGTCACGGTACCGGTTGGTGAAGATATTGGTTTCTTGCCGGGTACAGAAGAAGAAAAAATGACACCGTGGATGGGCGCTCTGGAAGACAACCTCGATGTATTGAACAAAAGCGATGATGAAGCTGGCGACTGGGGCCGCGCGGCTACACAAGACCTGATTCGCACCAGAATCAAGATCAAGTCTCTTAATTTTATGCGCGGACGTACATTCCTCAATAAATTCCTGATTATTGACGAAGCACAGAACCTCACGCCTAAACAAATGAAAACGTTAATCACACGTGCCGGCCCTGGCACCAAGGTGGTATGTTTAGGCAATATCGCCCAGATCGATACGCCATATCTAACCGAAGGCAGTTCTGGGTTAACCTATGTTGTCGACCGTTTCAAAGGCTGGGCACATAATGGACACATTACGCTGCAGCGCGGTGAGCGTTCACGTCTTGCAGATTTTGCTGCAGAAGTTTTATAAGGATCGGGATGCATATCTGCAATATTGAAAAGTGCATTAATACGGGCCAAGCGCAATGAAAATGTGTAAAGGTTTTTACACGCTGCTCATTGCGCAGTTTTTGTCTGCACTAGCAGATAATGCTTTGTTGTTTGCAGCGATTGCGCTGCTAGTACAGATGAATTCCCCAGACTGGCATACACCGCTGCTGCAGCAGTTCTTCGTGATCTCATATATCGTACTTGCACCTTTTGTCGGCTCGTTCGCTGATGCGTTACCCAAAGGGCGCGTGATGTTCATTGCCAATGCTATCAAATTCATCGGTAGTCTGGCCATGATTCTGGGTGTGCCGCCATTGTATGCTTACGGCATTGTCGGTATCGGTGCGGCCGCTTACTCCCCCGCTAAATACGGCATTCTGACCGAACTGCTGCCGCCGGAGAAATTAGTGGGCGCCAATGGCTGGATGGAAGGCTCTACAGTGATTGCAATTATCCTCGGCGCGATCATTGGTGGGATCCTCGCAAGCAATGACCCGCAATTAGCTATCATGATCATTACCGCACTCTATATGCTGGCAGCGATATTTAACATTTACATTCCGAAATTGCCGATTGATCACAAATTGCCTAAAAAGAATCCGGTCTTCATGCTACTGGATTTCTGGTACTCATTCAAAGCGTTATGGCATGATACGCGCGGACAGGTCTCTCTGGCAGTCACCACGCTATTCTGGGGTGCTGGTGCCACATTACGCCTCGTGGTAATCGCATGGGCGGCAAGCGCGCTCAACTTTGGTTTGGAGCAGGCGACACAATTGATGGCCTTACTAGCGGTCGGTATTGCTGCAGGCTCAGTGGTGGCTGCACGTTATATCAAACTGGAAGAATCTACCAGGGTACTGCCGGCGGGCATTATTATGGGCTTACTGGTGATTGCAATGGCGTTTGTGCAGCACTGGCAGGTGGCGATTGTATTGCTTTTCATTATCGGCGCGCTGGCAGGATTTTTTGTCGTTCCGCTCAACGCACTATTACAGCATCGCGGTCACGAGCTTATTGGTGCCGGACACTCGATTGCAGTACAGAACTTCAATGAACATATCGGCATATTAATCATGCTCGGTGCTTATTTATTGATGGTAAAAGCTGAGATATCAATCAATCTCATCGTAATCGCGTTCGGGCTCTTTGTAAGCGTATGCATGACCGTCATACACAAACGCTACCGTTATATTAAGCAATAAAACGGTAGCTATGATTACAAACGCAACATTACAGGTCTGGTTAATGTAACTTAACGTGTGCTTCTGTGCGCCGTGTAATAATGCGCGCTAAAGTCTGCAATGCAGTTGACCAGAACCCATGCAGCGCCATCAAATGCAATTTATATAATGAGCGATACATGGTACGTGCAATCAAGCCCTCAATAAACAGGCTGCCGCCGGATAACGCACCCATCAGATTACCTACGGTAGTATACGCACCCAAGTTTACCAATGAGCCATAATCTCTGTAAGTGAACTCCGGCAGATTCTTTTTACCGGCAATTCTACATTTCACCGTTTTAAATAACATGGATGCCTGCTGGTGTGCCGCCTGAGCGCGCGGCGGTACAGTCGCGCCATCATGCCCAACCCATGGACATTCCGCACAGTCACCAAATGCAAAGATATTGGGATCCAAAGTTGTTTGCAGATTGCGTTGCACTACGAGCTGGTTAATACGGTTTGTTTCCAGACCATCTATCTCGCGCAGAAAATCTGGTGCCTTAATGCCAGCCGCCCACACGACAAGCTCTGACGGAATGAAACGGCCACTGTGGGTTTGCACACCCTTACTGGTTACTTCAGTTACACGCTCCCCTGTATACAGGTGTACACGCAGTTTTCTTAACTCCAGGTCTACAGAATTAGAGAGCTTGGGCGGTAGTGCCGGCAATACTCGATCACTTGCTTCTATCAGCGAAATTCTTACATCACGGTCTGGATCAATCTTATCAAGCCCATATTCTGCGAGCTCTCGCGTCGTATTGTGCAATTCGGCTGCAAGCTCAACGCCTGTAGCACCTGCGCCAACGATTACCACCTCCAATTGGCCGGCTTGCACCGGTTCAACCTGTGTTTGTGCGCGTAATAATGCATTATGCAGGCGACGATGGAACTTTTCTGCCTGATCTTGCGTATCCAGTGCAATTGAGTGTTCACGCGCGCCTTTAATACCAAAATCATTCGTTGTACTGCCTACAGCAATAATCAATGTATCGTATTTGAATGTACGACGTGGTATGACTTCATTACCATCTTCATCATAATGTGGGGCAATGGATACTTCCTGTTTGGCCCTATCCAATGTATCCATACTGCCAAGGCGAAAATTAAAATGATGCCAATGGGCCTGTGCCAGATAAACCAGTTCATGCCGTTCAGGATTCATGCTGCCTGCCGCAATCTCGTGCAGCAGCGGCTTCCATACGTGCGTTTTTGATTTATCAATTAAGGTAATTATTGCCTTGCCGCGACGGCCTAATGTATCACCAAGCTTCGTGGCCAGTTCAAGTCCACCTGCGCCACCACCTACGATGACCACATGGTGCAAGTTTTTCTGTTGTTCACTACTCACAGGCATCCCAATCAATCATTAATTATTACCATCATAAAACAAAAAACGCGCTTACTGTGCTTGAGTAAGCGCGTTTTTATAGTGATATAAAACTATTACTCGTTACCGGTGATACTACCCATACTGCGTACCCAGGCGATAATCTGCAGCATTTCATCAGGCGTAATGCCTTGCGTATTGTCACCTGGCACCATCAAACCTATGCCTTTAGCACCCATGCCACCATTGGTGCCATGCCAGATTGTTTCAAACATGCCTTTATTCGTCGCATCTTTAGGATACTTGAATGTAGGGCCAGTCAAGCCTGGGCCAACCTGTCCTTTTGCTTCCGGGCCATGACACTGTGTACATGAATACAATTGAAATACTTTTTTTCCTTTGGCAATTGCTTCGGCATTGCCTACATAAGGATTCTTACCAGTTGCTAAAAACTCTTTCGCAGCAGGCGTAGTAAACAACTTCGCGTCAATCGCAAACGGTTTATCATCTTGCGTCGCCAGAAACTCAATTGCTTTGCCACCATCTGTTGAAGCTTCTGCACCGGCAGTAGCGGCATCTTTCTTACCACAGGCACTCAAAGCCAATAAGCACAATACTACGGCTAAACCAAATTTAGATTTGCCCATATTCATCTCCAATTAATAAATTTTATTACGCCACGATCTGTTGTGTGGCTGTCAGCATCACTTGCACGGAATGTACAAGCACAAAAAAGGCTACCGTGATTATACAGTAGCCTTATAACTTGTTACAGTATGTAACTGGTTTATATTTAAGCTGAAACTTTTGGCCTCAGCTTAATTCGATTTCAGGAATTACTTTCCCGGGTTATTTCAACCAAGGTGTATCACCGCCACCTTTGTACTCAGCGCGCAACCAGCCAACGATTTTCAAGATGTCGTCTGTATTCAAGTTTTCTGGGTTACCCAACTGTTGGTGCCAAGCGAACATACCACCGTTAGAACCACCAGCGATAGTTTCGAACAAGCCTTTATCAGTGATGTGTTTTGCATATTGCCAGTTTTGGTCAGTAATGCTTGGGCCAACTTGACCACCTGCGTTAGGGCCATGACATTGTGTGCATGAATAATAACCGAATTTCTTTTTACCTGCTTTTGCAGCTTCTTTATCGGCTACGAATTTTTTTGTGTATGGGTTTACACATGTTTCAAGAAACTGTTTCGCTTCTGGCGTATCAGTATCAACGGCTTTAACGCCTAGTGGGCTGCCATCCGTAGTTTTAACAAGATTACAAGCTGCGCTTGCTTGTGTAGATAAAGTCATACCTACTAAACCAAGCATTGATACCAGCAACGCTGCCTTAATTGATTTATTGCCTAACATGTCATCTCCTAATGTAATGAATTTAGCTACGTACTTACATGCTGGCGCATTTAGGACGTGTGTTCATTTAACGTAGTTATAAATAGTTCGGTTGACGCTACAACTCGAATAAGAACAATATTTTACTCTGTTTTTGGAATTACGTCACCGCGGTTTTCTTTTACTGTTGACTTACTGTTTTTACGATAAGTCTTCATCAAACTATCACCCTCAACTACAGGTACAGTCGGGATACCGTATTCATCCAAAATCTGCTGGATTTTATCTTTATTTCTGTCCAATGCACCTTGAATCATTGCGATGCGTTCTTTGTCGGCTTTACGCACACCAATAGAAATATTCCAGAACTCTTTACCTTTAACATTTTCATGTTCATATTCAGGAATCACTACCACTTCCAGTGGTACTTTTGACTGTTTGGCAAAATAGCCACCAATAGGACCCCATACTACAGCAACATCAATGTCGCCCTTAATCACATCATCTACCAAATAGCTTGGCGGCAAGTTCAAGTCACGCTGCATACGATAAGGTCTGGCATTGCCCATCAAACCATGATCGTTTAAAGGAATCGTTGCAGGACTCTGACCAACAATACCAATAGTAGATTTTTTCAAATCAGGGCTATCCCAATTTGTAATTTTTAAGCCACTGTCTTTTTTATAGATAAAAACATGGCCGGAACGATAATAAGGCTTAGAAGTTCTTAAGGCATCATTATCCGGCGTTGTACCCATGATGACATCGCATTTTTTAGCGTTAATCGTATTTCTGTAAAAACCCATACGGTCATACCAGAACTGATAGGTCAATTTCTTACCTAAATCTTTAGCTAGCACTTCTGCGATTTTATTCTCGAAACCTTCCATCTTATCGTTAGAGTATGGCAAATTATCCTGATCCGCACAGACTTTAAACTCTGTACCATCATCAACACGCTGCGGCTCCCCAATACGGCTTTGAGTGTAAATCTCTTCAGCCTGAACACTAGTTGCCACCGCCAGACAGATTGTTAACCCTAACAACTTAATATTTTTTAACATTCCTTATTCCTTAATTGTCTATATACGGCCGAAATGCAACCGATCAACTTCATAGAGTATTAATGCAATCAAAAAGTTCTAAACAATCAAGCGCTTTCTAATACATTTAAACCCAATCTTCCATTCTAACTAATTAATTATTGAACTTGGTATTTATGATGTGCTTTTTAACGCAAATTCAAGTTTCTACATATCCAATACGATATAAAAAAACACCCCGACGAATCGGGGTGTTTTATTGGAATTAACTAGTAATTAGCTAATAACTGTTTGTTTTGCAACAATCAATTACAGGCTGAATACTGTCAATGCACCGCCGCCAGGAGCAGCGTTGTATTTAGTCAATTCTTTGTAACCACCAGCAGCACCCAGTGCGTCTGTGTCGTTAGTCATACCAAGGTTCATCGCTACACCAGCCCAGCCACCGATACCTGATAGCACGCCAACGTGTTGTTTACCTTTGTGACCGTATGTGAATGCATTACCAATCACGCCAGAACCCACTTGGAATTTCCAGAGTTCTTTACCTGATTTAGCATCAACAGCTTTGAACCAGCGGTCCAGTGTGCCGTAGAATACCAAGTCAGTAGCGGTTGTCAAAGCACCACCCCATGCTGAGAATTTCTCTTTGTTGTACCAAACTTTTTTGTTGGTCATTGGATCATAAGCAGCAAAGCCACCCATTACGCCGTCAGGACCAGCAAACATAGTCAGAGTAGCACCAACCCATGGTTGACCTGCAACATATTTAGACTCAACTGGCTCGTATGTCATACATACGTGGTTCAGTGGAGAGTAAACTAAACCAGTTTTTGGTGAGTATGCAGCTGGTTGTTGGTCTTTTGTACCCAATGCAGCTGGACATACGCCTTTAGCATTGTAGTCTTGGTGAGTTGAAGCTGATGCCAGTTTGTTTGGTACACCAGTTTTCATGTCAACATCAGTTGCCCAGTTTACGAATGGGTGCACTTTTTCTGCAGCTTGCAGTTTACCGTTGTGTGCGTTCCATGTGTAAGCGAAGCCGTTACGGTCATGGTGCCATGCGTATGTTTTGCCACCTTTGTCGAACAGGATTACTTCGTTGATACCGTCGTAGTCCCACTCATCGTGTGGAGTCATTTGCATGCCCCATTTTGCCATACCTGTGTCCAGGTCACGTGCAAATACAGTCATTGACCATTTGTTGTCGCCTGGACGTACGTCTGGGTTCCATACAGATGGGTTACCTGTACCGTAGTAAACCAAGTTTGTACGTGCGTCATATGGCCACCAGCCCCATGTTGAGCCACCACCGTGTTGCCAGCCGTCTTTAACAGCCTGTGGTTTCAACCAGGTACGTGTACCTAATTCTTTTTCGCCGATTTTCAGTTGGTCGTTAGGGATTTTTTTGAATGAACCGCCTAATTTGTTACCGCCGTTTACGTCTTGGTAAACTGACAGTGCGCTGTATTCTGGTGTGTCTTTGTTGAAGTCTGCACCGATCAGCATTTCAGCATCTGGGCCTGTTGAGTAGGCTTTCCATGCCAATGAACCGTCTTTACCGTTGTATGCTGCCAGGAAGCAACGTACGCCGAATTCAGCACCTGAACAACCAGTCAGTACTTTGTCTTTGATTACGTGTGGTGCGTTAGTGTTGGTTGCACCCACTTTTGGATCTGTGTTTTGTACAGACCATACTTTAGCGCCAGTTTTAGCGTCTAAAGCAACCAGGTTACCGTCGTTTTGTTGCAGGTAGATTTTACCGTCGCCGAAGCCAAGACCACGTGAAACGTTGTCACAGCACAATACTGCTTGTACTGATGGGTCTTGTTTTGGGAAGTATGACCATACGATTTTTTGGTTGTCGTTCAGGTCAAGTGCGTATACGTTGTTTGGGAATGCTGTATGTACATACATCATGTTGCCAACAACTAATGGAGCACCTTCGTGACCACGGTTTACACCAGTAGCAAATGTCCAGGCTGCTTTCAGGTTTTTAACGTTGCCTTTGTTGATTTGTGCCAAAGCGCTGTAGCCTTGGTTGTTGTGCTGACCACGTGGGTGAGCCCAGTTGTTCGCGTCTTTCATTGCTGCTTCTTGATCTGCAGCTGCTGAGGCTACCATCGGCGCTGCCAATGTCATACCTGCAACTAAGCCAAGTGCTAACTTGATTTTGTTGATTTGCAT
>CAZUOQ010000020.1:0-32717 GCA_964622195.1 uncultured Methylotenera sp. | reverse complement strand
TCAACATAGAGCCATGGCCGTTGGACAATACGAAACGGTCACGGTTAGCCCATTGCGGGTTAGTTGGGTTGTGGCTCAGATTGTGATTCCACAATACTTCTGCGATCTCTGCCATACCCATAGGCGCACCTGGGTGGCCAGAGTTAGCTTTTTGCACTGCATCCATGGATAACGCACGGATGGCATTGCATAAATCTTGACGTGTTGCCATTGTTTTCTCCCTAATGATTAAAACTTGAGGACTTAATATAAAGATAACCTCTCGCGCCCGAAAAGTAGACGGCGGGCGAGAAGTCCCATAAAACCTTAAATGAACGCTTCAAAAAGACAGTAAAAATAACCGCTTTTTCATGAAGCCTAAATTATTGCTTAGATAGCACTTTTCGGCAAGTACAACATCAGAAAAGTCTCTTTATAATCAGTGCATGTAACCGCACTCGCCAACCGCTTTTAGCTGCCGGCAGCTTGAATTCGCTAGAATCAACGCATTAAAACTCAATCATTTGCCCGCTTAATGCCGATTGCAACGCCAGCTCTATTGCACGGCAATTCGCTTTTGCATCCTCAAATGACAGGTAAGGCTGCCTGTCATTCAGCACACAATCACTGAAATGCTCAATTTCCAGATTAAAGTGGTTGCTAGGCGCAAAGCGTTCTTCAGCATACTTGCCATCCTCCAGCGCCCATGAGATCACCGGCACATCATTCTGGAATACCCAGGCTGCATGGCATTTTACCCAACCCTTGGTGCCGATGATTTCATACTCGGATTTACGTGAACGCTCAAAGCTGATGTCAAAATGGCCGAAACGCGCACGACCTTCTGCATCTGGCCCGAAATCCAGCACACCGCTGGTCACAATATCGGCGCCGGCATCGTTGAACTTGGCATGTGCGATGACTGATACTGGCTCCAGCGGCTTAAAATTCTGTGCGGCATTCGCCAGGCCAAAACACCAGCGCAATGAATGAATCGCATACGGGCCGATGTCCCACATCGCACCACCGCCAGATTCAACGCCATTTGCAATACGGTACATACGGGCCGGGCGCATCAGGAACGAATAACTGGCGCGCACCGAAAGCACATCGCCAATCAAGCCGCTGGCTACGATCTCCTGCACACGCGCATGCTGCGGATGAAAGCGGTACATGAACCCCTCCATCACTTTGACGTTATTATTAATGGCAGCCGCTTCAATCGCCTCAATATCCTCTACGGTAAGCGCCATAGGCTTTTCAATCAGCACACGCTTGCCTGAATTGATCGCATGCATTGCCCAGGTCACATGCTCGTTATTTGCCATCGGGCAATAAATGGCTTCCACATTCGGGTCTTCAATCAGAGTCAGCAAATTGTCATAACATTGCACGCTATCAACATCAAAACCCTGAGGCGCATATTTCTCCAAGGTCGCTTTGGCCGCACCCTCACGACGGCTGGCGATCGCCACCAATTGCGAATTAGGCGCCTCGATAATAGCCGGCAGCAAACGCTCATTCACACGGGCAGCACCTAAAATGCCCCACTTCAATTTTTTATCGGTCATGGCCACTCCTCTTTATGCGTTATTCGGCAAACCACTTGATACTGCAGCCAATGCTTGGAATTTGAACTTGGGGACCGTGTCCGGTTTCTGCGATTAGTTTCATCGCATCAAACAGGTCTCGTGGATTATCTGCCGGCGGCTCGCCACGGCCAGCCGCATCAAAACGACCACGATACTGTAATTCAAGGTTTTTGTTAAAGCCGAAGAAATCCGGCGTGCAAACTGCCCCGTAGGCCTTTGCTACCTCTTGTGTTTCATCCAGCACGTAGGGAAAAGAAAAATCAAATTGTTTTGCTTCTTCCTGCATACGCTCAAAAGAATCTTCCGGGTAGTTTTTAGTGTCATTACTCTGAATCGCAATCGTATTGATGCCATATTTCAGCAACTCGCGGCAATCTGCCACCAAACGCGTTTTAATGGTTTTCACATACGGGCAGTGATTGCAGATAAACATTACCAGCAGACCATTCTCACCGACACTATTCGCAAGCGTGTAACGCTTGCCATCCACGCCAAGCAGATCAAAATCTACAGCGGGCTGACCAAAATTACATACAGGGGGGTTCAAGCTGACCATCTTTTCTTCCTTATTCGTTATACTTGCGTCATGCAGCAACACTGCATGCGTTATGTGACAATAATTATGCTGATATTATCACTTTATACTTTATGGAGCCGCCTGATTTATGGCTAACCTGCGTTTTTTCACCGATTCACCGCTTGCACTGAATACAGACGTCCAGCTTTCAGAAAATGCAGCAGCGCATGCTACGCGCGCCCTGCGCCTGAACGTTGGCGACCATGCAATTGTTTTCAATGGCGATGGCTTTGATTATGCATGCACGCTGACTTCGGTTAAAAAAAATAGCGTGACTGTAACTATTACTGACGCGAATGCTATCAGCAACGAATCCCCGCTCGACATCACTTTACTGCAAGGCATATCCAGTGGCGACCGTATGGACTTCACGATCCAGAAAGCCGTCGAACTCGGCGTCAGGCAGATTCAACCCATCAATAGCCAGCGCAGCGTGGTCAAGCTCACGCAAGATCGCGCCGAGAAGCGTGTTGAGCACTGGCAGAATATCGCGGTCTCAGCTTGTGAACAATCCGGCCGCGCCTTTGTACCGAAAGTATTACCACCCTTGACACTTGAAGGCTGGCTTTCGCAAAACCCATACAACAATACCGTACGCATTCTGCTTAACCCGGTTGGCGCTAAACGACTGGCGGAGATACAAAAACCCGATACAGCGATTGAATTACTGATCGGCGCCGAAGGAGGTTTAAGTCAAGGCGAAATCGACCTGGCCATCTCACAAAGCTTTCAATCTATAGTTTTGGGTCCGCGTATTTTGCGTACAGAAACTGCTGCTTTAACTGCAATTTCAGTCATGCAGTCATTATGGGGTGACTTTTAATTACAGAAAAACCTACTTAAATATATAAAATTATTGCGAATAAAACATATTTAAAATATATTTATGCTTTATTAACAAAATTAATGCCATGTCACTCGGTTTATCTATACGTAAACGGCGTAAACTGCTGAACATCACGCTACAGGAACTTGCCAGCGCAACCGGCGCTGACAGCGGCAACCTGTCTCGCATCGAGCGTGGTGCGCAGGGCATCAGCGAAACTCTGCTGCGTAAAGTATGCATGGCGCTGGATTGCACGCCAGCCTATCTTTACGCACTTACCGAGTCAGTAGCTGCCAACACACCAACACCTTTCAGCGTCAAAAAACCGCAGGAATTCGTCAGCTGGTTCCGCTCGGTCGCACCCTATATCCACGCCTTTGGTGGCCGCACTTTTGTCATTGCCTTTGGCGGCGAAGTGGTCAATGAAAAACAATTCATCGCGCTGTCACACGACCTCAACCTGCTGGCTAGCCTCGAAGTGCGGCTAGTACTGGTGCATGGCGCGCGTCCGCAGATTGAAGAGCGCCTGAAACGCGCAAAGCTGGAAACAAAGCTGGTGAATGGCCTGCGCATTACCGACGATGACGCGATGGAAGCGGTGAAAGAAGCAAACGGCGCTATCCGCGTCGATATCGAGGCGCAGTTATCCATGGGTCTGATTAACTCCCCTATGGCCGGTAGCGACATTCGGGTTGCGAGTGGCAACTTTGTGACTGCAAAACCGCTAGGTGTAAGAAATGGTGTCGACCTGCAGCACACGGGCGAGGTGCGTAAAGTAAATGCGGCCGCGATTCAAAAACGGCTGGATGACGGTGAACTGGTGCTGTTATCACCACTGGGCTACTCACCGACAGGTGAAGCCTTTAACTTATCGCTTGAAGATGTGGCGGTCAGCACCGCGATTGCGCTGGATGCCGACAAGCTGATATTCCTGATGGATTCGGAAGGTGTGCACAACCTGCGCGGTGAACTGCTGCGCGAGATGACTGCACAGAAAGCCAAAAATCTTTTGCAGCACGTCACCGATAATGAAGAGGCCATCAACACCTCGGAAGATATCGTCTATTACCTGCCAGCAGCCGTACGCGCCTGCGAACACGGTGTGGCACGCACGCACCTGATCAGCCGCCATATCGATGGCGCCATCATTCAGGAGCTGTTTACGCACGAAGGTATCGGCACCATGGTGACCGAGCTCGGCCTGGAGACCATGCGCCAGGCGACTATTGATGACGTTGGCGCCATTCTGCAACTCATCGAACCTTTGGAAGCAGAAGGCATACTTGTGAAGCGCGGGCGTGAGCGTATCGAGATGGAAATCAACTATTTTCAGGTCATGGAGCACGACAATCGCGTGATTGGCTGCGCCGCGTTATATCCATTCAATCCGGAAAAAACGGCAGAATTCGCCTGCTTGGCGATAGACCCGCAATATCGCGGTGGCGGTCGCGGTGACAAGCTGTTTCACTTCTGCGAAGACCGTGCGCGCCAGCTTGGCTTCAAAACCCTGTTCTGCCTCACCACGCATACTGAACACTGGTTCCTGGAGCGCGGCTTTACCGAGCAAAACGTAGACAAACTGCCGGCGGAAAAGAAAAAACTCTACAACTTTCAGCGTAAATCCAAGGTGTTTATTAAACCCCTGTGACCTGATACACAGCTTGTGCTTAGCGTTTGAATCAACAAAAAGGCCAGCTTGATGCTGGCCTGATAGTTTGTGAATCTGATTACTTGAAGAAACGAGAGAACCAACCTTCGTCATTATTTCGCTTTTTCTCGTTCACGATATTTACCATATTTGCCTTAACCGCGCCCACATAATCTGCATCATCGCGCTTGATATGATTAATCAGCCAAGAAATCAGCATCTGATGCAAGCTGTCAGCAACGTCTTCACCAAGCTTGAAACGCTCGACATATTCATTAACGCGACGCACAAATAGCTCGTGCACTTTTTTGTGCGGTTTCGCAAACTTGTAGCCAGCCTCTTCCTGCAAACTTTCTTCAAAGGCAAAATGTGACATTGTGTAGTCAACCAGATCATCAAGAACATGACCAATTGCTGCTTTATCACCGCTCGCATTCGCCGTTTCCAGATCATTAATGTAATCAACGATTCTGCGATGCTGCTTATCAATGATCTCGATATTGGTATCAAGATCTGCACTCCATGTAATGGCCATAATGTATTTCCCTTTTATTAAAATTGATGCTGACGCGCCTCTTTAGCGAGAAAGCACATACACACATCAGCGCTTAAAATTTTTATTCTTATTAGAGTTAGAACAGATTAACGATTAGGCAACCTGGTTTATCCAAAATCATTTAATTTTGAAAGCGCGTAGCGTATAGAAGTGCTGGTTTTAAAGGATTGATGTAAATCAAATAACCACATTAACTGTAAAACATTATTAAGCATGCAATGGAATTTTCCAAAAATTAATCCTGGTTTTTGGTTACAATACTGCATAGAAAATTACGCTAATCCTTCATCACGGAACCCCCTATGCTGAACCAGACTACTGCTGCCAAAAAAGCCAAAACGCTTGCTGAAGCGTTGCCTTACATCAAACGCTTTTTCGATAAAACCATCGTGATCAAATACGGCGGCAACGCGATGACCGACGAGCATCTCAAAGAATGTTTTGCCAAGGACGTCGTACTGCTGAAACTGGTTGGCATGAACCCGGTTGTCGTGCACGGCGGCGGCCCGCAAATTAATGAAATGCTGGATAAGCTCGGTAAGAAAGGTGAGTTTATTCAAGGCATGCGCGTAACTGACGAAGAAACCATGGATGTTGTCGAGATGGTACTCGGCGGTCAGGTAAACAAGGAAATTGTAAACCTGATTAATCGTCACGGCGGCAAAGCGGTTGGTTTGACCGGGCAGGATGGCAATTTCATCCACGCACACAAACTGATGATGGAAGATAAAGACGATCCGAGCAAATTGATCGACATCGGCCAGGTGGGTGAAATCAGCGCCATTGACCCGAGCATTATCAACTTTCTGGATACCGGCGATTTTATTCCGGTGGTAGCACCTATCGGCGTAGGTAAAGATGGTGAAACCTACAATATCAACGCCGACGTAGTCGCCGGCAAACTGGCTGAAATCCTGAATGCCGAGAAACTGATTCTGCTCACCAACACGCCGGGCGTGCTGGATAAAAACGGCGAACTGCTGACAGGCCTAACACCTAGACAGATTGATGACATGGTCGCAGACGGCACACTTTCAGGCGGCATGCTGCCAAAAATCAGCTCAGCGCTGGATGCTGCGCGTAGCGGTGTAAAGGCCGTACACATTATTGATGGCCGCGTTGAACACGCACTTCTGCTGGAAGTGCTGACCGATGAAGGCGTGGGAACGCTGATTAAAGCTAAATAATTTTTTACTAACCACCGATAAACGCCGATGCACGCCGATAGAACCTTTTAAAATATTTGATTTAATTAATCTATCTAGATTATTTCTAAACCAATTAAATTTCTTTGAGTAGTTTGTTTTTATCGGCGTTTATCGGCGTGCATCGGCGGTAAAACTCAACTTCATAAATCATGAAAAAAATCTGGATTTTTGACCTGGACGATACGCTACATAACGCTTCGGCCCACATTTTCCCGGTCATGAACCAGACCATGACGCAGTACATCATGGATCATCTTGACCTGGATGAAAACGAAGCGCACAACCTGCGCAAGCACTATTGGCGGGTTTATGGCGCCACACTGAAAGGGCTGGTACGTCATCACAATACCGATCCTTACCATTTCCTTGAAGAAACGCATCAGCTAGAAAAATTGCATGACATGGTGATTCAGGTAAAGCGCCTGCGCCATACGCTAAATAACCTTGAAGGCCGCAAGCTGGTGTTTACCAATGCACCACGCAGCTATGCTTTACGCGTATTGGATATTCTGGATATTGAAGACGTGTTTGAGCTGATATTCAGTGTTGAATCCGCCAAGTTTCATGCCAAACCATCCGTGCGCGGATTTCAGCAGCTGCTCAAAACCATCAAAGCCAAAGCCAGTGACTGCATCATGCTGGAAGATAATTTAGAGGCATTAAAAACTGCAAAGAGACTAGGCATGAAGACCATATGGGTCAGCAAGTGTCTGCACAAACCAAGCTTTGTAGATTACCGCGTATCATCAGTGTTAGCACTTACTCACATTCATATATAATAGGCATAACCAACTAAAACAGGGGAACAACATGGCGGGCGAACGCAAACAGCAAATTCTACAAACATTGGCAAAAATGCTGGAAGCACCTAAACGTGAAAAGATCACGACGGCAGCGCTGGCAGCAAAACTGGAAGTCTCAGAGGCGGCACTTTACCGCCACTTTGCCAACAAGGCGCAGATGTTTGAAGGCTTGATCGCCTTTATTGAAGAAACCATTTTTGGCCTCATTAATAAAATCAGTTCTGAAGAAACCGAGGGCTTGCGTCAGGTGCATCGCACCATCACCATGTTATTACTATTTGCTGAAAAAAACCCAGGCATGACACGCGTACTCATCGGTGACGCACTGGTGAATGAAGATGAAAAATTACAGCAGCGCATCAACCAGCTGTATGACCGTATTGAAGTCACACTGAAACAAAGTTTGCGCATTGCAGAAACGCAGGCTGGCAAGCAAGGTAACGCAGAGGCACAAGCCAACCTGATTATTTGCTATGTTATCGGGCGCTGGCAGCAATACGCCAAGAGCGGTTTTAAACGCAAACCAACGGAATTTGTAGTGCAGCAGTTATCAAACTTGCTTTAACAAAGCTTTAAAAACATATAGTTAGCAGCTGGTGACTTCGCTATAATGCTAAGTCGCTTAATGTAATATCACACGCCAGCTGATCAGGAGAAAGACTTGGAAGGTACAATTTTTGGTTTAACAGAAGCCCAGATCACCGAACTCGGCATGACTTATGGCGTAGGTGGCCTCATGCTGCTCATGATATTTATTGTCGGGCATCTGGCATGGCAATCCAAAGTGGGTAAATTTGGTACGTTTATCCTGTTTCTTGGCCTGACATTTGGTCTGGTCGGCTTTGTAGCAAAATACATCATCCAGAATTCATTAGGTATCTAAATATAATCACATCCAAATGAAATTATGTCATTGACATTCCGCTCAGTGACCATCATGTCCACGAACAGCACGAAATACACGAACACAACCAAGACTTGCACCATGATATGGCATTGAAGATTGGTTTGTTCGTGACTTTAGTGTACTTCGTGGATAGTTTTTTCTTTTTATATCACAAACTTTAAGGCTTGAAGACGCGCCTCAAACACCTTCTCTTTAATTTGTGCGGCTGTTTCACAACTTGCAGCCACTGCACCTGCATCCACGGTTAAAACCGCCTGCAATACCTTTTGCATTAAATCAGCGGCAGGCGTTTCGCAATTTTCATAACCTGTCCTGCCACGCGAATCAGACTCACAGGCTTTAAGAAAATCCTTGAACCTGTCAGGCTGGCGAATTGCATCCAGCTCAATTAGAAACTCCAGCAGTGTGGCATGGCGCATCTGCGGTGCCTGATGCAGTTTGCCATGAAACCTGGCCGTCATCACACCTAGTTCCTTACAATCATTCGGCACGCGCAGGCGCTTGCACACCTCTTTTAATAAACTGGCACTGCGCTGTTCGTGGCCAATATGCTTAGGCAGTAGTTCACGCGGCGTGGTGCCTTTGCCAAGATCATGCATCAGCGCTGCAAAACGAATCGGCAGGCTGAAATTCCGGCTCGCCGCATAATCGATGACCATCATCACATGCACACCGGTATCAATTTCCGGGTGATGCTGCTCGGGCTGCGGCACGCCCCATAACCTGTCCAGTTCGGGCAGTATTTTCTGCAACGCACCACAGGCACGCAGCACCTCGAACATACGCGAGGGTTTTGCTTCCATCAAGCCCTTGGCCAACTCCTGCCAGACACGTTCCGCTACCAGCGCATCGACTTCACCGGCATCGACCATATGCCGCATAAGCGCCATGGTTTCCGGCGCCACATTAAAATCTACCAGCCGTGCCGAAAAACGTGCAACACGCAGGATTCTTACCGGGTCTTCTGCAAACGCCTCGCTGACGTGACGCAATGTTTTGGATCGAATATCAGCCACACCATTGAATGGGTCAATCAACTGGCCATTGTCTGTTTTTGCAATCGCATTAATCGTGAGGTCGCGCCGTGCCAGATCCTGCTCCAGCGTCACCTCCGGCGAGGCATGTATGGCAAACCCTTTATAGCCCTTGGCGGTTTTACGCTCAGTACGTGCCAGCGCATATTCATCACGGGTTTCAGGGTGTAAAAAAACCGGGAAGTCTTTACCTACCGGTTTAAAGCCAGCGGCCAGCATCGCCTCCGGCGTACTGCCAACGACCACAAAATCTTTATCTTTGACTGCAAACCCCAGCAGCGCATCACGAACGGCGCCGCCAACGATATAGGTCTGCATCATCTTCGCCAATGTTATCTCGCAGCAACACTTCTGAAACGGTCGTATTTTCCGCGCTGGGTAGAGTCCACCAAATACTCAGGAATGACCGCCTCCAGAGTTGCAGGCTCTACGCCGAAAAGCGCCGGGAACGGCTGTTGGCTGACACTATCGACCTCCATTGAACGCACGTTATCGCGTGACATCAGCTTAACCGGCAGCAGTTCCATCATAAACGCCTGTGCATAAGACAATTTATCACACAAACCGATAATCGGGCGCTTAATTCCAAGCGTACCCATAACCTGCTGCACCAGCTCACGGAAGCTATACACCTTAGGACCAGCCAGCTCGTACACCTGACCGTAGGTCTGCGTATTTTGAATGCTGGCAGCGAAGCAACTGGCCACATCTTCCACCCAAACCGGCTGGAACCTGGCATTGGGTTTTGCCAGCAGCACCACCGGCAGAAGCTTGATTAAGGTCGCAAATAGATTAATAAAACTGTCACCGCGGCCAAAGATAATAGATGGACGGAATATGGTGATATCAAGCTTATGTGCAAACGCCTGTAAGGCAGCCTCGCCCGCAGCTTTCGAACGCAGATATTCACTGGGCGCGTCACTGTCAGCTTGCAGGCTGCTCATCTGCAGCAGACGTTTAATGCCTGATGCATCACAGATTTTTGCCAGGCGCGCCGGCAATTGATGATGAATTGCATCAAAACTGGCGCGACTATCCTGATGCAGAATACCAATCAGGTTAATCACTGCATCCGCACCCTTTAACGCCGCTGAGAGTGCCCCATCATCCATCACATTGCACTCTACAACCGTGACATTAGGCAGCAGGAACAAATGCCTGGCTGAATCGCGTCTACGCGTCAGCACTGTAACTGCATAACCGGCCTGATCTAATTTAGCGACCACACTGCTACCTACAAAACCTGAACCACCTAATACACATATTTTTCTTGATTGCATCTCTAACCTTTAAATTTCCTCAAATTTACTACTTATGGGCACTTCTATGAAGCATATTTATTCTTCATCGGAGTCCGCGACAACAAGTTCCGGCTTATTTGCACCCGGGATCACACCGAGACGGGATTTCAGGCTCAGCACAGACCGCCCTAATCTGGGTGCGTACATCTGCGCATTTGCCATCACTTTTTGCACATAGCTTCTTGTTTCAGCAAACGGAATGGATTCGATATAAATAGCGGCTTCCATCGGCTCACCTGCCAACCAGCGTTTGGCGCGGCTGGGGCCAGCATTATAAGCCGCTGTTGCCATGACTGCCTGACCGTTCATTAATTCAAATGTATAGCGTATATAGTAAGTGCCGATGCTGACATTCGTGGTCAAATCATGAATCAGGTCGCTGTTATAGTGATTCATGCCAATACGTTTTGCTACCCATTTTGCAGTCGCTGGCATGATCTGCATGAGTCCGGCCGCACCAACGCCGGATTTGGCATGGTGCATAAAGCGGCTTTCCTGACGTGCCAGACCATAAATCCAGGCTTCATCCACGCCTTCATTTTCTGCGGCGGCACGGAACAAATCACGATAAGGCGTTGGATAGCGTAAGTTAAAATCATGCAATTGTTTAGTATTATCTGCGGTAGCAATCGCAATGTCATACCACTCCTGGCGCAGCGCGTATGCTGCTGCTGCCAGCAATTGTTTGTCATCAAAATTACGGGTCGCCCAAACCCATTCAGCTTTTGCCTCCCAGCGCATCCCCAGTTTCTGCAACTCCAGTGAACGCTTGATTGCTGGCTGGCTCGCGATGGCAGTAATTTCAACGTCTGAAACTCTATATTCCTGATCTACATTGCCGATTGTGCTCTCGACTTCTTCTGCTGCGAGCCAGCCATAATAGTGACGCTCGGTAGATAGCGGCCCCAGAATTTTATTGGCTTCTACTGTTAATCCCTTTTCATTTAAGGCGCGCGCTTTCCAGTAACGCCATGCACCCTCCTGCTGCTGCTCAGACGGCATCAGGGCAATTGTTGCATCTACAACATCCCAATTCTGGGCGCGCAGTGCGGCGCGCACTTTCCATGCCAGCTGTTCTTTATCCAGACTGGTGTTTTTTGCCAAAACATAATACTCCAGCGCTTGCGGATGATGTGTACGTGCTGCATGGTAAGCTATGCGCCCCCAGGCGAAAGCGCGATCAGCAGCATTGAATTTATTCTGCACCTGCTCAAGCATCAACACTGCATCTGCCATATTAGTGCGCGCCAGCCGGTCCAGCGCAAACAGATTAATCTCTATGCCAGCCCGCGTATTAAACGATGCGCTGATAGGAACAACGGGTTTCTTGCGTGCTGATTTTGCAACTGTGGCCTTGCCATCCAGCAATGCCTTGGGTGACTGATTGGCAATATCCAGCAATTTAGATTCTTTATCATCAAAATCCGCAATACGCGCAGCGATGTTTTTAGCCAAAGGCAGCTTGCCATTATGCAGTGCCAGCCGCAGCCTGCCCCATAAGTCATCAGGGGTCAGCGCTCCGGATTTTTGCATTTCATCAAACAATGGTGTGCAGCTTGCAGGCAAATCTGTTGTCGTCATCCACAGCTTTCTGGTCTGCGCGGCAATATCGGCACCCGCACCTTCTGCGATGCTTCTGCCAAACAAGGCATAGCACTCTACTGCCGTATCCTCGCGCTTATAATTGGGATACTGCTCAAAAAATTGTTGCCAGTCCTGCTGCTTGCCCAGCTTTTTAAGCCACTCGCCACGTAGTCGTTCAGCAAACGGGTAATTTCCGTATTTAGAGAGGAAGCTCTGCACCTCTTCACTCTCGGCTTTATCCAGCCTTAACAGCATCAGCCAGTAATCTGCATAGGGCGCTAACAAATATTGTTGTTGATTAAGCTCAGCCACATCTTCGGCTAAGGCGGTTTCGTTCTTGGCATTGTAAGATTCACGCGCATGCTGGAATAATGCCTGGTCAGATATTGCCAATACCGGTGTTGAAATAAATACGGAGCATAGCAACGCCAAAGCTGCATAGCTTGGTGAAGATTTACGCATGTAATTGATAGGGAGCCTAAGCATAGAATATACGCCGCAACACAAACAGCACAGCCGCTATTATGGCCAGATATAGTGAGTATTTAATTAACTTCTTGAAATATTGCAGATATTTTTTGTCATCAAACAGCAAATACAAACCCAGCAACACCATTGCGGCAATTACCAGTAAAACAAATGTCAGGCGCATCATTAACACTCTATTCGCCCCTTTCTTGATATCGCAATCTACATACTATCTAATCTACTACTCACTCACTATCGGGTCCAGCTAAATCAAGCCTTTAATCAGAAAACCGGTTCCGGCACCAATGGCTTGATCTGTGGCTGGAATGCCTCGGGCGCATCCTGCAACTGTTCGAATGTCGTGTATTCCCATGCAGAGTCATCTTGCAACAACGCCCGCAGCAGCTGATTATTTAATGCATGGCCGGATTTATAGGCATAAAACGCGCCCAGAATTGGATGTCCCAGCATATACAGATCACCAATTGCATCCAGTACTTTGTGTTTTACAAATTCGTCGTCGTAACGCAAGCCATCGGTGTTCAGCACGCGATACTCATCCAGCACAATCGCATTCTCCAGACTGCCGCCACGGGCGAGCCCATGCGAGCGCAGATACTCAACCTCGTGCATAAAGCCAAAAGTGCGTGCACGGCTGATTTCCTTGATGTACGAATCCGCGGCAAAATCTATTTTGACATTATTACCGGACTGCTCAAACACAGGGTGGTTAAATGCGATAGTAAAATCTATTTTAAACCCATGATATGGCTCAAAACGTACCCACTTATCGCCTTCAATCACTTCTACGGTTTTTTTAACACGTATGAATTTTTTAGGGGCAGGCTGTTCAACAACACCTGCTTCCTGCAACAGGAATACAAAAGGGCCTGAGCTTCCATCCATGATCGGAATCTCCGAGGCATCAATATCGACATAGATATTGTCTATACCCAAGCCGGCCAGTGCCGACATGATATGTTCAACTGTCGCAACGCGCGCGCCATTCGCCTCCAGCGCCGAGCACATTCTTGTGTCGTGCACGGCATCAGGAGTCGCTTTGATCTCATTGGGCAGAGGCAGATCCACCCGTTTGAAAACAATACCAGTGTCAGGTGCAGCCGGGCGCAGGGTAAGAGTAACCTTTTCGCCGTTGTGCAACCCAACGCCTGTGGCGCTGATTGTCTTTTTTAATGTGCGTTGCTTTAACATGCCTATATCAATATCCCTAATACACCTTTTAAAGGTCAAGCCCTTTTATCTGTCTTGCAAACTACCTTGCCCAGTTTCAAAGATAACACCAGAAATCTAGTAAAAACTTCCGGTGACGAGGCCGCTCACGCAGAACATTGTGCTCTGCATGTTAGCTTTTTATCTTAATAATCAAGCAAATAATAACATATTTAGCTAAACCACGCTTTAGCCAAGCCGTTACCATCTGCTGGCAAGTTTGCTTTCAGCGCGATATTTAGTCAGCCTGTTTGCGTAAGAATGCCGGAATATCGTATTCCTCAACACCAGACATTTTCATCGCTTCAACCTGTGCACGGCGGCTATTAGTACCAAATACTGCTGGTGCTTCATCTTCAATAATTGCAGCACCGCCAACAAACACAGGCTGATTAGTCGTGCCATCACGCACCACTTGCTGCGGCATCACACGTAACTCAGGTTTTTGCTGACGGCGCTGTGTGCCGGTCAAACCTGTTGCCACCATCGTTACACGTAAACCATCGGCCATATTTTCATCAAATACGTTACCTACAATCACAGTTGCGTCTTCTGCGGTGAAGGCTTTAATCGTATTCATCACGTCATAGTACTCTTTCATTTTGAAAGAGCTTGAAGTCGTGATATTGACCAGAACGCCACGCGCATTAGCCAGGTTGACGTCTTCCAGCAATGGGCTGGCGACAGCCTGCTCAGCAGCGATGCGTGCGCGCTCAGGGCCGGTGGCCATAGCAGAACCCATCATCGCCATGCCCATTTCGCTCATGACTGTGCGTACGTCAGCAAAGTCAACGTTCACGGTACCTGCGCAATTGATGATCTCGGCAATGCCTGACACTGCATTGTGCAATACATCGTTCGCAGCGCGGAAAGCTTCCAGGAACGGCACATCTTCGCCCAACACTTCCATCAGTTTTTCGTTCGGGATCACAATCAGTGAATCTACGAACTTCGATAATTCATCTAGACCATCAGAAGCGACTTTAGTGCGTTTTCCTTCAAAAGCGAAAGGTTTGGTCACTACCGCAACGGTCAGAATGCCCATCTCTTTTGCGATCTGCGCAATGATAGGTGCTGCACCGGTACCGGTACCGCCACCCATACCTGCAGTGATAAACAGCATATCAGCACCATCAATCAGTTCTGCAATTGCATCGCGGTCTTCCAATGCTGCTTCGCGCCCTACTTCCGGTTTGGCACCCGCGCCCAAACCGCGAGTCAGTGCCTCACCGATTTGCAGCACGGTTTTAGCCTGGCTCTTTTTCAGCGCCTGCATATCGGTATTAGCGCAGATAAACTCAACACCGCCTACATTCTTTTCAATCATGTGTGCAACCGCGTTGCCGCCGCAACCGCCTACACCAATGACTTTAATCACAGCTTCCTGTGAATTTTTTTCCATAATCTCAAACATTTTAATGCCTCCTCTTTTTATTTACTAAACTACTTCTGCCTGACTACCTCTTACACCTTCGTCATTCCGACGCAAGTCGGAATCCAGTGGCTCTCATTAATATTTCAGTCAAGACGCTGGATTCCGTGTCCAGCACGGAATGACAACATAATTAAAAATTACCCTGAAACCAGCTCTTCATTTTGTCCAGAATCCTGCCAAATGAACTTGATTCCATCTGTCCACTCAAGTGGCGCTCTAATTGCTGTTTACCCATCAGCACCAAGCCTACGCCTGTTGCATAACGTGGATTGCTGACCACTTCAGATAACCCGCCCACATAACGCGGCATACCTAAGCGTACCGGCATATGGAATATCTCTTCACCCAGTTCCACCATGCCGCGCATCATTGCCGAGCCACCGGTAATGACGATGCCGGAAGCGATCATTTCTTCCATGCCGCTGCGACGCAGTTCATTGAGCACCAGCTCATACAGCTCAACTACACGCGGCTCCAATACTTCAGCCAATGTCTGTACCGATAACTGGCGTGGATCACGGCCATCAACCCCCGGTACTTCTACAATCTCGCGTGGATCAGCCAGTTGACGCAGCGCACAACCGTGCTTGATCTTGATTTCTTCAGCAGCTTGCGTTGGCGTACGGAATGCTACTGCTACGTCATTGGTCATCTGGTCGCCAGCAATAGGGACTACTGCCGTATGTCTAATGGCCCCCTGTTTGAATACCGCAATATCCGTTGTACCGCCGCCGATATCTACCAGGCAAACGCCCAGCTCTTTTTCATCTTCAGTCAGCACTGCCAGACTCGAAGCCAATGGCTGCAAGACCAGGTCACTCACCTCGATACCGCAACGCTTGATGCACTTCACGATATTCTGTGCGGCCGCTACAGCACCGGTCACGATATGCACTTTCACTTCCAGCTTCATGCCGCTCATGCCCAACGGCTCACGCACATCTTCCTGGCCGTCAATAATGAATTCCTGCGTCAGGATATGCAGGATCTGCTGGTCAGCCGGCAGCGCAATGGCTCGCGCGGTATCCACGACACGATCCACATCCATTTGCGACACTTCTGCATCCTTGATCTTCACCATGCCGTGTGAATTAAGGCTCTTGATGTGGCTGCCGGCAATACCGGTATACACGTTATTGATTTTGCAATCTGCCATCAACTCAGCCTCTTCAAGCGCGCGCTGTATGGATTGCATCGTGGACTCGATATTCACTACCACGCCCTTTTTCAGGCCTCTTGAAACATGCTGGCCGAGGCCAATCACTTTCAGTGTACCTTCCGGCTGCAGCTCGGCCACGATTGCTACAATTTTTGAGGTGCCGATATCCAGGCCCACAATTAAATTCTTATCTTCTTTGATTCTGCTCATTGTTCATCCCTTCCGTGAATCAGGTCACGGTCCTCGTCTGCTTCTTGCTTATGTCAATTAATTTTTTATCACTTGCCTGCTTAAGCTCTGCTTTTACTGCATTGTCTGCCAGACCATCTACGGCAGGCTGCGGCAGCTTCACGCTTTCTGTAGGTTTACGTACCGCAAAACCGTTTGGGTAGCGTAAATCTGCATAAGTTATTTTCTTGTTCAAACCCGCAATCGTGCTGTTATAAACATTGGCAAATTTCTCCAGCCGTGGCTGCATATCGGTACGACCCAGCTCAACCACAATGCCGTTATTGGTTGTAATCTGCCAGGCACGTCTCGGTGTCAATGTCAGTGTTGCAATCTGCATATTTGCCGTTTTCAGCACTTTGTTAAATGCATCGTATTGCGAAGCTACCTCGATCACACCGTCACTTGGCCCATAAAACACGGGCAGGTCACTGCTCGATGCGGCATGAAACAACTCACCTTGCCTGTTCACCAACGCCACACTGCTCCAGCGTGCCAACGCCTGATGCTCTTCTATCATGACCTCGAGCTTATCTGGCCAGCGGCGGCGCACACTGACCTTGCGCGCCCATGGCAGCTTTTCAAATGCATCACGCGCCTTGATCAGATCCAGCGTAAAAAAGTTGCCTTTCAGATGCTTCGCTACAATCAGCTGCACCTGCTCGCGGCTCACATGATTCAGCTGCCCATCCACCTTGACTTCGCGCAATGGAAAAATCGGCAGGTGCACCACCACATACAGCACTGCATACAGCATCACCACCACGCTCAAAGCGAACAGCAGATTAGCGATCCAGTTCAGCAGGGCGGGCCTATCCCACATGCGCAAGCTCCAGCACTTTAATCACAAGTTCATCAAAACTGATACCGGCTGCTTTTGCCGCCATTGGCACCAGGCTATGGTCTGTCATACCGGGACTGGTGTTCACTTCTAAAAAGTAGTGCTTACCAGACTCATCCATCAGAAAGTCCACGCGGCCCCAGCCCTGGCAGCCAATCGCACTGAATGCCTGCAACGCCTCCTGCTGGATCTGTGCTTCTTTTTCAGCACTCAATCCGCATGGGCACCGATACTCGGTATCGTCACGCAGGTATTTCGCCTCAAAATCATAAAATTCATTTTTAGGTACGATGCGTACAATCGGCAGTGCTTTATCGCCCAGAATCCCCACGGTATATTCACCGCCACCCACAAACTGCTCGGCAATCACCAGCGGGTCTGACTTGGCTGCCAGCTCATAAGCCGCTTTTAGCCCGCCAGCTGTTTTAACCTTGCTGATACCGATACTGGAACCTTCATTGGCTGGCTTCACAAACAACGGCAAACCCAACCTTTTTTCAATCGCAGCAAAGTCCGAATCCGCTTTGACCAGCTCAAAAGCTGGCGTACTCACACCTGCTGCCGACCAGATCATTTTGGTGCGCCATTTATCCATGCCGATTGCGGAAGCCATGACACCGCTGCCGGTGTATGGAATACCGAGCAGTTCCAGCGCACCTTGCATTGCGCCATCTTCACCAAAACGCCCATGCAGCGAAATCATCGCAACATCAAACGCTTCCAGATCATGCAGCGGACGCTCTGCCGGGTCAAAAGCGTGCGCATCCACGCCCTGCCTTTGCAGCGCAGCCAGCACAGCCGAGCCACTCTTGAGCGATACCTCACGCTCACCTGATTTACCGCCAAACAGCACGGCTACTTTCGCACTTTGCTTGCCAACTTGTTGGCCTAGCAAATTGTCGAAGACCCTTGAGGTCTTATCCAAATTACGCTTCATTTCCTGACCTCTAATTCACTTTTTTCCAGCTTGCTTATCTTTAGTTCGCTTGCCTTGAGCTCGCCCAGCACTTTCACTTCCTGCTGCAATGCCACGCTCTGTTTCTCCAGCACCGTGTCACGCATATGCTTAATTAACATCTCAATATCCAGCGCAGTTGCACCGCCGATATTCACAATAAAATTGGCATGCTTCTCCGAAACCTGCGCACCGCCTATGGTGTAGCCTTTCAGGCCGCTGGCTTCGATCAATCTGGCCGCATAATCCCCTTCAGGGTTCCTGAACGTTGAACCGGCACTTGGCAGATTCAAGGGCTGCGAAGCCAGTCTTTTCGCCAGCAGCGCTTTAATCTTTTGCGTAGCCTCATGCGCGTCACCTTCTGGCAAACGCAGCCATGCAGCCACAAACCATTCATCCGCTACCGGCATCGCAATGTGGCGATAAGTCGGTACAAACTCCGCTGCATCACGAGTATTCAGCTCACCGTGCCTATTGATCGTCGTCACACGCTTTACTACATCCCAGGTTTCACTGCCGTAGCAGCCTGCATTCATGGCCAGCGCACCGCCCAATGTGCCGGGGATACCAGCAAAGAACTCGGCAGCCTGCTTTGCTTCTTTGGCACAGAACTTTGCAAGCTTGGCGCAGGTTACGCCGGATTCGGCATATACCAGATCACCATCCATGCGTAATGCTGTGAGCACGTTGTGCATGAGTACCACCGTACCTCGTACACCGCCGTCGCGTACCAACAGATTTGAACCCAAGCCAATGAAGGTAATGGGTTCACCAGCATCCAGACTTTGTAAAAATGTACGCAAATCATCCAGCCCGGCCGGAATATAAAACTTATCCGCAGGGCCGCCCACACGCCAGCTGGTGTAGCGTGTCAAGGGTTCGTTCAATAATAATTTGCCGTTAAGCTGTGTCATTATTTTGCCAGTTCCCTTGTTTTAGCAGCCACCTGCCCGATAGAGCCGGCGCCCATCACAATGACCACATCATCCGCCTGTGCCACATCCAATATTGCCTGCGGCAATTCATCTGTGGTTTCCACAAACAGCGGTTCTACCTTGCCTGCCACACGTATCGCACGTATCAGGGAACGCGTATCCGCTGCCACAATCGGTGTTTCACCGGCGGAATAAACTTCCGTCAGCATTACCACATCTGCACCTGACAGCACTTTTACAAAATCTTCAAAACAATCGCGGGTACGGGTGTAGCGATGCGGCTGGAATGCCATGACCAGGCGACGGTTCGGAAATGCACCGCGCGCTGCCGCAATCACCGCCTGCATTTCTACCGGATGGTGGCCGTAGTCATCAATCAGGGTGAAGCTGCCGCCAGCTTTTGCTGCAATCTCTCCATAACGCTCAAAGCGCCTGCCCACACCTTTGAATTCTTTCAGCGCTTTAATGATGGCGATATCCGGTACATTCAATTCATTGGCAATCGCAATAGCCGCCAGCGCATTCAACACATAGTGGTTACCAGGCAGGTTCAGCGTCACATCAAACTCAGTAGTCACGCCATTAATGATCTGCACGGTAAAGTGCATCTTGCCGTCATCGGCACGTACGTTTTTGGCACGTACTTTTGCATCTTCACTTAAGCCATAAGTCATGACCGGTTTAGTCACACGCGGCAGAATCTCGCGGATATTTGCGTCATCGATGCACACCACTGCCATGCCCCAGAACGGCAACTGCTGGAGGAACTCGACAAACGCGCTTTTCAGTTTTTCAAAGCTGTGTTCATAGGTATCCATGTGGTCCTGGTCGATATTGGTCACCACGGCCATAACCGGGGTCAGGTGCAGGAATGAGGCATCAGACTCATCTGCTTCTGCCACGATATACTCACCGGTACCAAGTTTCGCATTCGCATTTGCAGCTTCTAGCTTGCCGCCGATCACAAAGGTCGGGTCCATGCCAGCCTCGGCCAGAATGCTCGCAATCAGGCTGGTCGTGGTCGTCTTGCCGTGCGTGCCGGCTACGGCTATCCCTTGTCTAAAGCGCATGAGTTCAGCCAGCATCAGCGCACGCGGCACCACCGGTATTTTTTTGGCACGCGCCGCTTTTACTTCCGGGTTTTCTTCATTCACTGCGGAAGACACTACAACCACGTCCGCCTCTTTTACATTAGCTTCTGCATGGCCTTGATAAATTGTTGCGCCAAACGCAGCCAGGCGTTTAGTTGTAACGTTGGACGCCAGATCTGATCCAGATACACTAAAGTCCAGATTAATCAGCACTTCCGCAATGCCGCTCATACCGGAACCGCCGATACCGACAAAATGCACGTTTTTGACTTTATGTTTCATAGCGCTACCTCCCTGCATATTGTGGCCACATTGGCAGTTGCTTCAGGCTTACCCAATGCACGTGCTCTTTTTGCCATGTTCAGGCACTGCTCACGACTCAGTTGGCTCAATATTGCTGCCAATTTTTCTACACTCAATTCTTTCTGCTGCACCAAGATTGCTGCTCCGGCTTCTGCCAGATAGGCAGCATTCGTGGTCTGGTGGTCATCTACCGCAAACGGGAATGGCACCATCAAACTGCCCAGTCCAACAGCGGAAATTTCAGCTACAGTCAGTGCACCGGAACGGCAGATCACAAAATCTGCCCATGCATACATCGCTGCCATGTCATCAATGAACGCACGCGCATCGACTGCCACGCCGGCTTTCTCATAATTGCTTTTCAGTACGTCAATATGTTTCACGCCGCTCTGGTGCACAACCTGCGGACGCTGCTCAGCAGGCAGCTTTGCCAGTGCCTGCGGTATCACTTCATTCAAGGCATGCGCACCCAGACTGCCGCCAACAACTAATAACCGTAACGCACCATCACGACCGGCAAAGCGAACTTCAGGAGCCGGCAAATGTGCAATATCAGCCCGCACCGGATTACCTACCAGTATTGCCTTATCACCAAATGCAGCCGGGAACGCTGCCAGCACATGATCAGCCAGTTTTGCCAGCACTTTATTGGTTAAACCCGCCACTGAGTTCTGCTCATGAATCACGAGCGGCTTGCCCAGCAGTTTTGCCATGAAGCCACCTGGAAACGCTGCAAAACCGCCCATGCCCAGTACTACGTCAGGCTGGTGCTGTTTGATCGCGCTCATACTCTGGCTGAAGGCTTTTATCAGTTTCACCGGCAACAGTACCCAACCCAGCAAACCTTTACCGCGTACGCCCTGCATATGGATCATGGCTTTGCTGTAACCCTTGCCTTCAATCAATTTGTTTTCCATGCCGCCTGCCGTGCACAGCCACACGATGTTCCAGCCGCTGGTTTTCAGATGATCAGCTACTGCCATTGCCGGATAGACATGACCGCCGGTACCACCCGCCATCACCATCAGGGTTTTTGTGATTGGTTTACTCATACCGGCAACCCTTTCTGCAGTCGCCTATTCTCGAAGTCGATTCTCAGTAAAATCGCCATCGCAATACAATTCGCCAGAATGCCGCTGCCTCCGAATGACAGTAAAGGCAGCGTCAAGCCTTTGGTCGGCAGCAATCCCATGTTCACGCCCATGTTGATAATGCCCTGTACGCCGATCCACACACCAAGCCCTTGAGCGAGTAAGGCTGCAAAATAGCGCTCGTTCTCAATCGCTTCTTTCGCCATGCCAAAAGCCCGCACGACTATCCATGTAAAAAGGCCAACCACCGTAGCGACACCCGCAAAACCCAGCTCTTCCGCAATTACGGCCAGCAAGAAGTCGGTATGTGCTTCCGGCAGATAGAGCAGTTTCTCTACACTGGCACCTAAACCCACACCCAGCCATTCACCGCGGCCAAATGCAATGAGCGCATGTGACAGCTGATAGCCTTTGCCATAAGGATCTGCCCATGGATCCATAAAACCGATGACGCGTTCAAGACGATATGGTGAACTCCAGATCAGGAAGATGAAACCGATCACCAGCAGTACAATCAAGCCGCCGAAGATGCGGCCGTTAATACCGCCCAGCCACAGGATAGAGATCGAGATCGCTGCAATGACGGCAAACGCGCCGAAGTCTGGTTCTGCCAGCAGCAAACCGCCTACCAGCAGCATCACAAACAGCATCGGCATAAAGCCTTTCTTAAAGCTATCCATCACGGCAGCCTTGCGCACGGTATAGTCGGCGACATACATCGCGGCAAACAGCTTCATGAATTCTGATGGCTGCAGGTTAATCACAAACAACGACAGCCAGCGGCGGCTGCCGCCAACGACACGGCCAATACCTGGAATCAGAACCAATACCAGCAATGCCAGCCCGACCAGGAACAAGTAAGGCGCCATTTTCTGCCACCAGGCTATCGGGATATTAAATGCGACGAATGCGGCACTCAGGCTAATCACAATGAATATAGCCTGCCGCACCAGGTAATAGCTGCTGTTATTACCCACGGCCTTATCAGCCTCGGCAATCGCAATCGAGGCTGAGTAAACCATGACCAGCCCGATACCCAGCAGTATCAGGGTGACCCAGAGCAGGCCCTGATCATAGTTAGGTGCGTTGATGCGGTCGCGATTAAGCATGGTCACCATCATGATGCTTGCTCCAGTCGTTTAACCGCAGCCACAAACACTTCTGCGCGGTGCACATAATTCTTGAACATATCAAAGCTGGCGCATGCCGGTGACAGCAGCACCGCATCACCTGCCTGCGCGAGTTTTCTGGCAATATTCACTGCTTCCGGTAAATCCGCGGCGTGATACAGGGCCACACCTGTTTCCAGCAGTGAGTTTTCAATCAATGGCGCGTCACGCCCTATCAACACCACTGCACGAGCGTTGTCACTGACCGGCTGCTTCAATGGCGAAAAGTCCTGCCCTTTACCATCGCCACCCGCGATCAGCACTACTTTCTGTGACAAACCGGAAAGCGCAGCGCAGGTTGCGCCTACGTTGGTGCCTTTGGAATCATCGAAATAATCGACGTCATCAATATTGGTAACCCACTCCACGCGGTGTGGCAAACCTTTGAAGTTATACAGGGTTTGAATGATAGGCACATAATCGATGCCGACACCGCGGCACAGCGCAATCGCTGCCAAGGCATTGGCGGCATTGTGCAGACCGCTAATTTTAAGGTCGCGTACGTTCATCAGGTCATGCTCGCCGCAGCTTAACCACAGCTCGCCATCCACATTTCTCAAACCGTAGCTCAGCTCGTCCTCACCTGCGGGCTCTTGATTTACTTCTATGCCAAATGTCACTTGCGGCAATTTTGCACGTGCCATCAGCATGCTCCAGGCATCATCACGGTTCAGTACCTGCAATTTTGCATTATAGAAAATGCGTGCCTTGGCAATGGCATAGTCCTGCATACTGGCGTATCTATCCATGTGGTCTTCAGACAGATTCAGCATGGTTGCTGCATCTACCACCAGATTACTGGTGGTTTCGAGCTGAAAACTTGAAAGCTCCAGCACATACACATCAGGGGTTTCCATGCCTAAAGCATCTAGCACCGGCAAGCCGATGTTGCCGGCGACGATGGTTTTCAAGCCTGCTGTTTTGCACATTTCCCCAACTAAAGTCGTCACGGTAGTTTTGCCGTTGGCACCGGTAATCGCAATGACCTTGGCGCTAGCCGGACGGTACTGGGCAAACAGCTCTACATCACCGACAACTGTGACACCGCGTTGAATAGCCGCCTGAATCTCAGGTTCGCTAAGCGGCACACCTGGGCTGGCAACAATCAGGTCTGCACCTGCAAACATCGCAGCAGTAAACGCGCCGGTATAAAGCTGCACTTGCGGCAACTCTGCCTTTAGCGCTTCCACACCGGGTGGGTTATTACGTGTATCGGCCACAGACAAACGTGCGCCTTGGCGGTTAAGCCAGCGCAATGCTGACAGGCCGGTATCACCGAGCCCCAGCACCAATACTTGTTTGTCTTTTAACGCGATTGTCATGTTTAAAGTCTTTACCTATCTAATCTTCAAGCTTGCCAAGCCGATCAGCACCAGCATCATGCTGATGATCCAGAAGCGCACGACTACCTGTGTTTCCTTCCAGCCTTTTTGTTCATAGTGATGGTGTAATGGCGCCATCAGGAAAATACGCTTGCCGGTACCGGTTTTGCTTTTGGTGTATTTGAAATAGAGCACCTGTATCGCCACCGAGAAGGTCTCCACCACAAACACGCCGCCCATGATGAACAGGATGATTTCCTGACGCACGATGACAGCGACAATACCCAGCGCAGCGCCCAGCGCCAGCGCACCTACGTCACCCATGAACACTTCAGCCGGGTAGGCGTTAAACCACAGAAAGCCGAGCCCTGCGCCGACCATCGCCGCGCAGAACACCATGAGTTCACCTGCACCTGGTACGTAAGGAATCGACAGGTACTTGGCAAAGTAAAAGTGACCGGTCACATAGGCAAATATCGCCAACGCACCTGCCACCATCACGGTAGGCAGGATCGCCAGGCCGTCCAGGCCATCCGTCAGGTTCACCGCATTACTGCTGCCAACCACAACCAGATAGGTCAGCACAATGAATGCGATGCCACTCATCGGAATCACCAGGTTTTTGAAAAACGGAATCAATAAAGTGGTTTCGGCCGGCACGGTTGCGGTCTGCTGCAGGAAAATGGCCACACTGGCACCTACCACTGACTGCCAGAAATATTTCTCTTTGGCAGACAGGCCTTTAGGATTGCGGTGCACTACTTTGCGCCAGTCATCCACCCAGCCGATAATGCCGAAGCCCAATGTCGTAAACAGCACGACCCACACGAACCTGTTATGCAAATCGGCCCATAGCAAAGTAGAAATTGCGATTGAGATCAGAATCAGCGCACCACCCATGGTAGGTGTACCCGCTTTTACCAGATGGGTTTGCGGGCCGTCATCACGCACGGCTTGACCAACTTTATAGTAAGTCAGCTTACGAATCAGTGCCGGCCCCATCACGAATGAAATCGTCAGGGATGTCAGTGTCGCCAGCACCGCACGCAGGGTAATGTAATTAAACACATTAAAGCCGCGTATATCGTGTGCTAACCATTTTGCTAATTCAAGTAACATAATCTTCTCCCTTTATGCCTTATTGCTGCTTTGCTACCAGCAAACTGACTACGCGCTCCATACGCATGAAACGTGAGCCTTTTACCAATACGGTGCTGTTATTATTAAGTTGCGGCAGCACTGCCGCTGCCACCGCTTCCGGTGAGTCAAAATGCTGCGCACCTGCGCCAAATGCAGTGACCATTTCCTGGCTTGATTCGCCCAGGCAATACAGCTTCACAAGCCCGGCAGTCTTGGCATAAGCGCCGATTTCTGCATGCATTTTTTTTGCATCCGCACCCAACTCGCCCATATCACCGAGCACCAGCAGCTTTTCACCGGCCTGTTTTGCCAGTACATCTATCGCAGCCTTCATTGAATCCGGGTTCGCGTTATAAGTGTCATCAATCAGCACAGCACCGTTTGCAGCAGCTTTACGTTGCAGGCGGCCATAAACACCACCGAAACTTTGGAGACCCGCTGCAATATCGGCATTGCTGATTCCCAGCGCATAAGCCGTGGCACTTGCCGCCAGCGCATTACTGATGTTGTGCACACCTTCCACTTTCAGCGCGAAACTGACCTGCCCATTGGGCGTAGTCAGTTTTACCTGACTGACACCAGCCTGCTCCTGATAGCTGGCGGTCACATCTGCCTGCTGATACAAACCAAAGGTCACAACTTTTCTGCCAGTATTCAGCGTTTTCCAGTAATCTGCGAAATCGTTATCGGCATTGATCACTGCAATACCGCCATCCTGCAAACCTGAAAATATCTCGCCCTTGGCACGTGCAATGTTTTCACGTGAACCCAGTTCACCGATATGCGCAGTGTTGGCGTTATTGATCACCGCCACATTCGGCCTGGCAATATGCGTGAGGTAATCAATCTCACCCAGATGGTTCATGCCCATTTCCGCCACCACATACTGGTGCTGCGGCTTGATCTTGAGCAAAGTCAGCGGCAGACCGATGTCGTTATTCAAATTACCGTAAGTGGCATGTACTTTGTTAACATCACCGGTCGCTGCCGCTAGAATGGCTGTAAGCATTTCCTTGGTGGTAGTTTTACCGTTACTGCCAGTCACGCCGATCAACGGCGCACTGAACTTGCTGCGCCAGTATTTCGCCAGATCGCCCAGCGCCAAACGTGTGTCTTTTACCACCAGGGCAGGACGTGCCGCAGTTGCAGCATCCGACACCATGACAGCAGCCGCACCTTTATTAATTGCTTCAGCGGCGAAAGTATTGCCATCAAAGTGTTCGCCTTTAAGTGCAACAAACAATTGCCCGGCCTGAATGCTGCGACTATCACTGCCTACACTATCGAACGTCACGTCAGCGCCGATTAGTTTTGCATTGAGTGCGCTGGCCGCTTCTGACAGTTGCATCATTGACGCATTTTCAGCCTGATTACGGCCAAGTGCGGCCAACGCAACAGCGGCATCACTGAATGGTGTTTTTACACCCGCGATTTCCTGATAATCTTCGTGGCCTTTACCTGCCACCAGCACAATGTCGCCGCTGAGTGCCGACTGCACCGCTTGTGTAATAGCTGCCGCACGGTCTGCTTCCGCCACATATGCTTTGTCAATACCGCTCACCACCTGCGCGATGATGCTGGCTGGATCTTCGCTGCGTGGATTATCAGAAGTCACGATCACACTATCGGCCAGCTTGGCTGCTACCGCGCCCATCAAAGGACGCTTGCCGGCATCACGATCACCGCCGCACCCAAACACGCAGATGAGCTTGCCTTGCACCTGCTCACGCAAAGTCGCCAGCACCTTTTCCAGCGCATCCGGTGTGTGTGCATAATCTACAACTACCAGCGGTTTGTTATCGCCACCGAACTGCTGCATGCGGCCTGCTACCGGTTTGATTGTTGCAATTGCCGCGACTGCATCTGCCAAATTCACTTCTAAAGCCAATAAACTAGTCAGCACAGCCAGTACGTTGTAGGCATTGAAACGGCCAAGCACCGGCGCATGCACAACGGCATCACCCTGCGGCGTTGTAACCTGCATCGTTAAACCATACTCATGCAGTTGCAGATTCACTGCACGCACATCACCCTGATTTACCCCATAAGTCAGCAGAGATTTGCCTTGCGCCTTGAGTTTTTTGGCAATGCGCTGACCGAACGCATCATCCGCATTAATCACCGAGATACCCAAACCCGGCCACGTGAACAGCAGTTCTTTGGCAGCCGCATATTCCTCCATGGTTTCATGGTAATCGAGATGGTCACGGCTCAAGTTGGTCAGCACCGCCACGTCAAATTCCACACTATTGACTCGACCCTGATGCAAACCATGCGATGAAACCTCCATCGCCACCGCTTTGGCACCCTGTGTTACAAAATCAGCCAGCATGCCTTGCAGCAGAATGGCATCCGGCGTGGTATTGCTAGCCTCGTTCTGCGCGCCAACAAAACCGTTACCGATAGTACCGATCACTGCGGTTTTTTGACCGATCGCTGTTAATGCCTGCGCAATCCACTGGCTGACAGAAGTTTTGCCGTTAGTGCCGGTTACACCGACCATGCGTAATTTTTGTGAAGGCTGTCCATAATATTCGGCCGCAATTTCACTGACCTGATCTTTCAAGCCGACTACACCCACATTTGCCACTTGCCAAGCCGGGTTCCATGCAAAATCGCGGCTATCCCAGGCGACTGCCGCAGCGCCGGCTTGAATCGCCTGTGCAATATAATTGCGGCCATCGCTATGCACGCCCGGATAAGCCAGGAATAATGCACCGGCCTGCACCTTGCGGCTATCGGCCGTTATGGAGCTGAATTTCAAGTTAAATGATGAGAGCACGGTCATATACTCTCCTGTACTTCTTCAACATCGCTCTGAATCACGACATTATCGTTAGGCGCATCCTGCGGGATCGCCAGCATACGCAGCGCATCTGCCATAACGGCACTGAACACCGGTGCAGCCACAGTGCCGCCGTAATATTCGCCACTGCTCGGGTCGTCAATCATCACTGCCATAATCAGACGTGGATTAGACGCAGGCGCCATCCCGACGAATGAACCGACATACTTGCTTTTCTCGTAACCGTGATCACCGAGCTTGTGCGTAGTACCTGTCTTGCCTGCTACGCGATAACCCGCAACTTGCGCTCTAAGCGCGGTACCACCCGGCAATACAACCATTTCCAGCATATCTTTTACATAGTGCGCTGTATCAGCTGAAAAAACCTGCGTACCCACAGGCGCGTCTTTGAGCTTGAGCAGCGACACCGGCTTTAGCTCGCCATCATTGGCAAACACGGTATAAGACCGTGCCAGTTGCAGCAGTGTCACACTGATACCATGCCCGTAAGACATCGTTGCCTGCTCAATCGGGCGCCAGGTTTTGTAATCGCGCAATCTGCCGGAAGCCTCGCCGGGAAAGCCGATACGGGTTTTTGTACCGAAGCCGATCAGGTTAAATACTCCCCACAAATACTGGCGATCAAGCGCTAACGCCATTTTTGCAGCGCCCACATTGGATGACTTCTGTATCACCTCGGCCACCGTCAACACCCCATGCGGATGCGCATCATGGATCGTGGCTGGCCCAATACTCATATAGCCAGGCGCGGTCTGGATTTTAGTATCCGGCTGATACTTACCTGACTCCAAAGCCGCAGCCGCAGTCACCGTTTTCATGGTAGAGCCTGGCTCAAACACATCGGTAATCGCACGGTTGCGTGACTTACCCTGAATATTCACCGGGTTATTCGGGTTATAAGTCGGCACATTGGCCATCGCCAGTACTTCACCGGTTTTAGCGTCCAGCACAATTGCCGCACCGGCTTTTGCTTTAAATTTATCTACGGCCTTTGCCAGCTCGCGATGTGCCAGATACTGGATCCTGCGGTCAATTGAAAGCACGACGTCATGACCGTCCTGCGGCACTTTAACGGCTTCCAGATCTTCAATGATATGGCCGGCCCTGTCTTTAATCACCTTGCGGCTGCCGCTCTTACCGGAAAGCGTTTTATTCATGGTGAGTTCAAAGCCCTCCTGGCCCTGGTCATCAATACCGGTAAAGCCCACCAAGTGAGCAGTCACTTCACCCGCAGGGTAATAGCGCTTGTATTCACGCTGCAAGTAAATACCAGGCACACCCAGCTTCATGACTTCAGCAGCCAGTTCCGGTGATATACGGCGTTTCAGATACACAAATTCACGCTCGCTTTTGGCAAGCTTCTTATTCACCACATCAATTTTCAAACCCAGTAAACCGGCAATTTTTTTAGTCTGGTTTGCATCAATCTTCACATCTGAAGGGTTTGCCCACACAGACTCTACCGGCGAACTGATTGCCAGCAGCTCACCATACCTGTCAGTAATTTTTCCGCGCTGGGATGGCAGCACCAGAGTACGGTTATAGCGCGCATCACCTTTCTCCTGCAGAAAGCGCTTATGAAAGCTCTGCAAATACAGACTGCGGCCCAGCAAAGCGACAAAGCCCAATAGCACACACACCAGCAACAGGCGGCGGCGCCATGCCGGGAATTTCACAATGACGGGAGCCAATGGAATCGCCATTATTCAGCCACTCCGCTTCGTGTCGCAGGCCGCTGCATATCCGCAGGCTTTTTAAGACTTACAATCTGAATCCGCTTGGCATCAGGCACCTGCATCTGCAATTGCTGTGCAGCAATTTGTTCAATACGTGAATGCATGGCCCAGGTACTCTGCTCAAGCTGCCACTGGCCATATTCCTGGTTATATTGTTTTTCTGCCTGATTCAACTGTTCAAGCTCGATATACAGCTTGCGCGCCTTGTGCTGGGCATTCACCAAGCCCAGAGACGAAAACATCAGCGCAAAAAACAAAATGAAATTGAGGCGCGTCATAGTACTGACGTCCTTTCTGCCACGCGCAATACTGCACTGCGCGAACGCGGATTAACCTTCACTTCTTTTGCACCGGGTTTAACTGCCTTGCCAACACTGATTAATTTTGGTTGCGGTAAATCAGCGGCGCGCACCGGGAAGTTAGATGGCAGATCATCGCGGTTTTCCTGATCGCGGATAAACTGCTTGACGATACGGTCTTCCAGCGAATGGAAGCTGATTACCGCCAGCCTGCCCTGCGGCTTCAATAATGTCATGCACTGCGGCAGGGTTAACGATAATTCCTCAAGCTCCTGATTGACGAAAATCCGTAAAGCCTGAAATGTGCGCGTTGCTGGGTTCTGCCCTGGCTCAAACCGCGTGACTGTGTTTGCCACGACCTGGGCAAGCTGCCCAGTAGTGGTGATGGCGCGCCCGTCATTGCGCTCCTTAACAATCGCCCTTGCAATCGACTTAGCAAACCGTTCTTCACCATAATTTTTTATCACCTCCGCTAATTGCTGCTCTGTTGTATTGGCGAGGAATTCCGCCGCCGTTTGCCCACTGCTTTGATCCATGCGCATATCCAGCGGCGCATCGTACCTGAAACTGAAACCACGCTCGGCATCATCAATCTGCGGCGATGAAATGCCCAAGTCGAGCAAAATGCCGTCTACTTGTGTAACGCCGATATCAGCCAGCCGCGCCTGCATAGAGGCAAAGTGGCTGTGAATGATGCTGAATCGTGAATCGATGATGGTTTTACCGGATTCGATCGCAGTCAGATCGCGATCAAAAGCAATCAGGCGCCCTTTAGGCCCTAATTGCGACAGGATTTTTCTGGAATGACCACCGCGGCCGAAAGTGCCGTCGACGTAAGTGCCGTCCGGCTTGATCGCCAATGCGTGCACAGCTTCATCCAGCAACACGGTAATGTGCGGGCTTGCTGATGCTGAAACTGTATTTGAATTTGATGCTGACACTTCTAAGGGGTACTTTTCTAATTCACTTAGCACCTCCGGACCCGCTGTTCCGGAAGACGCTTTTTTTGAAGACACTTTTTTTAGAGGCAATGATGCTTTGGGGGGCGCGTTTTTCACGCCCTTAGTCACAGCGAAAATCCCTCTAATTCCGCAGGCATGGTAAACCCATCACCCTGCATGACTTGTTCCAATTGCGCACGCCAGGCTTCCATGCTCCACAACTCAAAATGGCTACCCTGACCTACCAGCATGATTTCCTTACCCAAACCGGCAAAATCACGTAACGCCGGAGAAACCAGCACACGGCCGGCACTATCCAAACTCACGTCTTCAGCAAAACCTACCAGCAGACGCTGCAAGGCACTTGATTGCTTATCAAAAGACGACAGCGCCATCAATTTAGACTGAATCGGCTCCCACGCAGGCTGTGGATACAACAACAGGCAACGGTGCGGATGCGCAGTCAGCACCAAGTTACCGGCACACTCAAGCTGCAGCGATTCCCTGTGCTTTGTAGGCACAGCGATTCTGCTCTTGGCATCCAAACTTAATGATGTTGCACCGCGAAACATAAACCAGTCATTTTCCTTTTCAAGATTGACGTACCTGATATCAGGCACTTCACTCAAAAACAGCTATCAGCAAGCACTCAGTTAAAAACGGGGGAATCGCCTAACTGCACTCTCACACCCAACCAACCCTTAGTAGTTATTAAACAGTGACGAACTATTTACTCTGGATGACTTGAAGGACAATTCCCCACAAAAACCCACTTTTCCCCACTAATGTGCACTATAGATAAAAAAAAAGCGCAATGCAAGCCCTTTTTTAGTATTTTTTCTTTATATGTCAATGACTTAGCGCATTTTTATGCTAAATATAAAATCGTTATAAATTAAGCACATAGCATATGATGTGAATGTGGAATATGAGAATACTTACAGAAGCATTTGAATTGTAGTTACAGGGGAGCAAGAGGGCTCGGAAAATTTGCCCACGAACAACACGAAAGGCACGAAAATAAAACCCAAACCGTCATTCCGGCGGAGGCAGGAATCCAGGCAAGGTGACAGCCTAGAGTGGTAAGCTTGATGAAGATAATGTAAAAATTATCTAAGCGTAACATTGCTCACCAACATTTAATAATGCATACACATTTTTATGCATTCACGAAGCCTGTCTGGATTCCAGCCTTCGCCGGAATGACGAGCTATAGTCAGCTTATTATAAAAAGGTTTATTCATGGACAAATCAAAAAAAACCAGGTGAATCATTGATACAAAGCCCGTAAAGGGCTTCCCCTATTTACTAAGCCACTAAAGTGGCAAGTAAAGAGTGAAGCTGGCCGATAAGCCGGGTTTTGTCGCGCATTGCTGCGCGTAACAGTCATTCATCTAGGCGCATGATTACTCATGCGCTCGAGCAACCTACCCGCTGGCAACGCGAGCCACGTCAATGCCAGCCTATTTGGTCTTGCTGCAGATGGAGGTTACCGCGTTTCACCGTAACTTAATACGCTCGTCTCTGTGGCCCTATTCCTCGCCTTATACCTT
>CAZUOQ010000019.1:0-32946 GCA_964622195.1 uncultured Methylotenera sp. | reverse complement strand
CCGCTTGTTTGGCAGCCTGCATCATTTCAAGTCCGCCGCTGGCATGAACATTCAGCATCCACACACCAAGATTACTGGCCGCGCTGCAGGCTTTGGCAACAGTATTGGGGATGTCGTGGAATTTCAGATCCAGAAAAACGCCAAAATTTGAACGTGTCAGTTTCTCTACAAACTGCGGCCCTGCCGCTGTGAATAGTTCTTTACCTACTTTCAGGCGGCACAGCGCGGGATCCAGCTGATTCACTAATTTAAGTGCACTGTCTGCATCAGCGTAATCCAGCGCTACGATAATTTTAGGATCGTTATTCTTGTTCAAGTTTGATTGCATAGTTAATCTTTGTTTGGTTAATCTTTGTCTGGTTAATTTTATCAATGAGTTGTGTTGTGCCATTATTAAACAGTCGTGGGTTCAGCAGGCAGGGCCTCCCATGCATTGCACGCCGGGCACTGCCAATGATGGTACTTCGCCTTGAAGCCGCATTGTTCACAGTGATAGGCCGTTTTGTTACCTATAGCATGACGCACAGCCTGCTGCATGAGTTGTGTGTCTTGCAGATTGCCATTCTGTGGCTGATTGGTTTCCAGAATTGCCCGTGCCTGCAACAGCAAGTCCAGTGTATTTAAGCTTGGCATTTTAATGAGCTCGTTGCGGGCGAGTTTGGCTGCGCTTTCCGCACCTTGCTCCGTCAATGTCGCTTCATACAGTACGTTGAGCAATGAATTGAGCTGATAAGTCTGCAGGTAGGTTTGTAACAGGTTCAATCCATCATGGGTTTGATTTAAATTGCGAAAACTTGCCAGCAACTTTGGCGCTATCAGGCCAAGATATTCCGGTTTTTGAAATTCAATGCGTTTCCACAATGAAATGGCTGCTTTGTGATTGTTGGCTTCGGCTTCGAGATCGCCCAACAATACATTGGCGCGCACGCAGTTTTTGTTGGCGTTGAGCGCCTGATCAAGCTCGAATCTGGCGGTGTGCGTGTCGTTGGCCAGTTTGGATTTTACTGCCATTTCACAATAGTAGTTCGCTATTTCCACGCGGAATGGAACACCGGAAATTCGCTCCAATTCTGTTGCAGCCTTGATCGCACGCTCCCATTCGCGTTCACGTACATAAATTTCCAGCAAAGCGCGTAATGCCGGCTGGCGATACCTATCATCGTCCAGTGATTCGAAAAGTTCTTCTGCACGATCAAACAAGCCTGCTTTGAGATAATCCTGGGCAAGTTCTGCAGTGACAGCCAATTTTTGCTGTGGTTCAAGCTGCTTCTTTTCAAGCAGGTGCAAGTGCAGATGGATTGCGCGATCAACTTCACCGCGTTTTCTGAATAAGCTGCCTAAAGCAAAATGCAGCTCTAGTGATTCGGTATTGGCCTGCACTGCTTCTGTAAAGGCTTCAATGGCTTTGTCTTGCTGATTGGTAATAAGAAAGTTCAGGCCTTTAAAGTAGGCTGCGGGGAGTGCGGTGGATTCAGCCAGTAACTGCTTCAGGTCGACGCGTGCGGCGAGCCAGCCCAGACTGAAAAACAAGGGTAGTGCCAATAACCACCAAAATTCGAATTCCATTTGTGTCACTTTTAATTAGGTTATGTGACGGTATTTTACCTTATTTGCGTTTTAGATATTCCAGTTGCAAAGCATTTGTCCACGAAACACAGCAAAAACACCAAAATATAAACTTTCATGTAGGTTTTTTCGTGTATTTGGTTGTGTTCTGCGAGCATCATATAGTGTTCAGGCATAAAAAAACGGCAGCCAATGGGCTGCCGTTTCAAATGGAACTAAAATAATTATTAGCCTAAATCTACACGTTCGCGTAACTCTTTGCCGGCTTTGAAGTGAGGTACGTGTTTTTCAGGTACTTGCACTTTACTGCCGGTTTTCGGGTTGCGACCTAAGCGCGGCGGACGATAATTCAAGCTAAAACTTCCAAAGCCTCTAATTTCAATGCGTTCGCCAGTAGCGAGGTTATCTGACATTGCATCCAGAATAGCCTTTACTGATAGCTCGGCATCTTTCATCACTAATTGCGGAAAACGTTCCGCTAATAGCGTGATTAGCTCAGATTTTGTCATTATTATCTGCCTTTTATTAACTGCTTATTATTTTTTGCTGTCCAACTTGGCTTTCAATAAAGCGCCAAGGTTGGTTGTACCAGCAGCTGCACCATCATCTGGTAATTGCGCAGCTTCTTTTTTGGCAGATTTAGCTTTTGGTTTAGCTTCTGATTTATCTTCAGAAGATGCACCTGATGGATCAGCAGACAGTTGTTTAACGCCTAATGAAATGCGCTCTTTTTCAACGTCAATCGCCAGGATTACTGCTTCCAGTTCATCACCTTTTTTGAAGTTGCGGATCGCTTCTTCGCCAGATTGTGTCCATGACAGGTCTGATAAGTGAACTAAACCGTCGATACCACCTGGCAAGCCAATGAATACGCCGAAGTCAGTGATAGATTTGATTTGACCTGAAACTTTATCGCCTTTAGCGTGAGTAGCAGAGAAATCATCCCATGGGTTTGGCTGGCATTGTTTCATGCCCAATGACAGACGACGACGTGCTTCGTCGATTTCAAGGATCATCACTTCAACTTCGTCACCTAATTGTGCAATTTTGCCTGGGTGAATGTTTTTGTTTGTCCAGTCCATTTCTGAAACGTGAACCAAACCTTCGATACCTGGTTCGATTTCAACGAAAGCACCGTAGTCAGTCAAGTTAGAAACTTTACCGAACAGGCGTGTGCCTACTGGGTAACGGCGTGCCAGTGCAACCCATGGGTCGTCGCCCAATTGCTTGATACCCAATGAAACACGGTTTTTCTCTTGATCGAATTTCAGGATTTTTGCTTCAACTTCTTCACCCACTGTCAATACTTCTGATGGGTGTTTTACACGGCGCCATGCCAGGTCGGTGATGTGCAGCAAGCCATCGATGCCGCCCAGATCAACGAATGCACCGTAGTCGGTGATGTTTTTAACGATACCTTTAACCACTGCGCCTTCGGTCAATGTGCCGATCAATGCTTCGCGGTCAGCGCCAGCGCTAACTTCCATTACCGCACGGCGTGAAACAACGATGTTGTTGCGTTTACGGTCAAGTTTGATCACTTTCAGATCACATTCTTTGTTTTCGAATGGGGTCGTGTCTTTAACTGGACGTACGTCAACCAATGAACCTGGCAGGAATGCCATGATGCCGTTTACAGATACGCGTAAACCGCCTTTAACTTTACCGCTTACGAAGCCTTTGATGATACGGCCTTCGTTCATTGCGTCTTCCAGATCCAACCATGTTTCCATGCGTTTGGCTTTTTCGCGTGAAAGAACAGTAGAACCGAAGCCGTCTTCTAGTTTTTCAATGGCTACTTTAACAAAGTCACCCACTTGAACCTCAAGTTCGCCTTGAGCATTACGGAATTCAGCAGCGTCGATAACGCTTTCAGATTTAAGACCAGCGTTAACGATCACGTGGTCGTTATCAACTGAGGTTACTTCAGCCGTGATTACTTCGCCAGAACGCATTTCCTGACGTGCCAAGCTTTCTTCAAAAAGCGCAGCAAAAGATTCCATCGGTGAAGCAGAAGATGTAGTAGAAGCCATTAAAAAAATTACCTAAGATTAATCCCACCTAGCAGCGGGGTAGTTAAAAAAACTGTTCATCTGTGTGATGTAACAGGCCTTTAAAGTTTATACAAAAACTTTGAGTCGATGATTATAACTAAAACATTGAAAAATAAAAGACTATTTACAATTTTTATTCTGTTTTTTATGCGAAAAATTCTGTAAAACAGTATTAACCGCTTCGGTAATCGTCAGGTTGTCGGTTTCCAGCAGGATGGCATCTGGTGCCATTACCAGCGGAGCACTGGCTCTGCCCTTGTCTCTGGCGTCGCGTTCCTGTAGATCAAGCAGGATATTTTCATAATCAGCCGGCAGGCCTTTTCCGAGTAATTGCTTATAGCGGCGTTCAGCACGTGTTTCTGTTGATGCGGTTAAAAATATCTTTAATTCCGCATCAGGGAATATCACGGTGCCCATATCGCGGCCGTCTGCTACCAAGCCTGGCGCTTGCCGGAATTTGTGCTGCAAATCAACGAGTGCAGCCCTGAGTGGGGCATGCACTGCTACTTGTGATGCACCTTTGCCCATTTCTTCACTGCGGATCTGTTCTGAAATGTCAGTGCCATTTAGATATACCTGCGCATTTTTAAATTCAATATCCAGTGTGCTGGCACATGCGGCGACTGCTTGTGCGTCGCTCCAGTCGATATTGTTTTGTTTTGCAGCAAAAGCGACCACACGATAAAGTGCGCCAGAATCCAGGTAGCCAAAGCCTAGCGCCTCAGCAACTAGTTGCGCGACAGTGCCTTTGCCCGATGCTGAGGGGCCATCGACAGCAATGACGGGAATAGTGTTTTGGTTAGGTTTCATGAATATTATTTTTTATAAATTATGAGTACTTAAGACCTTTGTGCGAAGTGTTTTTAACCTAAATGTCTATCTATTTCGTCATTCCGGCGGAGGCCGGAATCCAGACAGGCTTCATGATTAACTAATATATGGTATGAGCAAGGGCAAATATTAATTTACTTTAGTAACGATATATTGAATTTAAACTCTTACTATTCACTTCACTGAAATTACCATTTTAAATACCACCTTGCCTGGATTCCGGCCTTCGCCGGAATGACGGTTTTTTGATATTTTTATTGAAAATAGAACCAATCCTTGTTTCGCGCAAAGTTCTCTACTTTATGAAGCCAGCTTTTTAAATTCTGCAAAATAATTCGGGAACGTTTTTGCCACGCAGTTCGGATCGTTGACCACGATAGGCACATTCCCCAATGACACCAGTGAGAAACACATGGCCATGCGGTGGTCATCATAAGTGTCAATGACCGCATTCGGAGTTAGCTGCGCAGGCGGGGTGATTTTAATGTAGTCCGCACCTTCTTCCACAATTGCGCCTACTTTGCGTAATTCTGTGGCCATGGCAGCGATGCGGTCGGTTTCTTTAACCCGCCAGCTGGCAATATTGCGCAAGGTAGTGGTGCGCTCTTCATTGGTATCGCCTTGGGCAAACAGCGCAACTATTGCCAAGGTCATTGCCGCATCCGGGATGTGGTTGCAATCCAGATCAATCGCTTTAATTTTTTCAGCTTTAATCGCTGTGATATGGTTCTCACCGTAACTGATCTTGCCGCCCATTAATGCGAGTGCTTCGGCAAAACGCACATCACCCTGAATGCTGTGCTCACCGAGACCTTCGACGGTAATGTTGCCGGCAATAGCACCAGCGGCAAGGAAATAAGACGCGCTGGAAGCATCGCCTTCAACAAAAATTTGCTTGGGTGAGTGGTAGCTGCTGTCGGCCGGAATCGTGAAACTCTGCCAGCCATTACGTTCTACCTGAACGCCAAATTTGGCCATTAAATTCAGTGTAATCTCAATATAAGGTTTTGAAATCAGTTCGCCGACCACTTCAATCGTGGCTTTCTGTTTAGTAAGCGGTAGCGCCATGAGCAGCGCAGTCAGAAACTGGCTGGAAACATCACCGCGAATTTTAATGGCGTTATCCAGTTTCAAAGTTGCAGGGGATATCTTTAATGGTGGATAACCTTTATTCCCCAGGTATTCTACTGCTGCGCCAGCCTGTGCCAATGCATCGATAAGATCGCCAATTGGGCGCTCATGCATGCGCGGCACGCCGGAAAGCTGGTAATTGCCACTGGCAAAAGCCAGTGCTGCCGTCAGCGGACGAAACGCGGTGCCGGCGTTGCCCAGAAACAGATCTGCGTTTTTATTGGGAAAGTTGCCGTTGCAACCGGTCACACGCCATGCGTTTTCAGCAAAATTTTCCAGTTTAACACCCAGGGATTGCAGCGCTTCCAGCATGCGTGAAGTATCGTCCGAAGCTAACAGGTCGCGAATTTCAGTAACGCCGTCTGCCAGTGCAGCCAGCAGCAATGTACGGTTGGATATGCTTTTAGAGCCCGGCAGGGTCATTGCGCCATTTGCACTCGTGCTGGCTGATAGTGTGAGTTGTTCCATTTTTACAGTTTGCGTTTAATGTGATTTTTGGATTAAAGGGTGGTTACTGGTTTTGTTTTCTGGATTCGCCCCAGTTATTGCGCGCAATACTTGCACGCTCAAATAGCGCTTGCAGGCCTGCACCATCTTCAGCTTCAAGCAACTGCTGCAATTTGCTGAGCTCCTGCTGATAAGCTTTTAGTTCACTCAGTAGCGCTGTTCTGTTTGCCAGGCTGATATCGCGCCACATTTCAGGGTGGCTGCCGGCAATGCGCGTGAAGTCCCTGAAGCCGCTGGCGGCAAAGCCGAATAATTGTTCAGCATTTGTACGTGATGCAATGTCATCGACCAAAGCAAAAGCGAGCAGGTGCGGCAAATGGCTCACCGCTGCAAAAATGCCGTCATGCGTTGCGGCCGTCATTTCGCTGACATTGGCGCCGCAGTCTTGCCACAGCGTTTTTACGCGCGCGATGGTCTGCGGCTCAGTTTCAGCCGTCGGCGTCAGTACAACATTCTTGTTGCTGTATAAATCGGCCATGGCTGCTGTCACACCGCTTTTTTCAGCACCGGCAATCGGGTGGCCGCCTACGAACTGCTTGAATTGCTGGCCTAGAATGTCTCTGGCACATTGCAGCACGTCACCCTTGGTACTGCCGGCGTCGGTGATGACTGTCGAGGCAGCTAAATGTGGCTTGATTGCATTCAATATGGCGGGTGTTTGGGCAACCGGTGCTGCGATCAGAATGATGTCTGCATCTTTAACTGCTGTAGCAGCATCGCTGGTAGCCGCGTCAATCACACCCAAGTCAAGCGCGGTCTGCAGGCTTTCATCCGAGCGGCCAATACCGACAATAGTCACCGGTTTTTTTGCTTTTTTCAAGGCCAGCGCAACAGAGCCGCCAATCAGGCCGACGCCAAAGATTACAAGTTTTTTCAATTTAAATTGTCTGCATGATTGATCTTAATTTTGTAGCCTCAATTGTAACATTGGTTGTAATTGCTGCGATGAAACACGGAAAGTGTTTTTGTTTCGGGTATTTTGTTTGCGTTTATATATGCTGCTTGTAGGGTTTTTAAAAAAAGTAACATTTCTATATAACAAATAAGTATAACAGTAGCTAGATTATCTATATTTTTTGAGCAATAATAATCACAACAAGCCTTGCTAAGAAAAATAATGAAAATCTGGCAGATTGGTTTACTTATTCAAATTGCGGCATTTCTATTGCCGTCTTCTGCGGTTGCTGAAACCGTATCGGCAACTGCTGGCCTCGGAAATACACAGATAGTTGCAATCACCTCCGCTGCATACGATCCCGGCGACGTTAGCCGCAATACACTTCGAGCCATATTTCTAATGCGCTATGCCAAGTGGGATGATGGCATGCCGGTCAAGGTTTATGTTTTTTCGGATACAGACCCTAATCATGAAACGTTTACAAAGGAGATTCTAAGATTTCTGCCGCGCCAGCTCAGGCAAGCTTGGGACAGGCAGGTTTTTTCAGGGTTAGGTCAATATCCGGAACAGGTGGCTTCAGTTCAGGAAATGCTCAGAAAAGTTAAAACGACCCCCGGTAGTGTAGGCTATTTATCCATGCAAGAGGTAACTAAAGATGTGCGCATCCTGCAAATTCGTCAATAAAATCCGTGCTTGCGCTGCAGCTATACTATTGCTTATGAGCCATCCTGTATTAGCGCTTGACGCACTGGATGGGCGTTTGCAGGTGCATGGCTTTATTGCACAGGGCATGGTGAATACCAGTGGCAATAATTTTCTCGGCAAGAGTAAAGATGACATCAGTTATGATTTCCGTGAGATCGGTGTCAATGCTTCCTATCGGGCGATGCCACAGTTGCTGTTTTCTGCACAGTTGATGTCCCATCGTGCCGGTGAGAGTGACGATGGCGAGCCTGATCTTGATTATGCTTTTGTAGACTGGACTGCATTCTCAGGTAAATGGGGCAGGGCCGGCACCCGCATCGGTCGGGTGAAAAACCCTTATGGCTTATATAACACAACGCGTGATGTGCCATTTGCCCGGCCCAGTATATTGCTGCCGCAGTCAATTTATTTTGAACGTACACGTAAATTGTCATTAGCCTCAGATGGCATTAATTTTTATGCGGATCACCTGAGTGAACTGGGCACGTTCAGTGCTGAAGTTAGTTTGGGATACCCGGTGATTGATAAGGCAAGCGAAGCTGCCGTATTGGGTAGTGTACGTGGAGACTTTCATACTGATTTTACCCAGCTTTATCAACTGAAGTATGAAAGCCCCAGTGCTGAATATGTGTTTGCGGCCACGGCAGTGAATATGAGTGTCACTTATGATCCGGCTGCGGTTGATGTTTTAAAAGCGGGTAGCTTCCTGTTTGATCCTGTTGTCCTCTCTGCACAGTACAACGCAGAAAAATGGAGCCTCACCGGGGAATATGCTTTCCGCTCTTCAAGGTTAAAAGGGTTCGGTGCTTTTCCGAATGTTGCCCAGGATGGCGAGAGTTACTATTTGCAGGGTACGTACAGAGTCATGCCTAAGCTGGAAATGCTTCTGCGTTACGATGTTGCATACAGTAATCGTGACGACCGTAACGGAAATGAATATGCCAGCAGGACTGGCCGGCCTGACTTTACGCAATACAGCAAGGACTGGACGTTGGGTCTGCGCTATGACGTGACCCCAGAGTTTATGGTGCGTGCCGAATATCACAATATAGAAGGCACTTCAATATTGCCTACACTTGATAATCCGGCAGGGCCTGCTTCTTATGAAAAGCGCTGGGATATGTGGATGTTGCTCGGCTCCTACCGGTTTTAAATAATGATGTGACCGGACTTATGCCTCGATCTGGAAAAATGCCTAGGTTTTTTCTAAGCCTTAAATGGAAAACCATGTCTTTGCTTGGCTTGGTTTTGCTGACCATCATGATTTTTCTAATTTCATGGTCCTATGTGAATCAGACATCCCGATTCGAGAAAGAAAGGGAGTTCGTTAATACGCGTTACCTACAGCAGGTTAAGGCGATGCTCGACGACTTTTCCTTGAAAATATCCCAAGTATCTTCGCTTGTAGCAACCATGATCAGTATTGATGACACTTTATCTTCTTCTGGCACCTTGTCATGGCCAGATGCAAAGAACCGGGTAGAGGTTGCATGGGCAGCGCTGCAGGTGGATTATGGGCTGGATTCCTTACGTATTTATAATGTAGATAAAGATATTGTTGCGAAGTGGGGCGAGCCACAAGCGCCAAGCGAGCTTGAACTCCGGCAGGTGAAAACGTCAATTCGCCGGGAGTTGAGTGTGGCTTGGGTTGATTGCACGCATATTTGTCAGCAATACGCAGCTACCCCGATTTTAACCAATGGTGATGTGGCTGGTGTGGTGGTGCTTTCGGCCAACATGGCGGAGCTAATTCTTGCTTTTAATCGCATTACAGATGCAGACATTGGTTTCATTTTAAACTATGTGGCGGAAGAAAGTGAAAACACTTTGCCACGGTTGGGGATGCATGTGGCTGGGCTATCCAACGCCGATGTTAATATACCTTTGCTGCAAAAGCTTGAAAGTGTTTCATTAACCAAAGGTAAAACTTCATGGCAACGCCTGCCGTTGGGACAGCAATATCATGAGCTGGCATTTTTGCCGCTTGATGATGGCATGGGCCACTTGCAGGCAATGATCGTCGTGATTGATAACGTTACTGCTTCTGTTCAATATATCAAAGACTATGCAGCGCAAAGGTTGAAAATTGGCTTTGCGCTTACCGTGCTTGCGATGCTGATCATGTATCTGCTGTTAAACGCACCGCTGAGAAGGGTGACCAATGCTGTGCAGGCAATTCCATTTATTGGGGAGCATGATTTTGATACTGCGCGTACTCAAATCCATATACGTGACAATCCTATATTCAGTGATGAGGTTGACAAGCTGGCAGAGGCCGCATGGCAGCTAACTAACCAGCTGGAAGTGCTGGAAAAAGATGCCAGCCGGCATCAGTCGGAAATGCTGGATATGCTGCGCCGGATTTCTCAGGCTAACGAGTTTTCAGAGCGTATTCTAGAAACAGCGCAGGTAGTCATCATCACGCAGGATAAAGATGGTGCGGTAACCAGTATCAATCATTATGGCGAGCAGTTGCTGGGCTGGAGTAAAGATCATTTACAAAACAAACTGCTGCGGGAAGCGTTCAAATCCAAGGAGGCAGGAACCCAGCTCAAGAAAATTTTTAAAAACATTATTTCCCAAAAACTGGATCATTACTATCATGAATGTACCATGATCTGTAATAAAGACGTTGAGCGTGAGATTGCATGGCACCATTCCCGAATGGATGGAGAGGTCGTGCAGATATTGTCTGTAGGCGTTGAAATTACATTACGCAAAAAAAGTGAAGAGAAAAGCCTTTATCTGGCAGAGCATGATCAGCTTACCGGGCTTATTAACCGCCAGTGTTTCATGCGTGAAGTTGAAAATGTGCTGCTCAGAATCAGGGGCACTTCCGAGCGTTATACATTGCTGTACCTTGATCTGGATGGATTCAAATACATTAATGATATTTCCGGTCATCAGGCCGGGGATATTGTATTACGCATGGTTGCCGAAGCACTATCCAAATTATGTCGTCACGATGATATTCTGGCGCGTCTGGGCGGCGATGAAATGGGCATCCTGCTCAGTGATTGCGATGTGGAAAATGCAATTAAAGTCGCAGAAAAAATCAATCATCAGTTCGGTGAGATACGTTATCCGGGTTTGGTGGGCGAGCATCATATTTCCTGCAGTATCGGTATTGTCAGCGTGACGGATGCGAATCAGGATGTAAGGCACCTGTTGGCGAATGCCGATATTGCCATGTATCAAGCGAAATCCATAGGGAAGGCGCGCTGGTATGTATTTTCCGAGGGCGAGCGCCTGCAGGAAAAGCTGGAGCAGCGCGTGCTGTGGGAAGATCGTATCAAACAGGCGCTGCGTGAAGAGCGCTTTGTCATGCAATATCAGCCGATACTGGACATTCACAAAAATACAATCAGCCATTATGAAGCACTGGTGCGTATGCAGGCCGATGATGGAAGCTTGATACCTCCTGTTGAGTTTATTGAGGTTGCAGAGAAGGCAGGATTTATCAATGAGCTTGACCAATATATCGTGCGAACCGTAATCAATCGCTGGGCGGCATTAATGGCAGAAGGCAAGTCACGTAAAGTAGCCATTAATTTATCTGGCATGAGCATGAATGATGAGTCTTTATTACAACTGCTGCAGGATTTGTTTATGCAACATCCAGACTTGCCTTCGCATATCATTTTTGAAATCACAGAAACTGCGGCTGTGGCTGATTTTAGCCTGGCTAAAGAGTTTATTGAAACAGTGCGGGCGATGGGATGCGCATTTTCTTTGGATGATTTTGGCGTAGGTTTTTCTTCGTTTTATTACCTGAAACATTTCCCGGTTGATTACGTAAAGCTTGATGGTTCTTTTATACGCAACCTGGCTGATAGCCCTGATGACCAGATATTCGTCCGTGCACTGGCCGAGGTAGCGCGCGGATTTGGCAAGCTGACAGTTGCCGAGTTTGTTGGCGATGAGCATAGCCTGGCGTTGCTGCGCAGTTATGGTGTGGATTATGCACAAGGCTATTATGTTGGTAAGCCTTCTGCCGAAATTTCATAATATAGGGTAGAAAGGTCTGGGTTGTCATCGCAGGCTACCTTGGCAGCCTGCATCACTTGCATGTTATGCCCGCAAGATTTAAGCCCATTCGCCGTCAATCAGCTTCTGCAATGGCTTGAAATTTTGTTTGTAAGCCATTTTCTGGCTGTCTTTAATCCAGTAGCCCAGATAGAGATAGGGCAGTTCTAATTTTCTGGCCCACTCAGCCTGCCACATCACGTTATAGGTGCCGTAACTGGTACCTGCATCACTGGCGTCATAAAAAGTATAAACCGCAGAGATGCCGTCGCGCACGATGTCTATCACGCTGACCATCTTGAGTACGTCCCGGTCTCGAAATTCAACCAATACGCTTTCTACATTGCTCTGGCAAAGAAAATTTTTATACTGTTCAATTTCGTCAGCTTCTGTGGCTTCAGTTTTTGTCTGGTCGTTGTGACGTGAGTGCTGGTAAGCAGCATACAAGGCATAATGCTCTTCGTAATAATCTACAGGCACTACTTGCGCTGTCAGGTTCTGATGCTGCTTGAACGCGCGTTTCTGGCTGCGATTAGGGCTGAACTCGTTGACTGCGACTCTTACAGGCACGCATTCCTGGCAATTCTCGCAGTGGGGGCGATAAGCAAATTTACCGCTGCGGCGGAAACCCTGTTCTATCAGGCTGCTGTAGACTTCGGCATTAATCAGGTGCTGCGGCGCCGCAATCAGGCTTTGCGCCATTTTGTTGGGCAGGTAGCCACAGTTGTAACCTGTGGTGACATAAAATTGCAGTTTTTGCAGTGGTTGGTCGCCAGGTAAGCTCATAGAGTCAGTATGTTAATTACATGCATGTTGTTGATGTGAAACACAGTTAACTTAAGGAAACACTGATTTATTGGCTGTGCGTGCGAATTGCTGCGTTGCGCGGTACTCGCAACCTCGCTGTATACCGCATACTATCTCGGTTTCTGCGTTCCGTGCGCCTTGCACTTCATCCCGCTCGCTCAATAAATCAGCGTCTCCTTAAGCTCCATTATTGCAGAGAATCGCAAGTTTTTTAATAAATTCTGCCCGGCTTATTTCTCGTGCGCCGAAGCTGGCAAGATGCGCAGTTTTCATCTGGCAATCGATCATGCCGACTCCCTGCTTTTTAAGATGTTCAACTAAACTGACAAAAGCGATTTTTGATGCATCGGTAACATGGTGGAACATGCTTTCTCCATAAAACATATTGCCTATTTTTACGCCATAGCAGCCACCCACCAGTTTGTCATCCAGCCATGATTCGGCTGAAATTGCGTAGCCTGCCGCATGCAGCGCGCAGTAGGCGTCGATAATATCCTGTGTAATCCAGGTGCCATCTTGCCCGCATCGCAGGGTGCTGCTGCAGGCGTTGATAACTTCGCGAAACGCCGTATTAAAATGCACTTCAAACTTTTGTTTCCGTAATGTTTTTTTGAGTGAGTCAGCAACTTTCAGTTCGTCCGGAAACAGCACCATGCGTGGGTCGGGGCTCCACCATAAAATCGGTTCGCCATCGCTGAACCAGGGGAATATACCCTGCCGGTACGCGGATAACAAACGTGGTAAGGACAGATCGCCGCCAATCGCGATCAGGCCGTTAGGTTCGCGCAGCGCGTTTGAAAGTGAGGGAAAATCACAGTTTCCATCAATAGATGCAACGCGGCCGGTTGGTAATTGGTAATAAGCGTGGCTCATAAACTTAATCTTGATTAGCAGGTCTAGTTTGTACTATGCTTGAAATATAGCTTCAATCCAATGATTGATTAAAACACATGCGCTTATTTAACCATCATTTTCTGCGTATTTTTGTTGTTCTGCTAGTTGCAGTATTTATCACCAATACTGTTTACGCAGGCAGCATGATGGTGTCTGCCAGTTTTAATATCGCGGCTGTAAATACGTCAGCGCAATCGCAAGTTGTTTCAGAGCATACTGTGGAACATCATTGCGATGATCATGGCAGTTCAGATCAGCACTATTCATATCAGTCTCATGATCAATCTCCATCACATGGCGGTTGTGGTCATTGTAATCATTGCCTGGCTTGTTATTCAATGATGTTTTACGAGCAACTCAACGTGGCTTCTATTTCCAGTCAGCCGGTGTTGGCAATCTCCACGCATGTGCTTTATCTGGCACCTACCAATCCCCAGCCAAATAAACCACCCATCAGCTGACTTTTTATTGCAATAGATGTTTTGCATAGCTTTGTTACATAAAGCTTAAAGTGCATTACATCAATGTCATTTCAGGGTTGATGTGGCTTTGCTGCATCGATCCCAGTCAGTTACAGATGGAGGTTGTATGCGTATTTTTAAAACAATTCCTGATCGAAACAACTTGCTACGATACCTGCCGGTATTGATAGCAAGCAGTTTTGTATTGAGCGGATGTGCCAGCTTTTCTAAAGATGGCGGTTTGAATGATGTGAAATCTTTAACACAAAAACACATTAAGCAGGAGGTCGTCTGGCCAAAAACAGCAGCGGAACAGCAGCTTGCAGAGGCGCGCATAAAAGAGTTGCTGCAACAGAACATGGATGTTGAAAGTGCAGTGCAGATTGCATTGCTGAACAATAAAGGTTTGCAGGCATCATTATTTGAGCTTGGCATTTCCGAAGCGGAAGTGGTGCAGGCCGGCCGTTTGCCTAATCCAAAATTTTCCATGCTGTATACCAGACATAACGGCGACTACAAAATTGAGCAGGCGCTGACTTTCAATATTTTCTCATTGCTGACGATGCCCAAAATGCTGGAAATAGAGCGTCTGAATTTTGAGAAATCTAAACAGCAGGCCGCGCTTGATGTGCTCAAATTAGCTTATCAAACACGGCTGGCGTATTTTAATGCGGTAGCGGCGAATGCACAGGTGATTTACAGCGCACAGGTGCTGGAGTCGGCAGAAGCCAGTGCCGAGATGGCAAAACGCATGGTACAGGCCGGTAACTGGAACCAGCTTGAACTGGCACGTGAGCAGGGCTTTTATGCGGATGCCAAACAGGATGCGCTGGTGGCAAAACAAAAGCAGGCTGCATCACATGAAGCTTTGATACGACTACTGGGTATTCCTGCTAATCAGCTTGTTATACAGCAGCGCTTGCCGGATTTACCCAAGGCCATTACCGAGCCGTCGCAATTTCAACAGGAGGCTTTTGAGCAGCGGCTGGATTTGCAGGCTGCACGTTTACATGTGCAGGCACTGGCTAAACAATTGGGCCTTACTAAAGCCACCAGCGTGATTAATGTGCTGGAACTGGGACCTGCGCGGGTACTTGAAGGCAGGCGCGGTGATAGTTACAAAAAAGGCGTGGATATTTCATTCGAGCTGCCGTTATTCGACTGGGGCGGTGCGAAAGTGGCGCGTGCTGAGGCGACTTATATGCAGAGCGTAAACCGCGCTGCTTATATTGCAAGTAATGCGCAGTCAGAGATTCGCGAAGCCTATAGCCACTACAGCACAAGCTACGACATTGCCAGACAATATCACGATGAAATCGTACCGCTACGCAAAAAGGTGCTGGACGAGAAACTGCTGCGCTACAACGGTATGCTGGTGAGCCCGTTTGAGCTGTTCGCCGATGCGCGTGCGCAAGTTGCCAGCGTAAAAACCTACATAGAAAAACTGAATGAATTCTGGCTGGCCGATACCGAACTGCAGATGACGCGTATCGGCAACCTGAATGCATTGGAAGGAAAAGAATAATGGATGCTCAAAAATTAAACAGGCGTGATTTTTTCAAGCTCGCGGGTGCCGCCGGTGCCGGTATCGCTTTAAGCTCGGTCAGTAAAGCAGCGATGGCTGCATTGCCTGAGATTGTATCCTCTGAAAAAGCTGATACACAGGCACCGCTTTATCCTGAGACTGGGCGGCCATATAACCCGGTAGTCACGCTGAATGGCTGGAGTTTGCCCTGGCGCATGAATAATGGCGTTAAGGAATTCCATTTGGTGGCCGAGCCTGTGGTGCGTGAAATCGCACCGGGCATGAAAGCACACCTGTGGGGCTACAACGGCCAAAGCCCGGGCCCGACGATTGAAGTGGTAGAAGGTGATCGCGTACGCATGTTTGTAACGAACCGGCTGCCGGAAAAGACCAGCATCCACTGGCATGGCCAGCGCCTGCCTAATGGCATGGATGGCGTGAGTGGCCTGACGCAGCCGGCAATTATGCCCGGTAAAACGTTTGTGTATGAATTTGTGGCAAAGCGCCCAGGTACCTTTATGTACCATCCGCATGCTGACGAAATGACACAGATGGCGATGGGGCTCATGGGCAGCTGGATAACGCATTTTAGAGACCAGAAATTTATGCCGGTAGACCGGGATTTTGTGTTTCTGCTCAATGCTTATGATATTGAACCAGGCAGCTACAAGCCTAAAATTAATACGATGCTCGATTTCAACTTATGGACATGGAATAGCCGCGCCTTTCCGGGGATTGACCTGCTCGTGGTGCGTAAAAATGACCGAGTGCGTATCCGTGTCGGTAATCTGACGATGACCAATCACCCGATTCATCTGCATGGCCATGAATTTCAGGTGACGGGTACCGATGGCGGCTGGGTACCGCCGAGCGCAAGGTGGCCAGAAGTCACAACCGATATTGCAGTAGGACAGATGCGTGCGCTTGAATTTGTGGCAGATGAGCCAGGTGACTGGGCACTGCATTGTCATAAAAGCCATCACACCATGAATGCGATGGGTCATGGTGTGCCGACTATGCTTGGAGTTAAACAGGATGATCTGGTGAAAAAGATCAGTAACCTGGTGCCGGATTATATGGCGATGGGTGAAACCGGCATGTCGGAAATGAGCGATATGGCCGCCATGATGGATATGCCGTTACCGGAAAATACACTGCCAATGATGACAGGCACCGGACAGTATGGCGCCATTGAAATGGGCGGCATGTTCAGCACGCTCAAAGTGCGTGAAGGTCTTGCCCGTAATGATTATAAAGATCCCGGGCCTTACCGGCATCCAAAAGGTACCGTAGCCAGAGAATACGATGGTACTGATAAAGCGCCGGAAATTAAAAGGTCGCAGATGAAAGATGAGGCGCCTGCGCTGGAAGTGCAGGTGCGTAAGCCAGGCGGACATAGTGAGCATAGCGGGCATTGAGATAAGCTTTAATCTAATATGGCAATCCTCCCGGCTTAGCCGGGTGCCCTGCAAGGTTTTACCTACATGTTGCTTATTTATTTTGGATGGAAAAAAACATGCAATATCTGATTGTTAAATATCTGGTGACTGCCGGCGTTGTGGTGCTGGTATCTGAACTTGCAAAGCGCAGCGACAAGCTTGGAGGTTTGGTTGCGGCCTTGCCGCTGGTGACGGTGCTGACGTTGATATGGCTTTATGTCGAGCAGCAGCCGGTGAGCAAAATTGCCAATCATGCCTGGTATACCTTCTGGTATGTGATTCCAACACTGCCAATGTTCCTGGCGTTTCCTGTACTTCTGCCAAGGATCGGGTTCTGGCCAACTTTGTTAGCATGCATCGTTATTACAATGGTTTGCTTTAGTTTGTTTGTATTGCTTGTACGCCGTTTTGGGGTGGAACTGCTCTAGTTATAGCTCCAGCGTATAGTATCTGGAATCCATGTCAGCATGAGTGATGGAGCTAAGGCTGTCTGTCACCTAAGGCCGGCATGGATTCTTCTCTGGGCGCAACGCCCAATGTAGCCAGCAACTTACCCATGTCTGCCATGAGCCGATAATTTGAAAAGCGCTCAATATAACGGCCATTGATATACTCAGACTTCGCTGTATAAAATTCATTTTCAGTATCTAATAAATCCAGCAAGGTGCGTTGACCGATATTGAACTCCTTCGCGTACCCGTCGCGTGTCAAGGCGGTGGCCTCAACGCGGCTTTTCAGGATAGGCAGCCTTTTCTGGGCAACTTCCAGCGAGTTCCAGGATGATCTGGTGCTTTCTTCAATTTTGCGTTTGGTTTGTTCTACTTGAGCCAGCGCTTCATCATTCTGAAAAGCTGTTTCTTGCAGTCTGGCGGTATCTGCACCACCCCGATACACGTTATATTTCAGTCTTGCCATCGCATAGGCATCGTTGTTTTTATAGTCAATGCCATCCAGATTATTGTTAAAGCTTGCCCCGGCATCCAAGCCTACTTTAGGTTTGAAAGCTGCCTGTGCGAGCCTCTCGTTTGCCAGAGCCGCCTCGTAACTGGCAGCTTGGGACTTTAGAGCCGGATTATTCTGATAGGCAAGTTTTATAGCGTCATCAATCGTTTGCGCATGTGTCTCACAAGGAAATGCTAACGGGTTTTCCAGTTCGGCTGGCATATATCCGGTAACTTTCTGAAACTGGATGTTGGATTCCCTTAAATTAGCGTGGGCTGAAGCCAGATTGGCCTGGGCAAGGGAGAATCTGGCTTCAGCCTGTTCCAGATCGACCTTTCTTCCAATACCGCTATCGGCGCGGAGTTTAATCTGCTGGAATACTTTTTCGTGCGTAGCCAGGTTTTCTTGCGTTAAAACTAATAATTCCTGGCGTCGCAATACTTCGAGATAGATCTCTGTTGCACGCAGTGCCGTGCGTTCGGAGGTATCAGCCAAGCGGTAGGCTGCAGAATCTACTTGAGACTGCGCCAGTTCTACCTGGCTTTTTGTCGCGTAGCCGTCATAAAGCATTTGCGATAATGTCAGGCCGGCTTCGCTGCGTGTCAAAGTATCACTTCCCGGCCGCGTGGAAATATTCTCACTGCGCTCTCTGCCTATGCCCAGGTTTAAATCAATTTTTGGCTTGTAGTTTGCCTGCGCCTGATCCACTTTTTTATCTTGAGCCAACTTGCGATAGGCATCGATCATTACATCCGGGTTGGTTTTAATGGTGTGGTCTACAACCTCCGGCAAGGTCTGGGCAAGCGCTGGCTGATAGAGTGCCAAGCCTCCGGCAATGATTGCCATAGCGCTTAAACGTCGATGAGATATAGGTTGGGATATAACTTTCATAAATGCCCTTTTTTTGAGTTCGGTCATCTGACAGTGATTTCTACACGCCGGTTTTTCGGCTCTTTTTTATTATCAGGTGTCTTCACCAGCAGATTGCGCTCACCCATACCTGAAACCTCAATATTTGCAGCTGTAATACCACGCGCTATTAAAAGCTTTCTAACTCTTTCGGCACGCTTGATTGATAGCGCTTCATTTCTGGCACTGGGACCGGTGGTATCTGTATGCCCCACAATCAAAACCTCCGGCGCATCGCGCCCGGTGAAGTCACTGTAAATAAGCTCGGCATCTTTTTTAGATTCAGCGGTCAGTTCATCAGCGCCCAGCAGGAAATAAAGCAATGAGGTTTTTGGCGCTTTAGGCAAGGCGCCCACAGCAGTACCAAACAATTCCTTTAACTGCGACTCATTACCCAAAAATGCCTTTTTCTCATCACCGGCCAGGGTCATGCCGCTGTAATCGCCATGCAGTACCGCAGCGTTGCCATCATTGAATATGACGTCTACCGTACCGACTTTATCGCCATCTTCAGGCATCACCATGTAAATTTCCTGTACTTTCTGTTCCGGTTTAGGGCAGAACGGCGAGGCTCCGGCAAGCGCGTCAGCAGGCGTTTCATATTGGTCAGCAAGCGCAGACTTTTGCTTGGGAGGTGCAAATGAATTTATCATTTTGCTATAGCTGCCGCATCCTGACAGACTGATTACCAGCCAGAGCAGGGCGCAGATTCTCAGGGGATTTTTCATTAACACGCCTCTTATTCTTTAGCTGATTCTTTAGCAGGGTCTTCAATCCGCACCGAGAACTCGGTTCCGCGCACAGCAAGAATAGCCGCCGGCGTTTTAACTTTAAGCGCACCCGGCTGTTTTTGCGTTAACTTGCCGGAAATGACCGACAAAGTACCTTTTTGCATGGAAACGTCAAAAGCGCCGGCATGTGTTACCGGGTCAAAATTAAACTTATCTAGCGCAAGCGTGGAATTTGAACCGGCAGCAAGCCGTGAATCGTCATTGAACAGCAAGCCTATATAGCCGTCGCTGCCGGTCACGATTCTGTCAGTCTGGTATACGGCATCGCCTAATGATGGGGTGATTTTACCGCTCGCCCGTTCTATGGATACTTGTCCCGAAAGCTTCTTGATTTTGCCGATGCCTTCAGCAAATGCAACGCTGGAAATGGCAAACAACATTGATGCAATTACAGAAAAACGAATTATGTTTAACATTTTTAACCCCACTTCGTGTGTTCATTAATATATTTTCTTATCTTAATTACAGCATCGCTTTCAGATAACTTGAGCCTACGTTCATGCAGTCAAATGCATGCAATCCCAGTTCCTGGGCAAGATCAACAGAGACATCAATTCCCCTGCAACTGTTACCGCGTGCATCAAGCCGCGGCGAATAGGTCGCTACGCCGAGCTGACGATTCACAACTGCCATGACGCCGCCGCTCACACCGCTCTTGGCCGGCACGCCGACCTTATATGCCCATTGCCCGGAGTAGTCGTACATGCCGCAGGTCAGCATGATGGAGAGCATGTCCTTTACGCGGTCAATATCAAATACATCTTCGCCCGTGACCGGGTTCTTACCCAGATTCGATAGCGTGGCACCCATGATCGCCAGGTCGCGGCTATTCACCAGAATTGAGCATTGCTTGAAATACAGGTCCAATGCCGGCTCTACCTTTTCGCCTATCATTCCAAAATTCAGCAGCAAATGCGCAATGGCACGGTTTCGATGTCCTGTCCTTGATTCAGACTGGTATACGTCCTCATCGACCGAGAGTTCGCGCCCGGCAGCAGCACTGAAGCGCGCCAGCATCTGTTCAAGTGCTTCATCTCCGTAATGTTCATACAGCAAAGCGCTGACGGTGATTGCGCCTGCATTGATCATGGGGTTAAACGGGCGGTTGGTGCCTTTCTCCAGTTCAATCGAGTTGAATGCATCACCGCTGGGTTCAACGCCAACGTGGCGTGAAATCTTCTCTTGGCCATGTGCCTCAAGTGCCATGCCGAACGTGAAAGGTTTTGAGATGGATTGAATCGTGAAGAGACGGTCGGAATCTCCTGCTTCGAAGGTTTGGCCATCCGATGTGGCTATGCAGATTCCGAAATCTTCGGGGTCAGCTTTACCTAACTCCGGTATGTAAGTCGCAACCTCTCCATCATTGCGAGTAGAGTATTTTTTGTGTAATCCGTCAACCAGTTCCTGAAGCCAGAGCTTTTCCATAATTGAAATCTCGTTAGGTATGCCAGCCTGAGGCGCAGCCGGTAACACCACTTGTTAAAAGGGTTTTAGGTAATATCTATACTCCGGTAGCACAGATAGTTTTATATTGTTATGCAAGTCTCATGCCATTGATTTTTATAGCTTAGTAGACAGGTGCTTGTATACCTGCCAGACAAAGCGCTATAAGGCTTACCGCAGTGAATTTTCGATTGTTTGCATGATGAAATTTGGGTTTTATGGAGTGGTTATTAGCATTATTTTGATAAGTCAATGCCCCGTATGGGTGCCTGATTGGAATTAATGCTTACAAAAGGTGCGTTTTATTGTGTGTAATCATGGAACTGCTGTATGTCATGAAGTTTGCAGACGCTAGCAATACTTAGAGTTTATGAAGAAATGCACGTTATTTGCAGGTAATTAAGTAGGTGTAAATTAAGTCACCACCTACGTAAATGGCGTGGCATGAACATTGCATTTATTGAAATTAAATTGCAGTCATTTTTAAAAATGCAGTGAGTGATTAAGTAATAAACCCCCAATCAACCATAAGTGATTGCTTATTACGCCATGCTAGCAAAAACAATAGTTTCAAAAATCTTGCACTCTGTGCGTAGCTGGCCGGCATTATCAGGGTTGCTGCTGCTGGTAATACTCCATCTTTTTGGCGCGATTCCCTATCAGGAGACGCTGCGCACTTTCTCGTTTGACCTCTACCAGATGGCGTTCCCGCGTGAGCGGGTTTCCGCGCCGGTAATGATTGTCGATATCGATGAAGAAAGCCTGAAAAAATACGGGCAGTGGCCGTGGCCCAGAAGTCTGGTTGCGCAGCTGCTGGCGCGCGTGCTGGATATGGACCCGGCTGCGGTCGCCTTTGATATCATCATGCCAGAACCTGACCGGACTTCACCATGCCAAATCACCAAATATATGCCTGGCATTGATCAGGCACTGGTTGCAAAGGTATGTGCGCTCCCCGGTAATGACGCACTGCTGGCAAAGGAGATCAGTAGAGGTAATGTGGTGCTCGGCGTCGCCGGCATAGACCAGGGGATGCAGAATGAAGTCAGGGCGCCGCCCATGCAGTCAATCGGTCCTGACCCCAAGCACATGATGCGGCATTTCAATTCAGCATTAACTAATGTAGCGGAACTGGATGCCGCTGCAAACGGGCATGCAATTCTCAGTGCAGATGTTGAGCGCGGCGTTGTGCGTAAAATCCCTTTGACCGCATCTGTGGGCAATACGGTGTTACCGGCGCTTTCGCTTGAAATGCTGCGCCTTGCCAGCGGTAACCCAAGCTTTATAGTCAAAAGTTCCGATAAAGGCATCGAAAGCGTTGGTGTTAAGGATTTACCCATACCCACGCAGGCAGATGGCTCGATCTGGGTGCATTTCAGCCCGCATGACCCGACCAGGTTTATTTCAGCAGCATTGATACTGGAAGGCAAACTGGACGCTGAACTGATTAATAGAAAGCTGGTGCTGATCGGATTCTCAGGCCTCGGCCTAGTGGATTTTCCAAGCACTGCACTGGGGGAGCGCGTACCGGGCGTGGAAATCCATGCCCAGATACTGGAGTCTATTTTTGATGGTACCACCCTGCAACGCCCCGAGTGGGCACTGTGGGCCGAGGCTGGTTTTATGGTAGCGCTTGGCCTGCTGGTGGCTCTGGTTTTTCCGCACATGAAGGCTGCACTGCATGTGGTGATCCTGCTGGCAGCGACTGCAGCCCTTATTGCGGGGGGATTGTTGATATTCAGGGAATATCATCTGCTGGTGGATGTCGCTTCACCGACTTTGTTATTTATTGTCATGTATGGTGCAACGCTTGCCGACTCGCTGATACGTGAAGAAATCCAGCTTAAAGCGCTGGAAGATGATCTACGCAAGCAAAGAGAACAGGCCGCAAAAGCCCAGGGTGAAATGGAAGCCGCCATGCGCTTTCAGATGGGCATTCTGCCAAATGCCTCTTTGACTTTCAGGAATGAGTACCGGGTAGACATCGCGGCAAAAATTGAACCAGCAAAGATGGTGGGTGGCGATCTTTATGACTGCTTCATGCTGGATGAGCACCGCCTGTTCTTTTCTGTAGGGGATGTCTGCGGCAAAGGTATCCCGGCCAGCCTGTTTATGGTCATCAGTAAAACGCTGTGCAAAAGTGTGGCGATGCAGGATGACATGCAGCAGATGGATGTAGGCGATATTGTACGTAAAGCCAACCTTGAAATATCGCGCGATAACTCCGAAATGCTGTTTGTAACCGCGTTTATCGGCATTCTTGACCTCAGAACCGGCATACTCAATTACTGCAATGCCGGCCATGAAAAACCCCTGCTGGCTGCCGCAGGCTGCCATCCTAAGGAATTGAGCGGCCTGAGCGGCCCGCCCATCAGCACATGGGAAGACTTTGAGTATAAGACGCACAGCTATCGTTTATCTTCACAAGAATTTTTATGCATCTTCACTGACGGCGCTACTGAGGCGTTCAATCTGCAGCAGGAGGAATTCGGCAGGCCGCGCCTGGTTGAGTTGCTTTCAAATATTGAAATAGATGCCAGTGCGGACAACATTATAAAAGACACATTTTCATTCATTCACAATTTTGTTTCAGGTGCTGACCCGTCAGATGATTTGACCATGATGGTAATTAAATGGAAGTCATAAAGTACATAAATTAAAGCAAGCGAGATTCGATTTAGTGCAGGTATACAATAAAATTCACAAGGAGCTATGACCATGAATATTACTGAAGAGCAATTAATAAACGATGTTACAAAAATAAGCCTGTCCGGGCGTATGGATATCGAGGGTGTCAGCCATATTGAAACGCAGTTTGCAGACATGACTTCTGCGCCGCGCAAAGGCATTATTGTGGATATGTCTGACGTGCCTTACATGTCTTCCATAGGTATACGCGCTTTGCTGATTAATGCCAAGGCCGTTAGTAAAAGGGGCGGGAAATTCATCTTGCTAAACCCGGAACAGAATGTTAAAAATGTGCTGGAAACTTCAGGCATCGATCAGATTATTCCGATCTGCAGTGATTTAAATGAAGCAATTGCCAAAGTCAGTTCTTGAACGCCTGCCGGCTAAATTTATTGATTGGATGATACGTTGATAAAAAATAACGCAACATTCCGGCTGGTGATCTGTAACCAATTTGCAGAATTGCGGCCCATGAGTGCTTGGCTTTCTGAAACCATCAAAGCCATGGGCGGGTCAGATGAGAATATCTTTAATTTTGACCTGTGTGCCAATGAAGCGGTCACAAACATCATCAGCTATGGCTATACAGATCATGGAGAGCATGAAATTATTCTGGATATTGCCGTTTCAGGCGATGAGCTGTGCCTCTCGATAGAAGATGACGGCAAACCGTTTAATCCATTGGAAAAACCAGAGCATATATCACCGCAGAGCCTGGAAGAAGCCCAGATTGGCGGGCTGGGTGTTGACCTCATTTTAAAGATTATGAAGAAATGCCACTACACCAGAATCAACGGGAAAAATATATTTAAAATGTGCGCTTGAAATATGCATGGATTTAACGTGAGTCTACCCCGCTGGTTTTTGTGTTAACCACTTTGCGTGAGTAGCGCAGTGATTTTACATGGCCTTGTTATAAATAGGGTTAAAAATATGTAAAGATTCAGTAAAAAAGCTTTTTAATCATACAATTAGCGCGTAAAATGCGCGGTCTTTTATAGTTTATCGAATCACGCCTTGGAACAATACTCAACCATGCTGGCTAAGCCTATTCAAAGCTATCGTCCTTACTGGGCGAAGCGCTTTGGGCCTGCGCCTGTTTTGCCGATGTCGCGTGCCGAGATGGACGCGCTGGGCTGGGATAGCTGTGACATCATCCTGGTGACTGGCGATGCGTATATCGACCACCCGAGTTTTGGTGTGGCACTGATTGGCCGTTTGCTGGAAGCACAGGGCTTTCGCGTCGGTATCATTGCGCAGCCGGACTGGCAGAATGCCAATGCATTCAAGGTATTAGGCAAACCTAACCTGTATTTCGGCGTCACTGCCGGCAATATGGATAGCATGGTCAATCGCTATACTGCCGACAGAAAAATCCGCAGTGATGATGCCTACACACCGGATGCCGCTCCGAATAAACGCCCTGACCGTGCTGTGCTGGTATATAGCCAGCGCTGCCGCGAGGCTTATTCTGACGTGCCGCTGGTCATAGGCAGTATTGAGGCCAGCCTGCGCCGTATTGCACATTATGATTACTGGTCTGATAAAGTGCGTCGCAGCATACTGGTGGATTCCAAAGCCGACATTCTGTTGTATGGCAATGCCGAGCGTGCGCTGGTGGAATTGACACACCGTATTGCCAAAGGTGAAAAAATTGCCGATATTCAGGATATCCGCGGTACGGCATTTTTACGCAAGCGCATCCCCGAAGGCTGGAGCGAAATTGAAAGTACCAAACTGGATCGCCCGGGTGCGGTAGAAAAGCATGTAGACCCGTATGAAATGAAAATGGGTAAGGCCGATGCCAGCTGCGCAACCGATGACAGTAAAGCTAAAACAGATTTGCCTGACGGTACGAAAACGATTGAAATCGTGCGTAAGCCCAAAGCTGACAGAACCAGGCAGGTTGTGCGCCTGCCTTCCTATGAGGAGGTCGCCAATAACCCGGTGATGTATGCGCATGCTTCACGTGTGTTGCATCTGGAAGCTAACCCGGGTAATGCGCGTGCGCTGGTGCAGCGTCATGCTGACCGTGAGGTGTGGCTGAATCCGCCGCCGATTCCGCTCACGACTAAAGAGATGGATTATGTATACGACATGCCGTATGCGCGCAGGCCGCATCCGGCCTATAAAGATGCCAAAATCCCGGCATGGGAGATGATTCGATTCAGCGTCAACATCATGCGCGGCTGCTTTGGCGGCTGTACGTTCTGCAGTATTACCGAACATGAAGGCCGCATTATCCAGAGTCGTTCCGAAGGCTCGATTCTGAAAGAAATTGAAGAAATCCGCGATAAAGTGGACGGCTTTACCGGCGTGATTTCTGACCTGGGCGGGCCGACTGCCAATATGTACCGCATCGCCTGCAAGAGCGAGTCGATTGAAAAGAACTGCCGTAAGCTGAGCTGTGTGTATCCCGGCATCTGTGAAAATCTGCAAACTGACCATAGCGCACTGATTCAGCTTTACCGAAAAGCGCGCGCCATCAAAGGCGTGAAGAAAATTCTCATCGGTAGCGGCGTACGTTACGACTTGGCAGTAAAGTCACCGGAATATGTGAAAGAACTGGTGCAGCACCATGTGGGTGGATACCTTAAAATTGCGCCTGAGCACAGCGAAGAGAATGTATTAAGCAAGATGATGAAGCCGGGCATGGATGCCTATGACGATTTCAAGGCCATGTTCGAGAGATTCAGCGCTGAGGCAGGCAAGAAGCAGTATCTGATTCCTTACTTTATCGCGGCGCACCCGGGTACGACCGATGAAGACATGCTGAACCTGGCGCTGTGGCTCAAGAAGTATGATTTCAAGCTGGACCAGGTGCAGACCTTCACCCCGACGCCGATGGCGATGGCGACGGCCATGTACCATTCTGGCAAGAACCCGCTCCGTAAAGTGACGGCAGATTCCGAGAGTGTGCCTATTCCTAAAGCCGGTAATGTGCGCAAGCTGCACAAGGCATTCATTCGATACCATGACCCGAACAACTGGCCGATGCTGCGCGAAGCTTTAATCCGTATGGGCAGGCCGGATCTGATAGGCAGCGGCAAGCACTGTCTGATTCCTGCCTGGCAGCCGTTATCGAATAAACCGGTGACCACCGTGCGCGGTGAACAGCTGGAGCGTACGGTAAGGCCAAGACGTACGACAGAGAAAAAACGTAAGTATTCGTAAACTTTTCTTGTGTGCTTAATGTCTTGAAAAAGGTAGGTTTGTTTCTGTTGGAATAAACTCCATATTTTTGAGGCTTTGTATGATTTCCAATCTAAAGAATTCGGCAAAGAGACTGATGCTACTTAGTCTCTCAGCTTTATTCAGCACTTTATTTTGCTTGAGTGCCATGGCAGCCCCCGGCATGTTCTGGAAAGCAGAATCCGCTTCCGCAAATACCATCTACCTGTTTGGCACCATACATACCGACGATAATCGCGTGACTGATTTTTCGCCTGCGGTGATCAGTGCACTCAAATCTTCGGATGCATTCATGATGGAAACGCTGGCACCTAATGATGCTTCGGTGTTGATGATGCCTGCTGGCAGTCTTAAAGATAGGTTGACTGAAGCGGAACTTGAAAAAGTATACGAACTGGCCGAATTTCATGTGATGCACCGTCATGTGGTTTTACGTATGAAACCATGGCTATTGGCTGCAATATTTGATGTGCCACGGCCGATAACGCCATTCGCGCAGGATAATCTGCTCATGGCGCAGGCTGAAGATTTGGGCAAAGAGGTGATTGGCATAGAGAGTACCGCTGAACATTTTGGCGTGATGGATAGCATTAGTCTGGGTGAGCAAACAGCAATGTTGCGTGAGGTATTGAAGCGGACGCCTGAGGATAAAGAGCGCGATTATGAAAGACTGGTTCAAGCCTACCTGAAAGGTGATAGCGAGAAGCTGGCGCTATTGAACGCTGAAATTACCGGCGGCAGCATGCCGCCAGATTTGTGGCAGCGTATGCGTGTGAAGCTATTGGATGAGCGTAATGCGTTGATGGCTGAACGTGTACTTAAGGCTGCCAAAACTAAAAAACTTTTTGTAGGGGTCGGCGCCTCGCATCTGGCAGGTGAGGACGGACTTATTGCCAGACTCAATAAGGCTGGATTCAAGTTAAGCCCAGTCAAATAAAAGTTTGCTTAAATAACAGTAGGCTTACTCGTGACGCCTGAATTCCCAAGGTGGAATAGGGTCGCTTTGCGACCATAATCCCAAATGCCGTTTTTCAGCTTCTTCCTGGGCATCTACATAGTCAGCCTGGTCCTGTGAGTAGGGGTCGTCCATGAAATGCTTAAAAACCCACGCCATGCCGCGTTTTACCTGCTCCAGATTGATATCCGTCTTGTTCAGCAGGACTTTACCAACCACGCGCTTGTGATAATCACGTTTTATCCAGTTCACCGTCACTTCTTTACCATTAACCAAATCGGCAAGTGACTTTTTCGATTCCACGCCAAAAGGCTGTTGCTTCTCAGGCGCATCAATACCAGAGAGCCGCACTTTAAACTCGGTATTGGATGAATCCACAATTGTGATGCTGTCACCGGATGCAACATCCACAACGCGCCCGATCAATTCGTCAGCATTTGCGCAGGTTGAGCATAGCAGTATCAAGCTTGAGAGAAAAAACCTGTTCATGAGGTCGAAAGTTTAAAAAGTGGTTAAGAGATAAGGTTAATGCTTTACGTGGCGACCGGCTTCATAATCCGGAATTTCTGCAGACTGTGTGACATAAATTAGTTTGTCAGTCGCAAAGCCCAGTTCTTTGGCTTTTGCAATCAGGTGCTGTTTGATCGGATAAGGCAGCTGCGGGGTGCGTGACAATATCCAGAAGTAGGATTTATCAGGGCCGCATAGCATCACATAGTTGTAGTAGGGTTTGTCCAGTTCAATGATGTTGTATGCCCCGTAAAATGGCCCGAAGAATGATACTTTGAGCTTACCGGTGTAGCTGCCGTCCGTGTTTTTGGGGTCAACAAAGTAAGCCTTGCCTTCCGCCTCTTTCCATTTTTTTGTTTCAGGATTAAAGCCGCGGTTAATCACCTTGATGCCGCCGTCATCGCGCAGTGAGTAAGTTGCGCTTACGTTGACCAGACCACGTTCAAAGCTATGGTCAAGCCGCGCAATCTCGTACCATGTGCCCAGATACTGATTGGCATCTACGTGATCAACGACTTTGACGTTGTCTGGTACTCCCATACAGGATGTGAGCAATAACATAAATAACACAATGACGGGATTGCGTAGGTGTGATTTGGCAAAATACATAATTGATCGCTTATTCTTAAGTGAATCGTGAATTTTCTGACTAATTATCCAGGTATCTAGTTCTCAACCGGTTTGAGATTGTTCAAATCAGTTTCCGATAACCAGCGCCATTCGCCCACTTTCAGGTCGTCCGGCAGTTTGAGCTGTCCGATCTGAATACGCTTCAAGCCTTCAACACGGTTGCTGATGGCGGCCACCATACGTTTTACCTGATGATATTTGCCTTCAGCCAGCGTCATGTGTATCACATGGTCGCTGATTTTTTCGCAGGAAAGTGCTGCTATCGGTGCATCTTCATCAATGAGCTGTACGCCCTTCAGAATGTGGGTGATCTGCTCATCGCTGACTGGATGCTTGCAGGTCACTTCGTATATTTTTGGCACTTTCCATTTTGGCGAACTCATTTTGTGTATGAACTGGCCATCGTCTGAAATCAGAATCAGCCCGGTCGTATCTTCGTCCAGCCGGCCGATGCATTGCACGCCGCGCTCCACCAGTGGGTGCGGCAGCAGGCTGTAGATGGTAGGGTGATGCTGGGTTTTGTGCGAGCACTCGTAATTAGCCGGCTTATGCAGCATCAGGTAGGATTTTTCATGATAAACCCATGCCTCACCTTTAACCGTATAACTCAGTTTTTCAGTATCAAATGTCGCGTCAGGGTCATCACAAAGTTCGCCATTGACGGTGATTTCTTCATTGATGATTAAAATACGGCACAGCTTGCGCGAGCCAAAGCCTTGATTATGCAGAATGCGTTCTATAGATAGTTTTTTAGCCATGGCAGTATTATAGCTGCGCTAAGAAAAACACCCACATAGTTATGGGCGTTTTATAGTTGTTTCATTCAATAATTCGATGGTTATTCTGTTGTTGTCATTCCGACGTAAGTCGGAATCTAGTGGCTTTAGGCATTGTTAATTAAAGACTCTGGATGCCGTGTCAGGCACGGCATGACAGGTTATTTAATAAGATGGTTTATTTAGATGCTGATTTAATACATTTAGTCGTCAGCTGCAACCAGGTTGTAAACCAGTGCGCCTATAATGCCGCCAAAAATCGGCGCCAGCCAGAACAGCCATAGCTGGTCTATATAAGCGCCGCCTGCAAACAGAGCCTGGCTTGTGCTGCGCGCCGGGTTTACAGAGGTGTTGGTTACCGGAATGCTGATCATATGGATGAGCGCCAGCGTTAAGCCAATGGCAAGCGGGGCAAGTCCGGCGGGTGCGCGTTTATCAGTAGCGCCCATGATGATGAAAAGAAATAAGGCCGTCATGACAACTTCAGTGACAAGTGCAGCTTGAAACGAGTATTTATGGGGTGATAATTCACCATAGCCATTCGCTGCAAAGCCGCCAATGGCAAAGCCTGCCTGCCCGCTGGCAATGACATAAATAACTGTCGCGGCCAAAATTGCACCGAGTACTTGTGCGACAACATAAAAGGGCAGGTCTTTAGCATTAAAGCGTCCCCCCATCACGAGACCAACTGAAACTGCAGGATTTAAGTGGCAGCCGGAAATGTGGCCAATGGCATATGCCATCGTGACTATGGTTAAGCCGAAAGCGAGCGATACCCCCAGGTATCCCAGACCCAGCTCAGGAATGCCTGCCGCCAGTACTGCACTGCCGCAACCACCAAGCACCAACCAGAAAGTACCGATTAACTCGGCCAATGAACGTTTTGTTAATGACATATTTACCCCCGAAATTATTAAAATTTGTATAAAGGCTAACGTCTACTACAGTGGTAATTTACTGCAATCCTGTAACGCTCACAAGCCAAGTTCGGTTAAACTAGGCTTTTAATCTGTAAACAATCGTTATATGTCTTTTAAACACATCACCTCGCGTGATAACCCGATTTTCAAGCAGCTCAAGAAATTTGCCGATAATGCCCGTGAGCGGCGCGCTGAAGGCAAGACCCTGCTGGATGGTGTACACCTGATCGAGTCTTACATGGCGACATTCGGTTTGCCGGATGTAGTCATTATTCCTGAAGGTAAAAGCACGGTAGAAGCTACCGGCCTGATTCAGGAGCTGGCTGATGTTTCTACTGTGATGCTACCAACGCTGATGTTTGCCGAACTGACGCCGGTTGCCAGTGCTACGGGTATATTGGCGCTGGTTAAAATACCGCAGCTAGTTGCCCCTGAAGTGCCGGAATTTGTGCTGATGCTCGAAGATATTCAGGACCCGGGTAATCTTGGAAGCATGTTGCGTACCGCAGCAGCAGCGGGTGTGCAGGTGGCTTATTTAAGCACCAGCTGTACCGATGCCTGGTCACCAAAAGCTTTGCGCGGCGGGCAGGGCGCACAATTTGTGTTGCCGATTATTGAACGTGCTGACTTGCTTGATGAGCTACAAAATTTTCAGGGTAATAGTTATGCCACCACAATGACCGGTGAGTCTGTGTATGCGCAGGATTTAACCCGGCCAACCGCTTTTGTGATTGGTAATGAGGGGGCGGGTCTGCGTAAGCAAACGATTGCGGCTGCGACTAAATCCATCACCATCCCCATGGCGTCAGCTTCAGTTGAATCGCTTAATGCAGGCGCGGCTGCGGCGGTCTGTCTGTTTGAACGCATGCGCCAGACGCAGTAAGCAAACTCACTAGATGCTGAAACAGTTGACTACTTGTATGCCCGACCAATTAAAACTGCTTGATTCCTCATTTAGAAAAAGCATGTCTGGATTCACGGTAATCGAAATGATGGTTGTCATCGCGATTTTTGCTATTTTGGCAACCATAGCCATACCCTCCAGTATGGGGCGTATCGTTAAAGAGCAGGTCGTTGCAGCACTGCCGCTGGCGGATATTGCGAAAACACCGATTGCTGCAAGCTGGAAGCAGGAAAAAACCTTATTGGCCGATAATGAGGCCGCTGGGCTGCCTGAGCATCACAAGATTGTGAATAATTACGTCAGTGATGTACTGGTGGAAAATGGCGCAATCCATATGACTTTTGGTAACAAAGCGCATAATGTGATTAAAGGCAAGGTGTTATCGTTGCGCCCAGCCGTGATAGAAGAGTCGCCTATTGTCCCGGTGACCTGGGTTTGCGGCAACGCCAAAGCGCCGGAACCGATGACTGTGATGGGTGCTAATAAAACAAATGTTGCGCCAGAATATTTGCCTTACATCTGCAAATAGGGCGTTTAATGTATTTCCTTGCTGCTTTGCGCTGCAACATCGCTTGCCATTAATTGAGCAGCATCCACTTTATCAAACTGGTAGTGTGTGTTGCAGAAATCGCAGTTCACTTCAATTTTGCCTTGTTCTTCAAGAATGCCGCTGATTTCATCATGACCTAGCATACGCAGCATATTGGCAACACTGGTTCTGGTGCAGCTGCAAAAGAATCTAGTGTTACTGGCTTCAAACAAGCGTACGTCTTCTTCATGAAACAAGCGGTGCAGCAGCGTCTCGGTATCCAAACTCAGCAGCTCTTCATTGGTGATTGTGTCTGCCAGATGACCAACACGGTTCCATGCATCAATATCGTGTTCAGCCGATTCTTCGCTCCTGCTGACTTGGTTCATCGTGTCGGGTAGTTTTTGTAACAGCATGCCAGCCGCCGATTTACCATCGCTTGCCAGCCATATTTTGGTGTCAATCTGCTCAGAACGCAGCATGTAGTTTTCAAGAATCGTGCTGATATCAGTGCCTTCGATCGGCACAATGCCTTGATAAGTCTGGCCGCCGTCTTTGGGATCCAGTGTGATCACAAACTGGCCGTGTTCGATCAAATCAAACAGGTTTTGACTGTCATTGATTTCACCGTTCCATTTTGCAGTAGCGCGAATGCCAAAGTCAGAAGTGCATTCCACAACCAGCAGTTTCAGTACACCTTGGCTTTGAATCTGCAATACCAAAGAACCATTCATCTTCAGTGTGGCCGTGAGCAGGGCACTTGCAGCCATTAACTCACCAAGCGCGATTTTTAAGCCAGCCGGCAAATGCTGCTTGTTAAGTGCAAGTTGAAAGGTATTGGTCAGGTTGACAATATTGCCGCGAACCGGGGTGTTTTCAAAAATGAAACGGTGCAAAGTATCTAGATTTTTAT